>NZ_JCAUAU010000001.1:0-789468 GCF_059692135.1 Paenibacillus sp. J22R160 | reverse complement strand
AGCATTGTTTGTTGTATAGTAGGCATGAGTAGGGTTCCTTTCTTGGTGGTGTCGCAATCCCGAGAATACCCTACTTTTTTGCTGCCTGGCTAGGCTCCAAATCTTGGTACACAAACAATTTTACACCGTCCCCAACCCCGCGCAGAGATCAAATTAGCGGTGGATTTTCCTTTTATTCCAGCTCAGCAATTATCGTGAAGCCGCAAGCAGGCGGGCAGCTTTGTCTGTTACCCATTCGTAGCGACCGGCTTCGATCTCTTTTAGATTAATAAGCGAGCCGCCAATTCCTAATCCATAGCAGCCTATATCCACAAATTGCTTAATATTCTCCTCGGTTACGCCACCAACAGCCATCATAGGAATATGGTCTAGCGGCCCCATTAGTTCCTTGATGTAGGTCAGTCCAAGGCTGGCGCTTGGGAAAATTTTGATCGCTGTCGCGCCTGCTTTCCACGCTTTGACGACCTCGGTTGGTGTCATCGCTCCCGGGAAAATCGGAACTCCCTCACGGTTTGCATAACGAATGACGTCCTCGTCCAAATTCGGCGTCACCAGAAAAGAGGCGCCTGCTTGAACAGCTTTCTGCGCACCCTCTACATCGAGCACAGTGCCTGCGCCAATATACATTTGTTTACCCAACCTATCCTGCAGCTCACTAATCATCGCCAAAGCGCCAGGTGTGTTGAGCGTTACCTCCATTACGGTGACTCCGCCTTTCAAGAGCGCTTCTGCTAAAGCAACAATATGAACTTCTTTCACGCCTCGAACAATGGCGATAATGCGCGTTCGTTCAATTTCCTTCAATCCTTGCTCTCGGTTCATGTGACTCCTCCAGATGTTCATTTGTTTTTCATTATGACAGGTCCCTGAAATTTTTCCAGTTTTTTTGTGTCAAAACAAGCTGCTCCTACCTATACTGTAGTAATTCATAGGCATTCGTCTAGAAGCCGTCATCAATCTACGCAGTTTGCAGACCCAGGAGGTGCCCGTCATGACGTGGATGGAGATTAGTGCAGTTAGTTCGGCTCTTGCTTTTATCGTGTTAGTTGTATTTGCCGTTCGCATGCTGATTACAGCAAAACACATGTTACAGCAGCTTAGTAATACGGTTTCTCAAACGGAGCAGCATGTAGCAAAGGCAGCAGGGGAAGCCGAGCAATTACTGAAGCAAGCGGGGCAACTGACCGAAGAGGTGCACTTGCAGGTACTGGCGCTAGAGTCAACCGTTCAATCCATCGAGAAGACTGGAGCAGCTATAGGGGATGTCGCTTCGGTTCTTCGCAAAGGTGCACGAATGATGAATGATTCGCTTCACGGTGCGGAAAAGGTTGTACATACCCACCAGAAGCGTATACAGGACGTCATGGAGTGGGCAACGACGGGTTATGAGCTGTGGCAAAGATGGCAGGCGAATCGGAAAGCCAAATCAGACCATTAAGGAGTGGATTTCACATGACAAGCGAAAAAAAAGGTAAAGATCTTCTCATCGGCGCGATAGTTGGAGGTTTACTTGGCGCAGCGACAGCTCTCCTGCTCGCACCGAAATCCGGACGCGAGCTTAGAACTGACATTGCGGAGAACGCCAAAGCCGTTAGTGACAAGACAGTACAACTGGCAAACTCAGTCTCCCAAAAAACGCAAGAGGTTGCAAAATCTGTAACCACGACAACTTCTGATTTCGTAGGCAAAGCGAAAGACACAGCATCCAATGTGGTTGGCACGGTTCGTTCCTGGAAAGAGTCCAAGAATGACGATACGGAATTGCTTGATGACGTGGAAGTATCTGAAGCAGCAGAAGATTTAGTAATCCTAGGTAATCGCTAAAAGGAACTTAAAAAGCAGCAAGCTCAAGAACTAGAGCTTACTGCTTTTTGCATTTACCATTTGGATGGGTCAATTTTGCGAATATCCAAACCTTCCCAGACGTTCTTGATGGGAGCCGTTTCCGGATGTTCGAAGAGCAGCCATGCCGTAGGAAGATACCTCTCCCCGTATTCACTGGAGGGCTTGTTGATGATTGCATTATTATGCACAAGAACGGTAGAGGCTCCACCGTCTAAATTAGCGGCTGTGACAGCGCCATGCGCCAGGAAAATCTCCTGAATATCGTATAGCGTTGCTCCTATGCTGTGCTTTTGTCTGCCGTCGATAACAGCGAATAGAATGGAGCCGTCTTTGGTTTGCGCCATGCTGGTTCGCGGAGCAATGCCCCAGCCATCGGCTTGGCTTTTAATTTGTCCAACGCCATTGACGATGAACCGTGGGGAAAAGGAAACAGCTTCCTGAACACCCATCTCCACCAGCTCGGAGACTTTATATTTGCCTGCGATCATGCGACCTTCTTTGTCGATGCCGACCACTTGGACAGTGCCGTTCATCCCTTTGTCATTGTAAAAGATTTTGCCCCCGGACATGACGATGCCTTCCGGTTGAAACCCATTCCCCTCCCAGTTGGGGTCAATGAAGCCTCCGCCGTTAACGCCGAGGATCGCTCCCGTTCTTTTGACCATGGAGGATACTTTCTCGCCTTTGCCAACTTTCTCTGGAACGGCAATTCGAAGCTTTTTTGGATCCGAAATCGTAACAAGCTGCCCTTTGAAATTCGTCCCCGAAATAGGTTCGATGGTCACGAGCTCCTTCTTGACGGCCGCCGCTGGGGCTGCCTGGCTCACAGGCTCAATCTGAACAATTCCTTTATCCTTCTCGTCGCCCATCTCGTCAAACTGCTTCCAATAAGCTTCCACGCGCTTCTGCAATTCCTCAGAGCCAATTAAATATTTGGCCCAATCCCGATGCTGTGTTGTAATCAAAGTATCGGCCATCATTAGCCGAACACTCGTGCCTGACGAAGTAAGGAAAAACCAACATAAGGACAGGATAGAAACAAGAATAAAGCTTAGAATCGTATACAGAAAAAAACGCATGCCCACAGAACGTTTTGTGTTGTTCTTTCTCGCTAGTCGAGACTGTGTCTGTGTGGAGGTGGTCTGTTGTACAGCCATGAATTCATTACCAACCCTCTCTGCCAAAAAATCAATGTAATCAACCCTTATAGATAGACGAAAAAAAAGGAGTAAAGTTTCATTATTGATGAACTTTACTCCTTTTTTATACTTGGTGTTAGATTGGACGCTTTACTGAAGACAGCAATGAATCTGCTGCGGAAGGACGCTCGTAATGAAATTCTAGGCCCATGCCCGTATTCCGAGCTACGCTGCGCAGAATAAGATCGTGGTACTTCTTTTGACGAATCGCAGCGATAACAACAAATTTCGAGATGCCGAGGGCGTCGAAATAAAGTTTGCCTTCTCTTTCATTATACTTTTGCACATGATTCATATTGACGAAAAGGTCGGTATCCATCTTTTTAAAGCCAATTTCTTCAAGCTTATCTAAGAAAAGACTGAAATCGAGCAATGAATTTACAGCTTGGCTTATACGTTCAAAACGAGTATGATAAATCATTTCTTTCGAGCTGACTTCAATAAATAAAGTATCGTTCACGGAAACAGGTTCCTGCAATGCGGCTTTGCTGCTGCCAACTTGCTCACTCTCGTTCTCGAGGTAGCCGGCTTTCTCCATTAAATCCGTGTATGGAATGTTGTAGGCATCCGACAGCTTTTTAAGCGTAACAGGCGATGGGTTGATTTTCTCATTGGTCGAGCGATTGCGCTCTAATTCCAAATCTCTGATGTAGGCGTGTGAAAGTCCGCTTTTGTTAGCTGCTTCGCGCAGGGACATTTTGCCCCGTAAGCTTTCCAAAAATTTACCGAATCCTTCTAATTGCTTCATAGTGATGAATCCCTCCATATTGTTTAATTGTAAATGTTTTTCATGGAAATGAAAATGTGTAAGCGTGAATTGGTGCCATTTTCCTGAAATCCCTGCCATGTGGGCTGCGTGCATATTTATGCTTAGCGATTGGAAAATTAGTAGCATCATCATGGAAAGAGGCTGATCGCATGGCAAGGGATTTACCCATTGGGAACGGGAATGTACTCATTAATTTTGACGCTGCTTATAATATTCGTGACATGTATTACCCTTTAGTAGGTCAAGAGAATCAATCTAGCGATCATCTTTCACATTTTGGTATTTGGTGCGCGCGAGATTTCTTCTGGATCGACCATCCGGAGGTCTCAAAAAAGCTGAATTACCTAGAAGATTCGCTGGTTACCAACGTTGAATGCGCCCATGAGAGGCTGGGATTAAGCTTCGTCATTCGAGATGGCGTTGATGTTCAACAAAATGTTTTTTTACGCAAAATTAAGCTGCAAAACCATTTTGATGAGGAAAGAGAGATAAAACTTTACTTTCATTTGGATTTGCAAATCTATGGCAATGGTGTCGGCGATACGATTTATTTTGACCCGGAGTTGAATTCGCTGTTGTTTTATAAAGGGCATCGCTACATGTCTTTGTCGGGTTTATCTCCAGATGTCGATAAGCCGTATCCCAGCGGTTATGCAACAGGGCAGAAAGGGATACATGGTCTCGAAGGCACATGGCGTGATGCGGAAGACGGCCACTTAGGGGGGAATCCGATTGCACAGGGTTCAGTTGACGGGACACTTGAGTTGACGATGCTGCTGCCTCCCAAAAGCTCGAAAGAAGCATGGTTCTGGGTTTGTTTTGGTCATACGAAACAGGAGGTAGAGCGATTGGAAAGCTTGGTGCGCACAGAGTCGCCACAAACTTTACTGCAGCGCACCCATGATCACTGGGTCAAATGGGTCAACCAAGATGCTCATCAGCTTTCCTTGCTGAAGCCGGAACTAGCTTCCTTTTATAAAAGATGCCTGCTGATCACTAGGACGAATGTTGACAATCGCGGTGCGATTATTGCAGCAAATGATTCGGATATTTTGAAGTTTGCCAAAGATACCTATTCCTATATGTGGCCGCGGGACGGGGCGCTGGTGTCTCATGCTTTAGACCGGGCCGGGTATTATGAGCTTTCCAGGAAATTCTTTGACTTTTGTCTAAAAGTGTTGACACCTGAAGGCTATCTCATGCACAAATACAATCCAGACAGCTCTGTAGGCTCAAGCTGGCATCCATGGGTGGACGGTCAGGGGAAAAAACAGTTAGCCATTCAAGAGGATGAAACGGCACTCGTTCTGTATACCTTGTGGCATCATCATAAGCTGGCAGGCACCATAGAGCGCTCCCGGGAAGATTACGAGAAGTTTGTGAAACCCGCTGCGGACTTCCTCGTTCATTATCGGGACGCCTCTGGGCTTCCGCTGCCTTCCTACGATCTCTGGGAAGAGCGCTATGGCGTACTAGCCTTTACAGTCGCATCTGTGTATGCGGGTCTAGTTGCTGCTGCTCGTTTCGCTGATTATCACCAGGACAAAGCACGAGCCGTTTATTATGCAGATATCGCGAGTCAGGTGAAAAAGGCAGCGGAACAGCAGTTGTTCGCGGCTGACCAGAATCGGTTCTTACGTGCTTTATATTGGAGCTATAATGACAATAAATATGTGCCTGACTATACGCTGGATATGAGTATGTACGGGCTATTCGACTTTGGATTGTTCGAGTTGGAGGATCCGAGGATCGTGACGACGATGAAGGTTCTAAAGGAGAAATTGTGGGTACATACGGATATCGGCGGCATTGCCAGATATGAGAATGACTACTACCATCAAGTGACGAATGATGTGGCTAAAGTGCCAGGCAATCCGTGGTTTATTTGTACGCTTTGGTATGCGGAATGGCTGGTGGCCTCGGCAAAAGCGATTGAAGATCTGCAAGAAGCGGAGAATCTGATGTTCTGGGCGATCCGCCACGCGTTGCCATCGGGTACGATGGCGGAGCAAGTGCATCCGTTCACAGGGGTGCCGCTTTCCGTTTCGCCGCTAACATGGTCACACGCTTCTTTCATCAAAGTAACGCAAGAATATTTGTCTAAGCTAAAGAAATTAACCTTGATGGGAACCAAGCAAGCAGCAGATGCCAGCGAAGACAAGGTGTTGGAGCCGGTTGTTCAATAGTTGGGAGGAGATGATGAGATGAAAGCGATTCGCGTCAAACAACTGCGACAGGGCAATGCATCGATTGCGTTAGAAACCGTAGACGATCCCGTGATTTCTCATCCGCAAGAAGTGATTGTCAAGGTATTGGCAGTAGGTTTGGACGGTACGGATAAGGAGATTCTGCAGGAAAAATACGGTGTTCCACCGGAAGGGGAGGACGATTTGACGACTGGTCATGAATCCCTTGGTGTTGTGGCCGAAGCTGGGGCAGATAGTGGATTCCAGCCAGGGGATCTCGTGACCGCAATTGTGCGGCGGCCCTGCCGAAATCAAAGCTGCGTCAATTGCCGGAACGGTCACTCTGACTTCTGTCAGACCGGGGAATTTGTGGAACGCGGAATCAAAGGCGCGCATGGCTTCCTCTCGGAATACTACAAAGAAGAGGGACGTTACCTCGTACAAGTTCCTACTGAACTGCTTGAGCAAGGCGTGCTGGTAGAGCCGCAGAGCATTGTTGAGAAAGTATGGGATCAGGTGCTGCGCGTGCAGCAGCGGCTGATTTGGGAGCCGAAGACAGCGCTTATTCTTGGCTCAGGCCCATTAGGGCTGCTCGCTGCCGTCACATGCAGACTGCTCGGCTTGGATGTGCACGTGTGGTCCAGATCCCCGCAGGACAGTCTGCAAGCGCAGCTTGTTAAGGACTGCGGCGGTGTGTACCAAACCGCGGACGAAGGCGGCGCCGCGAGTTTGACAGCTTATGCGGAGGGACTCCGCAAGCCGTTAGATCTGGTGCTCGAATGCACGGGCTACAGCCCGCTTGCCTTCGAGGCCATGGCTGTGCTAGCACCGAATGGCGTGCTGGCGCTGCTCGGGGTCACGCCAGCTGACCGCAAGCTGGAGATTTCCTCCGACATGCTCAATCAGAGCATGGTGTTGGAGAACAAATGCGTGATTGGCTCAGTGAACGCGGCGCGCAAGGATTTTGAAACGGCCATCTACCGGCTGCAGCAGATGGAGCGGTTGTACCCCGGTTGGCTTGACCGATTGGTCACCAACCGGATGAAGCTGGAGGCTGTGCCGGAGCTGGATTTTGCGAGTATCCCGATCAAAGCGGTCGTCGACATCGTTCCGGTGGAACAGTGGCGCGGGCTGGTGAAACAAACGAGAGAAGTCGCGTATAGCTTCTCGGTTTAGAACGATTAAGCGGGCAAGTTGTGGCCTGCTTAGTCGTTTTTTTGTGATGCGCGCTGAGGAGCTTGGTCCGAGAGAGCCGAAAAGGCCGTCTCGGAAGCCGAGGCGGCGTGAACAAGCCGCGAGACGTTCAGAAAGGCCGTCTCGCGTACGGATTTGACGGAGTGGATGCCGAATGCCCGTCCGAGAGAGCCGAAAAGGCCGTCTCGGAAGCCGAGGCCGCGTGAACAAGCCGCGAGACGCTCAGAAAGGCCGTCTCGCGTACGGATTTGACGGAGTGGAGGCCGAATGCCCGTCCGAGAGAGCTGAAAAGGCCGTCTGGGAAGCCAAGCGGCGTGAAACAAGCCGCGAGACGCTCAGAAAGGCCGTCTAGCGTACGGATTTGACGGAGTGGAGGCCGAATGCCCGCCCGAGAGAGCCGAAAAGCCGGCTCACCCAAAAGGTTAGACTTCCCTCCTATATTTTTCTATAATAATGGGGAAGGGGAGGACGAGCACAAATGTCAAAAAAATTCTTAAAAGAAAACGGTATGTACCTATCCTGGCTGATTGCTTTAATCGCCACATTAGGGAGTCTGTATTTCTCGGAAATTATGCATTTTATTCCTTGCAAACTATGTTGGTATCAACGTATTCTCATGTATCCGCTGGCTATCATCTTGGGGATCGCAGCTGTGCGTAGAGACTATAAGCTGACGATTTATGTTCTACCCTTGACGATCTGGGGAGCCTGTATTTCCGTTTATCACGTTTTGCTCCAATCTGGGGTTTTCCACGAATCCGCAACGGGTTGCGGGCCAATCCCATGTGATGTAGATTACTTGAACTGGCTTGGATTTATTACGATTCCTATGCTTGCCGGAACTGCTTTTATTTTGATTACTATTCTCCAATACTTGACATACCGAGCTACGAAATAAACCCCCGTACCAAAAATAGGCAGGTAATTTGTCTAGCACTGTCGAAAGGAGTACTGAACGTATTCCTAACTAACGAGGTGCTACGATGACACCAATTACCAAAAGTGCTGCACTGCTGATCCTTTTAAGCGCAACATTGGTCGGTTGTGCAGACAAGAGCCTGCTTTCTCCAGCAGCCGAAGCTGTAACGACGCCAAATCCGCAAGCAACTACCATAGCGGTTGAGCCAACGCCAACGCCAACTCCTAAACCAACAGCAAAGCCCATAGCTACTCCTAAGCCAAGCGTAGTACCGAGTGCAACTCCGCAACCAACGACGGCCCCCAGCCCTACAGCATCAACAAAGCCGGCAGCGGGCACGACAATTACAAAGACCCCCACAGGGGACAAAGTGCCTTATTCGTGGTATTACATGAAGAAGAAAACAGGACAAGTTCCCGATTTTCCGAAAGAAACGAAATCTTTTACCGCTGATCAGAAAGCCGTTTGGGTAGGGACCGGGAAAAAGGTTTACTTAACGATTGACGCAGGAGGCCCGCTGATTGAAGTGGATTTAATGCTGAAATCCTTGAAGGAAAACGGTGTGAAAGCGAACTTTTTCATATCAGGCAACAATATTAAGTTAAATCCGGATTATTTAAAAAGAGTTGTGGCCGACGGCCATTTTGTTGCCAATCATACGATGACGCACAAAGATTTCAATGAGCTGAGTGATGATCAAATTCGCAAGGAAATTACGGATTTTGAAGCCTTATATAAGAAACTGACGGGTAAGGAAGTTGAGAAATATTTCCGCTTCCCTTACGGTCACTACAATATGCACAACTTAAGTTTAGTATCCAGTATGGGGTATACGTCTGTCTTTTGGTCGACAGCCATGCGAGATTGGGAGCCAAGAGAGAATGGAGCCGAGGATCCGTACAACGATATCATGAATAATTTGCATGATGGCAATATTATTTTGATGCATCAGGGTTCTTTGGAAAACATGCAGGCGCTCGCGCGGATCTGTAAAGAAATCAAGAAGCGGGGGTATGAATTCGCCCTTGTGAATGATTTGCAGCCCAAAAAATAGGTGACCGACCACCTATAATCAGTGTTGTAAGCCTAGGTACCTTTCAGCTTGTACGTTCATATTCTATCCATGTAGCCTGTGAAATTCATTAACCGGCAAAGGATGCGGATAGGTGTGCAGCAAGCGATAGCCGTACTGGACTCCGGAGTCGGAGGATTAACTGTAGTAAAAGAACTCATGAGGCAGCTGCCGCAAGAAAAAGTCATCTATTTCGGTGATACGGCTCGAAGTCCTTATGGTCCGCGATCAGCTGTAGAAGTACGTACATTTACCCGGCAAATTGTGGATTACTTAATTCAATTTAACCCTAAAATGATTGTGATTGCTTGCAATACGGCAACCGCGGTTGCCATAGAAGATATTCGAGAACGGGTCTCGATTCCGGTGCTGGGGGTCATCTCGCCAGGCGCGCGAGCCGCAATAAAGCATACTCGAACCGGTGTTGTTGGGGTTATCGGTACGGAAGGGACGATCAAAAGCAAGGCGTATGAACATGCCTTAAGGTTAATTTCACCGAACATTCAGGTGTACAGCGAGCCTTGTCCGCTTTTGGCGCCATTCGTGGAGAAAGGACTTTTTGGCAAAGCACAAGAGCAGGAGATTGTGGAGCAATCGCTTCGGCCGCTGGTCGGCAAGCCAATTGATTGTTTAATACTGGGATGTACGCATTATCCCTTTCTGATGGAGCCGATCTCCCGGGTTATGGGGCCGGATGTCACCTTGATTTCATCTGCGGACGAAACGGCAAGAGAAATCAGCACGATTCTGTACCATCGCGATCGAATGGAAACATCGGGGATACTGCCCATTCACCAATTTTTTTGCAGCGGAGAACCTACATTATTTAAGCGTATTACAGAAAGCTGGCTCAAAGATCAGATTGCCATTACACCTGTCGTCTGGCAAGTGCCCACTATTTTTTGATTAGACCCTTAGGGGTCTATTTTTTTGTTGGGAAGTGCCCATAACATAACTTCATTACACCGCATGATTCTAATGGAGCAGGCATATTCATAACCTACGTAGGAGATCAAAGAGCTGTGAGGTGGTCGTATGTTGGGTTACGGGTATGGGACGTTGTGTGATGAATTAAATCGGCTGGGCAGGATTTATCCTTTCCTGCATGTCGAAGTTATAGGGGAAAGTGTGATGGGAAAAGGCATACCGGCGCTGCGCATCGGTCAGGGGGCCAGAGAGCTTCATGTCAACGCAGCGTTCCACGCAAATGAGTGGATTACCACACCGCTTCTCATGCAATTCGTGGAGGATCTTGCTTGCTCCTATGCCAGAGGAACGGCATGGCAGGGCAGAAACACCAGACGCCTGCTTTCAGAGTATTCCCTATGGGTAGTTCCTATGGTGAATCCTGATGGCGTAGAACTTGTCCTTAATGGCATCAGCCCTGATCATCCTTATCAAGCTAACCTGCTCGAATGGAACGGAGAACAGCCGGATTTTAGCAATTGGAAAGCGAATATAAGGGGCGTAGACCTCAATGATCAATTCCCTGCCCATTGGGAAGAAGAGGCTGAGCGAAGAGGCCAATTGGGGCCGGGGC
This sequence comes from Paenibacillus sp. J22R160, assembly GCF_059692135.1. Lineage (NCBI taxonomy): Bacteria > Bacillati > Bacillota > Bacilli > Caryophanales > Paenibacillaceae > Paenibacillus > Paenibacillus sp. J22R160. Next base: position 778,744 of record NZ_JCAUAU010000001.1, on the reverse strand, counting down.
CGCGGGATTATGGCGGAGAGGCGCCGTTATCTGAGCCAGAGGCTGCAGCACTTGCGCGTTTTACAGAAAGCCATCCATTTGAGCTTGTCGTTGCCCTACATACCCAAGGGAGAGAGATCTATTGGAATTACCGCGAGTATGAACCTCCGGAATCCGAGTCATTTGCCGAACAATTAGCGATCGTCAGCGGTTATGAGGCCGTGAAGCTAACAGATAGCGATGCAGGGTATAAAGATTGGTTCATTCAGCAATTCCGAAGGCCTGGATTTACTGTCGAGGTGGGAGTTGGCGTCAATCCGCTGCCTGTGGAATTCTTTGCCGACCTGTATGCGGAGATCGTCCCGATCCTGCTGGCTGCGCTGGAATTGCAAACAGTTAACCGTTAGACAAGTACTGTGAACATAACCTTGTTTCCCAAGAACCGATCTGTCCATACTTCATATACTGGAGTAAGGAGACGGTTGGGAGGCGAGGTTATGGCACCACCTAAAGGTAAAGGCAAGGTTGCTAAGAAGAAAGTAATATCTTCCAGAGAGCAGTACACGATGAGAATTGTGGAGTCGTCTACGTGCGCGGTTTGTAAAACACAATGTACAAGAGGACTTCGTTATTTAGAACAAATGTCTCAGCCGGGGGCTGTTGGTAGAGGGGTTCCATGCATTTTGACAAGAAGAAAAATCAATTAATCGAAAAAAAAAGTCCACGCCTAATGGTAGAGAAGGCATGGACTTTTCTTTATTTGTGTCCTTTATTGCTTTTCTGATCTTGCGTTTTCGTCGTTGTATTTTTGCGGGATTGTCCTTGCTGTTTATGATCTTCTGACATGGCTGGTCCTCCTTGAATATCGTTGTTGGAAAGCGCGTGATTATTATAAGCAGTTGGTTGATTTTGATACAGCTCTAGGTGGAAAATAAAAACCCAACGGACGATGGTTATCGTTCGTTGGGCTGTATGCGAAGGCGTAGTTGCGATTAATGGTTAGGAGTAAGCAGCTTATCTTCAAGACGTTGTTTCACTTTTTTGATAGCGTCTGTCTCTAATTTGTGGTTCAGGTTGAATTTCGCACCTGTAAGTGCAAGCGCTTCCTTGACAGTCATTTCTACATAAATAATCTCTTCACCTTGACGAATTTGAACAGAATTTTGTTCCATTTCTATCACTCCCATGTCAACTTTTTGAAGAGGAAACCTTGATTTGACGCACTTTTAATATAACATATCATGTGAGGTTAAACAAGGGTTATTAAGACCTATTTATTAAAAAAGATTGTCGGAAACCATGCCGAGCGGCAAAGGAAAAAGCACGCGAAACGGCAGCGTAGGCTAGACCATTTAGCGTGCTTTTGATATTAACTGTAGCAGCGAATCTCAACGATTTCGGCTCGTTCAGCTCCGTTGGTTGACTCCACAAGCAAACGTAACCGATTGGTTTCTACGGATTCTGGGAATGTGTGGGTATGACGGCGTGTGTGATTATCAAGTTCTTCCGCGACCGTTTTCCACTCTCCGTGAACAAAGGCTTGCAGCTTGTAATCTTTAACCAACTCAGGAATAACCTCGAACTCTGTCCGATGGTGATGCAAATTAATTAGATCCTCATGGACATCATCATTCAGTGTAAGCTCTACGCTGCGGATCGGCACTGCATTCGGCCAGCTGACCTCAAGCCATTCCGGTTTACCAGCTTCTAGTTGAGCCGAAGACCACATGTTAGGGCCGCCGTAAGGCCGTTTAAAGCCATTGGCAGCTTTATCTGCTGAGAAGGCAGAAGTAGGAGAGAGCAGTCGGAAGCAGATCGGCTGGCGATTGAATTCCCCAGGTTTCCAATCAGCGGCAGGCTGGTTCGGTATAGTGTCACCATAATCTACCGACATGCTATTTTCTTTATGCTTGAGTCCAAGGACGCCAGACTGTAGTTTGTCGGACTTATGGATAGATAGATCAGGATTGCTGCGTAAAATAATAAACGCATTTTGGGCGGTATCCGGGTGCCAGCTTAGCGGAACTTTGACCCACTGCTCCGAACCTTGCGAGACGGCTATTTGGACGGCTGCTACTTGCGTGTGCGGGACGTAGTTTTGCGGCTTACCGGTGCTCCACAACTCAACGGATAGTTCCGTATGCTCCGAGGCGTCAAGCAGCAGCTCTATGCCTTCTATATAAGGATCTACGGGCACGAGAATTGCTACATTATCGGTAAGCTGATGCACCGACGCAGACTTCTCAACCGCCAGCTGGCTTAAGGTGCTGGAAGCTGTTAATGACGCGCTAAGCACGAGGTCAGCGGCGTCGGCGTTCTTGATCCCGAGCACAGAGGCATCCTGCCGCAGCAGCGTTTGCTGCAGCTCGCTCAGATGGCTGTTATGCAGCTCGCGAGGGGAAATGCCTTTCGCTGCGCAGAGCGCAGCGCCAGTTCCTGCGGCTTCGCCGATGACGGCACAAGTCGCCATGACGCGCGTTGTGCCAAAAGCAACGTGGGACGCGCTGATATTGCGCCCAGCCATAAGCATATTCGTCGTATTGATCGAATAGAGGCAGCGGAACGGTATGTGGTAGCTGCCATCCACATGCATGTGCTTGGAGCCGCTGGCTGTAGCGTACATGCCTTGCGGCGGATGTAAGTCAATCGACCAGCCGCCGAAGGCGACGCGGTCTTCGAACGGCACCTGCGCGATGACATCATTTTGATTCAGCACGTAGTCCCCAACGAAACGACGATATTCCCTTTTGCCTGGAACGGATCCGATCCATTCGAGGGTAAGGTTATCGGCTTCGAACTTACCGGAATTTTTGATATAGTCCCAAATCCCGTAAATCACGGAAGACAGTTCATCGCGGATTTTTTCATTATCATGAACCGTATCCAGCTCGCCGCCCCATTCAACCCACCAGTAAGAGCAACCGTTGTCTCCGCTGCGAATAACCCGTCTCATAGGAATAGTGGTTTGTGTAATGTCTTTAGCGAAGCTTGGCGCGATGTATTTCACAGGTCGGCCTGCGTCTTTGGTATAGAAGAGCAGTGTGCTCCCTAGCGTAATATCATCTGGTACGAGAGGTGCCCACTCTTCATTAAACTCCTCTTGCGCTTCACGGCCAATACGGAACTTAGCGCCTGCCAGAAAACCGACGAGCCCGTCGCCTGTGCAGTCCAGATAAATGCGACTATCAAAACGGATACGGCGTTCCGAGCCCATCATCCAGCCTGTAACGGATCGGATCGTCCGGGAAGCTTCTTCTCCGTCCGCATCAACTTCATGAACATCTGTATTCAAGAATAGGGTAATGTTTTTCTCAGCTTTTACTTTTTCGAGCACAATCAAATCCCATAGATAGGGATTTCCATCGATATTGCGGTATTGATTCTCAACAAACATTTCACCCATGATACCGGTTTCACGCGCGTACCGATGAAGTCCGTGGGAAGTAGCTCCACAAACCCACACCCGTACTTCACTGCTGGAGTTGCCTCCAAGAACAGGGCGATTTTGAACAAGTGAAACAGTTTGACCTAATCTGGCAGCTGCGATTGCGGCGCATACACCTGCTAACCCCCCGCCGACAACAGTAATGTCGGATGTAACGATTTCGTGTTTCATGACCAGCACCTCACTAGTTAATAGAATGTCTTTGATTTCATTGTAAAAGATTCTATTCCCATTGAACATGCAGTCAGTTACAATTGTCATATACTTTATTTCACAATTAGGGAGTGGGAGTATGGCCTTTCGTGATGTGGCGGTGAAACTCATTTCCCATGTATATTGGCATCGGAAAGATGAGTTTATGTATGATGAGGACACCTATCCTTGCTGGACATTATTTGCCGTGGAAGAAGGGAGATTTGTCTATGGAATCGAGGATCATAAGGGTGAAGCGGGATTCGGCGAGTTTGTCATCTGTCCACCCCATGTTGGCTTTCGAAGGAGGACGCTGGAGCCGCTGTCGTTTCATTTTCTGCAATTTGTCTGGTTGTCAGAGCCAAATTCAGAGGAAGTCAGCAGTTGGAGAGGCAAGCTCGTCATTAAGGATATAGAAAGATTGGCCTCGAATTATCACTATTTGAAGAAGCTGCCAGGTTGGGATGAAGAGAGCACGCTGCATAAACAGCATATGCTCAGCGATATGTTTCGATTGGTCACAATTGAACGAGAGCTCGAAGACGACTTCGCCATAGAAACCGATATCTTAATGGAAAAAGCACGCAAATATTTGACGGATCACGCATACGGAAATTTATCGATGTTGGACTTGGCGGAGAGCCTGGGGCTTACTCCCGTGCAGTTTACCCGAAGGTTTCGCAGAGCTTTCGCGTTAACTCCGTCTGAATTTCTGAATGAGCTGCGCCTAACAAGAGCTCGCCATTTGTTGGAAGGTTCTACCATGACGTTAGATGCGATCGCTGGAAATTGCGGCTTTGATAACGGGTTTTATTTGAGCCGCGTGTTTACGCAAAAAGTCGGCATGGCTCCTTCGGTATACCGCAGCATGTATCGTGTTTAACGCAGAAAAAAGGGGCTGTCCCGATAGTCATTTAATGACCGAGAGACAAGCTTTTTTTGAACTTTTGGGAGCACCTATTCAGATTAAAGGGAAATACTACCGCTAAATCGTTTAATAACACAGCAACAGATATGAATAAATGGAATTTCTCCTGTTAATGCGGACGATTGAGCTTAGAAACAGGGATAATGGAGTTAATTAACGGTAATTTTACTAGTTATTAGCTTTATATAGCGAGGACTTGCTTGAAATAAAGGGAGTTTTTCTCGCTATTCAATTCGGCTCCATAAAAAAGAGGCTATCCCAAGTCATCTAATGACCGAGGGAGCGCCTCTCTTTTGAACCTTTTGGGACAGCCTCTTATATGGTTATGGGCCGGACGTAGGAAGTCTGCCCTGACCATATTCGTCCTCTGGCTTACGTATCCAACGCTGGAAATAGCCTTGCGTATACAGGGCTTTGAGCAGGATGATTAAGACAGGTGAGAGGATGACTCCCGCAACGCCAAACAACGAAAGGGACACAATCATGAAGGCTAACGTAGTAAAAGCCGACACGCCTAGGGATTCCCCTGTAATTTTAGGTTCCATGATCTGTCTGACAAGGATAACTACGAGCAGCAGCGCGCTTAACCAGATCGCAAGTGTTGTCTGACCCACGATAAATAAGTAAATGATCCATGGAATAAACAAAGTGGAGACACCCAGCAGTGGCAAAACATCGAAGATCGCCGAGAGCAGGGAAATGGAAAATGCATTATTGACGTCGAGCAGAAGCAACGCGAAGAAAACGACGATAAACGTTAAGGTAATCAGTTTAAGCTGAGCTTTTACATAAGAGACAATACCCTTGACGACATTTTCCTTTAAAAAGAAGAAAACCGATTTGAACGTTCTTGGTGTTTTCTCACTGGCAAGACGTTTCCAAGAGTCGATTTCTATGCTGAGGAAGTAGGCCAATATGATTCCGACAATGAAGTTGAACATGAAGGTGGAAAAGGAAGTCAGCGAGGCTACTAAACCGGATAAGAAAGAAATAATGAATTTAGACGCATTGCCTGCGAATTGTCCAGCATATTCTTTGGCTTTGACAATCACATCAGGAGGCAATGTTTGGAAACGATCATTTAATTCGCTAATCTTATGTATGATTTGGTCATTAAAAACGGCTTGATAATCGTCTACTTTATCGACAAGACTCATGATCTGGCTTGTGAAAATAACAGCGGCACCCGTTAGTGCGCCCAAGATGATCAGGACGAAGAGGAGTGTCGAGATTGCGGATGCAATCGACTTTCGCATTCCTTTCCGATTCAGAAACCTAGCAAAAGGCTCGATCATCATGAAAATGATCAGAGCCAGAAAGATAGGCGTCGCGATGCGGTACAGATAGCTGAACAACAGCATGAAGAGGTAGACGGTTAGAACAATGAGAGCAATGTCAAAGGCAGTTCTCCAATATTTCTTATAAAAAGAAATCATGCATGTTCCTCCGGGGGGCTTTATGTTTATTGTTCCGTCAAAATAACGGGTCCTTGGCTCGTAATCGCAATCGTGTGTTCATATTGGGCAGATAGACTGCCGTCGTAGGTTCTTGCTGTCCATCCATCGCTATCTACCTTGGAATGGTATTTGCCGACATTGAGCATAGGTTCAATGGTGAATACCATGCCTTCTTTAATGCGCGGCCCTTTGCCTGCTGGTCCGTAATGCGGAACCTGCGGTTCTTCATGCATTTCGGCGCCGATTCCGTGTCCGATAAAGTCTCTAACGACGGAGAAGCCGTGAGATTCTGCGTACACCTGGATCGCATGTGCAACATCGCCGATGCGGTTGCCTGGAATCGCTTGCTCAATGCCTTTATATAGCGATTCTTTGGTTACTTTAAGCAATTTCTCGGCAGTAGGAGAGATGTTCCCAACCGCGTAGGACCAAGCGGAATCCGCCAACCAACCATCAATCCGCACAACCATATCAATGGTTACGATATCGCCGTCATTTAAAGCCTCTTTCTTCGGGAACCCGTGGCAGATAACGTCGTTAACGGATGCGCAAGTGGCGTAAGGGTAGCCGTGATAGCCTTTTTGTTCCGGTGTTGCGCCGTGCTTCGCCAAAAAGCCCTCTACGAATTGGTCGATTTCCCAGGAGGTGATGCCAGGGCGAATCATCTTGGCAATTTCTTTATGGCAATCGGCTAGTATGCGTCCAGCTCTGCCCATTTTTTCAATTTGCTCTTTCGTTTTAATGATAATCACGTAAGTCCAACTCCTCAGCTGTTATTCACTCATTATGTCCACTTTGCAGACCATAGCTTCATTTCTTTTAATATTTGATGCAAATCCTGACCTTTCGGTGTCAATGTATACTCAACGGTAACAGGGACAGTAGGGTATGCCATTCGCTCTAAAACACCATGCTCCTCAAGGTGACGGAGAATATCCGTTAGAGATTTAGGGCTAATTCCATTTACTTGACGCTGCAGTTCGCCGAAACGCTTCGTACCGCAAAACAGTTCCCGAAGAACGAGAAATGCCCATTTACCGCCGATCACTTCAAGTGTTCGTTCAATAGAGCATTCAATTTCTTTCGGTACTTTAGGGACATAGTTGCTGAGTGGGGCGACTTTTTCATTTTCAAGAGTTGACATTCAGAAACGCGTCCTTTCCATTTTGGAATGTACATAACTATACATGAAGTAAGTAAGTTACCATCTTGTATCTAGGGTAAAATAGACTCACTACTATTTATTTTAAAGTTCGTGAAGCCAATTAGCAAGAGTGAGGCTTAATTGTGACGATTGTAAATCACTATCAAGTCAGTCGTGGACAAAGGTTGATTTCGTGCCTTAGATTCTTTACAATAAGAAATAAAATTATTGTTTCAGGAGATGTGTACATATGAAAGTCAAAATTTCCCGTAATGCAGCGAAAGTACTTCAATTGGAACTTGAAAAAGAAGAAAACAAAGGCCTGCTGGTTCGCGTTCAAGTGACTCATAAGCATGGTGACCATGCTCACTATGGCTTGGGTCTTGACGATAAATCTGATAAAGACGTCGTTGTAAGCACGGATAAAGGCATTGATGTTTTGTTGGATCAAAGTGAACCATTGCTTGATGGCATCCGTATTGATTACTTCTACACACCAGAAGAAGGTTTCATGATTACGAACCCAAGCAAGGGGAACCACGGAGATCACTAATGCGCAATGATATTCGCATTTGTGATAAATGCAAACATATGAAAGTGAAATCTGCACTTTCAAAAATTAAAGTCATTGCACCTGAAGATGAAGTCAAAATTGCCTGTAAATCATATTGCGGTCCTTGTTCTCGTTTTGCTTTTATATTCATTAATGGCCGCTATGTGACAGGAGCAACAGAAGACGAGGCCATCGAAAAGGCTAAAAAGTACGTCAAATAAAAAGAACCGTCTGGGCGAATAAAGCCTAGACGGTTCTTTTCTTAGATTAAACATGTACGGAAGAATTCGCGAGCAATTTGCGAATTTGACTTTCAATTTTACGCGGCGTTGTAGTGGGTGAGAATCTTTTAATAACGTTGCCGTCTTGATCCACCAGAAATTTGGTGAAATTCCATTTGATGCTGGAGCCAAGCAGACCGGAAGCTTGCTGCTTCAAGTAGCGGTAAAGCGGATGGGTGTCAGCGCCGTTGACATCAATCTTGGAGAACAAGGGAAAGTTCACGCCAAAATTGATTTGGCATGCCTGTTCAACCTCCGCATCATTTCCAGGCTCTTGATCTTTGAATTGGTTGCACGGAAAGCCCAATACGCTAAAACCCTGATCTTTATATGTGTCATGAAGCTCTTGAAGTCCCTTGAATTGAGGTGCGAATCCGCATTTGGTTGCGGTATTCACAATGAGCAGCACTTGCCCTTTGTAGTCTGCAAGCGGCTTATCTTCACCGCGGATCGTCCGGGCTGAAAATTGATGAACGGTCAAAAGAATCACCTTTTTCGCAATTATTTTATACAATTTAATTTTACACAATTTTAATTGGTTTGTGAAGTGAATACTTATAGGGCAAAAACCCGGATCGAGCTGAGCTCTCCTGGTTTATTTGTTTACGATATCCGCCAGGGCATTGTCAACGGAACTATATGTAAAGCTGAAGCCATGCTGGAGCAGTACATGCGGCAGAACTTTCTGTCCCTCCAGAAGCAGTGTGGACAATTCGCCGAAAACAAGTTTCATGACAAAAGCAGGGAGCGGGAACAGATTCGGTCTGTGCAAGGCTTTGGCGAGTAGCGCTCCGAACTGCTTGTTCGTGACCGGACTTGGGGCTGTCGCATTGACAGGCCCGCTGATTGTCTCGTTATGTATGCAGAAATCGATCAATCTCACCATGTCTTCAATGTGAATCCAAGACATCCATTGTTTGCCGCTGCCGACAGGACCGCCAACGCCAAGCTTATAAGGTAAAGCCATCTTTGGGAATGCTCCCTCTTTCCCGTCGAGCACAAGTCCAACCCGAACTTTTACGATTCGCGGTCCTTTGATTTGGTCTGCCGCCTGTTCCCATTTGTCCACGACACTAGATAAGAAATCCATCGTATGGTGCGGGCTGCGCTCATCGAAAGTGGCAGTCTCTGATGTGCCATAAATAGACATGCCTGAAGCGTTAACGACGATCTTAGGTTTCTTGTCCAGCCGTTCTATCAGTTGCGCCACTTGCTGTGCAGCTTTGATGCGGGACTCTAGGATGCGCTGCTTCGCGGCTGCCGTCCAGCGCTGATTAATCGATTCGCCGGCCAAATTTACGATGGCATCCAACCCTTCAAGCTTCTCAGGCTGATCATGCAGTTCTTCCCAAGTTACCGTGCGCGCACCTTGTACGACTGCTTGGGAAGAGCGTGAAATCGTAATCATATCATGGCCGCGCTGATGGAAATAGGCAATTAAACGTCTTCCGATAAAGCCGCTTCCGCCGGTTACCGCTATTTGCATCGTGAACACCTCCTTCAAGCTATTATATCATTTACAAAATTTGCATGTCATCTTCGCAGGTTGATGAAATCCATATCCATCCATTGACATGGAATAGGAAGCAAATGGTATATTAGGAAAAGGAGGGATGCCTATGTTTCGTTTTTTATTTGGAAAATCATCTAAACCGTCTAAGCGCAATCGACCCGGTAAAGCTATGCCAGTCTATCGGGCCTCGGAACTGCCTAATGGTTTAGGGGTGCTTGAAGGTATTCCGTTAGATCGTATTGTTGCTAAGTTGAACAGCTCAATTCCCGCAGACTATGCTGAAAGAATTCAATATCGGGTGAAAACCGAACATCCACGTATGACTGACGACGAATATGCCTGCAAATGGTTTGAATTACAGCGTTATTTCGTAATGAGTCTCATTCTGAAATCAACACCGATGTTTAGCGGCGAAATCGATGAATTGTGGCACGAAATGTTGATGTTCACAAGGGAATATCAGCGTTTCGGAGAGCAGTTTGCAGGTGGGGTTATCCATCACTCCCCAGAACGTGAACCGAAGCAGATGCCAGGAGAGCGCGCTTGGTTTGACTGGGTGTATGCACACCTGTTCGAATTCGCGCCGAGCAGCAAGCGCTGCTGGAACGGATTTTTCCGTAATGCTTTAGATCCTGAACGTACAGAACTGCTTCGCGAAGGAAATGTGGACGCGATTACCCGCAGCTTATTCAATATGGAGCAGGCTGGCCGATATCCTGAGGTTGCAGAGACCATTCGCATCTTAGTTGAGCAAGCCATTCTGGAAGCTAATAAGGCCGCAAACAGTCGTCGTTTAGTGGATACGGGTTGGGACTATTCCGTAGCAAACCCGAACTCAATGCTCTATCTGGCAGGCGCCATGATGTTCTTCTCCATCCAAAGTCCCCATAGCTATGCCAGCGATATGAATGCGAATTACCCAGAGAATTACCCGGGAGATCAACGAGATAAGCATAGCAACTGCTCTTCCTCGGGCTGTGGAACTGTAGGTAGTGGAGATAGCTCCGGAGATCAAGGAGGAGGCAGCTCCTGCTCGTCAAACTCTTCTTGCTCATCAGGCTCCTCTTGTTCATCATCTAGTTCAAGCTGCGGGTCCAGTTGTGGTTCGAGTTAATGGCCATAAGCACTTTCCTAGGAAATCTCAGGGAAGTGTTTTTCGTATGCAAGGGCATGCTAAAATTTAGACTAGAAAAATTCAGATGCTCTATGCTATACTCATTTTCAAACGGGAGATGATCAGATGAATTCTAAAATGTCTTTCCAACCGCTGAATCGCCCAAAGTTGGTAGACGATGTAGTGAATCAGCTGCAAAAGAAAATTTCAGAGGGTGAAATAAAACCTGGTGATAAGATTCCGACGGAGCCGGAATTGATGCAGCAGTTTGCTGTGGGCCGTTCAACGATTCGCGAAGCGGTCCGTGTACTCGTACACGCTGGCCTGCTTGAGAAGAAGCAGGGCTTCGGTACTTTTCTGAAGGCGCAGTCAGCCGTGCAGGAGCCGCTTGATCACAGGCTGCGTAGAGCTCAGATTCTGGAGGTTTACGAGGTCAGAAGGATGCTCGAGCTGGAAATTTCTCGATTGGCCGCTGAGCGCCGTGATGAGAACGACCTTGTGCAGATGCGAAGCGCACTCGATCAACGATATGAAGCATTGGAGAAGGATGACACTGACACGTATTTACGCTCTGATGTGAAATTCCATCTGTCCATTGCTATCGCCAGCAAAAATAGTGTTGTCATCGACCTCTATCGTTCCTTCACATCGGCACTTTTGGAGGCATCTCAAAAATTGATCGTGACGGTGCAAGATCCTCATCATCTTTTTCACGAAAATATGTACCAAGCTATCAAAGACAAGGATGTCGCGGCTGCTGAGTATTGGACCATGAAAAATCTCGATGAAACGGTTACACAGCTTAAACAATTTGTAAATCAGGAGTAGCTTCACCCTCCTATGGATTTAAACGTCAGATGATATGATGAAAGGAGTTAGTTCAATGTCAGACACGAGTTCAACACGCAATCATACGGTTTATGCAATTTTATTCTCAATCTCTCTAGTCCATTTATTGAATGATGCCATTCAATCCGTTATACCTGCTGTTTTCCCGATTCTTCATAATTCGCTACAGCTGAGTTTTACTCAAATTGGGTGGATTGCTTTTACGCTAAACGTAACAGCCTCCTTGTTCCAGCCTTTGATTGGCCTGTATACAGACGCAAAGCCAAAGCCGTTTTTGTTGCCCGCAGGTGTCTTTTTCTCGTTATTAGGCGTGATTTTGCTCGCCGTAGCGTCTTCGTTCGTTCAAGTGCTAGGAGCAGTTGTTCTTGTTGGTCTAGGCTCCTCCGTGCTTCATCCAGAAGCTTCGCGCGTGGCCTACTTGGCTGCTGGACCTCGCAGAGGACTTGCGCAGTCGATATTCCAAACAGGCGGTAATATCGGGCAGGCCCTTGCTCCAATTTTTACAGCGCTGATTTTCGTTCCTTTTGGTCAATTCGGGATTATCTGGTTTTCGTTTGTTGCCGCGGCAGCGATCATTGTTCAGTTTTTCGTAGCCAAATGGTATCGCAGCGCTGGCAGCAGCCGATCGGCGGCTACAAGTAAAGCATTTGTTAGAAAACAGCCACTGCCGCGCAAAACAGTTACCTATGCGATTTCGATTTTGATTATGCTCTTATTCTCCAAGTTTGTTTATGTGGCCAGCATGACAGGCTTCTACGCCTTTTATTTAATTGAACACGATCAACTCTCCGTTGAAAAAGCGCAGCTATTTATTTTCACTTTGCTTGCCGCTGGAGCAGTTGGTACCTTCATGGGCGGCCCGCTCGCGGATCGATTCGGAAGACGAAACATGATCTGGTTTTCCATTCTGGGAACGGCTCCGTTCTCCCTGTTATTGCCTTATGCCAATTTGTTCTGGGCGGGTGTTTTGTGCGCTTGCATTGGATTCATTTTGCTATCCGGCTTCTCCGTCATTGTCGTTTATGCGCAGGAACTGATGCCTGGCAAGGTAGGGACAGTATCCGGCTTATTCTTCGGCTTGGCTTTCGGGTTAGGCGGGATCGGCTCAGCCGTGCTTGGTACACTTGCGGATGCAACCAGCATCTCGTTTGTCATTAAACTCTGCGCTTTCTTGCCGCTAATCGGGCTGTTAGCTGCTTTCCTTCCTTCGGATAAGAAATTAAATATGACCCAAGCTGAGCTGCCTCAAATTGCAGTAAAAGCTTGATTGATCAAGAGGTGAAACGGAATGACAACGATTATTGAAATGAACAACGTCTCCTGGTACCGAGATAATAAAACAATACTGAATCAAGTGGACTGGCAGGTGTTCAAAAATGAGCATTGGGCCGTATTGGGATTGAACGGTTCAGGCAAGACGACCATACTGAATATGATTAATGGTTATATCTGGCCTAGTCAAGGACAAATGGCGGTGCTTGGCTATCCGTTTGGAACGGTAGATTTAAGAGATTTGCGTAAAATGATTGGCTGGGTAAGTTCCTCCCTGCAGGAGAAGTTGTACGCCTCTGATAAAACGCAGCATGTCGTTATTAGCGGTAAACATGCTTCAATCGGGTTGTATGAGAAGCCGAGTTTGGCGGATTTCGAACAGGCCAAAGAGCATATGCAGCGGCTTAATTGCTTGCATTTATATGACCGAACTTATCAATCGTGCTCACAGGGTGAGAAGCAAAAGCTTTTAATCGCACGTGCATTAATGGCCTCGCCTAAGCTGCTGATTCTGGATGAAGCAACGAACGGATTAGATTTCCTTTCCCGAGAAGCCTTACTTTCCAGCATTCAAGAGTTAGCTAAGGAACCGGATGCTCCGACATTAATATTCGTGACGCACCATATTGAAGAAATTCTCCCCGTTTTCAATCAAACCTTATTGATTCGCCGTGGTGAGGTATTCGCCAAAGGACTGTCGCGCCATGTATTGACAAGTAAAGGTTTATCCTCTTTTTTTGAGACGGAGGTAGAAGTGAAATGGCAGCGTGAACGCCCATGGCTTTCAATTCCTGCGAGTAATGCAGTGACGTTAGATTCATAAAAAGGTTCAAAGAGTACTTTCTTTATGGAAGTGCTCTTTATTTTGTGGGAATTATTGACATGCGGTTCTTGGTATCATACTATATATTTAGATATCTAATTAATTAGTGAGAAAGGAGGTTACAGAGTGAAATCGTGCCCGATTAATCCTCAAAAATCACTACTGAAGCCCAGGTTTTTCGGCTGTTTCATCTGTTATACAGCTGGTTGGATTTCGTATTGGAATGCGAAGAGGAAAATGTCCAAAGGCCAGTACTAAGGTTGCAATATGTTCATCAGAGAGGTGATCGTATATAATGGCAATATAACGTAAAGCAACTTGTAAAGGGAGAACCAACATGAACGCCACACTACATGGATCTATTGGATTCTGGTTGAAGAAGAATTATCGCAACGCCTGCAATTATTTGGATCAAAGGCTAGAGGAAGAAGGTGTCACGAACTCTCAGCTAGGTGTTCTTATGATTCTATGGGAAGAAGAGGGACGGACACAGAAAGATATGGTACACATTCTAGGCATTCAACCAGCTTCCATGACCTTTCTTCTTCGCGGTTTAGAAGACAGGGGTATGATCAATCGGTTACAAGACAAGTTGGATTCTCGTATCAATCGTATTTATTTGACGGAGAAAGGCTCCTCGATTAAAGAGGCTTGTTTAGCTATTGTCGAAGAGGGAGAGAAGATGATTCGCCAAGGATTTTCCGATCAGGAGATCGCCTTAATGTTGCATTGGATGAAGCGGGTTGACAGTAATTTTCAAATGTAAGCAGACTGACAGATTCAGGTTAAATTTCAGTCTTTTTTTAATTATATAGTTAGATATCTAATTTAATTTGATTCGGATTGATTTTATAACAGGTACTATTACAGCTTATTTCAGGCCAATGATGAAGATATTAATGTAAATTTAACAAAATAAAGTCGAAATATATATATGTTGACAGTTAAAATTAAGTTAGATATCATATTATTTAAATCGTAGAAATGGAGGAATATGGGAATGGATACTAAAAATTCTAATTCATTGTATGAACGTAGCAATTTGAGAAGGGTAGCGGAACTGCAAGAGATTGTGCCACAAGGATCCAAAGCATTTTTTCAGTTTATGGGTGAAGCTTTTGCTGAGAGGGCTATTACTTCCAGAACCAAAGAATTAATTGCCGTTGCTGTAACACATGTTACAGGATGTCCTTACTGTATTGATGTTCACACGGGCAAGTTCAAAAAGCTGGAAGGTTCTGTCGAAGAGGTAGTGGAAGCGATTCTTGTGGCAGGGGCTGTGAATGCAGAAACGGTGTTATTTCATAGCGTGAACGCATGGAATACCATGAATGATATTGTTACTAATGAGCTTTATGCAACGAGCAACGTAAGCAAACTGCCTCAGGTTAAGGAAACACGTCCAGAGACGTTTGCAGCTTTTGAACAATTCCAGTCCACTGCCATGGCGGATGGGGCTATCGATGCCAAAACGAAACAGCTGATTGCTGTAGTCATCGCACATGTGAATGGCTGCGCTTATAGTATTGACAACCATACTCGAAAATTCAAAGAGTTGGGCGGGACAGCGGAGGAACTAATGGAAGGACTGCTAGTCGGCGGTGTTGCGAATGCAGGCTACGTCCTGACTCATGGAATCAACGCACTCAATGCCTTTGATTATCATTCCGATGTAGTAGCCCAGAATTAGAAACTCACTTCCATGATGCTTCATTATGAAAGGAGGAGTACAGTGTCCACGTTAACGATGGTGGTTGTTGGATGTTTGCTAGTCTGTTGCTGCGTATTTATCGCCATAAGCATGATGCGTAAAAGATCAAAATGAAGTAAGAGCAGCTTTTTGGGCAGCAGTTCAACCATCTTTGGCTCTAGAATTTGCATGCAAGGATGGTTGAATGGCTTACATCAGGATGGGAAGGTGAGTGACGAATGCAACTTGAATTAAAAGGTGCTCCCCCCACAGCAACAGGGATGTATCAGGTAATTGTGATTAGTCTTGGGTTGTTTGTCATCTTTCTCGACAGTACGATTGTCAATATTGCACTGCCAACGATTATTGTACAATTTGCCATTTCCCTAAAAACGGCAGCATGGGTGATGAATGCCTACACAATGACCGTAGCCATTTTACTTGTATTTATGGGGAAATTGGCTGATCTCTACGGGAGAAAGCGGCTGTTTTCATTAGGCTTGATTTTATTTATGTTGAGCTCACTTTCGTGCGCTTTGGCACCGAATGCATCGTTCCTTATCGCAGCAAGAACCTTGCAAGGAATTAGCGGAGCTATGGCGATTCCCGCAAGCATGAGTCTTGTTCGATCTATTGTCCCTAAAGAAAAAGTTGGAGCAGCTATGGGGATCTGGAGCGCTGTTGGCGCTTTAGCCATAGCCATCGGGCCTAGCTTGGGCGGTTTGATAACGGAAGCGTTCAGCTGGCATTGGGTATTTTATATGAATGTTCCTGTCATCCTCTTTGCGCTTTTTCTACAGAGAGTTGCTTTAAAGTCTCATCAAGACCAAGTGCAATCTGGTAAACTTGATTGGTGGGGCACATTATTGCTTTGCTTGGGTTTATTCTGTTTTATTAATGGATTCTTACAGGTGACGGAGTCTGGTTGGTTAAGCCGGGCAGTTTGGTGGCAAATCTTGATCGCTTTACTCACAATCAGCGGGTTCTTATGGACTCAAACAAAACGTGTCAACCCTTTATTAGATCTCACTATTTTCAGAAACCGTCAGTACTTGGCCGGACTCCTGTCCAATACTTTAGGCGGTCTCCTGTTAATGGGAACGATGATGATCTCCCCGCTATTTTTAACTCGCATTTTGCATTTCAGCACACTTAAAGCTTCCATCCTGATGACGCCATTGTCTGTTAGTTTACTGATCATCGCACCATTCGTTGGTAAATTAATTGATAAAATCGGTAGTCGAATTCCTCTAACAATCGGGTATGGTATTACCATTATTAGTTTTATTCTCCTTGGAACACTTCATTTGCAATCTTCATTAAGCTTATTTGTTAGTTGTTTAGTTTTAGCAGGAATTGGTATAGGTATTTTAGCTATTGCCAGCCTTACACTCAGCACGATGTCCATCCCGGAAGAACAATTGAATATAGCTTCAGGTACCTTCGCTATGTTTCGTAATCTTGGAGGGGCGCTTGGAATTGCGCTATTCGTTTCAGTTACTTTGGGGAGCGCTGCTGAAACTGCGAGTGCTGTGGAGGCATTTAGAACGGAGGGGTTTCAGCATGCTTACCTTAGCGGAGCAGGTCTAGCCATTGGTTTTATGTTTTCATTAGCGCTTTTGAACAGAAGGAAAGAGGGAGTAACCCAAAATTAAGGGGGCTAAACATGACTTCGTATGGTGATTTTTTTGAAAAATCAATCCAGCTAGGGATGGATCCTGTTGGCAGCGTTATTGCGTCTATCAAGTCTATTTATCAATTGCCATATGAGTTGCAAAACGAAATGAAACTAGAGCTAATTAAACATAGCTTCCAGTATCACTATACGCATAATGCGCTTTATAACAAACTTTGTGAAGAAAAAGGAGTGACATTGACGGATTTTAAAAGTATCGAGGATCTCGCATTGATTCCAGCTATTGGTATTGGGAAATTTAAGGATGTCAATGCTCATTTGTTATTAACGAAGCCGATTTACGAATTAGAACATGAGTTGAGAAGCACGGGGACTAGCGGAATCCCTAGTATTTCCCGCAGGGATGAGCACACATTAACTCGCAGCGTGTTCAGTATTTTCTCCATGTTTCGAGAGATGTTTGGTTTTTTTGGCGGAGCAGCCATTTATTTAGCGCCGTCAGCAGAGGAAATGCCAGAGATGGGACTAGTAAAGCTGATTAATATGTTCTCCGGATTGCTAGATTCAAACCGATTTTTTATCAGCGGGCATGCGTTTGACCCAGAGGCTGTTATACAACAATTGAGAGACTGGGAGCATGTGCACACCCGTCATATTATCGGCCCGCCCTTCCTGGTCGAAAGGTTGGCTGCTTATATCGAGGAACATCAGATTGATATTCAACTCGACAAGCAGTCACAAGTTATTACACTGGGAGGCTGGAGAAGCTTTACAGGAAGGGAGATTAATCGGCTTGAGTTCTACGAACAAATAGCGCAAATATTTGGCGTCAATCAGGGGCAGGTGCGCGATATGTTCGGATTAGTCGAAACGAATTTCATGGCTATCGAATGTGAGCATCATGCTAAGCATGTTCCTCCTTGGGTTCATTTTTCCATTCGTAATCTGGATAAGTTAGAACAAGAGGTGGCGCATGGTGAGCCAGGGCGCTTAGTTGTGTATGACCCTACCTCATTATCGTATCCAGGTTTTATTATGACGGATGATCTTGTATATGTGGACAAAAATTCTTGTCCTTGCGGCAGGAAAGGACAAGTTGTGAACTATATGTACCGTATCAAAGGGGCCGAAGTAGGCTGCTGTGCCATAAATTTGGAAAAATTCATGTCAGATAGAGAAGCAAGAATTACACAATGCCCTATTGGATAAACGGATACTCAACCTAATAAAAGGAGAGTAGAGAACATGTACAATGCAATTATTTCTGATCATTTTATGAATCCTAGAAACATTGGAGAAATTATCCATCCTGATTTGGAATTCCGAATCGGCAATCCGATTTGTGGGGATACGATATATGTTTGTGTGAATTTTCATGAAAGCAAAATAAAGGAAATTAAGTATAAGGCCTATGGCTGTGCAACATCTATTGCAACAGCAAGCATTTTTAGCGAATGTGTACATGGAAAAGCGATCGAAGAATTAACTGACATCACACTGGCAGGGCGTGAAGAAATGCTTGGGGAGCTGGAGCCTAACCAAAAGCATTGTCTTGATATCCTAAATGAACTATTCGCTTCTTTTTATGAACGTCAGGGGTGCAAGCCGTGATAGGTCGTTATTTTGATTATAATTCAACGACGCCAATCCATCCTCTTGTACGAGAGGTCATGACGGAAGCTTTAGAAACTTTTGGCAACCCTTCAAGTGTTCACGGTGTTGGCAAGAATGCCAAAGTCGCGTTGCATTCAGCACGCGAGCAGATCGCTGCATTATTGAATTGTGAGCCAAGTGAACTCTATATGACCTCAGGTGGAAGTGAAAGCAACAATTGGGTAATTAAAGGGTATCTAAGCCGGTGGGCAGGGGCGCCTTTTCATGTCATTTCTTCTGTCATTGAGCATCCGTCTATACGCGAAACGCTTCGGTACTGGTGCCATTTTGCAGGTGGAGAGGTTACATTCGTTCCTGTTGATGAAAGTGGATTTATTTCCTCAGAGGCAGTGATTAACGCGATCCGACCAGACACCAAATTGATAAGTATCATGCTTGCCAACAATGAAACAGGAGCGATTCAACCCATACAGGAAATAGCTGCAGTTGCTAGATCAAGAGGAATCTTCATCCATACGGATGCCGTTCAGGCCGTCGGGAAAATGCCAATCCATGTGCAAGAGTTGGGGGTCGACGCGTTATCTTTTTCGATTCATAAGTTGTATGGTCCCAAAGGAACTGGGGGAGTGTACGTGAATAAAGCGTATTTGCTGGAACCGCTTATTCATGGAGGCGGGCAAGAGCAAGGACTGAGAAGTGGTACGGAGAACGTTGTTTCACTACTAGGTGCAGCAGAAGCTTGTCGCGTGGCTCAAGTGGAGATGGAACTTTTGTATGACAGAATGACAATCTACAAACAAGTTTTAGTTGATCAACTGAGCTTGCTTGCTCCGAATTTGAGGATTAACGGGACTTTGGATCCAACAAATACGTTGGCAAATACACTGAACATTGCAATTCCTGGTATCCGAGGAGAGGCGTTGGCCGCCTATTTAGACCAATGCTTCGGTATTGCTGTTTCTGTAGGCTCTGCATGCAGTTCAAACAATGAGAAGAAACTTTCCTACGTTTTGCAAGCAATGGGGCTGGACGAGAATGAGATTCGTTCGTCATTGCGTATTAGCATGGGCTTATTTACAAAAGAGTCGGATATTCACTATTTCTTACAAAGCATGGAGCGTACATTAGCTCATTTCTATCAATGCATGCCAAGCCGGTAGACGATATGGAGAGGTGGACCCTATGGATAATAAACCCCAGATTTATGATAAAGCAGAAATAGCGAAGCTGATTAAACAAAAGATTATTATTGAAAACCTGGAGTTAAAGGGGGTTTCTCCGGAAGATATTGTAGATCATGCGCCTTTGTTCGGCGAAGGACTGTGTTTGGAATCCGTTGAAGCATTCTATATTGCCGTGGGCATTGAACAACAATTCGGAGTTCAAATTGATCGCACGAAACTTCATCAGTTGCGCCATCATTTTCAATCCGTTGAAGCACTGACTTCTTATGTATATGAACGCATTGCATCTTCCATATCATAGAAAGAGTGGAGGGAATTTATGGAAAGCAGCTTAATGAAAGCAACCATTCATTCGAATCTTGTGGACTTGCTGCAGTATCGGGCATTAGTCACGCCAAATCTTAAGATGTACACATACTTGGTTGATGGAGAGAATCAAGAAGTGAGTGTGACTGCGGCAGAGTTGAACAAACGAGCAATGACGATTGCTTCGTCTCTTCTTAAGTGTGGCAGTCAACATAAGACGGCATTGCTGCTTTATCCACCAGGATTGGAGTTTATTTCTGGATTTATGGGATGTCTATATGCCGGTGTGATTCCAATTCCAGCGTACCCTCCGCATATGAGACGCCCTTCACCGAGACTTGATGCGATTATTCATAATTCGCGCACCGAGATCGCGCTATCTACAGATAAAGTGATTATAGACATAGTATCAAGCGTTGATAAAGATTCCTTGCTTTCAAAGTTGGAATTTATGGCTACGGATCATCTAGTCTCAACCGGCGGATTTTTCTGTATGCCTTGTGAGGCCGATGATATCGCATTCTTACAATATACATCGGGTTCTACGGCAGATCCCAAAGGGGTCATGGTCAGCCATAGGAATTTAATCCATAACATGTCATTAATAGCGAAGTACTTTCAACTTTCAGAAACAACTCGCATAGTGAATTGGCTGCCTGCTTATCATGATATGGGATTGATTGGACAATTGCTTATGTCTCTATATTTAGGTTGTGAACTTGTTTATATGTCTCCGGTTAGTTTCATGCAAAAACCAATACGGTGGTTGCGGGCAATTACTAAATACCGCGCAACTTACAGCGGAGCCCCTAATTTTGCCTATGAGCTATGCGTAGAGAAATTTAATCCGGAAATTGACGGAGATATTGATCTCAGCAGTTTGGCGCTGGCATTCAATGGCGCAGAACCAGTTAGAAAAGAAACCTTAGAGAAATTTATCCGCACATTTGTCCCGTACGGGTTTCAGGCAAACAGCCTCGCACCGTCCTATGGATTAGCCGAGGGTACTCTATACGTTTCTGGCTACAAACGGGAAGAACTATACACAGCATTATGGCTGGATACCAATCTTCTCGAGATGGATCAAGCTGTACCCGTTAACGAAGATTCGAAGGACGCTCGAGCGGTGATTGCATGTGGCCTTGTAGTTCCTGAACAACGTACAGTTATCGTGAGCCATAAGGATGGCCGGCTGTGCAAGGAAAGAATGGTTGGAGAAATTTGGGTGAGTGGGTCCAGCGTTGCACAAGGTTATTGGGCGAATGAGGAGGCAACGCAACTATCATTTCAAAGCGAGTTGGTTCATTTCCCAGGTGAACGATTCCTACGTACAGGCGATTTAGGTTTTATTAAAGACAATGAACTCTATATTACTGGTAGAATCAAAGATGTTTTGATTGTCAACGGACGCAATTTGTATCCGCAAGATATAGAATACTCCGTGCAGAATTGTCATCTAGCTGTGCGCAAGGAATTCCTTGCTGCTTTTCAACGTCAATGTGCCGATGGTAGCGAAGAAATTGTCGTTGTTGCAGAACTCAACCGCGAATACAGGAGTCGCAGCAAGGAAGAAGAGACTGTTAGTGAGAGAAGTATACAGTTACAGAACGAAGTGTTAGCAGCAGCCCGCAGGTTATTATGGGAGCAATGTGAGATTCACCTGAACGATCTTGTGTTGATACGCACAGGGACGATTCCGAAAACCTCCAGCGGCAAAATTCAGCGCAGTTTGACGAAAAAATGGTATGAAACAGGCGAACTTCAACGTAGTTGACTAGCCGATTCGGAGGAGTACATTGATGAAGTCGATTGAAGTGATGCATTGGTTAAGAAGTGAAATTGCGCTACTGGTTGACCGAAAGCAGGAGGAGATTGATATCCATGAGCCTTTTAGTTCTTATGGACTAGATTCATCAAAGACGATGCTGCTTTCAGGTGAGTTAGGTGCAGCGCTGAATATGCCTGTTTCTCCGACGATTTTTTGGGACTACCCGAGCCTTTATGAGTTGTCTCATTATTTGGGTGGAAACGAAGAAGCACGAAAGCTCAATCAGGAGCCTGCTGCTTCAGGAGAAATGCCGGGTCGACGAGATCCCATCGCTATTGTGGGTATTGGCTGCCGCTTTCCTAATGTATCTGGAAGCGCAGAATTTTGGGAGCTTCTGCTTCAGGGGGGCGATGCAGTCAGACATTACCCCACTCAGCGTGAGCAGTTAGGCGAATTGAAAGTGGAAAGGCAAGGAGGCTATCTCGATCAGATCGATGGCTTTGATTACCCTTTCTTTAACGTATCCTATCGGGAAGCGATTCGAATGGATCCGCAGCAACGATTACTATTGGAGGTCGCTTGGGATGCCTTGATGGATGCTGGAATTTCACCGGATTCGTGGGCTAACACGAAGAGCGGCGTGTTTATTGGAATTTCCAATAGTGATTATGGAAGAAGGGAACTTGAGTCCTCGGATGACTTGCATATTCATTCGGTCGTTGGCGGGGCACTCTGTATAGCGGCAAATCGACTATCTTATTTTCTGGGTCTTCAAGGACCAAGTATGGCGATTGATACAGCTTGTTCCTCGTCGTTGGTCGCTGTGCATCAAGCCTGCAGCAGCATATGGTCAGGGGAAAGTGAGCAAGCCATTGCCGGCGGTGTGAATGTCATTCTTTCCAACGCGATTACAACAAGCTTAAGCAAAGCAGGTATGCTTGCAGCGGATGATCGCTGCAAAACCTTCGATGCACAGGCGGATGGTTATGTTCGAGGGGAAGGTTGCGGAATTGTAGTGCTCAAGCCGCTATCTAAAGCGCTGGGAGATGGTGATGAGGTGTATGCTGTCATTCCGGGTAGTGCTGTCAATCAGGACGGCCGCAGTAACGGGATTACAGCGCCGAATCAATCCTCACAGGAGAAGCTGCTTGAGTCGGCATATGAGAATGCCGGCATACAGCCTCATCAAATTGGCTATATTGAAGCACATGGTACAGGTACTTACCTTGGCGACCCTATTGAAGTAAAGGCACTGGGAAAAGTGCTTGCTCAAGACAAAGTAGCTGGTGAGATGATTTATCTAGGTTCAGTGAAAAGTAACATCGGACACTTAGAGTCTGCGGCAGGGATGGCTGGACTCATTAAGTCTGCACTGATCATGAAACACGGAATCGTTCCGCCAAGCTTGCACTTTCAGGATTGGAATCCTGAAATTCCACATGAGAGTTTTCCATTTGTGGTACCTACACAAAGTGTGGAACTGCGATCTGGGAATGAAGTATATGCCGGCGTTAGCTCGTTCGGGTTTGGCGGGACCAATGCGCACATTGTGGTTGGCAGGCCAATTCATCGATTGCCAGCGAAATCTCAATCGGAGTATTCGCCATTACTATTTACGCTGTCTGCTGCGAGAAAAGATAGTTTATCGATTTTGGCTCAAAGATATATGGATTGGTTGAAGCTCACGGATCAGCCTGATCTTCTGTCAATATGCTCAACCTTGCTGAAGGGCAGGAGGCATCATGAACATAGATTGGCTATTGCAGCATCTTCTAAGGAGACACTGGTGGAAGGATTGCAAGAGTATTTGAGTGCTCTTGACAGCAATCTTCTGTGCAAGAGCTATGGTCATGTGCTGTCTAATTCACCTGGGATTGTGTACTACTTTCCTGAGCACGACATGATAAATGGTGATGCAAGGAAGGAAGTATTGACTTGCGATGCGATTTTTCAACAATCTTATTTTGTAGTGAGCCAACTGTATCGTCAATTGGCGTCGGAGTCGATGCAAGAGCAGGACGAATGGCGAACTTTCGCGAAACAATTTGCACATGCGGAGATGTTGCGAAGTTGGGGATTAAGGCCGAATAGTTGCCTAGGCGAGGGAGTTGGAGGTTTAACAGCAATGGTTGTGGAAGGGGAATTGTCACTGCCAGAAGCCATTGAACGGCTAGTCCGCGGGGAGTTTAACAGTTCCGTGAGATCTGAGTCGGAGATTGCTCGCGGCGATGTTGTATTATGCCTGTCGTCTGTACCTGCCTGGTTCCAAGGAAAGGATGAATCCATGATTGTTTGCAATTGCAACGATGAGCATGGGAAGCAGCAATTACAGTGTCAATTATTTATTAAAGGTCTATTTGTGCCTGAATGCTCAGAACAAAAGAAACAATCACATATGCTCCCGGGATACCCGTGGAATCATATTTCATGCTGGAAGCCCATAGGAAAGAATGAGGCGGAGTCGAATGGCATGACTTGTTTTTGTTAATTGGGGGAGTAGCATTGAAAAGAATTGATATCGTTGTAATTGGCGGAGGGCAAGCAGGTCTATCGACAGGTTATTACTTAAGCTCAGAGCAGCGGGAGTTCATTGTATTGGATCAAAGCCATGAAGTGGGATATTCGTGGAGCAGCAGATATGACTCGTTAACTTTGTTTACTCCTCGCATGTATAGCAGTTTGCCAGGTTTACCGCTAGAGGGAGATCCATGGGGCTACCCAACAAAGGATGAGATGGCAGCTTACTTACAACAGTATCAAGAGAAGTTTGCCATTCCCATCCAGCTATCAACAGAGGTAACAAGATTAACCTATCAATTAGGGAGATTCCTTGTAACGACGAATAATGGAGCATGGTTAGCCAAGCAAGTCGTTGTGGCTGCGGGTCCCTTTCAAACCCCATTTATTCCTCCGATTGCACAATCACTGAGTTCAGAAGTTTTTCAACTACATACCTCCGACTATCATAATCCCGGAATGCTGCCACAACAGGGAGAAGTGCTCGTAATCGGCGGGGGAAATTCCGGAGCGCAAATAGCGCTTGAGATCTCTCAGCAGAGAAATGTTTATTTGTCATTGGGTCATGACATCCAGTATTTGCCCTATCGTTTATTCGGAAGAAGTCTTTTTTGGTGGTATGAGAAGGTCGGGATATTGCGAAAAAGTCCAGAGTCATGGGTCGGGCGAAGATTTATTAAAAAGAAAGATCCGCTCTATGGCTTTGAACTTAGGAATGCAATAAGCAGTGGAAGGGTCAATTTATTAGCGAGGACAACAAATGGCAGCGAGAAACAGTTGAAATTTGCCGATGGCTCATCTCTTGAAGCGGGAACGATCATATGGGCTACCGGGTTTCGGTCCAATTATCCTTGGCTTCATATTCCCGAGATTTTAAATAACAAACAAACGGTCATTCATGAACGGGGCGTTACGTTAATTCCCGGGTTGTATTTTGTAGGTCTACCTTGGCTGTCCTCCCGAGGGTCTGCATTAATAGGATGGGTACATCGGGATGCCAAGTTCATTTGTCAAATGATTAAACAATATGAGGATCAGTATGCAAATGAAGATTATTGCTACGAGGATTTACCCTCACACGGGAGTTGACATCTGGAAGTTATTTGGTTCACTTCTAGACCAGGTAAGAAGGTCTAAGATTGACAAATGTCTGCAAAAAGATCAACAGCAAAGAATGATCGTAGGGGACATTTTGCTCCAATTTGTGCTGCGTAACGAACTATGTAGGATTGGAAAAAGAAGACCTAGCGTCATATACAATCCATTAGGAAAGCCATCCCTAAGCGACTGGCCAGATATTACTTTTAATATTTCTCATTCCGGGGAGTGGGTCACTATTGTCCTTGCTTCTTGTGAGGTAGGGATTGATGTTGAAAAGCAAGATCCGCGTTTTGTTAATTTGGAGGAATGTATATTATCTCCTTCGGAACGCAGGGAATATCGTACGATTCAAGATCGTGAGGCCTTTCTTTGTGAACACTGGGCGATGAAAGAAAGCTTCGCCAAACTGATAGGCGTCGGACTTGGTTATCCATTTACGGAGGCATCATTTGATAAGTTCACTGCAAGTGAAGCCGTAACCATTTACGAGAATAAATGCTATTTTTGCAGAACCTTTGTGTTGGATGCGCTGAACAGCGAGAAGCCGTATCATTTAGCGGTTTGCAGTGAAGCCTATAACTTCCCTGATGAGTTGACCATTCTTCCTTTTGATAGTTTAAAATTATGGGCACTCAGTGCCGCGAAAAGTGTTTAAAACAGGCTTCCCGTTCGATTACGGGGAGCCTGCTTTTTATTCGACAAAAAATTATAATTAAGGACACGAATAGCCTTTTTTCGTGTATAATGGGTTCTTGATCTCATTTTCTTAACCTATGGTAAATTAACAGCGAGAGGAGTTCTGACAGATGAATCGGTTACGCGGTTTTCTTGGTTCGTATCATCCGATTGTACATACGTTAATTTTAGGAACGGTTATGGCCAGGGCTGCGTCTTCCATGAGTCTGCCTTTTCTAGCAATTTACTTAGCTAAGCATACGTCGATGAGCGCGGTAATGATCGGGGCCGTTATTGGAATGGGCGCCTTAGCAGGAACAGTTGGAGGATTTATTGGTGGTAACTTATCTGACCGATTCGGCAGACGCGTCATCATGCTGGCTGCTCTTTTTGGATGGGGGGTTGTGTTTCTAGGCTTTAGTATTGTGAAACTGCCGATTTTGTTCATGATGCTGAATATGCTTAACGGCTTGTGCCGCTCCTTCTACGAACCAGTCTCTCAAGCGTTGATGGCGGATTTGACCGAGCCGGCCAAACGACTCAGTGTGTTTTCAATGAGATACATGGCGATTAATGTCGGTGTTGCTGTAGGACCTTTATTAGGGGCCTTTTTTGCAACGATGGATGGCTCACTGCCGTTTCTACTGACTGGAATCGTATATTTTCTCTATGCGGTTACACTTTATGTTCTCCTCATCGTTTTTGGCATTAAGCAAATAGAAGGGGAGAAGAAACAACCGGTTACGTTTGTCTCCGCTTTGCGGGTCATCCAACGTGATGTCACGTTTCGCTACTATATTCTGGGCGGAATTATCGGGGCTATCGGCTACTCGCAAGTCATGGTGACACTATCGCAATATTTGGAACAGAATTTCACTGAAGGTGTGAGAATGTTTGCTGTCCTTATGAGTGTCAATGCTATCGTGGTCATTGCAATGCAGATTCCTCTTACACGGATCTCTGATAAATACACACCACTTGCAGCCATTATTTTTGGCAATTTGATGTTTGCGTTAGGGGATATCGGTTTTGCGTTCTCGCACTCGCTAATTCCAATGATTGCTTCAATGGCGATTTTTACTCTAGGCGAAATTTTGAATTATCCCGCGGCGAGCATGCTGATTGATAAGCTGGCACCTGAGCATATGCGAGGTACTTATTTCGGTGCACAAACCTTAACAAACGTAGGTCACTTTATGGGACCATGGGTTGGAGGCTTTTTGCTTGTGACGTATGGGGGTACTACGCTTTATCTCATCATCGCCTTTGTGACACTTGCGGGCTCACTCTTTTACTGGAAAGGCGCCAATAATCTACAAATGCTTTTGAAAAACAGGTCGAAAAAAGAAATTTTTTGATAGATCTTGCAAAAATAGTTCTTGAGAACTATACGATTTCAAAACAACTTCCCTTATTCTTGAGAGTGTAGTTATTTCTTGCAAAAGACTTCACAACACATCTCGACAATGGCAAAACTGACGAAAGTCAGTGACGCAAAGCTATAGGGGCTACCTTGTTCCTGAAAAGGACTTGTTGCCAGCCAGCTGCCGAGCGATTGGGTATTCAACTTAGAGCCCCTCCGATCGGTACACTATGGTGGGGTTTTTCTCTGTCATAACTTTCATAAACAATGGATAAAAGGAGGACCAAGCAGCATGCAGTCTGAATTACATGAAGAGCAAAAAGTAACATCACTTTGCGGCAATCATGTTGCCCGTTTGGTGCCATCCTCGGATGGACCAAAGCTATTGATTAATTTAGAAGAATACGCACTTAATGAAGCATGTTGGGATGTTGAGATGTTTCAGGGGAGAAGCAACAGCATTTTGATTTTCTACTGGAAAGGTGAAGTTAAGCTTTCCGTGAAAATGCCTCCGATGCCTCAAATTGAGGCTTTTATGACTAGACTCTATCAAATTTTGACGTCCAAATTAAGAACGGTTCAGCCAGTATAGGCGAACTGTTCTTTTTTTTACATCCGAAAAGCCCTGACGACAAAATGATTGTCACAAATCGACAGGTGCTGATATAATGGAACACATAATCATACATAGTTCTTAAGTACTATTCAGTAGGGGGCTTTGCGTTATGAGATTAATTACGCGTTCGGATTTTGACGGTTTAGTATGCGCAATGCTTTTCAGAAAGTTAAACATGGTTGATGAAATGAAATTCGTTCATCCCAAAGATATGCAGGATGGTTTGATCGAGGTTACCGAGAACGATATTTTGGCCAATGTGCCTTATGTTGCAGGCTGCGGATTATGGTTTGATCACCACTCCAGCGAACTTGAGCGGATGGGCGAAAAGGTGGCATTCAAAGGGGAAACCCGCATTGCACCAAGTGCAGCACGCGTCGTTTATGATTATTATGGAGGGCAAGAAACCTTCGGTGATATTGACGATATTATGCAAGGCGTAGATAAAGCGGATGCAGCACAATTTAGTAAAGATGATATTTTGAACCCATCCGGTTGGGATTTGTTGTCATTCATCATGGATGCTCGGACGGGTTTAGGACGTTACCGGGACTATCGAATTAGCAATTATCAGCTTATGGAAGAGCTTGTGGATCATTGCGACGTGATGACGGTTGATCAAATTATGGAGCTTCCGGACGTGAAGGAACGGGTGGAACGGTATTATGAACTAGATGCTCAGTACCGTGAAATGCTTATTAAGCATACCTGTACAGAAGGAAATGTGATCATAACGGATCTTCGGGACGTTGAAACGATCTATCCCGGCAACCGATTCATGGTTTACGCGCTTTTTCCAGAGCAGAATGTATCCATATGGATCGTGGACGGGCGCAATAAACAAAATTGCGTATTTGCTTGCGGGCACAGCATCGTGAATCGCTCCTCCCAAACGAACATCGGGACTTTGATGCTCCAAAATGGCGGAGGAGGTCACCACGCAGCAGGCACTTGTCAGGTTGAATATGCGCAAGCTGAGAATATTTTGAAGAAAATTGTTGAAACGATGAGAGCAGACGGATAAAATAATAAACGAACCGCAGGATGGGGAGTTCCCGGAATGCGGTTTATTTACGGAGCCGGGGGGGGGCGTGTTAGTGAAAATCGATCGCATTCATCATGTGGCTATTATTAGCTCGAATTACGAACGGTCGAAGCATTTCTATGTTGAACTACTAGGAATGACGATCGTCAATGAGTCGTACCGGGCAGAACGTGATTCCTATAAGCTGGATTTGCGCATAGGAGAAACAGAGCAGCAGATCGAATTGTTTTCGTTTCCTAATCCACCATTAAGAGTGAATAGGCCAGAGGCGCGAGGACTTCGGCACTTGGCTTTTGTTGTTGGGAATATGGACGAAACCGTCAAAGAACTAGAAAGCAAGGGAATTGCCGTTGAACCGATACGAATTGATCCCATAACAGGCGATCGGTATACGTTTTTTGCAGACCCCGATGGACTCCCGCTAGAGTTGGTGGAACATGCCGAACGATGATTTATCAAAAAATGAACAAAAAGCGAAATTAGGTTTCGCTATAGGGTGCTTATGGAGTATCCTACTGTCTATTCCACTCTGGGCCATAGTGATTTGGCTTTTGATGAAAAAATAAATCCCTCTAACGCTCAGCTGACCACAAGTCGGAGTAGCGATAGGGATTTTTTTATTGGATATCGGCGGTAAATAGGGGACTCCTCCCAAAATAAGGAATCATAATTGAACTCTTATACTCATGTGGCATTAATGTATTAACACTATAATAAAAATTAAAATATATGTAATTATTATTTGATACGCTTTTGCTGAGGAGGATGAGCTTGGAAGGAAATTTATTGAACTGCCTTTACTTATTCTTAGTGGTGTTTGCTTGCTACATAATCTTTATTTTACCGACACAATGGCTGAAAATTGAGCGGATTAAATACCCACTTAATCTAAATGTGAGAATTCTACAAATAAGTGATATGCATGTTGAAAGATTAAGAATTAGTCCTTCCAGAATAGCCGCTATTATTAATGATGAAAAACCGGACTATATATTTATTACGGGTGATTTTACCAAATACCGAAAAAGGCTTCCTAGACTAGAAGAGTACCTAAGAGCTATGACTATTTCCAACGTGCCCGTATATTGTGTTCTTGGAAACCATGATTATCAGCAGAAGAATGTAAAAGATATTGTCAAGCTTCTAAGAAAATATGGGTTTCATTTGTTAAGAAACGAGTCGTTACACTTAGAACGATTTGAATTAATAGGAATCGATGATTTCGATTCAGGTAAAAGTGACATTGAAGCTGCGTTTCAAGCTGTTGATGAACGTAAAACAAAACTGATTATTACCCACGATCCTAACGTAGTTCTACACTTAAATAAAGATTTTGACTATTTAATGGCTGGACATCTTCATGGTAAACAATTCAATATTCCATTTTTCTTTCATATCAAAAACGCTGGTAAGCTGCCTAGAATGGGGATTTATAAAGGATTACATAAACATCAATTTGGGGCTTACTACATTACTAAAGGTATTGGGCAGACAGGAATTAATGCAAGATTTCTTGTTAGAAGCGAAGTAACGATGCATTATTTATAAAAAAGTGAGGGTGTCCGTTAGAGTTCAGAATCGGCGATATTTCGCCGAATAAGGCCTCCTGTGCCCGTTAGCCAGGCACGAGACTTATCGGTCTAGAAATATTCTTGGGTTAATGGGTTACCCACGTAAAGATCAAAAAAATTGGCCGCTAAGACGTAAAGTCTCAGCGGCCGATTGCTCATTCCGTGCTATACGCCCTACCTACGCGGAGGAAACGGCCCAAGATACTGATACAGATTACACTCAATCCGTCCGTTAAACAACTTCCGCTTCTTATCAGCGCGGCGGTTCATATAATGCTCGAGCTGTGTGCTCGGGCTGAGAATGAACATGCTCCAAGAAGGCATTGGAGCTGTAAGAGCACCGAGCTCGCGCAGCGCGATCTCGACATCCTTGGCCTCACCAAGCCGCTCGCCATAAGGCGGGTTGGTGATCAAGCAGCCATAGTCGCCGCGCGGGCGGGCTTTGGCCACCGGTTCCACGCGAAGCTGGAACTGCTTCGTCAGCCCAGCCGACTTCGCGGCGGCTTCTGCCACTTCGATGGCAGACGGGTCAATGTCACTGCCGATAATGTGAAGCGGCACCTTATCGCGGACCGCGTCGAAGGCTTCGTCGCGTGCCTTGTCCCAGAGCTTGCGCGGCACATTGCCCCATGCCTCGCTAGGGAAGCTGCGCCGCAAGCCTGGCGCAATATTCCAGCCGATCATGGCAGCCTCGATCGGGATCGTTCCCGACCCGCAGAACGGGTCGTAGAGCGGCCGATCGACGGTCCAGCGGCTGAGCAGGATCATGGCTGCTGCCATGGTCTCCTTCAGCGGCGCTTCGGTCACGAGCTTGCGATACCCGCGCTTGTGCAAGCTTGGGCCTGTGGTGTCGATCGTTAGTGTCGCGATATCGTTCAGAAGCGCTACCTCAATGACGTACCGCGCCCCGTTCTCGGGGAACCATTCGGTGCCGTATTGAAGTTTTAGCTTTTCGACGACAGCTTTTTTTACGATGCCTTGGCAGGCGGGGACACTGGAAAGCTGTGACTTATGGGAACGCCCTTGCACAGGGAATTCGGCATCGTTCGGAATCCAGTCGGGCCAAGCGAGCGCCTTTGTGCCTTCAAAAAGCTCATCAAAGGTAAGGGCTTTAAACTGGCCCATAAGCACCAGAATTCGGTCCGCTGTACGTAACCATAGATTGGCTCGGCAGATAGCAAGCTCGTCTCCCATAAAGCGCACGCGGCCGTTCTCAACGGTAACCTCGGTATAGCCGAGGTCACGGATTTCGCGGGCAACGATAGCTTCAAGTCCCATTGGGCAAGTTGCAATTAGTTCGATAGATTGTGGCATGTTTAGATTCCTTCCATCCGGGTTGTGCTTCGTTCATAAAACTCATACAATTAACAAGTATAGGACAAATAAGATATACTTACAAACGAAACAGGCAAACTCTTAGGAGGAATGACATGGAAACCATAACAGCTGAAAGCTATATGGAAGGCTTATATGCGGATGATCCCGTGCTTGAGCGGGTAAAGGAAGTTATACGAACCAATAATATGCCAGAAATATCAATCGCACCTGGTTACGGCAGACTGCTCACAATGATAGTTACGATGATTGGCGCAAAAAAGGTGCTTGAAATAGGAGCTTTAGGCGGTTATAGCGGGATTTGTCTGGCAAGAGGCCTGCAAGAAGGCGGCAAGCTCGTCTCGCTTGAGTTAAAGCAGGAATTCGCCGATGTAGCCAAACAAAATGTGGTTGAAGCGGGTCTAGGCGAGTTCGTCGAGTATCGCATTGGCGAAGCGTTGACGCACCTGAATGAGCTGCTTGCGCAAGGGGAGCGCTTTGATTTCTTTTTTATCGATGCGGACAAAGTGAACTATCCAAACTATTTGGAGCTTGCCATTCAATTAGCGAATCCAGGGGCTATCATTGCAGGCGATAATACGCTGATGAGAGGCAAAGTGGTTGACGCAAACCAAACCAAAGCCTCCGTGCAAGCGATGCGCAGCTTCAATAAGCTCATTGCGATGGATCCACGTTTGGAAAGTACGATCCTACCAGCCTATGATGGCTTAGCGTTAGCTCGGGTGAAATAAGGCATATACATATCAAGGGCTACCTAGAATGTCTGATAAGACGTTCCTGGTAGCCCTTTGATTATGGCAGATGAGAAGGTCTATCTTAAGAAGTTAGCTGATGCGCATGAAATAATTTGAATTCGGTCATTAGCCATGGTGCCTTCTCTTCTAGCTGGGTAATAGGCTGAGCGGGCTGTGGCGTGGATATAGGGTGTACAATTTGCTGTTTCTTGAAAGGTATAGCGCTCATCCCATTCCAGTAAATAAGCAAAATCTCCGCACATAAAACGATAAAAGCAATTTTGGGCCAGTTTAGCTTCATGGAGGGCATCCTCGCTTTCAATGATGCACCTATATTATCATGTAGTGGAATTAATTTCCATAATAATTTTGTGGAATCCGTTATTTATGTACCAGTCCAGTTGAAATCTCAAGCGAATAGCGCTTAGTCTCAGGCATATTCACGGCGTTAGCTCTATTGATTGCATGGTCGATATCATACGGTACCCGTACATATTGAATGGAGAATCCTGCTTGTTCTTGACTGCCCATATTGCCTTCCAGAACGCAGTAGCAGGCTTGTGGAATGCCATCATAGGGGATGCCCACGCTGCCCACGTTAAAGAGCATTAGACCGCTGTCAGTATGCTTTGTAGCGCTCTTTTCGGAGGGGTTCTTCATGGTAATCAAAAATGGGATGTGAATATCCGCGTAGCCGACAATATCAGGCAGCTTCCCGTTAGGAGCTGCACCGGTCATTTCTGTATTTTGAAACAGTGCCAGACGTTCTTGTTTGGAAGCTTTACGCTTTACACGATGGTAGACGCTTTGTGAGGAAGCGTGGAATAACCGGAACATTTTGCCGCTAAGGTAGAAGTCGACGGAGAAAGGCAGCCCTTCCAAATATGCAAGCCTTTCAGGCCCTAACTGCTGCTGCTGCCAAATGCCTGCTGGCTGGTCTTGAGGCAAATTGATGCCTAAGTCCCAATTCCCCTGGATGACAACCTCACAGGTCCTTTGTATAGAGTCAACAACGGCGGCCGGATCAGGCCCTTTGCCGACTAGGTCGCCTAAGCAATAGATTCGCTCAATGCCGCGCAGCTTGATATCAGCAAGTACGGCTTCAAGTGCAGGTAAATTTCCATGGATATCTGAAATAATCGCAATTTTTTCCAAAATGTTGAATTCCTTTCCGGGCTAGTCTCATGTGTAAATCTTAATGCTTCTGTTATATCATACGGAAACCATTCTGAAAATGAGTGTGCTTGACTATTACCCAATGCTAGATTCTTCTGCTATAATTTGTAGGGGGAAAGGGGAAGGTTTTGAATGGAATCCAGACTAGAGCGTCATCGCAAGGTGAAGGTAGAGCGCACTCCTCAGAAGAAAACTCCACTGAAATCAATTGGGGGACTCACACTGGCCGCTGCGGCTTGTTTCGCCATTGGGATCGGCGCGTCCTATTGGACGTCGAACGGTAATACAGTCGAAGAACAAGAGGCAGCTTCACCATCGGTGGCTACTAATTCGCCTCAACCTACGAATGCAGCGACTACGCAGCCCAGTCCTACAGCTACAGCAAACGCAATCGTTCCATCGCCATTACCGGCAGTTACAGACAAGCCAACGAACAGTGCCGGACAAGTGAATCTGACTTTTGTGGGAGATGTGCTGCTAGCCTCAAAAGTGGAAGATATTTTGAAGCAAAAAGGTTATGATTACCCTTATGCGTTTGTTAAAGACTATTTGACCAAACCGGATTTCACCATCGCTAATTTGGAAACACCCATAACGACTAGAGGTACTGTTCAGAATAAGGATTACGTTTATCGTTCTTCGCCCTTAGCTTTACCTCCATTGAAGGCTGCTGGCGTTGATCTCGTCAATTTAGCCAATAACCATGTCATGGATTATGGCCCCGAAGGTTTGCAGGACACGATGAATGCCTTGGACCAAGAGGGTATTAAACGCATGGGAGCGGGCAATGATTTGGATGAAGCCTACCGGCCAGTCATTATGGAAAAAGACGGCGTAAAAATTGCCTTCTTCGGGTTTAGCCGCGTTGTTCCTGAGGCCTCTTGGAAAGCAGGCCCTGGACGCATCGGAGTGGCGGAAACTTACAATTACAAGCCGCCTGTTGAGGCCATTCAAAAAGCGAAAGAGAGTGCAGATCTTGTTGTCGTTGTTGCTCATTGGGGTGTCGAACGAAGCGATCATCCGGATAAGTATCAGACGGATTTGGCACACCGTTATATCGATGCCGGAGCAGACTTGGTCGTTGGCGGCCATCCGCATGTGTTGCAGGGCTTTGAGCAGTACAAAGGCAAATGGATCGCTTATAGTTTAGGCAATTTCATATTTACAACGAATGATATTTCAAAGACATGGGAAACAGTTATTTTGGAAGCATCATGCTCGAAAGATAAATCATGCAATATTCATCTTGTACCTATTTTGAGCAAATTCGCACTCCCTACACCAATGAATCTGGCAGACAGCTCCAAGCTGTTCCAGAGATTAAGCCAAATTTCAATTGGTTCCAAGGTTGATGCGGAAGGTAATGTTAGCAAGAAATAATGTGAGGAGAAGACAACATGACAGATATTCGCAATATTTATTGTGTAGGACGCAATTACCGAGCGCACGCCGCCGAGCTGGGGAATGATGTTCCGGATCAACCGATGATTTTTACGAAACCGACGCATGCCTTGGCTGATATGAGTGGCGGCGAGCTAACGCTTCCAGGCGATCAAGGCGAAATTCACTATGAAGCCGAATTGGTACTGCATATCGCTAAGCCCTACCATGAAGGCATTCAGGTTGATGAGATTGTTGATAAATATGCTCTTGGCATTGATTTTACACTAAGAGATGTGCAGTCCGTTATTAAGAAAAAGGGTCAACCTTGGCTGCCAGCCAAAGGATTCCTGAAGTCAGCGCCAATCACGGATTTCCGTCCTTTCCCGGGGGCTACCAAACTTACGGAGGAGAACTTCCAACTTCGCCAGAATGGACAAGTCGTTCAAAACGGTAACATCAGCAATATGATTTTCGATTTGCAAACAATCATCGATTACATAGCTAAGCATTACGGGCTTGGCGTAGGCGACATCATTTACACGGGAACCCCTGAAGGCGTAGGGCCAGTAAATAATGGCGATCATTTGGAATTAGCATGGGGCGAAGAGGTATTTGGGGCAGTAACCATTCGCGTATAAAACAAAAAGGGCAGTCTCTTAAGGTCATCATTGACCTGAGAGATTTGCCCTTTTTATTGTACATCTGCAGGATCCTCTAGAGCACTATCGGCATACTGTTCACGCGCATGAAGGATCGCCGGTAATTGTTCAAAAAACACATCAACGATGTGAGGGTCAAAATGTTCGCCTCGTTCTTCTGTGAAGAGCTGTAAGATGCGGTCTAGATCCCATGCTTTTTTGTAGATACGTTCACTGCCAAGCGCATCAAACACGTCAGCAATCGCAGTAATACGCCCGTAGATGTGAATTTCTTCACCTTTGATTCCTCTCGGATATCCGCGACCATTCCATTTCTCGTGGTGCTCATAGGCGACAACCGCAGCGGTTTTGAGGATATGACGATTGGAGTTTTTGAGCAAGTTATAGCCGATCACGGTATGATTTTGCATGAATTTGAACTCTTCATCGGTTAGTTTGCCTGGTTTATTAAGCACACTGTCAGGAATGGCTACCTTCCCGATGTCGTGCATGGGCGAAGCAATTTTGAGGAGATCCGACTCTTCCTTACTCATGCCTAATCCACGTGCAAGAATATAGGAATACTCGGCAACACGTTTGACGTGGTTACCCGTTTCTTTGGAGCGGCTCTCGCCAATTTCGCCCATTCGGAAAATGATTTCTTTCTGTGTTGCTTCAATCTCGCTAGTGAGAAGGGCTGATTCTAAAGATTTACCCGCATAAGAGGAGGCAAGTGTTAAATATTCCATATCTTTATCCGAAAATTGCTGGCATTCCGTTAGTTTATTAATGGCTTGATAAGCGCCCATAATTTCGCCTTGGCTGTTTCGGAAAGGAATAACCATCAAGGCTTTCGTGCGGTAGCCTGTTTGCTGGTCCGTGTGCAGCGCACCATGAAGCAAGTAGGTTTTATATGGTTCATTCGTGTAGGCGTCATCAATAAAGACAGCTTTATCGTGTGTGACCGCATAACCGACAAGCCCAGCTGATTTTGGAATACGAATCTCATCGAGTCCATGGGCCACTTTGGACCAGAGCTCATTTTTGCTCGTATCTAGCAGCCAAACTGTACAGCGATCGGAGACAACCATTTCCCGACCCATATCTGCCATTAGCATAAGGACGTTCTCTAGGACTCGTTCATTGGCAATTTTGGCTGCATAATCAAAAATAACGCGCAGCATTTCTTGCGGATCCAAGTCTTGTTTTATTTGGGATTTAATTGTAATCTGGTCGTTATCCATGGCAGCCTCCTAGCTTTCGGAAATTATCTTACCATATTATTCTCGTAAAAAGGTTAACTTCCTGCTAGAATGACTTCGAGAAATGATTGATTTTGTCGAAAAAAAGTACGTGCATTCAGGATGAATTACATCACCGTGCTATACTACAATAAGAAGTGGAAATTGAGGTGGTCAAATGGAATGGATTTGGGGTTTAGCCGGCAGTTTGCTCATTGCAGGCGCAGCTTACTGGAGAGGGTCCCTCTCTGTATCTGGTTTGATTTCTGCCGTTATTCTTGGGACCTTGATGTTTGTATTTGGAAGTTTAGCCTGGTTTGGGACACTGATCGCCTTTTTTATCTCTTCGAGCGTGCTGTCGAAGCTTAAGCATCAGCGTAAAGCCGCTGCGGAAAGTGGTTATGCCAAAGGCGGAAGACGAGATGCCGGACAAGTTGCGGCTAACGGCGGGTTGGGCTTAGTGCTTTGTATAGGCCATGCGATTTGGCCTGATCCTGTTTGGTGGGTGTTGTTCGTTGGCGTGATGGCAACCGTCACAGCGGATACGTGGGCAACGGAAATTGGCGGGATGAGCCCATCAGCACCAAGGTCGATCCTCACTGGGAAGCGTGTTCCAGCTGGAACGTCTGGTGGCATTAGCACGATTGGACTGCTGGCTTCTGTGGTGGGAGGAGCCTTCATTGGATGGCTCAGCGGTTGGTTCAGCACCATGGGCGATAGGGGTTACGAAGCAGTAGCCATTCCTGTTTTAATCCTATTCGGTGCCATTTCAGGCATGCTTGGTTCTTTAGCTGATTCATGGTTAGGGGCAACCTGGCAGGTGATGTATCAGTGTACGGTTTGCGGTAACACAATTGAGAAAGAAGTCCACTGTGGTCAGAACGCAAAGCAAATACGCGGTTTCCGTTTCATGACCAATGATCGGGTAAATGCGCTCTCCTCGCTGATCGGTGGCGTACTTTGCTACGTCTTGTTTCTATTATTGATGTAGCTCTGGAACACATATGGGTAAAAAAAGTGCAGCAAATGTATGAATTTTCGAATTCAATAGATTTGCTGCACTTTTTACATTAATGCACGGTGGGCGACGCCTCTCCTGCTGTTTCTCTCACAGGCTGCGCGGCTGGAGGCAGGACGGCGTCGTGCAGCTGTTTTTCCAAGTGCTTTACTTTCCGATGCAGCTTGTACTGACGAACCATTCCGAAGAGACCGACAATCAGACCGCCTAATAATGTAGATGTTAGAATAACGAGAATGAGTGGCGTGGATGTTTGGGCGAATATGAAATTTACTTGCACCGGTTCGACATTCACAACCGCAAAAACGGCAGTAATGAGGGCGAATAGTAATGCGCAGATCAGAATCCATTGCATCTTCATCCAGCATTCATCCTTTCAATGGAGAAAAGGTTGAAGGCTCACGCCTCCAACCTTACTCTTGTACTTACTTCGTAAGCTCTTCCATCTGATCGAGCAAGGAGCTGAAGACGCTCATGGCTTGCTTGATCGGCTCCGGTGTCGACATGTCAACGCCGGCTTTTTTCAGGATGTTCAGCGAGTAGTCGCTGCCGCCGCTTTTCAGGAAGCCCAAGTAACGGTCAACGGCTGGTTGGCCTTCATCCAGAATTTGCTTCGCAAAGCTGGTTGCTGCCGAGAAGCCTGTTGCGTATTTGTAGACATAAAAGCTGTTATAGAAGTGAGGAATACGTGCCCATTCCATCTCAATATCCTGATCCACGACCATGTCATTGCCATGGTACAGCTTGTTCAAGCCGTAGTAGATTTCACTGAATTCTTGCGGTGTAAGCGACTCGCCTTGCTCCGATTTCTCATGTGTAATCATTTCGAACTCAGCAAACATCGTTTGACGGAAAACGGTAGTACGGAACTGATCCGCATAATAAGTCAGCAGATAGAGCTTCTCTTTTGGATCCGTTACGCGTTTCAATAAATAGTCCATGAGCAGCGCCTCGTTCAGGGTAGAAGCGACCTCTGCAAGGAAAATCGTATACTGCGCATAGCGGTACTCTTGATTTTCATCGGACAAATAGGAATGGATGGCATGACCCATTTCATGTGTCAGGGTGAACATGCTGTTTAAATTCTCTTTATGGTTCAGCAGCACGTAAGGATGTGTGCCGTAGGCACCCCAGCTGTATGCGCCGTTACGCTTATTCTTGTTCTCATAAACGTCGATCCAATGGTTGTCGAAGCCGTCTTGAAGAATTTTCAAGTAATTTTCGCCAAGTGGAGCTAGGCTTTTCTTGATTTCTTCTTTGGCTTGCTGATAAGTGATATCCATTTTGAACTCTTCAACCAGTGGGGCAAAGAGGTCATACATATGTAATTCATCGACTTTCAGCAGCTTTTTACGGAGCTTCAGATAACGCTGCAATTGTGGAAGAGAGTCGTGAATGGTGGAAATTAAGTTCGTGTAGACTTCCTTCTTGATGTTATCGCCGAATAGGGTTGATTCCAGAACGGAAGGATAGTGACGGGCTTTGGCATAAAAAATATTTTTATTAATATTCGCGCTGAGCGTTGCGCCGATCGTGTTCTTATTGTTACGGTAAGTTTCGTAAACGGCAAGGAAGGCATTTTTCCGAACTTCGGGATCACGGCTCTCCAGGAATTGAATGTAGCTTCCGTGGGTGAGCTCGACTTCCTCGCCCTTTTCATTCTTGACTTTAGGGAACTTCAAGTCAGCGTTGTTCAACATACCGAAGATCGTGCTTGGCGCTCCCGCCATGTTGCCTGCTTGAGCCAGCAGAGCTTCCTGTTCTTTGGATAGCGTATGCGGCTTCTGACGAATCATTTCTTCGAGCGTGTCTTTATAAAAAGATAAAGAAGGATCGTTCACCAGCTGCTGAAGCTTTTCGTCAGATAAACTTAAAATTTCCGGCGAAATGAAGGAGAGAGCTTCGCCCACTTCGACGTTGATTTTTTTCGCTTTATCGGATAAGGCCTGGTAAGTAGGCTCTGCTGTATCTTCATGATGTTTCATGTTGGCGTACACATAGAGTCTTTCTGACTTCAGAGAGACCTCATCTTCCAACTGGAAGCATTGCTTGACGGCATCGGCATCGCTAAGTTTTCCTTGGAAGGCGCTGATTTTGCTGATTGAGCCTTTCACATCTTGAAATTCTTTTTCCCAAGCCTTCGCATCGGCAAATAAATCTTCCAGATTCCAACGGTGCTCGGCAGGTACTTGTTTGCGTTCCAATAGTTGAGCCATGGGAGCCCTCCTGTTCTTGTTTTGAGTTTGGGGTAAACGGTTTTCCTTCGCATGCAAATCAGCTGCTGGGACTGAGCTGAGCAGAAGTCCCATTGCAACAGTTACATAGATCCAGCGCATTACGGTCACGCTCCCGGCTTATACCCATTTGGGGGTTTCTTGATCTAAACCCATTTCATGGTTTTCACCTAGTATGACCGTTAACCCACTCATTTATGATTATAAGAAAAAGCTGGAAGGAAGTAAATTTACTTTCCGGCGCCAAAGAAACTGATCAAGATAAGTACAAACGAAATCGAGACCATGACGATTGCGAGCAAAGCGAGATAGCGTTTCATTTGGGCTGGAAGGCTGTCTTTTTTCATAATCAAAATGATGGCAAGGCAGAAGGATACGAGTACAAATGTGAGTATAGAACCGGAATCGGTCATGGGTGAATCATCCTTATCCCTATAAAGTATGACGCTTGTTAACTACTGCATGATAGTAAATTTCGCTGTATTTAGGCAAACTCCTTTTTCAGCCGGCATGCTGCATGGTTTCATCAGGATTTTCATCATCTTCTGTCTTCACCAGTATTAGCTTGCCTCGGGAATCCATTTTGACTGTAAAACGATCTTCTGGAGCAATTTGGGCTTCATCGCTTAATTCTTTAGGCAGTTTTAATTGTCCGCGGTCTCCGACTTCTACGAGGTAACCAACCATTTTGGACCATTTGCCTGCCGCAAGCACGATGACGACGAGCAGACCGATAAGCAGCCATTTGCCGAGCGGGTTTGAAGAGAAATAAGGGGAGAGGAACTTTTCGCCGGTAATCATTTTACCTGCTGTTAACGCGAGCACACCTGCGCCGATATACATGATCCAAGGATAGGTTTCAATCCATTTGATGAACAAGGTGCTGCCCCAGACCACGATTGGAACACTGACAAGCAGACCGATTACGACGAGTAGGAAATTTCCATGAGCAGCGCCAGCAACGGCAATAACGTTATCCAGACCCATCACGGCGTCGGCAATAATAATCGTACGAATCGCAGCCCACATGCTGCTCTTGGCTTGAACTTGTTCGTGATTTTTCTTTTCGCTGAGCAGCTTATACGAGATCCAAAGAAGGAGAATTCCACCTGCTAAGAGAAGTCCCGGAATTTTCAAAAGCGTAACCACGATGAGGGTTGCCAGAGCACGAATAACGATGGCGCCTACTGTTCCCCATAAGATGACTTTCTTTTGTGTTTTCTTTTCCAAATTACGTGCCGCCATACCGATAACGATTGCGTTATCTCCTGCAAGTACCAAATCAATGAGAATAATGCTGAGTAACGAAACGAAAAAACCAGCTGATAACCATTCCACAACGACCACTCCTTTAGCAATTTTTTTTGAAAAAAAATAGAGCCCAGCACCGATGACCGGTGAAGGCTCTAATTCATCAAAAAAGACCTTCACCAAAAAATTGGCAAAGGTCTTGCTAACAACGATAGTCGTTGCCAATAAAGCCGGGATCTGATGAGGATCCGAATTGACGACTTTACTGTATCAGCTACTCCCCTTTGGAGTATTGCGTATGAACTTATAACTTGATTATAAAAAGATAGAGAATGAAAGTCAAGGCATTTGGTCTAATCTGCTTATACTTCTTTGAAAGCGTCCATAATCGCTTGCCATTCTTCCTCAGTACCATCGAACTTATCCTTAGCAAATCGCTCATTAGCCCAGTGCAGCATCGCTGGCCGCCCGATGAAGGTATGGCACTCTTCGCCCCACTGATCGGAGATCTCGGTTAGCACAATTTTGGTCCCTTGGACTTCAACGTTGAGCATGTTCCATTTATCTTTTTTGTAGATGGTATGTTTCTTGAAAGGTTGTTTTGACACGGTTGTTCCTCGTTTCTGTAGTAAGCTTAAAGATATATGCAATCGTATCATAAATAGGTGTGATTTCCAAACGGGTCATCAAGAAATTCCTATTGCCACAAGCTGTCCCCCATGGTAGTATTCTCCTAATCCTTTCCAGAGGGAAACGGGTTACGAGGGCAAGGTGTTGCGCAGTATAGAGGAGCTGAGGAGAGATGAGCATGGAACAGAAGCGTATTTATGAGCAAGTCGGAGTCGCTATGACCTCAAGATCGTATGCAGAGTATGAGAAAATGTTTATGCTTCAGACTGAACGCTTGCAAGGTAAACGTGTCCTGGATGTTGCTGGCGGAGCTTCTTCATTTACGGTAGAAGCAAGGCAGCTGGGTATTCTCTCAGAAGCGGTTGACCCGCTGTATGAGAAGTCAGCTGAGGAGATTGACGAGCATGGCAGGCAAGAAATCGAGCTCGTTGCGGCAAAGATGGAGAAGCTCCAGGATGTCTATGACTGGACGTTTTATGGTTCGCTTCAAAATCATACGGCAGGACGTATAAAAGGCCTAGAAAGGTTTGTAGATGACTTCTCAAGCCGTGATGGAGTGGCAAGGTATCATGTGGCTTGTCTTCCGGTTATGCCGTTTGAACAAGAATCCTATGATCTTGTGCTTTGCAGTCACTTTCTCTTTCTGTATGAAGAGCAGTTCGATTATGCTTTTCATCTAGAGGCGGTGCGAGAGTTGATTCACGTCGCAAGGTCAGGTGGAGAAGTAAGGATTTATCCGCTGCTAAGTTTCCGAACAGAGGAGTATAGCAGATTGCCTGATTTAATAAATGAACTCACAAATGAGGGGCATTTGGTTGAAAAAAGAGAGGCAAGCCTACCATTTTTACCAAATTCTCATCAATATTTAAGCATAATTAAGATGGCCTCTGCATAGAGGAAAAACGTTGGTACATCAACAAATTTTAGCATGTCCAGAGCTTTTTATTCGTTGATTTATCCCAAATCTGGTGGTATAATTTCCTTATTCGTCATAGATGGCGATATTTTTAGGAGGTTGTTCATTTGAAAGGTACAGTTAAATGGTTTAACGCAGAAAAAGGCTACGGTTTCATTTCTGTTGATGGAGGCGACGATGTATTCGTTCACTTCTCCGCAATTCAGGGCGAAGGATTCAAAACATTAGAAGAAGGCCAATCCGTTGAGTTCGATATTACTCAAGGTAACCGTGGTCCTCAAGCAGCTAACGTCACAAAATTATAAGAAATTGGGAGTCCCCACTTATAAATAGAGTGTCATAGCACAAACAACAGAGACAGTCCCCTGTGGGGCTGTCTTTTTTGCTGTAAGAAATGCCTGTACACATCCATTCATGGGTGTGCACAAGCTTTTATTTAAACGAATATATCGATAATCAGCTTAAATCCGCCGCCGGCACCGATAATCAAAATAATCGAACCAACGGGCAGCAGGCAATCGTGCGACAGTTTGCTGATATAATTTTTATTCATACCTTGGCGAATGCCTAGGAAGTAGAAGGCAGCGAAACAAGAGATGACGTTAAAGCTATAAAGTCATGCCATTTCCACCAGGCTACGCCAAGAATGACAATGACAATGACAATAGCAAGCAGGGTAACTATCAATGTGTCGGCGAGAAAAGGAAACGAGCTTCAAGCCAGTATTCCTAAGTATCGTAATTAACTACATACTTGTGCATTTCGGTACTGTAATGCCCAGCACTGAATTCGATTAAAGTGCCTTGTTCATCATAGGAATATCGCAATCTGTTCAGTAAGGGCGTGCCGGCTTTCACCTGCAGCATGTCCTCCACATGAGAAGAAGCGATGACAGCAGCAAACTCATCCCGATATTTTTCTAAGACAATACCGTGATCTTCAAGGAGCTCATACAGAGATTGTTCGTTCAAATCCGTGAGTTCGATCGTGGCCATCTGCAGTGAAAGATAGTGGGAATAGTGAATATAGGGTCTATCATTTAAGTGATAAAGGCGTTCGATATAGAAACATTGCTCTCCAAATAGCTGATAAGGCAATGTTCCTGGTGTATTCGAGACTTTTTCTGCTCGCAGCAATTGCTTGTGAATCTGGTGGCCTTCTTCAACAAGGACCTCCGTGAAACGTTTCCATTTGGAAAGCTTGGACAGAGAAGCATTGCGAATAACTTTGGTTCCTTTGCCGCTTCCTTTTTCCAAATATCCCTCTTGTGCCAACTCTTTGATGGCATTTCGAACTGTGATCTTGCTGACGTTGAATTCCTGCTCCAACTGAGGTTCAGAAGGAATATTGGTACCCAAAGGATACACACCGTGTAAGATGCGATCCTTTAGGATATTCATAATTTGCAAATATAAGGGTCGTTTATTGCGGGATAAGTTCACCTAAACGTTCACTACCTTTCTACGTCGCCCACTGCTTCCGTCATCGCACGCAGGATATCGCTTTCGGATGACATGGGCGTATCACCAACAATGGTATGGGCGAGCATGCCCGCGGCAGCTGCAAATCCGACTGTTTTTTCAGGTGAAAATCCTTCGATTTCCCCATGCACGATACCGCTTGTGTAGGCATCTCCAGCACCAATTCTAT
Source organism: Paenibacillus sp. J22R160 (assembly GCF_059692135.1). Lineage (NCBI taxonomy): Bacteria > Bacillati > Bacillota > Bacilli > Caryophanales > Paenibacillaceae > Paenibacillus > Paenibacillus sp. J22R160. Next base: position 733,902 of record NZ_JCAUAU010000001.1, on the reverse strand, counting down.
CATAGATAGAAAATGTGAGCAGATTAGAAAAGGTGAACGCTTGATCTTTATAAATAAATCCACGTAAGGAATGGGTATTGTCACTGTTAATGTGACGATGTGTTCCTGCAATGACAGCGATCTGATACTTGTCTGAGACCATTGGAATCAGCTCCATCAGCTGCTCTTGACGTTCGGTGTGATCGGTATGCATACCCAGGATGTACATGGCATCTTTCTCATTCATCATGACAATGTCAGCGAGTTGCAGCATGTCTTCGTAATGAGGTTTTGCTTTCGCGTAACCGCCTTCACCCCAGTGGGCTGGACGATAATTGCAATCGAAAACAACTGTGCCGCCGTGAGCTTTGACTTCTTGGGCCAGGGCTTTCATATGCTGGCGCACGTTATCATTCATGGCGAGAGTAATCCCGCAGAAATGAATCATATCGATATTTTGGGCAATTTCAGCAAAATGATAAGTGCTTTCAGGGGCAGTGTTGAAACTGCTTTCCTGCCGATTGGAATACGTCACGCGGCTGGGCCGGGCACCGAAACCATTTTCTAAAAAATACATACCGACATCGTTGCCGCCGCGAGTAATCATGGATGAGTTGATGCCTAGCTTGCGTAAGTAAGCTTCCGCAGCATCTCCCACAGCGTTGGACGGCAATCTGGAGATCAGGGATCCGGTATGTCCGAATCGAGCAAGCGCAGAGCTGATATTCACTCCTGTGCCGGAGAACGTGTAGCTCAGCGAGCTAGCTTGGGATAAGAGTTCATAACCTGGAACCTGCAGGCGCATCATAACCTCTCCAAAAGCAGCGATTCGCTTAGCCATGTTGATCAACCAGTTTCTTCATGATGCTGAGCAGCTCACGTACATCCGATGTATTCGTTTTCCCGGTTTCTTTGTCAATGATCGACGAATACACGTGGGGAATGACTTGCGGAACTTTCGCTTCGAGCGCGATGCGTAGAATCGTTTCAAAGTTTTCCATGTCGATGCCGCCGGTTGGCTCTAATGCAAAGCCTTCTTCGCCGCAAGCCTGTGCCACGGCACGAAGCTCGTCTTCACGGCTTAAGCCGTTCATCGGGAAATACTTCAAGGCATTACCGCCCATGTCGCGAACAAGCGCGATAGCTGTTTTAACAGGGACGATAGCGTGCTCAGATTGAGCTGCGCTCACAGGACCTGTTGAGATATTGACATAGCCGACGCGGCCAGTAGGAGAGACCAAGCTGTTGATCCAGCTGTCTTGCTCGCCAAGGTTTGCGCGCGTAGCGCCAACAGCAGGGAACACTTGATTGATGTGAGTGCCTGGATACTGCTTGGCAATCGCGGCAACCACAGCTGCTTGACGGTTGTCACCAGCGCCTAGACCGATAGATACGGCTTCGTCAATCGCTTTGCCGTACTCTTTCATTGCAGCAACGGCTGTTTCCACAGTTGGATAGTCTTTCGAAAGAACGCCGACAAGCACATAACCTTCTGCGGCTTCGAATACTTCTTTCGCGTTTTCAACGGAGTTCGCAAGCACGTTGAGTGCTGCGCGGCCTTTATACATTCTTTTTGCCATGTTGGACATGTTATTGACCTCCTGCTAGTTTACGTATTTGAGCAGCGATAACCTCAATATCATCGCCTTGAAGCGGACGTGGATCGATATCAAAATAGCCTTGTCTCACGCCATAATCACGTGTATAAATAGCGATTTCACCTTCGCGCAGCCCATTCACGACTTCCTTAGCTGTCGTTCCGGCTTGCTCCGGATCAATTTGAATGCGTCCGCGAAAAATGGCACGGCCTGCTTCGTCTTGTACGATCGTCACTTTGATACCTTTTAATTCGCTGAGAGGCATTAGAACCTGCAAAGCTGCTTTTTCTTGCTCGCTTTTGTCTTCCTTGACTCCATATTCATCAAGTGCTTGGAGCAAGCCGAAGGAAGTTTCTTTGCCTACTTTCATGCTCCGGCCAATGCCGTGCAGTTGGACTTTAAGCCATTCGATATACGTGCGTTTGCCGCCGACAATACCTGAAGTAGGTCCTTCAATTGCTTTGGAACCGCTGTAAATAGCTAGATCAGAGTATCTTACATACTTTTGAATATCTTCTTCAGCAGCAGCATCTACGATGAGCGGCACGTTATTTCGCTGAGCGATTTCCCATGCTTCTTCAACGGAAATCATGTTTTTCTGTACAGCATGATGGGATTTCACATAGAGAATCGCGGCTGTGTTTTCGGTAATCGCGTCTTCAATATGCTCAGCTTTACCTTCATTGGCATAGCCTACTTCGACGAGCCTGCCGCCACCAAGATAAACCATGGTTTCAACAGGAGCTCCGTATTGAACGTTGTGACCTTTGAGGATGATGATATCACGTTTGGCAATCGGGTCCTGATGCAGTCGCTCGCTTGCTCGGCGATTTCCTTGAGTTACCACGGCTGCGACGGAGAGCGCGATGCCGCTGGAGGCTGAGTTAACGACAACGGCAGCTTCAGAACCAAGAATTTTCGCGATGTAGTCGCCGGCCTTATCAACAAGATCAGCAATCTCAACGTAATTTTGTCCGCCATGTTTCATAGCCTCCATGACGGTGTCCGTCGGAGCGGATACCCCTAGAATACTCATGCGTCCACTTGCATTGATGACACGTTTAAGACCGTATTTAGCATTTAATGAGAGCACCATTCACAACTACTCCTTTAGATTGAATTTGTCGATCGGCCGTGCGCTTGTCCCCTTCAGAGTCGATGAGCTGAGTCTCTTCATTCTGAACAGTAAATAGTGTGAGATTAGCTGTATCTCCAACCTCAATTCGACCTAGCTCCGGTTTGTTCAGCCAATTAGCAGCATGAGTAGTCACGGCAGCAATGACCTCTTCGAGCGAGTAGCCCAGATACAGAAATTTCGTCAGCACATTGGACATACTATAAACAGGACCATTCAAACGATTCCCACGATAAATATCCGTTGAGATCGTGTCCAAACCGATATGATGCTTCTTCGCGGCTTCCGCAACTTTGAATGAAAAGCTAGCAGTGCCGTGTCCGACATCCAGATGTACGCCTCTATCAATCGCTTCCACAAGGACAAGCAGAGGCTTGCCGCCATCAAAAAGATTATTAGCCTTCCCATTCAAATAATGGGTAATGATATCTTTCTTTTCTAAAAGCGAAATGACGTCTTCAATGCTTGGTGGCCCAGAACCGATATGAACCATCAAAGGAAGAGCGGTCGCTGCTGAAAGTGCACGTGCAGCACGCAAGGGCTCAATGCCGGAATCGCGAACAACACTTTTGCTAATTCTTGCCTTTAAACCGACGATGAAGTCTGCATAGTTCCTCACAGCTTCTACAACCTTCTCATGATTAATCCAAGCCATGTCCGATAATTCATCGATCCTTTGCAACCCAATGTGCGAAATGTTCAAAAAAGCAAACAAGTTCGTTAAAGCGTTTTGTCTGCTTGCCGCTAATTCGGCGATACGGTCAGCTCCGCAGCTACCAGCGTCAACAATCGTGGTGACACCTTGCTTGATGCCAATCTCATCGATTTCATCACCATAGGGATCAAAGGCTGGGAAAGCATGAACGTGCATATCAATCCAACCGCTTGAAACATACGCGCCTGAGTAGTCAACGATTTGTTTTCCTTGTCCATGTCCAGGACTAGTCAATTCTGCAATTTTTCCGCCTTCGATTACAATATCGAGAAATTCACCGTTTACATGCTTTACATTGTGTAGGACGAATCGCTCATGCATGCCTGTCACCTTTTTCCATAACTCGAATTGTGAAATTGAGTATAACGTTATAATGTTAGATTAACATATCATATTGTTTAAGTAAATATAACGTTATAATGTTTGGGATGGTAATTTTGATATAGTTGCGAAGACGATTTTGTCATGTTGGTGTGGGGGAGAAAGGCGGTATTTTGGAGCTTGTTGTTGAGTGCGCTTACAGGCAGGGGTCTCGTACAGGTAAAGGAACAAGAGGGTGCTATTTATGGGGAAAAGCGCGTAGTGCTAGCTCAGACAGACCTGTTGGATGGGTCTTATTTGCGCACAAATGGGTGTATTTCCTCCAAAATGGGGCGAATAGCGGAGCGCAGTTCCCACCGCCGATGCGCGAAATGGTTGATTTGTGGCAGGTCACGATTGTTAATCTGCGAAGGCGTAAATCTCTTGCTCAATAAAAGAAAGAAGCTGTCCGCGAATTGCGGCAGGCAGCTTCTTCTTGTAATTAGTCGATGATTTGAAGAATATCATCAATTTCTTTGCGGGCTAATTTGCCCGGACGATCCTTCGGATGACCGAGGGAAATAACCATATTGATCTGACATTCTTCCGGAATGTTCAGATACTCGCGAATTTGATCTTGGGCTAGCAAGACAGGCCCTGTCATCGGACATGTTGCGAGACCTCTGGCATGCGCGGCAAGCATCAAATTCTGGGAGGCTAGGCAGGAACTTTTGATACCTTCTTCCGCCCACACCGCATCTTCAACAAGCTCAATCGGATCAAAAATCCGTTCGCGGAACTTCGATTCGTAAGGCGTTGCTAAACAAATGATCAGTACAGGAGCGTTGGAAAACGCAGTAGCATAAGGTCCAAACGACTTCACAAGAAGGCGTGCTTCTCTGGAGAGACCTTTCTGCTCGGCTTCAGATGCCCTGAGATGAAGCTGATCCCAAGTTAATTGTTCGATATGTTTAATCTTTTCCGTATTTCGTATCGCAATAAACTTCCATGTCTGGGAGTTCGTATCGCTTGGCGCATAGCGGGCACAGTCGATAATTTCTCGAATATCTTCGGTCGCGACTTCCTGATCTGTAAAATTTCGAACGCTGCGGCGCTCCAACACAATAGACTTGAAATCCTCATAATTCATAAAAAAATATTACCTGCCTTTGCTGCTTCATTTTCGCCACCATTATTACTTGGTCCTAAGACTATAGTATAAAACAGTTGTCACTGCAGCACAACCGTGTCACCTTCTTGTAGACCCTTGATGACCTCCGTTTTTTCAGGTGTTTCCAAGCCGATCTCGATTTCACGGCGTTCTGTCCCTTGCGGAGTCTGCAGCATGACGTAGTAAATATCCTTCTCATGCATCACAGCTAGCGTAGGAACGACCGTTGTTCCGCTTTTCTTCTCGGTCTCGATTGTCCCCGAAAGACTGAGTCCTGCGATAAGCTGCTCATCCGGTTCTAAAGAAATAGTAACCTCGAATTGTGCGGAAGCGGAGCCTTGGTCAGTGCCAGCCTTTGCAAATTTGGAAACTTTCTCAACTTTGCCTTGCAGCTTTTTCTGTTTCAGTGCATCTACTTTGACTTGGACGGTCATACCTGGCTTAATCAGGAATACATCAAACTCGCCAACCGTACAAACGAGCTGAAGTTTCGTCAAATCCACAATTTTACCGATGCGTACGCTTTCCTCGACCGACTTGGGGATTTTGGAGGAATCCTCGAATAAGAAGATGCCGTCCTCAGGTGAAACAAAAGCCGCCTGTTCCACTTTCTCTTGCTTTTTTGCCAGCTGCAGTTGAATGGATTCATCGTTAACTTGATTCAACTGCTCCTGGATTCTGCGTCCTTCGGAAGCAGCAAAACGTGAACGGGAATCATCTTCGCTGACAGCGCCAGCCGGAGTGCTGGTTGTTTCTCCCTCTGGTCCAGCTGCTTTGAAATTCGCCAGATCAGCCTCAAGCTTCTGCTTTTTCAAATTGGATTGCAGCGTTGCGATTTCACTTTTCAGCGGTGTGGCATCAAGCTCAAACAGCAGCTGTCCCTTTTTAACTTGAGCGCCGTCCGTGATTTGCCATGCTTTAATTTCGCCGCCAAATGGCGCGTAGACCCGTGTTTCCTTCTCGTAAGAGGACTTTCCTTTTACTTCAACACTGTTAACCAGATCCTCTTTAGTCACATTAAATTGCAGTGCCCCGGGAGAGGCGGAGATTTCCGTATTTGCTTTCTTCATGGCACTGGGATGGCTAGATATGTATAAAAATCCGCTAATGCCGCAGATCAGGAGGGCTGTAATAAGCAGCACCCATGTTTTCTTTTTCCTCATGCTAGGCAAACTCCTATTCTCGTTTAATTGCTGTCAACGCGTCCGTGCGCGATGCTTTAATGGCGGGGTATAGCCCTGAAAGAACGCCGGTCATAACAGCGAAGAACATCCCTACGGGAAGAATCCAAAAGGAAATGAATAAAATTTCAGCAGGCTCTCCGGAATTAGATCCGAATCGAATAATGATTAGATTGATTCCCCATATAACCCAATAAGAAAGCATAATACCTACAAGTCCGCCTAGCATGCCTAAAAGCGATGATTCTACAATAAACATATTGCGGATTTGTTTTAAATTCGCACCCAACACTTTCATGATGCCAATCTGCCTCCGGCGTTGATGAGTGGACATCGTCATGGCAACAACAATAGAGATCGAGGCTACGAACAGAACAAAAAGACCGACACCCGTGAGCAGCAACCGAACGATAACGAATTCGCCTTTCATCCGATCCTCTTGATATAAATTGGTTTGCGTATTGAGCTGGAGCTTCTTTATCCACTCATCCACTTGCTTGACATTGGCGCTATTGTCGATTTTCACTTTCACTTCGGAATATTGAACGCGGCCGTTTTGTGCTGATTTGTTCAATGCCTCCAAAATTTTCTGGCCGGTTTGCGGGGAGACATAAGCTGTTTTGTTCCCTTGCAGCATAGAGTCCGGAAGACCATCCGGCTTTTTTAGTATGCCAGTAACCCGAAGTGTCACTTCTCTCGGTTCAGCCAAGATTGTACCTGAATTCCTTGCGGATTGCTCTTCGTAGTTATTTGCTTTGAGCAGCAATTGCTTCTGATAAAGGGGATAAGGGATTGCACCCATTTGACGGTAAGTTTCAGACTGCTCCTTGGTTGGATTCTGCTGCATCAGCTTATTCCTAGCTTCCATCGTCTTCGAATCCAAAACGCCGAGGGTTGTCCCGTAATTGAGTACAATATGGTTGTCTTGATTACTAGCTCCGCCTTGCGCAAATTTAGAATCGAAATCTTCCAACGCACTAAGTTCAGTGGCAATCAGATGAAGATAACTTTGTTTGCCGTCATCAACGGTAAAGCTGAATTGTCCTAAATCTTGAAAGCTAGCAACGGATTTAACATGTGGAAAAGTACGAATGAGATCGAGCTTGCTCGTTGTTAGTTTAGGAGGATTGTTCGGGTCATTGTTTTGTTCTGTAATCGTAATTTCATCTGTTTTGAGATAGAAACTCATTTGCTTCTGGCTGTAGTGCTGAATGGATTCCCCGAAGCCGAGCGCCACCATAATGGATGCCGAGCCGATGGCGATTCCTACCGTACATAAGGCTGTGACGACTTTGCGCCGCTGCAGCTGGTCCCAACCAAGACGAATATAATCTTTAAACTTCACCGGGCCTCACCTTCCTGCTCATTTCCTTCCAGTAAGTAGCCGTCTCGAAGCTGCAAAATTCGCTGTGTTCGGCGCGCTACCTCATGCTCGTGAGTGACGATAACGAAGGTAATGCCCGAGTTCTCATTTAAATCGATGAGTAAGTCGATGATCTCGGCTTCCGTCTTCGTATCTAGATTTCCTGTAGGTTCGTCAGCAAAAACGATGGCCGGCTTCGTAATTAGGGAGCGGGCGATACTGACGCGCTGCTGCTGTCCGCCGGATAACTGGGAAGGAAATAGATCCGATTTATCACCGATACCAACTTGTTGCAGGAGCTCCATGGCTCGTTGTTTGCGTTCTGAGGCGGCCACACTTTGAAAGACGAGAGGCAGCTCAACATTCTCGCGGACGGTTAAATGTGCTATTAATTCATAAGATTGGAAAATGAAGCCGATATGCGTCCTTCGAAATTCCGCCAAGCGGTTTTCGCTCATTTTCTCAATTGCATGTCCTGCGATGCTAATACTTCCTCGGGTGGGCTTCATTAAGCCCGCCATTAAATTTAGCAGTGTTGATTTCCCGGAGCCTGAGCTCCCAAGCAAAGCGACCATCTCGCCTTGCTCTACCCGGAAGCTAAGTTCATGCAGAACGGGAGTATCCTCTTGCCCCGTGCGGAAACTATGAGATAACCGTTCAATGGCTAACACGTAATCATTCCCTTCAATAAAAAACTATCTGCTGCCAGGCAAACGATCCCCGTCTTGGAATAGATGTGTGGCAAGGAAACCGATCGCTGCAACGATCGATAAACAGCCGGCAATGACGTAGACCGTGCTTCCCCCTAGAGCGTCATAGATCCAGCCGCCTAACAGGCCGCTGATTAATCCAGCTACACTTGACCAAGCTGCAGCAAAAATCGCTTGCCCGGACGAGCGGTATTCGTCTGGTATAATTTGACTCAAATAGCGATTGGCGGTAATGAGGAATACACCGAATGTTAAGCTATGCAGAAGCTGAACGCCGATGATCCATGCGGGATTATGGATAGAGCCCATGATGAAAAAGCGCAGAGCATATATGATTCCCGCAAAGGCAAGAAGCGGCAATTCTTTAAACCGATGCCCATGCTTGCTTAGAAAAAAGAACATGGGGATTTCACTTAGTGCGGATGCCATCCAAGCGTAGCCGATCACGGAGTCAGAGGCCCCGAGTTGCCGCATATAGAGGGCCAGGAAGCCGTCATTAAAGCGGTGGGAGACCGACATGATAATGATCAATGTTAAGAACCAGACAAACTTCTTCGAACGTAGAATGCTTAGCATCCCGCCTAAAGCCATTTTCTTGCCGCTTTGACGCGCGTCCTTTAAGAAGAAAACAAGGATTAACGTGCAGACAATAGTGAACAGACATAGAATCGGCGTGAGACCTGTCCCGTAATGTCGAAGCAGCAAACCAAAAACGCCGGCTGATACAGCGAACCCGATGGAGCCCCACACACGAAAAGAGGCGTAGCTTTTGCCGCTAGCCCGAATGCTCAACATGAGTTGGCTGTCGTTCAGAGAATTAACCGGTTGCTGAAAGAAGAAAAACATTGCTAAATAAACATACAAAAGGTAAAACCATCCCGCTGTAAACACTAAGATGGCCGTGATGAGCTGGCCAAAGATAAGAATGATCATTATTTTTTTGACCGTTTGAAAACGGTCGCTCAAGAAACCCCACAATAAATTTGTTGCGATTCCAATCAACGGCCCGATGGCATAAAGCAATCCAATTTGGAGCTTGGAATATCCCTTGTAATCAAAGTACAGGGGGAAAAAAGTGACCACGATGCCCATTGTCATAAAAAAGGAAAACGTGAACAATCGAAGCAGGTGATGTTGTGACTTTATAAGATTAGACGTACTCATAGATGGTTATCACTCGTTTTCACTACAAATTTTTTTGAGAAAGATTTGGCTGAGGCTCTTCAGACGTACGTTTGAGCACATAAACCACAACCAGCAGCTCAGCTAGCGTGCCAACAGATTGTGCTAATGCGCCAATCATTCCATTCCAATCGGGTACTGCCCAAATGGCGATGAAAAGCGTCAATACCGTTATGGTAGCATTCGCCGATTGCGAGAAAACCATAATTTTTGTTTGTCCTCTGAGCATAATAATTCCGTTCATATAATCCAGCCAAGGGAATACTAATGTCATAATCATAAAGATACGCAGTGCATGCAGACTGGCATACATAAGCTCAGAATTAACACCCATCACATGGATCATAAACCAAGGACCAAGAGGTGTATAAGCAAGAATAGCGATAAGAGCTCCAGGAATAAAGCTAAGTATAAGTACAAACCGCAGAACGGATTTGGCATCTTTGCGATAGAAGTTCAACACGATTTGATGGGTATAAGAGAAAAAACTTATTACCAACTGCGTTAATGAGCCAGCAATCGCAAAAGATGAGATAGCAAGATGGATATGGGTTGTTTTACCTAAAACCGCGTTAATGGCCGGACCGATGATGACGGCGATGATGGATGAATACAAGAGCGGCTTATAGAAGCTGAAAATTTGTTTTTTGGTTTCAATGGGGTGGCCAGGCGCCTTTTCAGGAATTACTTTTTTAAGTAAGCTGGTGCCTTCCCAGATGGCTACTAAGGCTTCTATCACCATCCCCATTAGAAAAATAATAGCGCCAACTCGCCCGCTAGAGACATTATCTGTTGTAATAAAATATAACGATAATAAATACATAGCGACGATTCGTACGGCCATCCCGATGGTTAACCACTTGGTCCGCATGTTAAAAATAATAATGCCGTGAAATAAGCACCGCAGTCCGGAAAAAATGCTTACGTACATCAAAATACGGTAAACACTGATTGTAGATTCCAATAGCTCGCTTTCAACGCCAAAGAAATAAAGAAATACCCACTCTCCGACCGGTGTGTAGCATATAATGAGACCAAGAAGGATGATACAAGCAAATACATAAGAACTGACTGCTGCCATGGCTCGAAATGAGATACGGTCCCTGACGAGGGCTGAACAAGCTTGTCTAAGCAGAACAGCGGGTCTCTCGGTTATACCTAACAGACTTAGCGGTAGCGCATAGCTGGCAATGACCAATTCGGGATTATCAGCTCGGGCGAGTGTGCTATTAATGATAACGTGCGAGAGGGTAACTAACGTTGCGGAAAGACCGAGGGGAAGAAAAAAGGCGATAAGCTGATTCCATGAGATCGTTCTTTTCACATCTGAAGCGGTCATTTCTGTATCTCTCCTAACGAATTGTCCCTTCTAAAAACGTTATTTAAGTATACCAGAAAATGAAATACTGTTGACATACAATTTTAACTGGAAACCCAAGGTTTGAAGTGATACATTTAAAGGTAGAATGTTTCTTGAACTATCGCAGCATGTTTTTACTGCAAGGAGGTAATTCAGAAGAATGAGCTGCTACTTTCAATACGATGCCAGACTCGGCATCGAGACGCCAACTTTAGAACAAGATTGGGACACTTACCCCTCTGATGTACGTGTTGAAATCTTATTTCAATGGGAACAAATTCGAGGAGTTATACCCGACCGAATCATGAAGCTAGAGCGCGCAATTATTCGTAAACAAAACCAGTTGGATCAAGAGGATGATTTTATCACTTCCTGTCGTTTGAATTCCGAAATTGCTGATTTGGCATCGATCATAAATGATCTTCACCTTTGGTTCCGGATTAATCAGGATTTGGAAGCGAAGACCCACCATTAAGTTTGTCTAATGAAAGGGAGAGTGACTGGCATGCATAGCAATAAAGAAGATGCAGACTGGCTGGAAGCTATTGCGAAGCCGCTCTTGGAGCATCTGCCTGCCTTATATCCAATTGAAGAATGGGATCTAGCAATGGATGCGAACATTGAAGCGATGTTACCGGCTCATATGAGCCAAGGCAATCCAGAGCAACAAATGTATGGATTAGCCATCAAAGCTGGTCTTTATTTACTGAATGAAAGCCTCGACAAGTCGCATGATATTTCCCAGGAAATCACAAATGCTACTGGAAGCTATTGGCATGCTCTTATGCATCGGATGGAAGGCGATTATAGCAATGCGAAATATTGGTTTAATGATGTCGGCCATCATCCTATTTTTTCAAATTTAATTGCATGTGTGAGAGATTATTTGAGTGTGAAAGACTTAGCGGATCTAGACAATGAGGCGTTGCGTCAGAAACTGGAAGTGCTGATTACTTCTCCTGTTTGGAATCCATGCGTATTTATTGACGTTGTAGAGCTTCAGGTGTCCCTGGTTCAAAATTCAACAGTCGATAGTTGGCTGAGACATATACAACGTTATGAAATGCAGCTGCTGCTGCAATATTGCTACGAACAAAGTTGTGGAGGAAGTCTGCTTGAAGCAATTGGACAAAAGTAGTATGAAGGTTCCGGAAGGTCCGCTCCGGTTAATGCTCAGGGTGTATCGGTACATCTTACCGGATGTAGGCGAACAGCTTTCCATGTGGAAAACAAGAGCGGAGAACATTCCAGATACTGAACTGCGTACGCAAGCTTTAGCCAGCATAGCAACGAAGAAATTTCATTGTCAGGGCGGCGCCGTCTATGCGGCTGCCAATTTGTCGATGCGCCATGTTCTTATTCCGCTCATTGTTGCTTTCCAGACGATCAGCGATTATTTAGATAATTTATGCGATCGCAGCACTTCATTAGATCCTCAAGATTTCCGAAAATTGCATCAATCGATGCTGGATGCCGTAGATCCTTCCAAACCTCTGCATGATTATTATGCGTACAGACAAGAGAAAGAGGACGGCAACTATTTAAGGGATCTTGTTCTGAAGTGTCAATCCTGTATCGATTTGCTGCCGTCGTATGGACAAGTCGCGGATCAGGTGCGGGATTTCGTTGCTTTATATTGCGATTTGCAAGTGTACAAGCATATCCGCAAAGATATGCGAGAGCCCGAGCTCCAGCAGTGGTGGAAGCTCCATCATCATCGCTATCGCCAGATTGATTGGAATGAATTTGCGGCAGCTACAGGGTCGACATTAGGGATGTTTATGCTGTTCCTGGCGGCATGTGATATGCAGTTGGATGACAAGCAGGTGGAGGCGATTCGTGAGGCGTATTTTCCTTACGTCTGTGGGCTTCATATTTTGCTTGATTATTTAATTGATCAGGAAGAAGATGTTCTTGGTGGAGATCTGAACTTCTGCAGCTATTATGGCTCTATGGAGGACACGGTAGAGAGGATTGCATTTATCGTGCAGGAAGCGCGCAGCAAAATTTTGTTCTTGGAACATCCGCGATTTCATCGTATGATAATCGAAGGTTTGCTTGCGCTCTATTTGTCAGACCCTAAAGTGAATGGACAACAACAAGTAAAAAACATATCCAAGCGTCTTATGAAAAATAGTCCGATAACCCGGTTGTTTTTCTGGCTAAATAGCATGTATATCCGTACGACATCATGAATGTCATTCACAAGAATTTGAAGGAGGAAAATGAAATGTCAGCAGTAAAGTCAATTGCAGTTTTAACAAGCGGAGGAGACTCCCAGGGGATGAATGCGGCAGTTCGTGCGGTTGTAAGAAGCGCATTGTTCCATGGACTTGAGGTTTATGCCGTACAACGCGGCTATCATGGATTAATTAACGATGATATTCGCAAAATGGATCTTAGAAGCGTTGGGGATATCATTCAACGCGGAGGAACGATCCTGCAAACAGCACGATGCAAAGAATTTTTGACTCCCGAAGGCCAACAAATCGGTGCTGATAACCTGCGTAAGCGCGGGATTGACGGCTTGGTTGTTATTGGTGGAGACGGTTCTTACCAAGGAGCGAATAAATTAAGTAAGCTGGGTATCAAAACGATGGGTCTGCCAGGGACAATCGACAATGACATTCCGTTTACAGACTTTACCATCGGTTTCGACACAGCGGTAAGCATCGTAGTGGATGCGATTAATAAGCTTCGCGACACGATGACGTCCCATGAGCGTTCATCGGTTGTAGAAGTTATGGGCCGTCATTGCGGAGAGATCGCGCTCTACGCGGGATTAGCCAGCGGCGCGGAAACGATCATCGTTCCAGAGGTTGAAGTTGACATTTGTGAAGTGGCTAACCGTATGAAAGAAAACTTCTCCCACGGCAAACGCCACAGTATCATCCTGATCGCAGAGGGAGCAGGCACTGGCGACGGAGTTGCGAAGCAGATCACAGAAGTTGTCGGTATTGAGCCGCGTGTTACCGTTCTTGGTCATATCCAGCGTGGTGGAACACCAACGCATAACGACCGCATCTTGGCAAGCCGTCTTGGTGATTTTGCAGTTCGTAGATTGATGGAAGGCGATTCTTCCAAAGCATGTGGCGTTATCAAAGGCGAGTTAGTCGCTACGGATATCGACTTAGTAGTAAATACCAAGCGTGAGTTCAACAAAGAGCTTTATGAATTGGCAAGCCGTTTATCTCAATAAGGCTAGTAAGCAGGGAGCCTATTGACCTGAGGGTTGACTTCGTCTATAATATCCTTCAACGTACAAAGCGACATTATGTCTATGAAGAGCATCCAACTCGGAGACGTTTATGATCGGAACGGTTGATGACTGAATAAGCATCGACTCTCTCTAAGTAAACCGGCACCGCCCGTTATCGCGGAACCAAGCGGATGATGGCAAGTAATTGTCGTCATCAAGTTGGGTGGCACCGCGAGCAGAACGCTCCTCGTCCCAATTCGGACAGGGGCGTTCTTTGTCTTTTTCTCATAATCGAAAAGGAAGCGGTGACGGAGAATGTTGGATATCAAATGGATTCGCAACAATCAAGATCAGGTTAAAGAAGCTGCTCAGCACAAGGGAATAGAATGTCCCTTGGAGGAGCTTCTCGAAGTAGAAGAAAAGAAGAGGCAGATGCAGCATTGTGTTGATCTGCTTCGAGCTGAGCGCAATCGTGCGACTACACAAATTGCAACGTATATGGCTGAGAAGAACCGAACGGAGGCCGACGTACTGAAGGAGCAGGTTCGAAGCTGGAATGTGAGCTTGGCAGCGGACGAAGAGGAGCTTGCGAACTATGAGGAACGGTTCAAGGAGCTTATGCTGACGGTGCCGAATCTCGTTTCGCATGATACACCTGAAGGAGCTACGGATCAAGATAATGTTGTCGTGAAAATAGCAAGAGAGCCTGCATCGTTTGCTTTTGAGCCTCGTGATCATCTGCAAATCGGGGAAGACCTGGACATTCTTGATATACCAAGAGGTGTTAAGGTAGCTGGAACTCGCAATTATTACCTCAAAGGAATGGGGTTGTATTTGCACCGGGCGGTTCAACAGCTAGCCATTGATCTGTTAACGGATCGTGGCTTTACCGTCATGGATGTGCCGTTGATGGTTCGTGAAGAAACACTACTGAACGCAGCGTTCTTTCCGGCAGGCAAGGATCAGACTTATGAGCTGCAGGATGAGAACAAATGGTTAGTAGGTACATCGGAAGGACCACTTGTTTCGTACTATGCGAATGAAATTGTAGATCTCTCTGAGGGTCCTATTCAGCTAGCAGCGGTATCGAATTGCTTCCGTAAGGAGGCTGGTTCGGCTGGCAGAGACGTGCGTGGATTGTATCGCGTTCATCAATTTGCGAAGGTTGAGCAGGTAATTATTTGTAAGAATGATCCGGAGATCGCTGAACATATGTTGGAGCAGCTCACTCGGAATGCAGAAGATATTCTTGATCTGTTGGAGCTGCCATATCGAATCGTTGCCGTCTGCGCTGGTGATATGGGGGCTAAAAATTATAAGCAGTACGATATCGAGACATGGATGCCAAGCCGGGGGGCTTATGGCGAAACGCATTCGTCGTCAAGCCTTCTTGATTTTCAAGCACGCCGCTGCGGGCTGCGTTATCGAGATCAGAATGGCGAACTGCGCTATTGCTACACACTCAACAATACAGCTGTAGCCACACCGCGTATTCTGATTCCCTTACTTGAAAACCATCAACAAGCAGATGGTTCGATCTATCTTCCTGAGGCTCTTCGTCCCTATATGAGAGGATTATCGGCGATAACTGCCAAATAAGGATAAACGCACCTTATCACTCGGAAGCTATTCCGTTTAAGATAAGGTGCGTTATTGTTTAGTAGCCTTCGTGGATGTTTACCAAGTTCATCATTTCTCCACCATCCAGGAGCGCTCGCAAATTATGATAAAAGATCGTGGATACACGCTCTGTATAATGCGAGGATGAGCCTGCAATATGCGGGGTTACAATCACGTTTGCCATGCTCCAGAGTGGAGAAGTCTCCGGTAAAGGTTCCTGTTCGAAAACATCGAGTGCAGCACCAGCAAGCTTACCTTCCTGCAGCATAAGCGTTAATGCACTTTCATCAATCACATCGCCTCGAGCGAGATTGATCAAGAAGGCGCTTGGCTTCATTAGGCTTAGATGTTCTTTCGTGATTAAGCCTCGTGTTTTCGGAGTGCTGGGAAGAAGCAGGACGACGAAATCACTTTCTGCAAGCAGGCTGCGAAGCCCCTCATTGCCGCTGACGGTTTGATCATAACCAGGCTGTGGCGTGCCCGAGCGGTTTAAACCGATGACCGACATATCGAATGCTTTCGCTTTGCGGGCAACAGCCTCACCAATAGCTCCGGCACCAACAATACCTAGCGTTTTACCAGCAAGCTCGCCAACGGTGATGCGTTGATACCATTCTTTCTGGAGCTGGCATTCATACAGCTTGTTTGATTTGCGTACCCACTGAAGCATAAGACTGAGCGTGAACTCACTCATCTGGATCGTATGCACGCCACGCGCGTTAGTCAGGGGGATTTCCCTCTCGTCCAACTCTAGTAGGGGCAGTTTGTCGACCCCAGCGGATAAGGTTTGCATCCATCTGAGCTTAGGGGTTCTTTCCTTAGAGACGAATTCCGGATTAATCCGACCGGCTGTAATGAGTACTTCAGCATCAGCAATATGTTCTTGAGCATCTTTTGAAGATCTAAACCATTGGAATTGGGTGCGGTTCTTTAAATCCTGAGGCATCTGCTCCTGCATAAGGGATAGATCCATATCCGTGATGGCAACAATTTTCATTTCTTCAACTCCTTTTGAGTTACTCATGTACTTAATTCTTGTGAAACTTTTAGTGTACAGCTTAACCTCAAATCTGGTAACATAATCTTGATTATACGATAAAACACCCTGAGGTACATAGCCTCAGGGTGTTTACTTGATTAATAACTAACATTTGGTGTGTAGTTGTTATTAGCATTCCAAAGCAGGAATTCGTCTACGCCATTATCTTTCAGCGCGCGAATTTGTTCTTGTACCTCATGCGGGCCGTATTTAATGTAACCAGATACCCATGAGGCAGTGAAATCTTGAATCCAAGGGCGAACGACTGGCTTCCAACCTTTTTTGTCAATGGCTTCTAATTTCTTCGTTGTATCCTTCGACGCTCCGTTAATAGTCACATAAGGAGCGGCATCGGGTACTTTAGCGCCAAACCAACCCGTGCTATAATGACTCGGATAAATCATCGGGGAAATGACATCGACATTTTGAGAAATTTTCTCGAAATCTTGACCAATGCCCTCAGCTGCAGGGACCGATGCGGCGTATCCGAAAATGTCAACGGAAACACGTACACCAAGTGGCTGTAATTGTTCTTTGGCATATTTGACGAAAGAAGCTACAGCATCGATGCGAGGACGCTCATCTTTGGTGTATTTGAGTGTGTCTGCTCTTTTCTCAAAGCCTTCCGGGAACCGGACGTAATCGAACTGAATTTCTTTGAAACCGGCCTTGACCGCTTCCTTGGCTACAGCAATATTGTAATCCCATACTTCTTTGTTATATGGATTTACGAAGCTGTCCGGCGGATTTTTGCCATTGCCCCAAAGTGTGCCGTCTGGGTTAACAAAGGATAATTCTGGTTTCTTCTTAGCAAGAACGGTGTCCTTGAAAACAACAATGCGTGCAATGGGATAAATGTTATGTTCATTAAGCGTGCTCATAAGTCCAGGCATATTGCCAATGATTTTCTGGGTGGTGCCCATTGCGTCAAGCTCTGGATTGCCAGTTTCCCACGTGATGTAACCCCAATCGTCCTTGACGTCGATGACCATTGAGTTTAGTTCCGTGTCGTCCATCAATTTCACAAGCGTATTGAGACGGGAACCTCCGGCGCTATGCGCAGTAGCGTATACACCTTTTACCTTGGGGGCATCTTTTTGCGGATCTAGTTTGTTAACTGGGGCGAGAGGATCAATTGGATCATTAGTTGGGGCTGGTTGAACGATAGCTACGGCATTCTTAGCGTCCAAGGATGCTTGTACGAGCTGCTCGAAGCTTGCGTCAGGGTTAGCAGCAGTAACATTGCCCCAAATAAGGGCGAGTGAAGCTAGTAAAATTTCCATGATGTATAAGTCCTCTCCAATCTTGGTCTAGCTTTATTATAAAGCAAGTGGCAAGCTCCGCACAGAGGAAATTTGTTGAGAGTTGTAGAAAGAAGGTAGTCGTTGTTGAAACTTGATAAGCAAATTGTATCTTTGTCGGGAGTTAACTTTTTTTACTATGCTTCAAGCGCAATCTTGTTGCCCTATTTACCCTTGTATTTGCAAACAAAAGGCTATACAGCAGCAGAAATTGGACTCTTAATGATGATAGGCCCCTTTATCTCCATATTCGCTCAACCCTTCTGGGGGTATGTAAGCGACAGGTTCAATTCAGTAAAAAACATTGTGTTTCTGCTGTGGGTGCTTTCATTATTAGGGAGCTTTGGACTATTTTTAACGAGCGGGTTCGGTCTTACATTAGGTTTCATACTGCTTCTGTATTTCTTCTTGCTGCCATCGATTCCACTCATCGATAATTTGGTGGTGAAGTCAACCGCTGTTCGAGGAATGTCTTATGGCTCAGTTCGGGTATGGGGCTCCATTGGTTTCTCAGGGGTTGCGTTAATCTCGGGGCTGCTGCTGGATCAATTGGGCGGAGTAGCAAAAATTCCATATTTTTATTGGGTTCTGTGGATTTTTCCATTCCTGCTTCTAGCCTTTATTAAGGATGAGAAGAGTAGTGGGCAGCGAATTACGTTAAGTGCAATTAGTATTATTTTTAAAAATAAAAGCTTTCTGTGGTTTATGTTAATGATCTTGATTATTTCAATCCCACATCGCATGAATGATGCACTATTAGGCTTATATCTCAATAAGTTGGGCGCCACGGACGCGATGGTAAGCTGGGCATGGGCGATTGCTGCATGTAGTGAAATCCCTGTATTTGCCTTAATAAATCGATACATTCACCGCTACCATGAGCTGACCATTCTTGGAATTGTCGCTATTATCTATACAATTCGTTGGGTTCTTTATTCGGTCATCACGGACCCATGGGTGTTAATCGGGCTGCAAGTGACACAAATGCTCACCTTCGCAGTGTTGTGGATTGTCGCAGTTCAATATGTCGTTCGTTTGCTGCCAGAACAATTTGGATCTACGGGTCAATCGATACTTGCCATGGTGTTCATGGGACTAGCAGGAATTATCGGAGGTTCGATTGGAGGCTGGTTAAGTGAAGTGTGGGGAGGCGCCAGCATGTATGTATTCGCGACAGTTATGTCTGCCATTGCGGCAGTTATGTTCTTAGGTACACAGGCGGTTATGCGCGGCAAAAGTTAAAATAAAAGCACCCTGTAGAGGAACATTACCGGGTGCTTTTCATTATTTGTTAACCTGACCTGTCTCTGTATTCGTTACTTCTGCAGGGTTAATCTCTTTACGAACCGGTACAGGCTGATCATCAGATATGTTGTTACCGCCATTTCCACTCGTTGCATCTTTGAATTCACGAAACATTTTGCCAAAACCTCTGCCAAGTTCAGGCAGTTTATTAGGCCCGAACAAGAGAAGGGCAACAATTGCGACTAAGATGATGTGCCAAGGAGATAATGCTCCCATAGTAGACACCTCCAATAATTTATCTTAAGCTTTATTATATCATGTTCTTATCATAACCTATATAGCCTAATTATTACAAACTCGATAACAATGTGTAAAAATTTGTGTCAAATCAGAAAAAGACGCCCCTTAATGATAAAGGGCGTCTTTATGATGTTCCGAAATACTGAACTGAATAATCTCCATGACATCTTCTGCCTCGAGCGCCTCAATACCAAATCGAAGGACGATCTCAGAGTCCAGCTCACAGCTGGTTAAGAAGGGGTACAACTCGGGTGTTAATTTCATTACAATCCTGGATAATTTGACTGTTTCCACAAGCATCACCCTTCCAATCATAAGATTAGAATAAGAACTACGCCTGAACCACTCACGATGAAACCAGAACTATATGAAATTACAATCATTATAACACAATTTAATAAGGATGTAAGAGGCGGGTTACACGGTTTACGACTTCAGCTTGCGGAATTCGCCAACGACACCAACGGTTTCAACGATATTTACGAACGCTTTTGGGTCTATCTTCTTAATAATTCGTTTTAGCTCGGCAAGCTCATATCGGGTAGTGACGGTCATGAGCATATCATGTTGTTGTTTCGTATAAGCGCCTTCTGTTTTTACTAGTGTGACACCTCTAGGAAGCTGCAGCAGCTCATGTGTCAACTCATCCTTCTGTTTCGTAACGATGAACGCTGTCACCTTAACGTGGCGAATATGTACCGTATCGACGACTTTGCCACAGATATAGATGGCTAACATGGAAAAGAGGGCAAGGTCCCAATTGTTTTTAAAATAACCGAGAGCCACAATTACGATCCCGTTCATAGCAGATATAACATTACCCAATGGAAAATCAAATTTGCGGGTTAATATCAAGCCTACAATATCAAAGCCGCCGGTGGAACCGCCAATTCTTAAGGTTATACCGCTTCCGATCCCGATCAAAACACCGCCAAACACTGCGCCAAGGATAGGTTCCTGCGCAACATAACTAGTAGGCAGAATTTGCATCAACCACGCGGTTAAAATGACAGAAACAACACTGATCATAATGAATCTGCGGCCGATCGAAATCATTCCCCAAATCATGAGGGGCAGGTTAAAAATTAAATATAATAAGCCAATGTTCCAGTTCGTAAAATAGCCGATAATCATGGCGAATCCCGACACCCCGCCGCTAAGCAGCTGGTGAGGGATGAGAAACATGTTGAAGCCAACCGCGACAAGCAGAGCGCCAACTAAAATGATGACGGCATCCAGCGCTTTTTTCAAAAAAAATCACCTCTAAAATAGTATGCAGCATAATGCAAGTATAATTCATTCTTTCAAAACTTCAATCATTATTTAACCAGTGTATAATTAAAATAAACGAAAATAAAAAAGCTGTGTCCATTTCGTGGACAACAGCTTTTCTAATGTGACTAGCGCCTTTTGAAGGAGCCGGTCTTTTTCGTTGTGCTAGGCTTGCTGGTCGAAGGCTTCGTCACCTTATTAGGTGTGGAACCGTCGTTCTTGCGTGCCGTGGAGGAACTGCCTGAACTAGGATTTGCCGTCCCGCTCTTGAAAGTTCCCGTCCGATCCGATGTTGTCGGTTTTTTATCCTTGGAGGTATCGGTTGTCGGCGTAGTTGGCTTACCGGAACCTGCATTATAGGTCGGTGTCTTCGTATAGCCTCGATAATCGTAGGACCCTCTATTGTTGAACCAGCTTCCCCCGAAGAGGTTTTGCAGTAAGGCCGCTGTCAAAAACCCTTGTAAGAAAGAGGAATCATAATGGGTTTTTGCATATTCTATACTGTCTACCTGAACCAGGGTGTTCTTGCTCTCATTAGGATCTTTCTGAATGTTAATGACTTTATCACTATAAACAAGGAACATTTGATCTTCGGATTCCTTGCTCTTTTCTTTCGGTGACTCTTTCGCGGCCAGTTCAGTTGCAACAGCAGGGACATTTTTACCTTCGACTAAATATACTTTAGAAAGGTTAGTGCCTTTACCTTCCACACTGACAAGCGGGTACTCATCTTTGATATAACGTACGGCATCAGCGCCACACCCGGTAAGAAGGGCGATGATCAATAAGAAGGAAAGCCATGAGGTCCATCTTTTCACTTTACAGTAAACCCTCCTTTTGGGGTATGACTAAATGATATCACAGGTGGATTAATGCGTCGATTTCAAAAATTTAATCTGATTCCCCGGCGTCCGCTCCCCTTCGAGGGCGACAAATTTGCCATCTTGCCATTGAAGGAAGAAAAACCTGCGATCAGGGCCGAAGTAACGCCAGAAGATGATATCATCACCACTCCGGAAATCAGTATTGCCTTCAGTCCGTGTAACATCATTACGATGAAACTCTAAGTCGAACGTTAAATCGTCATCCAATTCAAGACGGGTTGGGACATCATTGGGGTCATCGAGTGCACCTTCAACAAAGCTGCAAAGGAAACAATCATAGGTTCGTCCTTTTTCCACAATCAGACACTGAATATTTTTGCCGCTTTGCAAATAATAGGCGTAGCGATGCGGAGCAAAACCCCGGTCGAAATAAATGACTTTACCGGATACGACGTATTCCTCTAAGTCTACATTTACAATATCCCCAACTCTGGCGTCTTCAAGCGGGTTGCCAGCGGGGGTTGTTTCCGGTACTTGTTTCTGACTTCGCAGAATGCTGCTTACACGTTTAAATATGGACATTGAAAAACTCTCCTCTGTTCCGAATGTTGTTCTAATCTGTAATACGTTTAGCTTATGCTTAAGGTTTCGTTCTCATCATTCGTTGTGTTCATGAAAGCAGCCTCTGGCATTGTGCATATAACTTGTGCTATAATATTTTAGATGTTCTTAAGGGCGGCCCATTGGATCATGGAAGATGATGAATCGAAATGTTATCCACCAAGAAACTATAGACACGGATAGGAAGTCGTACTTAAGGGTAAAAAAGATACAAGGCATTAGCCTGCCCTGTACAAAAGGAGATTGAATTTATTTGAAAACATTTCAGGAGTTTGGTTTAGAGCCGGCGATTTTACGTGCGGTAACGGAGATGGGGTTTGAAGAATCCACACCGATTCAAGAAAAAACGATTCCGTTAGCCATGGAAGGCCGGGATTTGATCGGTCAAGCACAAACAGGTACTGGTAAAACCGCTGCTTTCGGTATCCCGCTAATCCACAAAATTAATATGAAAGAAGAGCGTATCTCCGCTCTTATTATGTGTCCAACACGGGAACTTGCCATTCAGGTTGCGGAAGAGATTGAAAAGCTCGGCCGTTTCAAAGGCATTCGTTCCTTACCCATTTATGGTGGACAGGATATTGTAAAACAAATCCGCGCCCTCAAAAAGAAACCGCAAATTATCATCGGTACGCCTGGTCGTTTGCTTGACCACATTAATCGCAAAACGATTAAACTTGATGATGTTCAAACGGTTATTCTGGATGAAGCAGATGAAATGCTTGACATGGGTTTCATGGACGATATCCAATCCATTTTGAAACTCGTTCCGGAAGAGCGCCACACAATGCTGTTCTCAGCAACGATGCCGGCAAACATTCAGAGATTGGCACAACAATTCCTGCGTAATCCTGAGCATGTATCGGTTATCCCGAAACAAGTCAGCGCACCGCTTATTGATCAAGCTTATATCGAATTGCACGAAAAACAAAAATTCGAAGCATTAAGCCGCTTGCTTGATATGGAAGCTCCGGATCTGGCCATCATCTTCGGACGTACAAAACGCCGCGTTGATGAATTAGCGGAAGCTCTACAAAAAAGAGGCTATGCTGCAGAAGGTTTGCACGGCGATTTGTCCCAAAATCAACGTGATAACGTAATGAGGAAATTCCGTGACGGAAGCATCGATGTGCTCGTTGCTACGGATGTCGCGGCTCGTGGACTTGACGTATCCGGTGTAACGCATGTTATCAACTTTGACCTTCCGCAAGATCCAGAAAGCTATGTTCACCGTATCGGTCGTACAGGACGTGCTGGTAAAGAAGGTACAGCTTGGACGTTTGTAACACCAAGAGAAATCGATCACTTGCACTTCATCGAGAAAGTTACTCGTCATAAAATTAGCAAAAAGCCGCTGCCTAGTTTGGCAGAAGCAATCGAAGGCAAGCAAAAAATGACAGCTGAACGTATTCTTGATGTGCTTCAAAATGATGCACAATTCGAATTCAAAGGTTTGGCTATTCAAATGCTTGAGCAATACGATTCAGTAAACTTGCTTGCAGCTGCTATGAAGCTTCTAACAGGCGATAAAAAAGAATTGAATATCGAATTGACTCCGGAAGATCCAATCCGTGCTAGAAAGAAAAAATTCGACGTGCGCAGCTCAGGCCGACGCGTTGGCGGCGGATATGGTTCAGGATCAGGAGATCGTCGTCAAGGCGGCGGATACGGATCTGGTTCTGGTGGTTCCAGCAGCTCTAATTCCCGATACCCGCGTAAAGATGGTGGCGGCAGAGATTACGGTTCAAACAGAGAAGGTGGAGAAGGACGCAGTTCCTCTTCCAGAAACCGCGAATACGGAAGCAACAATCCGGGCAATCGCGACCGTTCCAGAGCTCCTCGTAAAAGCGAAGACACATTGGTGAACAAATAAGGGGTTACACCCACAAATAAAGGCGGAGATCCTTGGAGGATCTTCGCCTTTTTTCAATAATTATAGGATTTTAGAGGACAAAAGAGCTAGTGATAATAACAAGTAGGATAAAGAGAACCAAAACAGCACCTGCAGATGCACCAACTGCTGACATAGTATCTACCTCCTAATAAAGATTTGGGGTTGGTTCTAATGACACAATATTATACTATGTAAAAGAACCTAGAACGACTAGACGTCTACCTATATGTTCAAAAATAGGCTATAATTAAACTATGGTTGGTCGAGACAAGCTATTTAATTATTTATGGACTATCAACGTAGAAAGTTTCCTAAAGGAAACGCTAAGGAGGAAGCGGTTTTGGAGTTTAGAGGGGTTATGGGAGGACTTTACAAAATATCAGAATGGATCATGCGTTTATCGGTGATTAACCTGTTGTGGATGTTGTGTTCAATTCCGGTTTTCTTTTTTGGTTTTATGGGATTGGTAAGTCCATCTCCTGATGGGCTGAAAGCCATGTTACCGATCATTGCAGTTTTGGCACCGTTTACTTTATTCCCGGCGACTTCTGCCATGTTCGCAGTTGCTAGGAAATGGGTTACTGGAGAAGAAGATGTACCTCTGCTTAAAACATTTTTCCGCGGATATAAAGAAAACTACAAGCAAAGCATGGTCGGCGGTATTTTCTTCGTAATCATATTCGTAATCATTAGCGTGAACTACTTCTTTTACTTAAAACAAGGCACCTCACTCAAAATATTGGCCGTTTTGTTCATTGCCTTCACAGTGATTATGATAATTTCCCTATTTAATTTCTTTTCCATCATGGTTCACTTGCATATGAAAATCTTCCAAATTTTAAAAAATTCCGTCTTGATTTCAATTGGAAATCCAATCAACTCCATCGTGTTGTTGCTTTGTAATGGAGCGATTTTCTACATTTGTATTACGAAATTTAATTTCTTCCTTGTTGTGTTCTTCATGGGAAGTATTATGGCAACCTTTTCATTCTGGCAGTTTAACCGCAGCTTCACGAAACTGCAAATTAAGCAGCAGGAGCTTGAAGAGAAAGAACTACAAAAGCTTGAAGAAGCTGAAACGGAAGCTAATTCGGAAGAGTTGGTTGAAGAGGAAACAGAAAACAGAAATTCTGCTGTCAGCTTGCATAAAAATGATGAAAAGAATAGAGAATAAAGCTACCAGTTGATTATCAGCCGGTACAGCACTATAATAAGAACTACAAAAGAATCCTGCGATGTACGTAACGGTTTTAAGTTGTTTTAAACCAATGACTGTTTCTAGGGAGACCTATATCGAAGTGTGGCTGACATGCCCTCGAAAGGGGACCTCAAATACACTTCTGCGGACACCCACCTGCGAGAGCGGGTTTGAAGCACCAAAACCGGACGGCATAGGCGGGTTTCTTTGCGCCTACATACGTAAAATAAAGCGGTTGATCAGGGGATTTCCTGTTCAACCGCTTTTTCAGTTCTTACAATTAAGATTGACCGGCAAGGTCGCTTAATTGGTGGAAAGTATTTTGTAGCGTGCCGTAGAGGCCACGGTAAATTTGATAATAAGCCTCATACTTAGTTTGATTATCCGTGTTTGGCTCTACGCGATCTGTGACCTGAATCCACTTCTCACAAAGCGATGTGATATCCTCTCCAAGGACACCTGAAGCAGCCATAATGGCAGCACCATAAGCAGGGCCGTCTGTGGAGTTAACCGTGACAACAGGGATACCGAAAATGTCAGCAATCATTTGACGCCAGAACGGGCTTCTAGCGCCGCCGCCGTTCACGCGAAGTTCGGTCACCTCGACACCGGACTCCCGTATTAATTGAAGAGAGTCGCGAAGCCCGAATGTAATGCCTTCAAGAACAGCGCGGGTCAGATGCGCTTTGCCGTGTCTGAGATTAAGGCCGATGAATGCGCCGCGGGCTTTCGGGTCTGGGTGCGGCGTTCGCTCCCCAGATAAGTAAGGCAGGAACAACAAGCCTTCACTGCCTAAGGGAGCCGTGGAGGCCTCAGACGTCAAGATCTCGTAGACGTCTTTGCCTTCCTGCTGCGCACGCTCGAACTCTTCGTGCGCGAAGTGGTTGCGCCACCACTGGAACGAGCCGCCGGCCGCCAGCATAACTCCCATGCGGTGCCATTTGCCAGGCACGCCGTGACAGAATGAATGAAGCCGGTACGCTTCATCCACTTGATAGGTGTCGTCGTGGACGAAGACGACACCGGATGTGCCGAGCGCCACTGACGCGATGCCTTGTCGGACGACGCCAACACCAACGGCGCCGCAAGCTTGATCTCCGCCGCCGGCTACGATCGGCGTGCCTGCGGCTAGCCCGGTCAGGCTGGCTGCTTCCGGCAGCAGGTGACCAGCCACGTCGCCGGACTCAAAGAGCGGAGGCAGCCACTCGAGCGGAATTTCCAGCCGCTCGGCTACGGTCTGAGACCAGCTGCGGTGGGCGACGTCCAGCAGCAGCGTGCCGCTTGCGTCGGCCATATCCATGCCGAACGCGCCCGTCAGGCGCAGCCTGACGTAGTCCTTCGGCAGAAGCAGATGCCGAACGCGTGCGTAGTTCTCCGGCTCATGCTGCCGGAGCCAAATGACTTTGGGCGCGGTGAAGCCGGTCAGCGCCCGGTTGCCCGTAAGTCGGCCGAGTTCGGCTTCGCCGACGGTCGACTCGATGTAAGCGCACTGCTCAGCCGTGCGCTGATCGCACCAGAGCAGCGCAGGCCGGATGACCTGCTGCGCCTCGTCAAGGAAGACCGACCCGTGCATCTGGCCGGAAAAGCCAATACCTGCAACATCGCTGCCAGCGATGTTTGTTTTCGTTAAGAGCGAGCGAATACCTTGAATGGTGGCGTTCCACCAGTCCTCAGGATGCTGCTCTGCCCAACCGGGATGAGGCTGCTGAAGCGGGTATTCGACGCTATGGCTTCCAATGACCGTTCCTGAATCATCCACAAGAATACATTTAACTGCAGAAGTTCCTAAATCTAACCCCATAAAATAAGACATAAGAATTCACCCTTTGTTGAAAATAGAATGTTGATCTTTATAATCTTTGTTTGTTTAATAAATATACAAAGATAGATTATTTATATTATTCGCACAAAAACATTAAATTCCTTCTTTATATTCTGATTTTTTTCGTTTTATCGTTTATTGCCAAAGCAAATGCATTTCGTGCCACTGGACTCCGCCGTGCTCGGATGCTGATGGGGCGATGTACTGAAATCCATGTTTTTCATAGAATGAAATCAAGTGTTTTTCACACATTAAAACAATGCCTTTTAAGCTTTCTTCTTTGGTTTTTCGAATCATTGCTTGAAGGAGTTTAGCGGCAACACCTTGCCGTTGATAATTTGGCTGAACAGCAATTGTAAGCAGACAGAAATAACCGCCGTTACTATCATAATCTACGCCCTGTTTGATACTCTCATCAGCGAGGTCTTTGTGATTCAGTTTCACACCGTTGGCTACACCAATGATTGTATGCTCGGAGCTTGAATCGAATTCAGCTACCAGAAAATAAGGACCGAATACGGCCATCCTCATTCGAAAAGCCTCCCAAGTAGCAGCGGATTCTTTCGCATAAACGCTCATTTCAATGTCATGAGCTGCTTTCAATTCTAAGTCATTGGCAATTGGACGAATATTCATAGTGAGATTAGCTCCTCGGTGTTGGTTTTTCCCATGGGAAAATTTATTTCATATGCACATAAGTGTTTGCCTATAGCATAGTATGGGGTTATATAGTATAATTCTAATTAAAAAGTTTCCTTAGGACAACATTATTGGTCTTACGAAAGAAGGAGATATTATGTCAATAGCATATAAAGAAGCTGAGCATGAAGGTGAAGGCTGGAAAGGCAAACCCTCCATGCCGAGCTTGCCTGAGGTTCATCAAAGTATGCGAGTACCTAAAAAAGCGGGATTCTTCCGTAAATTGCTTGCCTTCGTAGGTCCTGGCTATCTCGTTGCGGTAGGGTATATGGATCCTGGCAACTGGGCAACGGATTTAGCAGGAGGTTCCAAATTTGGATACACGCTTTTGTCTGTCATCCTAATCTCAAACCTGATGGCAATTCTCTTACAGGCTTTAGCCGGCCGTTTGGGTATTGTAACAGGGCGTGACTTGGCGCAAGCATGTCGAGATCATTATAGCAAGCCTGTATCGTTCGTGTTGTGGATTCTATGTGAATTAGCGATCGCGGCCTGTGATTTAGCAGAAGTTATTGGCGCAGCAATTGCCTTGAATTTGCTGTTCGGTATTCCGTTAATTTATGGCGTTATATTAACGGCTATAGACGTACTTTTAGTGTTAATGCTTCAAAAAAGAGGCTTCCGTTATATTGAAGCTATGGTTATTAGTCTGATCGCACTTATCACTTTTTGTTTTGTGATGGAACTCATTTTTTCACAACCTGATTTTGCGGCTGTAGCAGCGGGATTCATTCCTACAACTGAAATTGTTACCAATCCTGCTATGTTATATATTGCTCTTGGTATTTTGGGTGCGACGGTTATGCCTCATAATTTATATTTACATTCTTCAATCGTTCAAACACGTAAAATTGAACCTACTATTAAAGGAAAACGCGAAGCGATCAAATTTGCAACGATTGACTCAACTGTAGCTTTAATGCTTGCTCTATTCGTAAATGCGGCTATTCTTATTCTTTCTGCGGCAGCTTTTCACTCGGCAGGCACAGAAGTAGCTGAAATCCAGGATGCCTATCATCTGCTGGGACCTATGCTAGGTACTGGCGCCGCGAGTATTTTATTTGCAGTTGCGCTACTAGCTTCTGGGCAGAATTCAACGCTCACAGGGACATTAGCCGGGCAGATTGTAATGGAAGGCTTCCTAAATATTCGTCTTTCCCCATGGCTCCGTCGATTGATTACCCGATTGATTGCGATCATCCCGGCGGTCATCGTGATTGGTATCTATGGAGAAAGTGGCGCTACGGATTTGCTCATCCTAAGTCAGGTCATCCTGTCCTTGCAGCTTTCCTTTGCTGTCATTCCGCTAGTGAAATTTACCTCTGATCGTAAAAAAATGGGTGAGCTTATCACACCGAAGTGGATGATCGTGCTTAGTTGGTTCGTGGCGGTAATAATCGCTGGTCTAAATGCCTATTTGCTTTATACTACCTTTTTTGGAAATTAATCAGTAAATCTGTCGG
This sequence comes from Paenibacillus sp. J22R160, assembly GCF_059692135.1. Taxonomy (NCBI): domain Bacteria; kingdom Bacillati; phylum Bacillota; class Bacilli; order Caryophanales; family Paenibacillaceae; genus Paenibacillus; species Paenibacillus sp. J22R160. Next base: position 704,711 of record NZ_JCAUAU010000001.1, on the reverse strand, counting down.
AATGACGGTTGAGTAATCCTATCGATTTCATTTTCCCTCTTTTTCTTATCCCCAAACAGTGGTAATATAGAGAACAGTGTAGAGAAGGCAAGCGGTCTAAATGCACTTCATTGAAGGGGGAAAAGGCTTTTGCTTAAGAGAACTTTAATCGGATTACTTCGCAGTCACGAAACGACCGGAGATAAAGCCAAAGATCCTTTGCTTAAAACAAGGTATTATAAGCTTTCCAAAGAGCAAGTTTGGGAAGAGGTCACGGCTGTTTTGAAGAAGACACCAGGTTATAAGCTGCTCCACGAAGTCCAAAGTGTAGGTGAGATTCTCGCTGAACGCAAAACAATGACAGGCAGGACACAGGATGTTACTTTGACACTGTTCGCGATTAATCCCGTGAAAACGGCAGTGGATATATATTCAGCATCCCGCGGCTCGATGGGGGACCTAGGTTCCAACTACCGTACGATTATAGATATTTACAAACAATTAGACCGTAAACTAGCTCAATATAAGATTGAAGGATAATAAAAACAGCAGGGAAGCTTGGCCTCCTTGCTGTTTTATTTGTTTCTATTAGATTAATTTTTTAACAGCTGCTACGGCTGCTTCGTAGTTAGGGTGAGCAGTCATTTCGCCCAGATATTCCACGTATTGTACGGTATCGTTAGCATCGATAACGAAGATTGAACGCATATCAAGTTGAAGCTCTTTGATCAATACGCCATATGCTTCACCGAAGGATTTTGTTTTGTAATCGGACAAAGTGATAACTTTATCGATTCCAGCTGCGCCACACCAACGGGATTGCGCGAAAGGAAGGTCAACGCTGATTGTCAATACAGTGACATTATCGCCAAGGCCAGCTGCTTCTTCATTGAAGCGGCGAGTTTGTGCGTCACAAACACCTGTGTCCAAGGATGGAACTACGCTGATCAGCTTTACTTTACCAGCATAATCTGCCAAGGTTACTTGTGTCATCAAGTCTTTGTTAACAGTGAAGTCAGGTGCTTTGTCACCTACTTTAATTTCAGGTCCTACCAAGGTGATCGGATTGCCTTTGATTGTAGCAACACCAGTACGGTCTTGAGCCATTTGAACAGTTCCTCCTTTGATTTCCATGCAATTTAACAACTTTTTCATTATAAGCTTTTTGAAGTTAGGTTGTCCAATTGAAGATGTGAGGCTATAATTTAGATGCATAAAATGTTGACAGATTCGTAATCCTGTAAGAAAAGCCGGGGGATTCATCCAAGTGGAATTAAGACAATTGCAGTATTTTGTGAAAGTTGCAAGAAAGCAGCACGTAACTCAAGCCGCAGAAGAAATGCATGTGGCTCAGTCGGCTGTTAGCCGCCAAATTCATCTATTGGAAGAGGAACTTGGCGTAAATTTATTTGTTCAAAAGGGACGTAATCTGCATCTGACTTCGGTTGGTCACTTATTCCTAAGTCGCATCGAGGGGATACTGACGGATTTGGAACGTGCTGTTGGTGAGATGCATGAATTTCTCGATCCTGAGGCAGGGGAAATTCGCATTGGTTTTCCACACAGCATGGTCATTAATCTGCTGCCTGCTGTCGTCGCGTCTTTTAAGAAAGATCATCCTAATGTTAAATTTCGGCTTCGGCAAGGGACGTACACGTCTTTGATTCGAGATGTTACAAAGGGTGAGATCGATCTCGCTTTTATTTCGCCATTTCCAGAGTCGCATGAGCATGTGACAGGTGAATTATTACTGACAGAAGAATTGTATGCGATTATTCCGGCCAATCATATCCTTGCTGATTATACGTCGATTCGTCTCGAGCAGTTGAAGCATGAGAACTTTGTTATGTTTAGTGAAGAATATACGCTGCGCTCGATTGTCATGGAGGCGTGCTTGAAGGCGGGCTTCGTCCCAAAAATCGAATTCGAGGGAGAAGAGACGGATACGATTCGAGGTCTTGTTGCTGCGGGGATGGGGGTTAGCTTGCTACCCTCCATGGCACTAATCGAAGGCGGACAGATGCAGCCTGCCAAAATCCGTGTGACCGATCCGCAAGTGACACGAACGGTTGGTTTGATCAGCCGGAAAGGCGAGAAGCTTCCGTTAGTAGCTGAAGTATTCAGACGCTTTCTGCAAGAATATTTTCAATAATAAAAGCTCTCCTTGTGCGCTGCTTAGGCTGCGGCACAATGGAGAGCTTTTGTGTATTAATCGTCGCTGTTACGACCGCTAAATATCATGATATATTTCAGTAGCTCAAGAACAGAAATTAACGCTGCCGCGACATAAGTAAGTGCTGCTGCATTGAGGACCTTGGCTACTCCACGTTCTTCCTGATTCGAGATGAAACCCTCGGAAACCATCAAATCGCGTGCTCTAGAGCTAGCGTTGAATTCTACCGGCAAGGTTACTAGTTGAAAGGCGACTGCGGCTGCGAAAAAAATGATACCCAGACCGAGAAGCCATGGAATTTGCTGGAACAAGAAACCGGCTAATATTAAGAATGGAGCTACACCAGATGCAATATTGACGACTGGGAACATATAATGTCTTGCGACGAGCATGGGATAATGTACTTTGTGTTGAATCGCATGCCCAACTTCATGACAGGCGACGGAAACGGCTGATATAGAGCTTTGATAGTAGACAGGTTCTGATAATCGAACAACTCTAGCCAAAGGGTCATAGTGGTCGGTTAACGTGCCTCGCACGGCTTCAACAGGGACATCATAGAGCCCATTGGCATCCAGCATCCGACGTGCGGCTTGGGCGCCTGTCATTCCTGAATAGACAGGGACACTAGACCATTTGTTGAATGTTCCGCGGACTCGGAACGAGGCCCACAAAGAAAGAGCAAATGCAATAATAATGAGAAAATCCATTGGGTGAAAAAATAACATTTCACACGCCTCCGTAATTCGTTATGAGAACGGATTTTTACCTAGAAGAACAATTAATGCTTCAATGCACGCTGCAGTTGGCTGCGTTAGTATGCGGTAAAGCTTTTTTAGTTGATTTGGCTTCAGCTGCTGGATGATTGGCCCAAGTTCTTTGGCTTCCTTCATTAACTGTTCAAGATGAAGTTGGATAGATGTCAGCTTATCTCTCACTGTATCATCCTGGGACACCTTGCTCCATTGCTGTAAGTTTGCTTTGATCTCCTCTAGGGTATATTTCTCGTTCTTCATAGTTTCAATACGTTTAAGTCGATTCAAAGTTTCATCGCTATAAAGCCGGTAATTCGTGTCGGATCTTTTCTCGGGCTCGATCAAGTTAAGCTTGGTGTAGTAATCAATGGTTCGAGAACTAACATCGGCAAGTTTGGCTAGTTCCCCGATTTTGTATAGCTTCTCATTTTCCATATTTCATTCACCCCTACTCCAATGTCATATAATAAATTACTTCTATAATAATGATACCTGATTACAAACCGTACAGTCAAACGTGATGCTTATCATAGCTGACAAGGGTTTTAAGATAGGAATCTTAACATTTTTTCACAAATAATTATGAAAACACGAATTATGCCTGTTCGATGTCAGGTTATTTTTCGTTTTTTTCATTTTTTTAGAGAAAATCCTATTGTCAAACCCATATAACCTGTATATAATGACATTAAGAGTTTCATTACATGTTATTTAATCTAACATTAAAGGAAGTGGTCGTATGGTTAAGAAGTTGTTGTTAGCTTTTGGTGTCATGGCCTTGTTGTTCCCTACTCTCGCATTTGCTGCAGATGAAGCAACAATTCCCCAATTGCAAGGTGCAATCGATGCTGTTTGGGTCATGTTAGCCGCTATTTTAGTTATCTTCATGCAAGCTGGTTTCGCCTTATTAGAAGCAGGGTCGACTAGAATGAAAAATGCCGGTCACGTAGCTGGTAAAACAATCTTGACATTCGGATTATGTGCCATTGCATTCTGGGCTGTTGGCTTCGGTTTCGCCTTCGGTGACGGAAATGCCTTCTTCGGTACAACAGGGTTCTTCGTTACAGGCTTGGAAGATCAAGCTGCAGCGGCCTTCGGTTCCTTGTCCTTCTCTGATGTGCCAATCGGCATCAAGTTCTTATTCCAACTAGCTTTCGCAGGTGTATCCTTGGCAATTGCTTGGGGTGGATTTGCAGAAAGAGCTAAGCTTCCTGTTTACTTTATCTTCGGAATTTTGTTCACCGTAGTGATTTATCCAATCGTTGCTCACTGGGTATGGGGCGGCGGCTGGTTGAGCAAGCTTGGTATGCAAGATTTCGCAGGTTCAACTGTCGTTCACTTACAAGGTGCAACAGCAGCTTTAGTAGCTACGATCTTGTTAAAACCACGTATTGGCAAATATAATAAAGATAATACGCCAAACCTTATTCCTGGTCATAACCAAGTGTTGTCTGTTCTCGGTGTTATCATTCTTTGGATCGGTTGGTTCGGATTCAACCCAGGTAGTACGCTAAGCGCAATGGGTGATGGATTCTTCGGTTATATCGCCTTAACAACGAACATGGCTGCTGCAGCAGGCGGCGTTGCGGCGCTGATTATTTCTTGGATGTACTTTGGTAAAGCAGACATTCCTAGCATGTTGAACGGTGTTCTTGCAGCACTTGTTGCGATTACAGCAGCGTGTGCGTTCGTAGACACTTGGGCAGCGATCGTTATCGGAGCAGTGGCAGGTATTGTTACTTTCTTCACGGCACAATGGTTTGAAAAAGCGGGTATCGATGATCCAATCTACGCTTTCTCGGTACATGGTATCGCTGGTATCTGGGGTACGCTTTCCACAGGTTTGTTCGCCACACCTGAACTTTCTGCTAAAGTTGGTATCGGTGGCGCGGGGTTATTTTACGGTGGCGGTTTGCACCAATTAGGTATTCAAGCGCTTGGCGTTTTCGGAGCATTGGCATTCGTACTTGTTCTTTCCTTCATTATCTTAGGAATTCTTAAAGCTACAGTTGGTCTGCGTGTAACTGAAGAAGAAGAAATCATTGGTCTGGACTTGTCTGAACATGGTTCATACGGTTACCCAGAACAAATGAAAAAAGCAGCTCAAAACGGCGTGTCCGTTTAATATCACATAACTTTCTACTTGGGCAAAGGGGATGCAAAATGAAACATCTCTCAATGGAACAGATCCTGGAGCGTATCTATCTATCGGAACAGTTCGATGAGATGCGAATAACCAGAGATCAGGTGCATGAGATGTTTCGGGAGCATCTCCTTTTCTCTCATACACCTGAATTAGGACGAAAAGTGAACGCCATTCATGATGCTCTTATACAAAGGACGATCGAGCTTGCTGAACACATTTTAGAAGATGAAGGCTTTGGGAAACCACCTGTGCCGTATGCTTTTATATTGTTCGGGAGTGGAGGGCGAAGTGAACAAACACTTTGGAGTGATCAGGATAACGGGCTAGTATACGGAGAAAGCGAAAAGCATCTGGAAGAAGAAGTAGAATCATACTTCATAAAATTGGTTGATTGTATTTTACAAGGTCTAGATGCATTAGGATACCCGCCGTGTGAAGGCAATGTTGTTTCTAGTAATAAACAATGGCGAAAGCCGTTAACAGAGTATACCCAAATGATGCTGGAATGGTTGCAGGAACCAGAGTGGGAAAATATCCGTTATCTGCTCATCATGGCGGATATGCGGTGTATATACGGATCGCATAATTTGGTCGATCAACTGAAAGGTACGTTTTTAACCTATGTTCAGGAGAATTCGGGTATTTTGAACTATTTATTATCGAATACACTCCACCACAAAATATCGTTAGGTGTCTTTGGCCAGTTAATTACTGAGAGGTATGGCGAGGACGCAGGTGGTTTTGATATCAAATATGGCGCTTATATTCCTATCGTAAATGGTATTCGCCTGCTCGCTATCCAAGCTGGAATTATGCACTCATCCACGTCGCAAAGGATTAAGCAATTAAAGGATAGTGAGTTTATACCAGAACAGTTAGCAGATGAATGGTTAGAGGCATTTGGCGTAGCGCTTAAACTTAGGGATTTGACACCGTTCCAATTGGAAGATGATATGTATACAACGCGGGGGAAGCTAGCCGCAGATCAATTGACCAAGGAAGTCAAACAAGAATTAAAACAATGTTTGCGCGCTGGAATTGAGTTGCAGAAATATGTAAAAAAGTCGATTGTTTCGCACATAGAGAGAGAAAAAGGTTAGATAGATCGGAATACATTTTTCTTGTGTTGGAGAGGTGAATTGGGATGAAAGATATGCGACCTGCCGGACGTATGTGGCACCTGTACAAGATGGGGGGGCTAACACCCGCTATTACCTCCATGTTTGATGTACAAAGTGCTCAGCAGATGGCTTTTATTCGCTCCATGTTAAAAGAACAGCGGAAGGATTCCCTGTTTGAAATACCGCTGCACTCGATGGAAATTGTAGTTTTTGATTTGGAAACGACAGGGTTTTCTCCTTATAATGGTGATGAAATTATTTCGTTCGGTGGCGTCTCCGTTATAGGAGGTGAAGTTCAGAGAGATCATACCTTCTATAGTATGGTAAATCCAAAACGTAAAATCCCAGAAGAAATTGTTGAACTGACGGGGATTACGAATGAAATGGTGGCAGATGCGCCTGAACTGATCGGCGTTTTGAGTGATTTTCTGGAATTTGTACAGCAGCGAATTTTGGTTGCGCATGCTACTGGACACGATAAAAATTTTCTGAATTCTGCGCTTTGGCGGACTTCTAAGGTTAGCTTATCTCATCGTGTTCTTGATACAATGATGATTGCGAAGTGGCTGATGCCAAAAAGGAAAAATTTAAGCTTAGATTCTTTGCTTCATGCCTATGAAATTCCGGTTACACAGCGTCATCATGCCTTGGAGGATTCCTTGATGACAGCAGAGCTGTGGTCTAGATTCATGGACGAGATTAAAGCGAGGAATGTGGATACGTTAGGTGATCTATACGCCCTCTTAAGCCATCATTGACCGATTACAAACGCGAGTTTGTGATAATTGGTTGATGTGGCTTTTTTTATTGTGTAAAGCAGCAATTCGGGCTTATTTGGATGCATCAAAGACAGGATCCAATAAGTAGGAATTGTGTGCCAAAGGGTTTGCAAGTCCGCGGCGGATGGTACCGCGGGAGCTGTTGGGTGTGAGTGGAATAAGCCGATCACAGGATTTTCGCTATTTGTTAGAAAGGGAATCATCTCTACTGGGCTGAGCTCGAAATGAGTTCGAGGACTGATGGAGCAATTACGCATCGGAACAAAGGAAGAGGCTAGAAGCTCCTCATTTGTGCTTGAAGAATGTTTGCCTATAATGAGGCCGCAGGCTTCCTCGGGCAGTTTTTGCTGACTGAATTGAAGCAGCTGAGTGTAGAGTTCTTCTTTTAAATATACGATCATTAGCGCTCCCACCTTATTAATACGACTAAGATTGAGGCTAGTATATCATGCTTTTTCTTTCAGGACTTCATTTGGTTTGATGCAGAAAAAGACGAGCACTAACATCAGAAGAGCCATTGAGGCAACTGATATAAATAAGGTTTTGTGGGACATGTTCATGAGCCACCCGAATAATGGCGGGCCGAATGCTACGCCGATAAAGCGAAGGCTATTGTACAACGAAGTGATCATACCGCGTTGATCGCGTTCTACAGAGCCGGTGATCATGGTGTTTAAGCAGGGAAGCAGGAGGCCAGTTCCTATTCCGCTAAGCGATAGAAGTCCGATGAAAACATACAGGTTTGTGTTGAGAAAGATCGCTAATGTTAAAGAGACTGTCATCATAATCAGTCCGATATTCATTAACCAACGCATCAACGTTCCATTTTGCTTGATTTTGGCACCGGTTGTGTACGAAGTTATGACCATGCAAAGCAGGGGGATTGCCAGCACGAACCCTTTGCGGACTCCCACGATACTGTAAGGTTCTTCTTCTAATATTTGAGATAAATAAAAGAGTACGCCGAAAAGTATAAATAGGGTGATCGCTCCGGCAAAAAATGATGGGATAAGCCACTTTCCTTTTTCCCGATGGATATCTCTAATTTGCTTTAAGTAGGTGCCAAGAGGCTCAGCTTTTTTCTCATTCGGCGGTTCTTTGATCATAAAAATAACGGCTAACAAGGCTAATACGCAAAATATCGGAAATGCGAAAAACGGGGCAAACCAGACGATTAAGGCAAGTAAAGAGCCTAATATTGGGCTAACTACCTTGCCTGCCCCATTGGAAGCTTCTATGAGCCCTAGCGCTTTGCTCGCATCTCCGCCTTTATACAGATCGCCAACTAGAGCCATGGCTATAGGGGCTGTACCAGCTGCTCCCAGGCCTTGTATGGCGCGAGCAATGATAAGGATGGGATAAGAGTTCCAAACGGCTCCAAAGCCTGCTAGGACGCCAGCTGCGCCATATACGACGAGAGATGGAATGATGACGGATTTCCGGGTAAAACGGTCTGATAAATACCCTGACACCGGAATGATGATCCCTGCTGCGATGGAGAATAGTGTAATGACTAATGAGCTCTGGAAGCGTGAGATGCCCATCTTTTCCTGCAGATCAGGTAAAATGGGGACTAGCATGGAATTCCCTAAGACGAGAACTAAAGGTATTGTTGCTATCGCGATATATTCCCATATGGAGCCTTTGCTTGATTTGTCTTTGGATTTACCGTTCGATTTGTTGTTTGAAGTGTTGTTAGAACCGTTGTTGGCATTGTCACTAAATCTGTTTTTGGTTCGGGCGTTGGATGTTGCAACTTTGTTCACTTTGGTTATTCCTTTCAGAGCAATTGGTAGACTTACTTTTCCCGTAAATGGGGAAAGCATACTTTGTTGACTTGCTGATGTTGGAAATTAGGCTGAATTGGAGATAATATAGACAGTGGAGGTGAACACTTTTTTGAAGAAGAATGTATTTGTGATCGTATTGGTTGTATTATTAGCTGGGATAGCTATCTATCAAAATGCCCAGCATAAGAATAAACAAACGTTAATGCCTACAGAGCAAGCTCCTCAGGTGAATTTCTTAGCACCTTCGTTTACCTTGACAGGGCTTGATGGAAAGGCGTATACGATTGGCGGTCCGCGTGAGAAGCCTTTGCTCGTTAATTTTTGGGCATCCTGGTGTGGTCCCTGTGAGGAAGAAGCGCCGGATCTGGTGAATGTATATAACAAATACGAAGGACAGTTTGATTTGTATGCGGTGAATGTTACACCTGGGGATAAAATGGAGAATATCAAAAAGTTCGTGGAAACGTATAAATACCCTTTCCCAGTACTTTTAGATAAGCAAGGAACGAACGCGGATACGTACCGAGTCGTTGCGATTCCAACCAGTTTTCTGATTGATAAAAATGGCGTTGTTCGTGAGGTTATTCACGTACTTTCGCCAAAAGAGCTGGATAAGAAGATTGCGAGTCTAATTAAAGGATGACAAAAAAGCTGCAAGTTAGCCTGAGGGCTAATTTGCAGCTTTTGTCTGTCCGAAAGCTTTAGTGATTGATCAAACCAAGTCGCTCGTTCTGCTCTTTGTTGGTTGGCTCAACACGTTGTCTGCTGATAAGCGCATAGCGCAAGCTGTCCACAAGGGCATACCAACTGGCTTCGATGATGTTACTGGACACCCCGAGCGTATTCCAAGTCGTGTTAAAGTCTGTTGTTTCCATCAAGACGCGAACTTTACCGGCTGTGGCGCCTTTCTCGTCAAGGACACGCACTTTGTAGTCTGACAGATGAATATTCTTAATGTCCGGATAATATTGAATAAGCGCTTTGCGTAAAGCATTATCCAAGGCATTGACCGGACCGTTACCTTCTGCCGCGGTGTAGATCGTTTCGCCATGAACCTTCACCTTGACAATGGCTTCAGATACGACAGATTGATTCGCAGATTTCTCAACAAGCATTTTGAACGATTCTAAGGTGAAAATCTCTTCTAGTCCTTCGAAGGCTTCGCGCAGCAACAGCTCAAGTGTTGCGTCCGCACCTTCGAATTGGTAGCCTTGATGCTCTAGATCTTTGATCTTCTCGATCACTTCTTTGGTTTTCTGGTGCTCTTTATCGAAGTCTAAGTTCAGCTCTTGCGCTTTGACAAGCACGTTGCTTTGGCCGGCAAGCTCTGAGACAAGGACGCGCTGTTTGTTACCGACTAGCTCTGGCTTCGTGTGCTCATATGTGCTTGCATCCTTAAGGATCGCAGATACGTGAATACCGCCTTTGTGGGCGAATGCAGCGTTGCCGACGTAAGGCTGGTTGATTGGCATATGCATGTTGGCAATTTCGCTGATATATCTTGAAACTGGCGTTAATGTTTTCAATTGTTCTTCAGAGATCACGTGGTAGCCGAGCTTCAGTTGAAGGTTAGGGATAATCGAGCTCAAGTTGGCATTCCCACAGCGCTCGCCGTAGCCGTTAATCGTACCTTGGACTTGTCCGGCACCTGCTTGAACAGCAGCAAGGCTGTTGGCTACACCTAACTCGCAATCGTTATGAGCATGAATACCAACAGGCGTAGATACGTGCTGTTTGACTGCTGTCACGATAGCTGTTACTTCGCTAGGAAGCGAGCCACCATTGGTATCGCATAATACGATCCAATCTGCGCCTGCTTCTTGAGCTTTTTTGATCGTTTGCAGGGCGTATTCAGGGTTATTTTTGTAGCCGTCAAAGAAATGCTCTGCGTCATAAATGACTTCTAATCCGGAACTTTTCAAATAAAGAACGGAATCATAGATCATGGCCAGGTTTTCTTCTAACGTTGTTTGAATAGCCGTATGCACGTGGAAGTCCCATGACTTCCCGAAGATTGTTGCTACCTGCGCACCTGACTCAACAAGTCTGTTCAGATTGATGTCATCTGAAGCTATGGAATCCTTGCGTCTTGTGCTTCCGAATGCGGCAATCTTGGCATTGGTGAAGGTCATATCGCGGACACGCTCAAAGAATTCGATGTCTTTGCTGTTGCTGCCCGGCCATCCGCCTTCAATATAATGAACCCCAAGCTCATCGAGCTTTCGGGCAATTTTAATTTTATCCTCAACTGATAGGCTGATGCCCTCTCCTTGAGTTCCGTCTCGTAGTGTGGTGTCGAAGATTTTGACTGATGTTGGCATGGGTTCCTCCTTCAAAAGCTAGCAAAAGTGACTTGGATGCTTATGTGCAGGTTAATATGCTTGCTTTAAAGCGCTAATGTATAATTTACGATTATACCATAATATTACGGGTAAAGACATCATAACTCAAAATTGCGTTTGCTTGAAACAATATTTTTTTGTATGCTGAAAATGGCTTTAGTCTAGGTCTTTGATCATGGGAGGGTTGTGAAATGACGACGGTCGAGCATCACTATCCCAAGCAAGGCAGAGTTATTTTACATATCGATATGAATGCGTTCTATTGTTCGGTCCATGAGGCTGTTGAGCCAGAATTATATAAAGGTAAACCAATTGCAGTTGCAGGGAGTGTCGAGCTCCGAAGAGGGATTATTGTTACTTCATCTTATGCTGCACGATCGATTGGGATTAAGACAGGCATGCAAGTCAGACAAGCGTTGAAAATCTGCCCTGATTTGATTCTTATCCGTCCTGATTTTGAATTGTATCGCGGTTTTTCAAGACGTTTTATGCAAATCGCCTATAGCTATTCGCCAATGGTTGAATCTATGTCGATTGATGAGTGCTTTGTAGATATTACTGGGTCCAAACAGTTCGGCACTCCGCTTGAAATTGCCGCAGCGATTCAGCAGAGGATTATGAACGAGCTGCAGCTGCCCTGCTCCATTGGCGTTGCGCCTAATAAATTATTAGCTAAGATGGGCTCGGATATGAAAAAACCGAATGGAATTTCTGTTCTGCGCTTACGGGATGTGCCTACTGTCTTATGGGACAAACCGTGTAACTATTTATATGGAATCGGCAAAAAGACGGCGGATAAGCTAACGAGGCTGGGGATACTTACACTAGGTCAATTAGCTGAAGGCGACGAGCTATTACTTAGTAAGCATTTTGGCATTATGGGTCCACACTTAAAGCGCGCAGCTAATGGCATTGATAACTCACCGGTTAACCCGGAGCAAGAGCAAAGCAAATCTATCGGTCATACGACTACACTGCCTCGGGATTATATAGAAAGAAAAGAGATTCACCGCGTCTTCTTGAATCTTGCAGATCAGGTAGCCAGACGGCTCCGAAAGCAGGAGTTGATGACGTCTACCATCCAAATCACCATTCGCGATCCAGAAATGAGGACGATTACGAGATCCGTTACTTTGCCTACGCCGACGGAGCACATGGATGATATCTACAGAACTTCCTGCCAGCTATATGATCATCAGTGGGAGGATGGAAACCCTGTTCGGTTGTTGGGGATTACGCTGCAAAATCTAACTAGCAAAGAAGAGACGTTTGTACAGCTTGATTTATTCGACTATGAGAAGCAGCCAAAACGTGAGAATTTAAATAAGATCATGGATGGACTTCGAGATAAGTTTGGGGAGAATGCGATTCTGACCGCAGGCATGATGAGTGACGACCCTTCCGCTTTCATTAGAAATCATAAGTCAAGAGGAACTTCCTTGCAGATGGATCACTTGAAAAATAATCCGCTTCATAAGGAAGAGGAGAAGTGAGGGAACTATGGCACATTGTATCGGTTTCGCCGGCTATTCGGGCAGCGGCAAAACGACGCTGATTACCAAACTGGTCATAGAAATGAAGTGTCGCGGAAAGCGGGTTGCTGTATTGAAACATGATGCTCATGGACACTATAAGGAAGCGGCCGGTGCGGATTCTACAATTTTTGCTCAATCCGGTGCGGATGCGGTTGTGACAATTTCTACGGATGCTATTCATGTCTATGAGAAAAGACGGAAGCCTGACTTGCAAGAGCAGATCAACGCATATTCACACATGGATTATGTTTTTGTTGAAGGATTTAAGCGGGAAAAGCATCCAAAGATCGCAGTTTTTCGTACAATAGAGCAGAGTGAAATTATTCAAGCTCTAGAACAGCAACCAGTAGCAATTGCAACGGATATGCAGGCGCTGGATTCGCTTTTAACAAACCTGCCAACGCTTGATTTGAATGACGTTGTTGCTCTTGCGGACTTTGTTGAGAGGTATTTTAAGGTAGAACAATTTTAAGGTTTGAACTTTGTCCTCATTTATATTATATTTTACAATGAGGATAAAATGAGGAGGAGTTAAACTATGGCAAAGTATACATTCGTTGATAAAGATACTTGTATTGCTTGTGGCGCTTGCGGAGCTACAGCACCAGACATCTATGATTACGATGATGAGGGCTTGGCAGAAGTGATTTTTGATGGAGATGGCAATAAAGGGGTAACTGAAATCCCGGAAGATCTATTTGATGATCTTCAGGATGCACAAGATGGCTGCCCAACTGATTCCATCAAAGTTGCGGATTCACCTTTTAACTAATCATAACTCAACTTGTGGAGCGTTCCACAATATGTCGAAAAAGCTCAGTTCCTGTAATGGGACTGAGCTTTTTTTTGCTACAATTTGTATTTTTTTGTAACAATTCATTGCCAATTGTTTCCCTCCATCTTACAATGAAGCTAGTATGCATGGGGAGGCTCTTATGGGTAAAAAGAAATGGATCAATACGTTGGCAGCAGGACTAGTGTTGATGCTGTTGTCGACATATTTCTACACGGTGAACTCGAGCGGATTATTTTATTTTATTGAGGGTCCCCTTCAAGATGTATTGCGTAAAGCCAAATCAGTCGATGAACGCCAACCTGAGGATCGGATTAAAATTGTCAAGATTGATGAGAAATCTTTAAAAGCAATCGGGAAATTCCCATGGGACCGAACAACGTACGCACAATTGATCGAAAAGCTGGAGCAGTCCGGCGCAGCTGCAATCGGCATAGACGTAGTCTTGGCTGAACCTTCAAAAATCCCCGCAGACGATAAAGCTTTGGCTGATGTGCTAGCCAAATATCATAATGTTATCCTGCCCGTTCAAATCAATTACCCCTCCAAACAACAGCAAGCAGGAGATCTAGTGCCTGAGAAAGTTGACTACCCAACGGCAGCCTTGACCACTAACAAACAGCAAATGGCACACATTAATGTGTTTGTCGATAAGGATGGAAAGGCCCGAAAGCTCCCAGTTGGATTGCCGGATGAGAATGGGACTTTCATACCAGCTTTCAGTGTCGCACTTGCCAATCTAGTTCTTGACGATAAAGAGAAAGTTAAGAGAGATGAAGTGACGGGAGAATGGAAGCGCGGCAGTATCGTTATGCCAACGAATGAGAGAAATCAAGTAACGACTGAGTTTTTTACACTGCCTAGACAGAAAGTCGATGCTACTTCCGGATACGAAATGCTTTCATTCGTAGATGTTTTGAATAGTAAAAATCCTTTGCCCCTGCAGGGCAGCATTGTGCTGGTTGGGCCTTTCGTTACAGCGATGCAGGACGAATATCCTACGCCGATTAGTTCAGTCAAAATGTTTGGGATTGAAATACATGCCAATATGATTCAAACCCTGTTGGAAAGTAAATTTTATAAAGACACAAGTACAACAGTTGGTATTGGTCTTATTCTACTAATTTCTTTGCTAGCAATTTACTTATTTGAGAGATTCAAAGGAAAGACCGCTCTATTTATTTTTATTGGCATGTTCGTGATTTATGGCGGTGTATGGTTAGTCTTTTATATTGCAGGCTCAACTTTTGCTCCGCTTGTTTATCCGCAATTTGCCTTAGTAACGATATACATATGGTCATTAGTAAGTCATTACCTGGAGGAGCGTAAGGAACGTAACCGGGTAACAGGGATATTTGGCAGATTTGTTTCGAAGTCGGTCGTAGACGAGCTGCTGCAATCTGGAGAAGATGTCAAGCTCGGGGGAAGTCGCAAGGATATATCGCTTATTTTCGTTGATATTCGCGGGTTTACGCCAATGTCAGAGAAGTTAGAACCAGAGCAGGTCATTCAAGTTCTGAATGAATATTTGGATGTATGCACGAAAGCGATTTTTAAATTTAATGGAACGCTTGATAAGTTCATAGGTGATGGGGTTATGGCGATGTTCGGTGCTCCCATTGAATATGATAATCACCCGGAAATGGCTGTTCGCGCAGCGATTGAAATGAAGTCACAGACGAATGTGCTTGAACAGAAATTGATCGAGAAGTATGGAGTCGGCGTGAAATTCGGTCTAGGAATTAATAGCGGACCCGCTGTAGTCGGGAATATCGGTTCCGAAGAACTGCGTTTGGACTATACGGCGATCGGGGATACCGTGAATTTATCGGCACGTCTGGAATCGAATGCGAAGCCAGGACAAATTCTCATTAGCGAGCAGACGTATAAGCGAGTCAAAGACCTTTTTGTCATTGAGTCTATCGGTGAAATCAAGGTTAAAGGAAAAGAAAAACCCGTAGAGGTATTTGAAGTAATCGGGAATCTTTAAAGTTGGAAACTAGGGAGGAAGCAGTGTGGGGATGTCCAAGAAATCATTTGTCTCAGTATGTTTAAGCTTAAGTTTGATATTTAGTTTGATCTCAGTGCTGCTTGCGAAGCCTGTAGACGCCAAAACCGTTCGGGTAGCTGTGGTATCGTCATTGTCAGGAGAAGTAACCGTCAAAAAAGGCGGAGGTTCCAAATCATACGATGCTTATGAAAGTATGAGTTTAAATCAAGGTGACACTGTTTATACGGGGGCCAGCTCATCTGTAACGCTTAATTTGAGCAGCGGGGATGCCGATGTAACCTTGGGAGAAAATGCGGAAATCAATGTATCCGATCTCAATTCTTCGGATGGAAACAAGAAATCCAAGCTCAAAGTATGGGCTGGTTCGTTATGGGTGAAAGTGAAATCATTAGCCGGTTCTAATGATGAATTTGAAGTTGAAACGCCGACTGCAGTCATGGGTGTGAGGGGAACGCAGTTCTTTGTCATGGTTGATCCGGTTACTGGGGCCATCAAAATGGCCGTTGGGGCAGGGAAGGTTTCTGCTTCTACGGTAACGAGCACAGAGGATTCGGAGCAGAAAACAACCGTTACCTATTTGTATCCAACACAACAAATTTCACTTGATTCCAGAGATGAAACTGAGGATTTGTCATTGAAGGTGGATTTCCTTGATCTGGATGATTTTGTTAAACAGGCATCGCCTGAAGTCATCAAAGAGTTCATTCTGAACAAAGCGGAAATTGATAAAGAAAATGATGAGTTTCTTGCCGAAAAAGCAAAAGAACTTGCAGAAGGCAAAGTAACAGATGATGAGAATTTAGTCGTGAAGAGCAAAGAAGACCTCGATAAAGTGAAGCAAAACTTCGATAATTTAATCGGAAACATTGCCAAGAAAGCTTTGACGGAAAAGAAATTTGATCAATCTTCGATGGATAAAGTCCTTGCAGAAGTCAATAAAAAGATTGCTGAGGAAAGCAAGAAATTAGATTTAAGCAAAGTGAAGGATTTGGATAAAACAGCGGGTATTGATGCCGAAAAAGAGAAACAAAAGCAAGAACTTTTGAAGAAGCTTGAAGCTGAGAAGTTGAAAAATAAGCTAGAACAGGAAAAGAAGCAAGCTGAGCTGAAGAAGCAGCTGGAAGATCAACTTAAACTGCTGGAAGAGCAGAAGAAAAAGATTGAGGCAGCTACGAAAGCGGCCGAGGAAAAGGCTAAAGCCGATGCATTAGCAAAGTTGAAAGAATCGGAAGTCGTTAAGCCACCGGCGACTGGCGGCGATTCGGATTCTGGAGGAAATTCTGGTGGAAACACAAGCCCGGGCAATCCTGACCCAGGAACACCTGAAACACCAACGCCATCCGTAAGTTTAAAAGCGACATTAAATGAGGCTAGTCCTAATGCGAATACATACAACTTGGATATTAATTTAAGCAATTTCGTTGGAACTAATGATATTTATGGCGTTGAGGTCCATTTGTTGTATGGTACAAATACTTTTTACACAGCAGATAAGCCGCTTGTAAATGGGGCGATTTTTGGTCGAAACAATCTTACGAATTATGCCAAGAATATCAAAGAATATGAGAGTAATAGTCAAAAAGAGCTAGTTTACTCGGTAACAGGCTTCGGGGATGCAAGTAACATCGCGGTTTCAGGCACTCAAAAACTCGTAACAATTCCGATGAATGGCTATGGACATCAAGAGGTTAGTGTTGGAAAAATTGTTATTGTACGTAAAAATGGAACTTCCGTTCAAATCATCCCGATTGTTGAATCCGGCATTCAACCTGCAATCCTAGATATTCATACTGGTGTTTAATAGAAAAATTAATGAAAGGAGAAACCTATGAAACCCTTAAAATATATACTTATTTCCACCCTAACGGCTGCAACTCTACTTGGAGGTTCATCCGTGTGGGCGGCGGGCTTGTCTGCGGATGCCCTGCACGCAAGCAATGGCCAAATTCTTGCGGATGTTACGACCTTCGCTGGAATTGGGGATTTTGAAGATGGGAATGGCGATGCCCTAAGCGCTGGATTTCGTGCTCCTGGCAGTGTCGTTCAGCTTCCTGATGGCAGCATTCTAGTTGCAGATACTCGCAATCATCTTATTCGTAAGGTTACTGGAGGCAAAGTCACGACGTTCGCAGGACCGGAGGTTGTTATAACTAAGAATAGCCTAGGATTTCCAACGGGGGGACTCCTTGATGGCAAGGCCTCTGAAGCATTTTTTAATGCACCATCAGGTTTGGCAGTCGACGGCAAGGGAAATGTGTATGTAGCTGACTCTGCGAATAACGCGGTTCGAAAAGTGGATACGAACGGACAAGTTACCACGCTTGCAGGAAATGGTATTCCCGGTAAGAAGGATGGCAAAGGACCAGACGCAAGCTTCGATCATCCAAGTGATGTTGCGGTAACTGCTGACGGAAATGTGTATGTAGCGGACTCCCTCAATCATGTGATTCGTAAAATTACAACGGATGGTACGGTATCAACACTAAATGCGGCTTCTACTCGTGCGATTCTGATTCGTCCTGGAGAAGCGTCATTTGCGGGTGAGTACAAAGATGGCAGTTTAGCTGAAGCAAAGTTCAACGAGCCTGCGGGACTTGCTCTGGACAGCAAAGGAAATCTGTATGTGAGCGACACGGGTAATCAGCGCGTGCGTTATATAGATCTGCAAACTGGCACCGTGAAGACGGTTGCTGGCTCAACAGCACAATTAAGCAATCATACAATTTATGAGAAAAATGAGCTGTATGCAGGCGGAGACTACGCAGATGGTGAAGCGCTAAAAGCTAAGTTTGACTTTCCGAAAGGACTCGCCGTGACGTCTGAAGGTGGAGTTTTGATTGCAGATAGCTTAAATCATGCGATTCGTTATTTGTTGGATGGTAAGGTGACAACGATTTCCGGTACGGTTCAAACGGGTGAGACAGACGGCGTGGAACGGGCAGCTGAATTTTACAATCCTAGTGATGTAATGGTAACTGTTCAAGGAAATATGATCGTTGCAGATGCTTCGAACAACAAGATCCGTAAAATAACGCCGTATCATTTACCTGCAAATTTAGCTAGTCAAGGAATTAAGGTCGTAAACGGCGACAAAGCAATTTCATTCGATGCTCAGCCTGAGATTCAGGGTGGACGGACAATGGTTCCAGTTCGCGCGATCAGTGAAACATTTGGTTTCGAAGTTAAGTATGCGGAACAAGCGGGCAAAAAAGTCGTTCTGTTAATTAAAGGAAACACGACTGTGGAGTTAACCATCGGTGAAACAGGTGTTGTGCTTAAACAGGCAGGGCAAGCTGATCTGAAACAAGCTACGGATGTTTCACCGTATGTGAAGCAGGACAGGACGTATGTACCGATTCGTTTCTTCGCGGAACAGATCGGTTTGGATGTGCAGTGGGATGAAGCAGCACAAACAGCGATTTTACGTACAAAATCTTATGTGAAGTAAGAACGAAACGAGTCTGGCGGGGGAAACCTTGTTGGGCTCGTTTTTAATTTAAGCTTCAACTCCAAGCCTCATCTGCCGATAAATTTGAGAGAGTTAGTCTCGAAGTTCGTGCGGGGGAGGTATCCGAGGTGAAAAATAATCATCGCCAAGATCAGCTGGAACGATTTTTTCAGCATAATCCGATCGAAGATCCGCTGTATCTTAAGAAATATGTCAAAGAGCATCCTGAACACAAAATGGCTTGGTATTTGTTAGGGCGAGAATATGCGGCGCAAGGAAAAGAAGGTAAGGCGGCCTACTGTTTTGCGCAATCTGGCGAGATCTACGAGGCTTTTGAGCGTCAAAAAATAACGATTGAAGGGCCGCTGCCTTCTTCCTCATCTGCCCCATTTGCCGGCTCTAAGATCGCCAAGGATGCGGATCATGCTAGCCGTGGGAAGGGCAAAGGGAAGTGGCTGCCGCTTTTAGTCCTTTTGCTGCTTTTGGCAGTTCCAGCCGCGATAGATTCTGCGCAGAGCGGCGTGTCTAGTAGGGCTGTAAAGACAAATCCAAGCACAGACACGGGTGCTCTTGCTGTGGTTAAACCAGCTCAAATACAAGGAGATTCGCACGGGCCCGGGACAAAGTTATACTTCTCAGGAGAGGACTGGGGGAGAAAGCTTCAACAAGTCCTTGTTTCGTCTAGCGCGAGCCCTGGTGAATCGGTTATTATGCAAGCGCCGCGAAGTGCAGATGGCAAATGGATCGAGTGGAACAAATCGGTGAGTCCGCTGATAAGTGTTACATCCGAAGGTGGAGGCGCCGGCTCATCTGCCTTGAAATACTATCAGTCGCAAATTTGTTCCTGTCAAATTGCTGATAGCACGGCGCTTATTCCGATCATTGATCTATGGATGCGGGATCGTGAGCAGGCAATCGTTCTACAAAGCGCGATGAAGGCCTATCAAGCAAAAACGGGTTCGCTGCCTGAGACACCTGATCAGCTAACCAAGCCATACCCGGATAATTTGCTTCCGGGGCTCACGCCAGAGATGCTGGAGCTTTTTCCGCAAACGCTCAAGCTGCTGAAGGCTGAACCTGCTATGCCAGGACAATCTCAGGAGACGAAGCAAGCGGATGGGCAAGGTCTGCAGTCTAATCAAGATTTCAAAGAGATTGCCGTGCCAAGCAGCTCGCAACCCAAAGCTTCAAGCGATCCTCTGCGTGAACCGCTCAGAATTATGATTGATACGGATAAGCACCTTCTTGTCTTAGTTAGCGGAGATAAGATCATTCGGAGCTATCCCGTTGGGTTAGGCGGCGATAAAACGCCTCAGGGTGATTTTATCATTAGTGAAAAAGTGCGCAATCCGAACGGTAAATCGAATGGTGAGTTTGGAAGTCGAGGTATGACTTTATCAGATACGCTGTATGCTATTCATGGTACGAATAAGCCTTCCAGCATCGGCAAAGATGAGTCGCACGGCTGTGTTCGGATGCAGCAAGCGGACATCGAAGAGCTCTACAACATGGTAACGCATCAAACGAAAGTGACCATTGGCAAGGGGATACTGCCTGAGCCGGGTTCAGCTGAAGGATCAGGGTCCCCAGGCAGTGGAGCTGGGAGAGGGAAACCAGAGCAATCCTTCGGATTGCCGCTGCAGACAAATGACAGCAATCCAGGCAAAAAGTATAAATGGTTGGATTAGTCCTATCAGCCTTATCATTATCGAAGCAAACCCCGCCTGAACTAAGATTCAGACGGGGTTATTCGTTGCTCGTTAAAACAACGACGGATTTCTATTGACATTCATTAAGAAAGCGATTACAATTCAAAATGTGATAAATTCAATCATTTCAATTGCAATCATTTGTCCAAAATGAGCAGTAATGCCATTGCTATTATGATAACACCCAAAGCGGCGCCTGTCCAAATGATAGCTTTCTTATTGACTTCCTCTTTGGCTCTTCGATTAACGGCTGTTGGTTTACGTTTGGACATAGGAATCACCCTTTACTTAGGATTAACGATATGATCTATCATATCACAAGATGGGTCGAACATAGAATATAGTAGTCACAAGGAAATTTTTGAATCATGTATTGACGACCATGTCATTGTGTTGTAAGATTTAATCACACAAGGCAACGAATATAATTGAATATGTTAGTTTTAATAACATGTTACCGTAAGGGCATTAGTTATTAGAAGAATGCAAATCTTCTTCTATAACTATGCCCTTTTATTTTTTTTCAACAGTTGAATGCTGAAAGGGGTTGGTCGCGCAAACGACGGAATCATAGTAACCGGTAATTCGCTACTCCAAATAACAAACAGATTTATTAAAAAAGGGAGAAGATGAACACATGAATATGAAAAAATGGTCAACAATGGGCTTGGCTGCATCGATGGTACTTGTAGCAGCAGGCTGCGGTAAAACCGCTGCTCCGGCAGAAACGACAAAACCAGCTGCATCTGCAACAACTGCACCTACAGCAGCTGCAAGTGCTGCGCCTACTGCGGCAGCTGCGAAAAAATTAACAGGTGATTTTGAAATCCAATACTTTGTTGGCGGATACGGCGACAAATGGTGGAAGAAAGTTATTGCTGATTTCCAAGCAGCAAACCCAGATTTGAAAATTAAAGAAAGTGCGGGACCAAAAATCAACGAACAAATGAAACCCCGTTGGATCGCTGGTACCCCACCTGATTTCGTATATATCGACGGACCTGAATTGTTCGATCGCCAAATGGTGACAGACGGTCAACTGGAAGATTTGACAGAGTGGATCAAAGACGCGAAAAACGTTGACGGCGATAAAATTATGGATTTGCTTGCTCAAAAACCACAAGAGTTTGACGGTAAAATCTATAACGTTCCTTTCGTAATGAGCTCATGGGGTATTTTCTACGATAAAGCCCTATTCAAAGAAAAAGGTTGGGCAGAGCCTAAAGACTTTGAAGAGTTCTTGGCTGTAAGTGAGAAAATTAAAGCCGCGGGCATTAATCCTTTCATTCACACAGGTAAATACCCTTACTACATCAATGGCGCTGTACTATTCCCTGCAATCGTATCTGCTAATAATAATGACTACAAATTGCTGCAAGATATGTCCACAAATAATCTTGAAGCTTGGAAAAACCCAGCAATCATCAAAGGTCTAAACAAAATCGTTCAATTGCGTGATAAAGGATTCATCGACAAAGCATCCGTTCAAATCAACCACACGGATTCCCAATCCTTGTTCTTACAGCACAAAGACGCTTTCATCCCGAATGGTCTGTGGCTGCCAAACGAAATGGCGAAAGACGTTCCAGCTTCCTTTGACTTCGGATTCATCCCTTCCATCACGCAAGATAAAGGTGGAAAAGTTGTAGCGAACACGTCCACAGCGACATTTGCCATCGCGAAAAAAGCGAAAAACAAAGATGCTGCTAAAGCATTCATGCAGTTCGTATTCTCCAAAACGCAAGCTTCCCAATGGGCTGAGCTGAGCGGTGCTCCTTCTAACGTTAAAGGTGATATCTCCTCCTCCAAAGCACCTAACTTCGTTAAAGACGCTGCAAAATTCTTATCCTCACCTGACACAGTGGTAGTACCTACGGTTTCCTTTGCAGCAGACGTTGACAAAGCTATGCAAGATGCGAGTGTTGCTTTGACTATCGGAACAATCACACCTGAAGAGTGGGTAAAACGTGTTACTGATGTCGTAGCCAAGCAGAAGAAATAGGAACTGAATGAGGCAGTGCGGAGAACAAATAAGGCTAAGTGCCCTAGGCGTTCTCCGCCATTTTAATGATAGGACGGTGAGGATAGAATGAAGGCCAAGTCAAAAGTGTGGAAACGGAATATGTTCATCGCTTCATTCATCATTCCGACTTTTTTGTTCTTCTGTGTGTTTACGATCTACCCTGTTATACAGGCCTTGCAGAAGTCATTCTATGATTGGTCAGGAATGTCGGAGAACAGCACGTTTATCGGTTTTGACAATTTCAAAGAGATATTCAAGGACCCAATTATCCTTAGAGCCATTGGGAATGATTATTTCTTAGTCGTTGGAAAAGTGATTGGCATTATGATTCTGGCAACGTTCTTCGCAGTTGCTTTGACACGCTTCAGAGTAAAAGGGGCTGGATTTTTCCGAGCTATCTTTTTTATCCCAAATGTGATCTCGGTCGTTGTTATCGGTGTTCTCTGGAACTTCATCTACAATCCGCAAATTGGATTCCTGAATGCTTTCTTATCCCTTTTTACTGGGGAAAAGGTTGATATTACTTGGTTAGGCTTTCCTCAGCATACGATTTGGATGTTACTGCCGCCTACAATCTGGGCAGGTATCGGTTTCTATATGATCTTGATGATTGCTGCAATCGTGAATATTCCTGCTTCTTATTACGAAGCAGCTAATATAGATGGAGCCGGTCAATGGTCGCAATTCCGCAACATTACGATGCCGCTCATATGGGAGCAAATTAAAGTCTCCGTTGTTAACATTGTTATCACGACACTAAACGGTTCCTTCGTAATTGTTCAGCTTATGACAAACGGCGGACAGCCTGATAATACAACCCAAGTGATGGGATCTTATCTGTATCGGATGGCTTTTCAACAATATCATTTCGGTTATGGAGCGGCCATCGGTGTAATGATCCTAATCGTCTCACTGATCACAACGCTTATTCTTCAGCGCGTTATGCGCCAAGAAACAATCGAAATGCATTAAGGTCATCTTAGAAAAAGAAAGATTCTGAAGGAGGGGGAACTATCATATGGAGATCAAAAATCCGTTAGCCAAATCGATTGTCTGGATTATTCTTTTGATTTGGAGCATTGCCGTGCTATATCCTTTGTTATGGACGCTGCTCGACGCACTCAAAAATAATGAGCAATTTTTCCTGAACGCCCCTTGGGCGCTGCCGAAATTCCCACTGTTATGGTCCAACTTCTCCTATGTCTGGAGTAAATATAACTTTAGCACTTATTTTCTCAATTCCATTGTTGTTACAGTAGGAAGTACCCTGCTTGGTATGATTCTTGCGGCGATGACCGCTTATATCTTAGCTAGATATGATTTTAAAGGAAATAAAATTATCTTTACGATTTATATCTCATCTATGATGATTCCTTTTGCGTTAGCTTTGATTCCCCTGTTCTTCTTGCTCAATGATTTGCAGTTGATCAATACGTGGCTTGGCTTGATTCTTGTCTATGCGGCGCTTAACCTGCCATTCGGAATCTTCCTGCTGGTTGGGTTCTACAAATCGCTGCCAAAAGAAATTGAAGAAGCCGCTATCATTGATGGGACCTCTCATTACGGTACATTCTTCCGAGTCATGCTGCCGCTGTCGCAGCCGGGACTAATTACGGTTATGATTACGAATATGCTGAACAACTGGAACGAGTATTTCTTAGGTGTCGTTTTGACGAATGAACCAACGAAGTACACGCTTCCAATCGGTCTTGCCGTTATGCAAGCGGAAATGCAATATCGAGTGGAGTGGGGGCCGTTGTTCGCAGGACTTCTGATTACAACGCTTCCAACGCTGATTGTGTATATCATCTTCCAACGCCAAATCGCAAGCGGGATTACGGCTGGAGCGGTGAAATAACAGCATACTGTTGCATAGAAAAAACACCTTATCCTAGAGGATTTTATCCTTTCGGGAGGGTGTTCTTTCTACTATAATTGGGATAGGAAAGAGCAAACAAGAAACGGCCAAACTTGTGGGCTTAATAGGTGAGACATAATGAGAGCGATGTATCTTTTGCAAAAAATGGGACGTTCCTTAATGATTCCGATTGCGGTGCTGCCGGCGGCATCCATTCTTTTACGAATAGGCAAAATGACGTTCAGTGATCCTTTTCTTATGCAGGTGGCTCATATTTTTGAGTCAGGCGGAAGCGCGATTTTTGATAATTTACCATTAATCTTTGCGATTGGCATTGCCATCGGGTTGACGTCCGGAGATGGCGTCGCGGCATTGGCAGCAACGGTTGGGTATCTTGTATTTAACAATGTTTTGCAGCTTTTCCATACAGGTACGGACTCGGCTGAGCGCTTGGATATGGGGGTACTCGGGGGGATGCTCGTCGGCGTACTCTCTGCTTCTCTCTTTAACCGCTTTCAGCATATTCAACTGCCTAAATCATTAGGCTTTTTTGGTGGGAAACGTTTTGTTCCTTTACTGACCGCGATGGTCATGGTTTTTCTAGGGCTGCTGTTGGGCTCCATTTGGCCTCCGGTACAAAGATCG
Source organism: Paenibacillus sp. J22R160 (assembly GCF_059692135.1). Classification (NCBI taxonomy): domain Bacteria; kingdom Bacillati; phylum Bacillota; class Bacilli; order Caryophanales; family Paenibacillaceae; genus Paenibacillus; species Paenibacillus sp. J22R160. The sequence goes on along the minus strand of NZ_JCAUAU010000001.1, from coordinate 679,604 downwards.
ATTAGCGTTTTCGGGTTATGGATTGTTGATAATGGGAATATCGGTGTGCTCATCTATGGCATTATGAATCGGCTGCTGATTCCTACCGGCTTGCATCACATCATTAATAATATCGCCTGGTTCCAAATCGGGGATTATAGCACGGTAACTGGCAAAATCGTGCACGGCGACATCTCCAGATTTTTCGCAGGTGATCCTGAAGCGGGTATGTTCATGACTGGATTCTACCCCGTGATTATGTTCGGGCTTCCTGCTGCAGCTCTAGCTTTGATTCAAAGTTTACCGACGGTCAATAAACCGCTGCTAGTTCCAGTTCTGTTAAGCGCCGGTTTGACCAGCTTCTTAACAGGTGTAACAGAGCCGATCGAATTCGCTTTTATGTTCGTTGCTCCTGGCTTATACGTCATCCACGCATGCTTAACGGGTATTTCGATGCTGCTTATGAATGTGCTTCAAGTAAAAATGGGGTTTGGTTTTTCAGCAGGATTTATAGATTTTCTACTTAATTGGCACATTTCGACGAACCCATATCTCATTCTCATTGTTGGTTTAGGTTACTTTCTTCTCTATTATGTAACGTTCCGGGTCTATCTGTATTTCTTTCCGATGAAAGTGCCAGCTCGTGACGAAACGGCTGAGCTAGAAAATGTGGATGAAAGTCCTCCAATCGAGACGAAAGAAGATCGTCCGACCCGTATTCTAAGACATATCGGCGGACCTTCCAATATCATTTCGATCGACGCTTGCATCACGCGACTGCGCTTGCTAGTTAATGAAGAGAAGCTCGTCATGGACAATGAACTCAAAGATCTCGGTGCGATAGGAGTTATCAGGCTTGGCAAAGGAAATGTTCACGTTGTATTCGGTACGGAGTCTGAGCAGATTCGCGAGAGTATTAAACCTATGCTTCACACGCAAAAAGACAAATCAGGACAAGCCTAAATTTACCCCGCAAAGTGACGTATGACTTCGAAGTTAATTCCGATTACTTTGCGGGGACCTCGAAACAAATAGTAGGAGGTGTCTTATGATTGAACGGACGATCATTCATGTACTCTCACACAATGTGGTGATGGCACATTTGACATCAGGGAAAAATTCGATAGCTTTCGGTAAGGGGATCGGCTTTAAAAAGGCACCAGGGATGCCGATAGCTGATGCAGAGATCACGCAAGAATTCCTATTGCATACATCAGAGGTGCTTAAGAACTATGAGCAAATCCTCAACGCTGTAGATGTGAAAATCATTGGGATCACGGAAGAGGTGATCGCATACGCGCAGAGCATGCTGGAAGGTGATTTCTCGGAAACGATTCATGCCTCGTTAGTAGACCATATCAATTTTGCGGTTGAGCGGCAGAAAAGAGGCATTTTCATCACAAATCCCTTTGCCTATGAAATTGGCTATATGTACCCGGAGGAGTATAAAGTAGCCAAGAAGTCAGTTGAATTCCTCAACGATCATCTTGATGTCAAATTGCCAGAGGATGAGGTCGCCTTTTTGACAATGCACTTTAATAGCGCGCGCAAAAAGGAGCAGGCGTCGGATTCCTTGGCGGTTGTCAGAATCGTATCGAAAACGATCGAATCGGCCAAAGAATTAGGCTTTAATTTCGACGATTCCTTCTCCACCTTGCGGTTCATCAGTCATTTGAAGGGTGTCATTGAACGGGTTAAACAAAAGAAGACACTTCAAAATATGCTGCTGGATAAAATTAAAGAAGAGTATGGGGACACCTACGTGAAGGCAAAAGTACTGTCGCTTATGCTCAGCGATGCACTTCAATTGGAAGTGCCGGACGATGAAACAGGTTATCTTACGATGCACTTGGAACGACTGCTTATTCGCTCAGAAGTATAGAGTTGGTTAGAGAAATTCATTCCCTTGCAACCTTCATGGAGCAGGGATTTTTTGTTTTAAAAAATAGGTTTATACCTTACTGCGGATTGCATAATTGGGCATTGTCAGATAAACTGACTGTTAGAGTCATTAGAGAACGGAGTGCATAGGACATGCTGTATAAGAAGTTAGCAAAACCGATTTTGTTTCGAATGGATCCTGAGAAGGCCCATCATCTGACCATTGACGGTCTAAGTGCGGTAACTCGATTCCCAGGCGGAGCGCAATTACTTAAATCGATGTACGGAGTGCAGAACTCGCCTCTCATGAACCAGCGTATATGGGGACTTGAGTTCGCCAACCCGGTTGGCTTAGCCGCAGGATTAGACAAAAATGCAAAAGCAGTAAAAGGCTTCTCACAGTTAGGGTTTGGATTCATGGAGGTTGGAACGATTACTCCCAAGCCGCAACCAGGCAATGAGCTGCCGCGGTTATTTCGTTTACCCGAAGACAGGGCGCTTATCAATCGGATGGGCTTCAATAATGTAGGGACGGACGAGATGGCGCATAACCTGCAGAAGACGGGCAAGCGTGATATTCCTGTCGCAATCAACATAGGTAAAAATAAAACGACTCCGAATGAGCAGGCCGAAGAGGATTATCGGGCTTGTATTCGGGAGTTATATACATATGGTGATTTCTTTGTCGTCAATATTAGCTCACCAAATACGCCGGATTTGCGTAATTTACAGCATGGGAATGATTTGAAGCGATTGCTTGATGCGGTTACGGCCGAGATGCAGCTTCAACAGCAAAAGAATGGCCATGCAGGCAAGCCTGTACTTGTAAAAATAGCGCCGGATCTCACGGATGATGAGTTGGAATTGACCGTGCACACGATTAAGGACAGCGGAGTATCCGGAATCATTGCGACGAACACAACGCTAAGCAGAGATGGACTTGTGCATGCGAATCGTTCGCAAACAGGCGGGCTTAGTGGAAGTCCGCTCACGGAGCGTTCCACTGAGGTCATTAGACGCGTCTACCAGCTGACGGAAGGCAAGCTTCCAATCATTGGGGCTGGCGGTATATTCACGGCTAAGGACGCTTACGACAAGATTCGTGCCGGTGCGAGCTTAGTTGAAGTTTACACAGGATTAATCTATGAGGGTCCAGGCATTCTTACGAACATCAATCGAGGACTTGTAGATTTACTCCAGAAAGATGGGTATACTCATATTTCCCAGGCAATCGGTGCAGATCACAACTGACTTCATTCGGAATGGAGGATAAATCAATGGATGGACGAGACTGGAAAAAATTTCTCCTGCCTTACGAACAAGCGGTGGAAGAGTTGAAGGTAAAATTTAAAACGCTGCGCGGCGAACTCAAAAGCAGGGAAGAATATGCCCCCATTGAATTCGTAACAGGCCGCGTTAAGAAAATATCAAGTATGCTAGAAAAAGCGAAGCGTTTGAACGTGCCGATGGATCAATTAGAATCTGGCATTGAGGACATTGCCGGAATTCGGATCATGTGTCAGTTTGTTGCGGACATCGAACGTCTGGCCGAACTCATTCGCAGTAGGCAGGATATGACGATTGTCTACGAGAAAGATTATATTACCAATAAGAAACCAAGCGGATATCGAAGTTTTCATATCATTATTGAATATCCGGTACAAACCGCATTAGGAATGAAACGAATTTTGGCTGAGGTGCAAATTCGAACGCTTGCCATGAACTTCTGGGCTACCATTGAACATTCCTTGAATTATAAATATAAAGAGCAATTGCCAGCTGATGTTAGGGCTCGCCTGAGCAAGGCGGCAGAAGCTGCCTACCTGTTAGATCAGGAAATGTCCAGCATTCGCGGTGAAATCGTTGAATCGCAGAAAATGTTTGAAGATAACTCGAATTTAGTCAATAAAGTTCTCAGCAACATTCAGGAACTTTATTTCTATCATAGGGTTCGGGAAGCAGCTCAATTTCAGCTAAGATTCAACGAGATTTGGGAAACGGAAGACGGTTTAAGCGACTTGTCTGCCGATATTGAGATCGCAATCGCCCGAGCGAAAAAAGGAGATCAAAACTGATCTATGGCTGCTTACGATCGATTATATGTTGCTTACTTATATTATTTTAACGAGCTGCGCGATTATTTTGAATGTCATGAAGTGATGGAGGAGCTCTGGTTGGAAGAAGGCCGGAGCCCACTATATCAAGGTCTGCTGCAGATTGCAGTGGGCCTTTATCATCATGCGAATGGAAACGTAAGCGGTTCCATCAAGCTTTTTAGCGCAGGATTGGATAAGTTAGCGCCATACCCGGTGGATTCACTTGGAATCGATTTAGGAAGATTGATCGAAGAGAGTAAGACCTATGTAACGAAGCTGCACCGGATTAAGGAAGAACCATTCGCTCCGTATGACCTGACCATTGATCTCATAGACCCGGAACTCAATGATCTTCTGGATGAAATGAAGCAGAATCCACCCCACCATGAGGAGGAGGAAGGTCATGATTGAGGTTCGTAAGCTGAGCAAATGGTATCAAGTCCACGAACGGGAGCCGGGCTTCATCGCTTCGCTCAGAAGCTTGTTCCACCGTAAGTTCCGTACGGTGAAAGCTGTAGATGAAGTGTCCTTCTTCATCCCGGAGGGAGAAATCGTCGCCTTTCTTGGACCGAATGGTGCTGGCAAAACAACAACGATGAAAGTCCTCACTGGACTGCTGCATCCTTCAGGTGGTGAAGTGAATGTAGGCGGTTTTGTTCCCTTTCAGCATAAAAAAGAATTCAAGAAGCAGATCTCTCTGGTCATGGGGCAGAAAAGCCAGTTGATCTGGGATCTTCCCGCAGCAGAAACGTTTCTCGTAAATAAAGTTATCTACGAAATACCCGATCAGGACTACGATGAGACATTGGGAGACTTGGTACAGCTCTTAGAGCTGGAGGAAGTTATCCGCAAGCCGGTCAGGCAGCTCTCACTTGGAGAGCGAATGAAATGCGAACTAGCTGCTGCGCTGCTGCACCGGCCAAGAATCGTGTTTCTCGATGAGCCGACGATTGGGCTTGATGTGAACATGCAGGAAGTCATGCGCCGGTTCATTCAGGATTACAGCCGCAAATATAAAGCGACCATTCTGCTCACGAGTCATTACATGGCTGATGTTACAGCATTATGCGAGCGTGTGCTTGTCATCGGCAAAGGGCGTCTTCTATATGATGGAGCGATCAATCAGCTGATAGACAAATATGCGCCAAACAAGCGTATTCGTCTTCAACTAGCTAAACGCGCGCATGAGCGAGAGCTTGAGGATGTTATCCACGGGATGGGAACGATCATTCACTATGCGTTTCCGGATCTTGATGTGGATGTCCCTAGAGAGCAAGTTTCCGAGCTTTCGGCAAGGCTTTTATCCAAGCTGAACGTCATTGATTTGACGATCGAAGATCCATCCATGGAATCGGTGATTGCCCAAGCATTTGAGGCAAAGACCGAAGGGGGTAGTGCCGGCTCATGAAGGGATTAGCTATATTTTGGCATAAATATCGCGTCTTGCTTCGGGTGGAGTGGGCAGTTATGTTTGCGTACCGCAGTGAATCGCTGATCTGGATGGTTGGCGCTTTTATACAGCCCCTTGTTTCTATGGCAGTTTGGCTGTCGATTAGCAACAATCAAGCTATTGGCGGATATGATGCTCATGATTATATGGTGTATTTTCTAGGTGTTCTTGTCGTTGACCGTTTAACGAGCACTTGGGATGTATGGGAGCTAGACGCTAGCATTCAGGATGGCTCGTTGTCTTCAAAGCTAGTTCGCCCTTTCCATCCCGTGCATTGGAGCATTTCTCAAAACCTCGTATACAAAATGTTTTTCGCTTTTCTCTTAATTCCGGCTTGGGTGATTGCAGCCGCATTGTTCCCTATATTAAGGCTGAGTATTTCCTTGGAAATAATTTTGCTTTTTTTATGCGCAATCGTTGTTTCTTCAGCAATCCGCTTTCTGATCGGCTTTGAGTTTGGTTTGCTGGCATTTTGGACGAATCGGGCTACGGCGATTTACAGTCTTTACGAGGGATTTCATCTCTTTCTTGCCGGTCGGATAGCACCTTTAAGCATGTTTCCCTCTTGGGTTGAAGAGGTTGCTGCTTGGCTGCCATTCTATGGCACCGTTGGTTTTCCAGTAGAGCTCCTAGTTGGTAAAATCGAGGTGGGTTCTCCCGCAATTCTTCAAAATTTCGCGATCCAATTTGCTTGGCTCATTATTCTGTTTGTATCATTTCGATTGCTGTGGAGAAAAGGTATTAAGAAATATGGCGCTGTAGGCGGATGAGAATGGGGGAAGCCTTCAATGAAATACTTGCGGCTATTTCGTGAATTTATGCGTGCATGCTTGGTAGAGGAGTTTGAGTATCGCGCTAATTTTGCAGCAAATATGCTGTCGACGGTGTTTTGGCTGGTGATGGCAATCCTGACCGTGCAATTATACTTTTATCGGACACAGGAAATTGGCGGTTGGGATTTCTATGAAGTGCTTGTCCTGCTGGGCATTTTCAATGCGGTGCATGGTTTTATAGAATTTATTTTACAGCCCAATATGTCCCGTCTTGTTAATCATATTCGCAAAGGGACACTGGATTTTGTCTTGACGAAGCCCGTAGATAGCCAGTTTTATATTAGTTTCAGGCATCTTGTTTTCTGGCGCTTATCTGACGTTGTACTCGGATTTGGCTTAGTTGCTTATGCACTTTGGCAGCTTAACGCCGTACCAAGTTTCGTCGAGCTTATACAGTTCGTTATCGTGTTCTTGGCGTCTCTTGTTGTCGTCTATTCGCTTTGGATGGGGATGATGATGTTTTCCTTCTGGGCTGTAAAAGTAGATAATTTATCCTATTTATTCGGCTCGTTTTTTGAGACGGCAAGGTTTCCGGTTTCTGTATACAAAGGTTTTTTACGTTTCACGTTAACCTATATATTTCCGATTGCTTATATCACAACCTTTCCTGCTTCTGCACTTATTGGACGCATTAGTAGTTGGCAGGTCGCCTCGAGCGTTGGGATTGCAGTCATCTGTTTGGCATTGACACGTGTGTTGTGGAAATTTGCTTTGCGGCATTATACAAGTGCAAGCAGTTGAAAATGAATTGTGCAACGAGTAAAAAGGACTTCTTCCCTTACGGCGGCAGAGGTCCTTTTTGCTTTGTGTCTGATATTCTATACATAATTATGAGAGTGACAGGGAAAACTTCCCACAAGATGAACTGATTTCAAAAAGAGCTTGGTGGAGGCGATAATAAGAATGTCTTGGACCAAGACGCTACATCAACTATTCAACCATAAAAAAACTCCAAGCACGCGCTCCCAAGAGCAGGAAGATCCTATTTCGCATATAAGTCTACTTAGCGATAGCCTATTGAATATCGAACAAATCAAAACGACCTTTGGCGATAGTGACGACCTTAAGACTGGGGAAATGTACCTGGAACTGGATACCAACTGCAAAATTGGTTTCGCCTTCCTTGAGCAGATGGTAGAGAGAACATTATTTCAGGATATCATGAACGGTTTGACGGCTAAATCGGCTGAAATCGTAGAGGCCATGGAAACGGGTTTCTATGAGCTGCCTGATTTGATGAAGAATATTCTTCAGAACTTAGGGGAAGTCAAAACGATTAATGACTACCAAGAGGTATGTTATCGGATTTTGTCAGGAGAAACTGTTCTTTTTGTCGATAGTTATACACAGGTGTTATCTGTGAATACGGCTGCTGAAGAACAGCGCTCGGTAGAGGAGCCAATGACGCAGTCCGTTGTTAGAGGTCCTCGAGATGGTTTTACGGAGTCGATAGGCACGAACATCTCTCTTATTCGCAAGCGTATCAAAAGCCCGAATTTATGGCTGGAGAGCATGACAATAGGCAGAGTTACGCAAACAACGGTTTCGATGATGTATATAAACGGGATTGTGAATGACAAAATTGTAGATGAGGTGCGGCAACGGCTTGAGCGTATTGATATTGACGGCATCCTTGAAAGCGGCAATATCGAGGAACTTATCCAGGATGAAACGTTCACGCCGTTCCCAACGGTATATAACACCGAACGGCCTGATGTGATTGCATCTGGCTTGTTGGAGGGACGCGTTGCCATTCTGGTGGATGGAACTCCCTTTGTGCTTGAGGCTCCTGTCATTTTCACGCAATTTTTTCAATCTGCCGAGGACTATTATCAACGAGCTGAATTTGCAACATTGATCCGCATGTTGCGATATGTTTGTTTTTTTATCTCGTTAATGGCACCTTCTTTCTACATCGCGATGACTACGTTTCACCAAGAGCTCGTGCCCAGCTCATTATTATTTAATTTAGCGGCGCAGCGGGAAGGCATTCCTTTTCCTGCTTTTGTGGAAGCCTTATTAATGGAAGTGACATTTGAGATCCTGCGTGAAGCAGGCGTGCGACTTCCTAAGACGGTAGGTCAAGCAGTATCTATCGTAGGTGCGCTAGTTATCGGGCAAGGCGCCGTGGATGCAGGGCTGGTTTCACCGGCGATGGTCATCGTGGTTGCGATTACAGCGATCTCGAATTTTGTTATACCAGCATTTAGTATGGGGATTCCCATACGCATCATGCGTTTTATTTTGATGGTATTTGCCGCTACATTTGGCTTATTCGGCATTACCGTTGGTTTAATCGCGATGGTCCAGCATCTATGCTCACTTCGTTCATTTGGGGTGCCGTACATGTCTCCGATGGCTCCGTTCGTAATGGCTGACCAGAAGGACACCATTCTTAGATTGCCGCAATGGAGCCTATTCTCCAGACCTCGATTTATTAGCCAAAAGAATATTATTCGTGAAAACAATGCCCCGACAACCAAACCAAAACGAAAATAAAGGGGGATCAGCCAATGAAAAGATTAGGTTGTATACTGTGTACACTAAGCTTACTTGGCCTTGTGCTCTCGGGGTGTTGGGATCGTCATGAACTGAATGATTTGGCAATTACGGTTGGCGTGGGATTCGATAAAAGCGGTGACGAATATTTAGTTACGGCACAAATCGTGAACCCCAATGAGGTAGCTTCGAAAAAGGGAGCAGGCTACAGTACGCCTATCACGACCCTTTCAGCGAGAGGGATTTCAACGTTGGAAGCGGCAAGGAAATTAACGACTTCGGCTCCTCGTAAGTTGTTTGCATCCCATTTGCGTATTATCGTGATCGGTGAGGAGCTTGCGCGTGAAGGGGTTTCTAAAGTCATGGATGGCATCACCAGAGATCACGAAATCCGATCCGACTTCTACATCATCGTGGCCAGAGGTACGACAGCCGCCAAAGTGCTGCAAATATTGACACCAATTGAGAGGATTCCAGCGAACAAAATGTTCAAGACGTTAGAAACGTCAGAGAAGGCGTGGGCACCAACGGTTAGTGTACGTATCGATCAGTTCATAACGAAGCTAAGTGAACCGACGACGGAATCGGTATTAACAGGCATTCGAATTGTGGGTGATTCAAAGAAGGGAAGTTCGAAGTCGTCCCTAGCGGAGACCAATCCAATCACTAACTTGGAGTATACCGGGCTAGCCCTTTTTAAAGAGGATAAATTGGTTGATTGGCTGAACGAGGATGAGAGCAAAGGGTTTAACTATATCATTGGAAATGTCAAAAGCACGATGGGGTATTTGAAATGTCCCAAAGGCGGAACGATAACGGTAGAAATTATCCGTGCTAATTCCAAGATCAAAGGGGCGGTGAAAAACGGGAAGCCTGAAATTAATATTAATGTCATGTTGGAAGATAATGTAAGCGAAGTGCAGTGTGATATTAATTTGTTGGACCCGGATACGATCCTTGAACTTGAAAAAATTGCGGCTAGTACCCTGAAAAAAGTTATGTATGCCTCGATTAACAAAGCAAAGGAAAATAAAGCAGATATCTTCGGTTTCGGTGAAGCTATTGAGGATGCATCCCCCAAGACGTGGAAAAAGCTTGAGCCGGATTGGCAGAATGAATTCGCCAAGCTGCAAGTAAATATCACCACGGACTTACATATTCGCCGCTTAGGTACAACGAATAACTCCATCATTATGCGCCCAAAGGAGGAGTGATGACATGTGGGTTGTCATCTCGGTTTTGATCATTGCGACTCTCGCGGGGTTACTTGAACTCCCGCAACTACTGCGCAAACAGCTAGTTGCGGAAAGCTGGGTATTCTCTTCGCTTTTATTCATAGGATCTTTGCTTTGCATTCTCCATTTCCAGAGAGTGAAGATTCCGAATCCGCTGGAATGGATTACGTATATCTACCAACCGGTGAGTCAATTTGTTTTTGGCATTCTAAAATAGAGGTGAATCACATGTTTGAGAAGGGTAGGATAGGCGTTCACCAGTTTACGATATTGACTATTCTTTTTACGATTGGCAGCGCTATCCTCATCGCTCCTTCGGGACTTGCCTATGATGCCAAACAGGACGCTTGGATTGCTTCCATTCTAGGACTCTTAGTAGGCTTGTTGCTCGTTATCTTATACCTTGCTCTTGGACAACGTTTTCCTCAAAAAACACTGGTTGAATACGGTGAGGAGTTGATGGGAAAATGGGTCGGAAAAGCCATCGGCTTGCTTTATTTCTGCTTTTTCTTTATATTAGCAGCGTTGGTGCTTCGTAACTTAGGCGATTTTATTTCAACCCAGGTCCTTGTGGACACACCGCTGCAATTTACGCATATCTTCTTTTTGGCGATCGTCATTTTGGGCATTCGAAATGGACTAGAAACCTTCACGCGTACATCGGAAATTTTCCTGCCATGGGTGCTGCTATTTTTCTTCCTCATGTTCATCCTGCTGCCAACGCAAATGAAAACAACCAATATACTACCAGTACTCGGGTACGGCTTCAAACCTATTATACGTGCTTCCGTACCGCTCATTGGAACCCCATATTTGGAACTTGTCGTCTTTTTAATGATTCTGCCTTTCGTAAATCAAACCAAAAAGCTGGGAAAAGCGTTTCTTGTAGGTGTTTCCATCGGAGGCTCCTTGATTGTTATCATTTCGCTTTTATCTATTCTAGTGTTAGGGGATGATTTGACATCGGTCCAAATGTATCCTAGCTTCTCATTAGCTAGAAGAATTTCTATTGGCAGCTTCCTTGAACGTCTTGAGGTTGTAATGGCGGGGATTTGGTTCATCACCATTTACTTTAAACTAACGTTATGCCTGTATGCGTCTGCGGTGACTCTGGGCGCTGTTTTTAAACTGAGTGAAATCCGGCAGCTCTATATTCCTTTGGGAATGAGCTTAGTTGTACTTTCGGTCATCGCCTACCCGAATGTCGCGTATTTCATCCAGTTTGCCTCTAAAATATGGGTCTTCTACTCGGGAACGTTCGGACTCATTATCCCCTTATTGCTATTAGGTCTAGCTATTTTTCGCAAAAAAAACCGGAAGCCATTGAAATAAAAAAGCAGCGGAATCCGCTGCTTTTGTCGTACCTATTAACCTTTGTATTTCTGGAAAAAAGCTTTAAACATCTCTGGCGTATTACCGCCTGCAGCGCCGGCTTCAGGAATACCGCCAACAATGCGATCAACTTCTTTGCCATCTTTGTAGTAAATAAGGGTCGGTGTGGAGTCAACTTTGTACTTTTCCCAACCGTCTTTGAATTCTTCCAGATTGAATTGTTTGACATCAATGCCGAGCTCTTTTTCGATAGGAACAAGAACAGGAGTCGTTACTTTACAATGCGGACAAGTGGAAGCGTAATAATATTGGAAAAATGTTTCTTTGTTTTTCAGCCTTTGATCGAGATCTTTAGGCAGAATAAGGTTCTGATAGTTCGGATCGTTTAATTGCTTCACGGTTTCCGGGTTTAGCTTGGATGCTGCAACACCGTAAGGATTACCAGCATTGGCCTTATCCGATGATTTGGTAGACTGCTGATTAACGAAATATAAACCCCCGAATAAAATAACGACAATGCCTAGATAAATAAGCAGCTTCTTCATTTCATGCACCTCATCTTGTGTTGTATACTAACTACTAATTTCGATAAAAAGTATAGCATATCCTGTTCATATTTTGAAAATAATTGGCTGTTTCGTGACAGTTCAGCTATAATAGCGATGATAAAAGAGGAAAGAGAAGATGTCGGATGACGAAGCAACTGCCACCCTTATTTAGGGATAAAATGATTGATTTATTAGGGGAAGAGGAATTTGAGCTCTTTCTGGCTTCTTATGACCAAGCGAGATCTTTTGGTTTAAGGGTGAATACGGGTAAAATCACGAAATCAGATTTTTTGGATAAAAGTCCTTTCTCGTTGGAGCAGATAGCATGGGCGTCGGAAGGGTTTTATTATGAAGAAGGAGAACGTCCTGGTAAGCATCCGTATTATCACGCAGGACTTTATTATATTCAAGAGCCTAGCGCAATGGCGCCAGTAGAGCTGCTTCAGGTTCAACCTGGTGAGAAAGTGCTCGATTTATGTGCGGCTCCGGGCGGGAAGTCTACTCAAATTGCAGCTAAACTGCAGGGCGAGGGAGTTCTTGTCGTGAATGACAACCATTCGGATCGGGTGAAGGCGCTTGTCAAAAACTTAGAGCTTTTTGGGGTCCGCAACGCCGTCGTTTTGAATGAGCGGCCGGAGCGGATGCTGAATGTGTTTCAGGGCTATTTCGATAAAATATTAATAGACGCCCCTTGTTCAGGGGAAGGGATGTTCCGCAAGGAAGAAGATATGATGCAGCAATGGGAGCGCCATACGGTACAGGAATTTGCCGTAATGCAGAGGGAATTACTTGGACAAGCGGCTCAAATGTTAGCGCCTGGCGGAACAATTGTGTATTCCACCTGCACGTTTTCTCCGGAGGAGAATGAGGCGCAGATTGCGGAATTTTTGGACAAACATCCTTCGTTTGATGTGGTGCCGATTGAGCGCTTTGACCATGGACAGCCGGATTGGCTGCGTGAGCCGTGGTGCGAGGAGCATTATTCAGCTCGCGCTAGAGAAGCAGTTGCTGGGACTGCGCGGCTTTGGCCTCATCGTTTGCGCGGTGAGGGGCATTATGTGGCTGTGCTGAGGAGTGGCGTTGAGTCGGATGCGGGGGTTGGGGGGAGAGTAAGGACGGACGCCGACGTTGTTTTGGCATCTAGAGCGGGGCGCAGCGGACGTGATGCGCTGCGTGGGAAGGTCCGCGCGGGGACTGAGTCCCGAGTGAGCTTGGAGCCGCTTCAGGCGTTCGAAGACGAGCTGCTGCGCAGCGAGCCTTTCGCCGCATTGCGGCTTGTATGTTACGGCGAGCACGCATATGCGTCGCCAGCGGGTTTGCCCGAGCTGCACGGACTGAAAGTCGTGCGGCCTGGTTGGTACATCGGCGCGCTGCACCGCGGCCGATTCGAGCCGTCCCATGCGCTAGCCATGGGACTTCGCATGCGCGAAGCCAAGCGAGCGCTGAGCTTGGCTTCGAGCGACGAGCGAGCCCTTCGGTACCTGAAGGGCGAGACGCTCGAAGTCGCGGAGAGCGAGATTATCCGCGACCCGGAAGTGACCAAGGCAGCCAAAGGCTACTGCCTTGTCTGCATTGATGAGCATCCCGTCGGCTGGGGCAAATGGCTGGATGGGATGCTCAAAAACGAATACCCGCCCGGCTGGAGGTGGACCTAATCGGTCATGAAACAAACACAACGGCTCGATAAAATACTCGCCCACGTGGGCATCGGCTCGCGCTCTGAACTCAAACGCCTTGCTAAGGAAGGCGCAATTTATGTGAACGGCGCGAAGGTTAAAGACAGCGGGATGCAGGTCAACCCTGATAAGGACATCATTCAAGTAAACGGCGAAACTGTGCTTTACAGGGAGTTCATTTACTTGATGATGAATAAACCGCAAGGCGTGGTTTCCGCTACAGAGGATAATCGTGATCGTACCGTGGTGGATCTTTTGGATGCGGCATATGCGCCATTCGAAGTTTTCCCAGTGGGTCGATTAGATAAGGATACCGAGGGTTTTCTTTTGCTCACCAATGATGGGAAGCTTGCGCACAACCTTCTTTCTCCTCGTAAACACGTATCCAAAACTTATTTTGCTAGGGTAGAATGGGAGGTTACCGAGAAGGATATTGAGGCATTTTCGCAAGGCGTGACCTTGGATGATGGTTATGAGACATTGCCAGGTATCTTGAAAATTCTTAGTTCCGGTAATGAAGTTAGTGGATTGCTCTCCGAGATTGAGTTGACAATCATGGAAGGTAAGTTTCATCAGGTGAAACGAATGTTTCAAGCTGTAGGAAAGAAAGTCGCCTACTTAAAACGCATTTCCATGGGACCGCTTGCCTTGGATCCTAACTTGGCATTAGGTGAAGTGAGAGAGTTGACGGATGAGGAGCTTACTTCACTTAGAAATGCTCACGACATTCAAAATTAGAGATTTACAAAAATACTAGTATATGGTATTTTTGGAGTAATACAAATGTCTTTGAGCGGAAGAACCGCCCATGTCATCGTTGCGTTTCGTGCATCGCGATGGCAGGGTGGTTTTTTATGTTGTTTTTAGTGGTTTGATACCAAACATGTCTGCTGTTAGCAATGAAAGAGGGGTTAAATATGAAAAAAAGATTATCTGTACTAGGAATTGCAGTGCTTTGTGCTTTATCTATTGGCTATGATGCCATGGATTCCTCCGCGCAGAGTCCAACTCGTTTCAAAGACACATTCCAGCACTGGGCAGAATTGTCTATTCAAACTGCCGTTCAAAAGAAGTACGTTGACGGTTACGAAGACGACACTTTTAAACCTGATGCCCCAATCAGCCGCGCTGAATTTATCAAAATGGTAGCATTGGCAACAGGGGAGAAGGTCAACAAAATTGATGGGGATGGGTGGTTTCAGCCCTATGTGGATCGGTTGAAGACGCAGGGAATAATCCCTGCTGAGTTTCCAGAGAGATATAACGAACCACTCCAAAGATATGAGATGTCTATTTTGAGTGTGCGAAGTATTGATAAGACTTTAAAGGGATCAATGGTGGACTCTACGAAAATGGGGTTAATTCATGGCGTAAGCAGGACCGATTTGGACGTGTATGGGACAAGTACGCGTGCTCAGTCGATTACGATCATTGAGCGGATTCTTGCTGCCAAGAATGGGGAGAAGCTGCAGGTTGATAAGTATGCTGCGAGTGCGGCTGAGATTGCTGCAACTGGGAGCAATGTGGGGACTATGTTGGGGTTAAAAGCGAAGGAAGTAGGGACTGAGTGGCCATATGGCACTGGTGTGACAGTGAAGTTGAACCAATTAATCATAGCTGATCCATCGGATCCTGATGATCCATATATGAATTTGATTGATATGAGTACTTTTGATAACGAGTTAGATAAGTCCGAAAATGTAGTTGTTCTTGCTCATTTCACTGTCAAAGTTGAGGATGCAGGAGTAAACAATGGTGATCTTCATCCCTATCAATTACTCACTTTGCTTGATCAAACTGATCAAATGTTACTTGCAGAGCAACAATTAAAACGTTGGATACGTTTTGATGAACCACAAATTCAAACGGGCTTTGTCGCTTATTCTAGACTGAGAAATAGTACCACTAATGGATTTACATTTGACATTTTAGGAAAGAAAGTTCCAATGGCGAATAAGTAAGGAGTGAAGAAACTGCGGATTTTTTTACATTGCTCAATCGTGATTTTATTGTTCTTGGAGTTATTACTTCCATTTTTTGAGATCAATTCTGCTCAAGCATCTGGAATAAAGAGACTATATTATAATTATGAAACGGCCACCTATCTTGAATCGATGATTGAAACTCAATATTCTTCCTCGCCAGTAAAAAGTTTTGCTGAGGATATTAGTTCTTATATAATTGGTTCTATAATTGGTGTAAGCCTAAAGAACAATGGAGTTGATAGATCTTCGAATGTCACGTTCTCAGGAACTTCAGTTTCAGTCACTAGTCTAGAAGGCTCAAATCTAACAGTATATGGAAAATCAGAGACTAAACCAATGCATCAAGTTTATCGTCAACCGAAAGGTCAGATTTGGGAGCATAAGGGAAGTAAAACATTAGCAATAGAATTTAACGGCATATACGGATTTCCTAAGTCTCCTTATCCAGGAGCTATTCCTCTGTACGGTCGTGAAAGATATAATACAACCCCATTTAATTACTCATCAGTCACTAGCAATGGACCTGATTTAAGGTATTCATATAGTTCCAGTCAATATTTAAAAGATGGTCAAACAAACATAACTGGTCATGTTGCAAGTGGAGATATGGTCAAAGATTACAATAAAGAAGGTTACGCAGTAACTTCTGCTTACGAAGTTACTAGACCAGATAAATGGTTTAGTTTAGCTTCAGCAGCATCACTTGATCCGCTTGATCCTAATGCAATTATTTCAGACGGGGACAAACTTGCACAGAATTCCATTGAAATCTATGATGCACAGAAGTATAAATCCTCTTATGGTGCTATTCCCTTATCTGTAGGCCAAGGAACACTAGCAGGTCAAGGCATGATTCGTACAATGATGTTGCTTGATGATTCTGTTCCGGAAGAGCAAATTGAAGAATACCCAGATACTGACGGCTCAGGAGGCCTATCCCGTAACTACCACATGTACGCCATAGGCCTATGGAAAGGAGAAACCTACAAATACCAAACCTATATCGAAGTCACCTACACCCCACCCAACAAACCCGATCTAGCCGCTATATCGATCGACGCCGGCAGTTGTGTCCTCTCGGGTTCAAGTACTAACCTCACCATCAAGTTCAAAAACGTGGGTACTTCCATCTCGAGCGGCAGCTCATTCAAAGTTACAATAGCTGCCGACGGCGCAGTATTCAAGACCTATACCTACACGGCAGGACTTCCGCCGGGCGAGACCAAAACCGAGACAGTCCCCTACACCTTCAACAGCATGAAAAGCATCACATTAGCCGTAGATTCCAATGACGATATCTCAGAAACCTCTTCCACGAATAATGTGTTTTCTCAAATTATTACCCCGCAAGCCAGCTGTTCGCCTACAGGCGGTAGCTATTCTGGAAAAACCTCTGCAGACAAACCTACTATGCCATGGAAAGATTCCAACATAATTAAGGCGGAATGGACCATACCGTCCAGTTGCACGCCAGTTAGAGGACGTTTTATTTTATCTCAAGCAACTGGGGAGTCTGTTCAATATGGTTGGAGTACTCTGAACAGCACATCAGTCAATGACATGTCTATTTTTGCTTATGGAATGATGGGCTTCATTGGCTACCCTGGCAACATGCAAAGTGGACAAGTAGATATCTCTTACAAACTTGAGGATAGTTGTGGAGGAACTTCTTATTTTTATGAGGGGAAGTTTACAATAGGCCCTAAACCTCCCAATAGACCGCCACAGTTCGAAATCGGATGGTTTCCAGAAAATGATTTTAACAGTCGTACACCGATGTCGGAAGCGGTAGTTGGAGACAAACTAAATGTACGCTTGCTGCCTGAAATTTCGCCTAACCATTATGATCCTGACGATGATTTTGTTACTTTTGAATGGTTGTTCGCGAACAGCTCGAGTGATTGGGTCAAAAGTTTTCCTTCCAGGGGTTATTTTAAAAATGAGGAAAAACTGACATGGCTAACGGCATCAACAGCCGGAGATCATACAATTTCGGCAAAAATGTGCGATGACAAAGGAGCATGCACGCAAAAGGAAGCGACAATAACCATCATGCGACCAGATCCCATTCCGTGCATAAATGTTCCAAGTCGCGTTGTGCAAAATCGCCCTCTAGTCCCAAATGCTATCAATGGCGCTTGCAGCCGGCCAGCCAAGAACAGGACAATTTCGGAATATTTTTGGACGAATAATCTTGCAGTATACCCCAATGTTGGTATGGAGACTGTCACTCTCGAGGTCAAAGATAACTATGGCATACGCAGTTTGCCAGAAAATATAGCAATCAAAAACATCAATGTTGTCGAGGATAAGCCGCCTATTGCTGCAATTAATCTTCCGCTTTTTGCGGTTCGTGGAAACGTTCCATTTCGAGATATTTCTTTTAGTCCCGACGGAGACGTCATTACTGAAACTACAATTAGCTATATATACGACCGTAATAATGATGGGGTTTTTAATGATCACATGCCATTCAATCTACCTATTGCAGTAGGAGGAACGTCACAACTACCTGCCGCAAAGGTTGGTAAGTATAAGTTAACTGTCATAACGAAGGAAGACTGGGGACTAACAGACACGAAATCCTTTGTGATCGATATCAAAAATGAATCGCCTGAGGTCGCATTCACGGTAACAAGTGCAAATCCCGAACCTCCTTTGTTTCAAACCGTAAATGAGAACGAAATGCTAATGGCATTTGGGGATCAATGGGAAGGTTCATCACTTACAAATACAAATTTACATAGAACTAAGGATCTTGGTTTCACATACAACCCTGTTACGAAAGGATTTACTTCTCATTTTGGAAAATCGCCATATAAAGCTCCTGCCAATGGTTTGATTTTTACTCGCGCTATGGAGACCGTTGGGATTGATATGGGCAGCAGTTTTAGCATACCACTTTTGTATGGTACTCAATTTATAGGTAATAAAAGCGGATCGGCTGTTCGTGGTACTATCCCCTATACATTGCAAATGGTTAATCGGGATGGAGTTCCTTTTGGCCCACCAACGACAACACAGCTTAGCGGTATTGGAATTACCGCGTCGCCGACAGCGAGTAATCCGGGCAATTATTTAATGTATGACGCCAAAGGAGGCAGCTATAGTTTATCCTGCAAATATTTTTATGAAAATGTCCCGGATGATAATGATGACTATCATTGGTGGTGTGACTATACGAGGAAAAATGCTTCTGGTCAAACTTCCTGGATTAAAAGCTTTGAGAATTACAGCTATTCGATTTCCAGTTATTTCGAGCTGCCGACACAGTCTTACCATATTGGCAATGCAAATAACATGGAAATTAATGATGATGGTACGAAAATAAAACTACCATACGTACTTTTTAATCCTAGTAACTGTTTTTACTGCGGTGGCGGAGATCTCTCACGTTGGTATGATGTGGAATCTGGATTAGAAGTAGCGTCTGGAACAATTACGAGGTCAAGTGGGAGTGGAGCTGTATATGAAGACTCCGAGGTATCCGTGTACGCACATCAAGATTATTCGAGTACCTATAGCAACTCAAATTATTCAAATAGTGGCAGCAGCTCGGCCGACAGAGGAACCTACAACAATTATTTGACTTCGTATAACAAGCAAACGGGCATTACTAAACGCTTAGACGTCAGTACGGTCAATCGAGATGATAGCAGCCAAGTCCGAGATGGAGTTGTTATTAGAGGGGAAGGTTGGGACCATTCAACAAGCTCGATTGTGCAAGTAAAGTGGGATGTTTCTGAGGATGGATACGTGTACATCGTAGATGGATTTAACAAGGTAATTGTGGCTGACAAATATGCTAATAAAATAGCGGAATACACAACGGCAAATTTACGTCCAATGAATTACTCAAGTAATGAACAGCTCTTATACGAAAAAAGACAGTTTATAATAAGCGCATCAGGATTTGGGAATGACGGTGAATATTACTTACAGCTCCAAGAACAATACTACAAGCTTAGAAGATATAATTTTAAATGGGCGTCATGTGGCGGCTGTAGTAGCGGCAGTTATGTCTCAAGTTATGACGAAGATTCAACAGGTTCGTTTAACAAGTTCTATTCCTATACGATAAAGGGTACAATTGCTAGTCCCAAAATCTATGCATCCTCTGAGGTTGGCCAAGTTTTAAAAAAGGATACAGAGATTGCCGATGCGGATTACTACTTTGACTTTATGCAATCGAGTTTGAATTATAGCTTGAATTCACCGTCCGGGTTTATTTTTAGAGCACAAAACAATCGGAATATGTATAGGCTGGAGTTGACATCAAATTGGATTACTCTTTCTAAAATTGTGAACGGGAATCGTACCGTCCTTAGAACTAGCCCTAATAGTCTTAACACGACTGATTTTATAAACCTCAAAATTTCAGTTAGAGGGTCAAAGATGAAGGTCCGATTAGGTCAACTCCCTGTTATGGAAGTATCGGACTCCTCGTTCACTTCTGGGACCTATGGAGCATTCATCTGGGGATTCGGCTCTCATTTTCGTAACGTTTTTGTGAAAATTCCTATAGTAGATAACACGACAGTTAGCGATGTAGGAATAGCAGGGGAGGAGCTAACCTACGGAATAACGTATGATGACCCTGAAAACGATCCGCATCTAGCTGCTAAAGACAAATGGACATATGAGCACACGAATTCAGCGAAATTTTTGGATGCAGGTGATGGAAAAAGCGGCTTGTCCGGCTATCATGGTCAAACATTAATAGGCGCCCCAATGAAAATACTTGATAAAGTTGGTCTGTATAAATTGACGTACATCGGTGCTGATGATCCTGCTCCACTAGACTATACGTATCCAAAAGCAACTTTTGCCGATTACATATCTGAGTCGGATCCTTATTCGAGAAATGTTTTGATTCATCGAAAACCAATTAGTAAGATAGCTTGCAACCAAGATTTGTATTATAAGGTGACATGCGACGATTCACAAAGCTATGATCCGGATCGATGGTTAAGTTCAACAAATTACTCTTCAGAGTCTACGGGAATTAACTATGGCTCAACCAAAGGTATCCTTGATCGCAGGTATGAATATATCCTTCCGGACGGAACTACAGTGCCTGGACTGATCGATCGGGTCAAAGAAATAGGATTATATACGTTTCGGGTAGCGGTAAAAGATGAGTACAACGCATGGTCCGACTGGGCAGAAGCGTATATCTGGTTAGAGGCTCCACCTGCCAATCATCCGCCTTTTGCAGATATAACGAACCCTGCCAGTTCTGACTTTAATAATCCATCTGGGACGGCATCATCAAACCCGATTTTTACATGGAATGCTGTTGATTTCGATGCGGATAGTTCCATTGTAAAATCTGAAATCCAAGTCCAATACTACAATTATGATTATTATAGTAACCCGCAGTATCAATGGGTAAATCAGTTTTCTTCTGCTCTTTCTCTGAGCAGTAATCTAAAAAGTGACGGTTTGACGGTTGGCTTAAGTTACACTGCTCCAATGTCTTTACAGGAGAATAAGATTTATAAGGCTAGAATACGGGTACAGGATGAAAAAGGGTTATGGTCGGAATGGTCGGAGAAATATTTCAGTAAGGGATATCCGCCATCGTCTGTGCTGACTTATCCGAATGGAACATATTCTAACCCTACTCCGATTACAAGCGGATTGCTAACACCTTCTTGGAATCAATCGGATCCTGATGTTCCAACCCAATTTAAAAACTATCAGTACAGAATCCTTGATGAAATGGGGACTCAACTTACATACACATATCGTGGGTATACGAGTGATGCAATTCGGGGAGGCAGCTATGCCCATTCGTGCACCTATGATAATGAAACAAGGGTATGGCAGTATTGTAATTATTATACGACAAGCACTTCTTGGACGGTTCATCCAAGCGAACAATTCGACTTGTCGGTACTTGAAGGAATATTAGGTCCGTTTCAAGTTCAGGTTCGTGTATCTGACGGTAGGTACTGGTCCGAGTGGTCCAACTCCGGATGGTTCAATTTGAATAGGCCTCCCTCTGTGACTATGAAAATGCCTAATGGGACGCAAGCTGTACCTTCCATTTATTCTGAGCTCCGTCCAACCTTCCAATGGACTCAAACGGATCCAGATCTTGGAACAACTTTCACGTATGCTCAGGTGCAAATTACGAATGAAGCTAATGACGTATTGGTTCTGGATTCGGGACAATTTTATCAAGGAACTGCTTCCAATGAGGGAAGCTGGCAAGTCAGTCACGATCTCCCTTCTGGGCAAAAACTACGCGTAAGAGCAAGAGTATTCGATGGTATTGTTTGGTCTGAATATTCAGCGCAAACTTGGTTTTATATCAATCGGCCGCCTGTTGCTGAGTTTGACTGGACGCCTAAGCCAGTTTGGGAAGGGGATGTGGTTCAAAGCATCAATTCCTCCGTTGATCCGGATGGAGATAATCTGAGCTATACATGGAAATTGGAGCAGCCGAGTGGAACGGAGGTTATTTATTCCTCACAAAATATTAGCCATCAGTTCCTAACTCCTGGCGTTTATAAAGTTACGCTTACTGTGTCTGATGGACTGCTTTCAAACTCGATTGTCAAATTGATTACAGCTGCACCGCTGGCAATTCACTCCGACGTTACTTATACCAACAATTGGCTGCTTTTACATGAGAAAAAAGGCCACCAAACAAATGCGGCACCCAAGGATTTTTACTCGGGTGAAATATTCGTTGTATCAAGTCAGAGCTCGCCGGCACCTGTTGACGAAGTAACGGCTTGGATAGATACATCGGGGTTGGACGGTAAGCTTCTCTACGTATCCGAGCGTTTAACTCCAGCAGCAGGAGATGCGACATCTTTTTGGGGAGAAATTTTTGATATGAAATTTCAGTCATTCTCGGAGGGGTTGCCTGAAGGATTGCAAACGATTCATTTTCGTATGCGATATCGCAATGGCGTCATAAAAACAGAAGATATTCACGTAAATATTATTGGCAATGTCAATAAATCAGTAGGTGTTCATAGGGTTCAATAATTTCAAAGCAGTTATCTTCGGATAGCTGCTTTTTGGATGAAACGGTGAATCCTAAGCTGTCCTATGATACAATTAGTCGATAAAAAAGCTATGCCTAAGGGAGCGAGAAAACCTTGAACTATCGTCTAATTGCATTGGATGTTGATGGAACGCTTTTGAATGACGATCATGTATTAACCGAGCAGACGATTGAAACGATTCAGGAAGTACATGATCAAGGAGCACACATCGTATTGTGTACAGGAAGAGCTCCTGACAGCACGCTGCCTATCCTGCAGCAGCTTGGACTAGAAGGAACGATGATTACGCATAATGGAGCGGCAACCGTTCACGCAGATGAGCGCGGGAAAGCACTAATCAATGAGTTCTCTTTTACGCTGCCAGAAATTGCCCCTATGTTGGAGTATGTGAGAAGAGAGGGCATTCATTTCGATGTCTGCACGTCTTTTAACATGTATATCGAGCGAATTGGCGAATACGAAAAAGAGATGTACACGAAGTTTCTGGTTAATCCCAAACTCGTGACGGATGTTTCCGAGCTAGGGATGCCGATTGTGAAATTTACACTTTTCGGTAAGCCAGAGGTCCTAGATCGTGTTCAACAGGAATGGGAAGAACAACAACTATACGGTCAATTGCGGATGATTCGGAGTGGCGATTTATTCATTGATGTGATGAGCGCTAAAGCGAATAAAGGAAATGCGTTGAAAGCTCTGGCTGCGTCCTTGGAGGTCGATTCGAGCGAAATTATGGCCATCGGCAATTATTATAACGATTTGGAAATGATGACATTTGCCGGACTCGGTATCGCTGTAGAGAATTCGCCAGACGGGGTGAAGGAAGCCGCGGATGCGGTGACCGCATCAAATAACGATGAGGGTGTGCATAAAGCCCTAGTTAAATATTGTTTATAAGTTAAATTTCCTATAAAATCCTCGATTTTTGGGGATTTTTGTCGTTTTAGGGGTTCTTCCTACTACTAGGCTATGGTAGAATGAGGGAAATAAACTAGACGGCGGTGGTGTAAATAATGGGAGAAGAGAGAAAAACATTTAGTAGAAAGAAAAAAATAGTAGGGGCTATTGCAAGTACGGCGATGATCGCTGTGCCATTTTTGACTGTGCCAGCTGCGGCGAATGAAATTGGAATTCCTCCATTACCAGTAGAAGTGGATAAGATACAAACGATTATTATACCGCAGAATGGATCGAAATTTATAGATTTAGGAGCATTGGAGTCTTCTTATGCCGCTATATATCCGTCTATTATTCAGGTTGAGAATCCAAATACAAATCCTGTTGCAATTAGTTCCTTTACAGGTATAAACGGCATTTATCAAATTAAGGCTAGTGGCAATTCAGTAGGTAAAGCGACATTCACGGTAATAGGTAATCGCTACAATGGTGAATCAGAGGTACCGAAGATAGTCACAGATTCTTTCGATGTTATTGTTGTTTCTAGTACTGGCGATGCGGATGCATATAAGTTTGATATTTCGAATGTAGTAACTGCAATGATGGAGTCCCCCGAGCATTATCAAACTAACGATCAGGTCAAGGGGTTGCTTCGCAACGTAAGTCCTAAGACAGTTGTTGAGAATAGTCCAGTTGATTATGACGGACATAATACCGCTCCATATCCAGTTGATAATGCGGAGAGAATCCAAGGTGTCGTTGGTCTAGGAATCTCTAGTCATTCAATTCGGCAAAGCTTACATAATTATTTTTTCGATGCGGATGTAAGACCAGTTGATGGCGAGTATTACGAACATGATGAGTTAGATGCTATTTTCGTGGAAAACGAGAATATCCGAATCGAAGAGGAGTACAACGGATATAAGCTAATTCCGCTAAAAAGTGGTGATTTTGACCTAGATGTTATAGTTGTCGATCATCATGGAGGCATCACGAAAGGGAAAATTCCATTCCATTTTGGAAATGAAGAACAATTCTACTTGGATGATGAGTCAACAATAAAGGTAGATTTACGTGATTATTTCCCGAATACTCATGAAATTGTATATTTTGATCTGGAGGATGGTAACTCAAGCTTCGTAGACATTTCGGGCAATGAAGCTACGTTTAAGGCGGACATTGTGCCTCATACCTATACAATTGTTGCTGGTTACGGAAATGACAATACAGAATATTACATATTCCGTGTTTTTCCAAAAGATAGCTTGAAGAATATTAACTTGCTCACAAGCAGTGAATTGGATTTGAAACTGCCATCTTTACTCCTGCCAAATCCTAGTCCAAATGTAACTTATTCTGTATATTCAAATTCTGAACATGTTGGTGGATTATCGTATGGGATAGAAAACGCTCAAAACTTAACTTTCGAAGCAGCGAATGATGCACAGATGAATTCAATCATCAATGTCACAGTGACAGCGAAAGATTTAACGAATCATATAACCATCAAAGATAACTTGCAAGTAAAAGTTGTTCCCTATATAACTGAAAATTATAGCCAACGGGTTGGTTTGAGAACGACAGAATTATTTAATTTTGGAATTTACAATAATGAGGTTGAGGTTACTTCACCATTTATCCTATCCGGTATGTTTGGGAGCTACAGTACGGTGAGTGCGCCGGCAGACAGCGGAACAGGCACTGTTGTAATAACGTTAAACTACAAAGATGACATTATTTACAAAATTCCGTTTGCGTATCCAAACCAACCAGCAATAGACTAATCAGGTGACACCTATGCAATCAAAACAATCTCTTATCGACGATTTAAGGAATAGAAGATACAAAGACGCTGAAACAGCTTCTAAGGATTTAATTAGAGCAAATCCCCTGGAAGCCCAATCTTGGGTTTTTCTCGGAGAAGCACTGATGCATCAAGGATACGGGGATGCAGCCAATAAAGCATTTCAGCGAGCATGGCTCCTTGATCCTGAAGCAACTTGGGTAGCTCCTATATTAAATGCACTTAAATCGGTTCCTCCCGGGGATGAGCGTGTAGACATAGAAGGTCTGCTCCGAGTAAGAAAGGTCACGATTACCGCTGGCATTATTTCCTGCAATATGGAGGATACGATTGCACGTTGTTTGGAATCGCTCCAAGGTGCTGTTGACCACATTGTATTAATGGATTGTTCCACGGATGGTACGGCAGAGCTTGCTTCGCAATTCGCCAATGTTACGGTCATTCCTTTTGTATGGGAGGATGATTTTGCCGCGGCTCGAAATTTGGGGCTGATGCATATGACGACAGATTGGGTATTCTGGATTGATGCAGACGAGTTTCTGATCCAAGAAGATGTAAATACGATTAGAGAAGTTGCAGGTATTTACCATGATTCACCCATTCCCGTTATTTTGAGTCTATGGCAAATTAATTTTATACAAGGCCAATTGAAGCACAATTTTGCTCAAACCAGACTATTCCCTCTCCGTCGCGGGCTTCGGTATTGGGGAAGAGTACATGAACAGGTTGGGACCGAATTAGGTTTATATCATACGGAGGCTTCACGTCATAAAGTTAAGGTTCGAGTTTTTCATGATGGTTATGAGCCAGAAGTGATGACAAGCAAGAGGAAGATCGAGCGAAATTTATCTTTATTACGAATGATGATTCAAGAGGAACCAGATAACCCCGCATGGTGGTTTTATCAGGGTAGAGAGCTCCATGGGGCGCGTCAGCAAGAAGAGGCTATTAAATCACTTGTCGAGGCAGAACGAAAAGCATGGGCTCAACCTCTTTTTGGAAGATTACTCGAAATTTATAAATTTTTGATAGATATTTATTTCTTGCGTAGTGACTGGAAGCAGGCAGAATTTTTTTGTAAGAAAGCATTGGAATATCAATCTGACTTTCCTGATGCCCATTACATGCTGGCCCAGGTCCGTATGAAACAAGCTGATCAGTTGTATAAGGATGCGGAGATTGGACTTAAGCAAGCTAAAGAATCTTTCCATTCTTTCCGGAGCATCGTAGCACCTGATCATGAGATTGCGGAATGGAAGTCTGATGCGGGACTAGGGGATATCGCGTTTCGTGCCGGGAAACTTGCCATGGCAAGGACTAGCTATACGAATGTTATTCGGAAAAACAATTCAAGCTTAACAAATGTCATAAGTAAAAAACTCGCTGCCATCGAAGCCGAACGGCAACGCTTGAATCAACAAAGCGAATAAAAAAAAGACTGTTCCCCCATCTTGAGATGGTGAAGGAACAGCCTTTATTAGTTCATCAAAGATTAAAGAACAAATGCACTAGTGATGATAACCAACAAGATGAAAAGCACTAAGATCGCACCTACGTTATTGTATCCAGCAGACATGTCAGAATCCCTCCCTCTTGACTCTATAGGATAGCATATGAAGTGAAGGACATAAGTGTATAGACGTTTACCCTGTATACTCATATTTTGGACGATATTGGGACAATCTACAGAAGATTTATTAGATCTGTAGAGGAGGCGAAGAAAGTCGTGGCCGATATGATGCTTAGACCCGACCTGAAAACAGCAGGCGGAGAAGTCTGCGATATTATGTACAATGGGGAGTTTGTCGGTACGTTAACGCTAGTCTACAGGGAATCGGATCGACTTAAAGGCTCGATTCATCTGGAGCGGCAGTCCATTGCACAAGAGGACAAAGATAGTGTGTATGAATTTGTCCAGTCGTACATTCAGAATGTAATTGATGCACTAGATATTACGGAGTGCGAAGTAGTAGTCAGCTATAGTGATTATGATTTTGTGATCGCGACTGATCATGCCATTGGGCCAGTGATTATGGAAGAAGATTACAGCTCAAGTAATTACTACTTAGATGATGATGCTGATTATGAATGGGTGAACGATGATGAAACCAGGTTTGATGATATCGAGGGAACGAACGGACCCGAAAGTTTGCATATGATTGAGCTGCGCAGGCAGCAAATGGGGTACGAGCTTGTCCATGTCGGGGAGTATAGAAATCTTGTGGAATACCATGTGTATGATAAAGACTCGGAACTGGTTGCTGAAGTCATCACGCATGTGTACGGTTCAGACGTGATTGGGGAAGTCACATGGCAGTTTGATCCTTTTGATGAAGAAATGGACACGGTGACGGAACTGGTTGTAGCCGATTACGATGAAGATGAAACGGATACGTTCGTTTTCAATATGATCTATGAAGGTGAAATTATTGACACCGTCGAGCTAACCCATATTGATTTATTGGAGCTTGTGGATGACATTAGGGAAGAATCGTTAATTCCACCGAATCCAGAGGATTATTCGATTATTCTGGCAAGGGATGACGGGGATACGTTGACTTATGAAATATATCAGCAATCGTATGGCGGTCTACCGATCGGGACAGCAACGGTGGATATTAGTTCTCGGCAGTTAACCGGCTTTATTGACTTCCGGGAGCCAGGAGATTCTGATGATCGAGAGCTGATTGCGGCTTTGTTGCTGGATGAGCTAGATAAGGAAAAAGATTACGAAACCTTCAATGTGTCCATGTTGTATCGGAATAAGCTGATTGACGAAATTTGGTTTGAAACCGATCAGTTGCATTGACTGTGGTGAAAAAAAGAAAGGCATGCACTCCTATTCTGCTTGGAGAGCCATGCCTTTTTTTGCCCGATTAGAACGTGTTGGAAACTGTGATTTGATCCAAAGATAAACGGCCAGCGGAACGAGCAGGAGTAGCCGCCAATCCAACAGTGATTAGCATAACTGGAACGTAACGAGCTGGAACATTGAAAGCTTCAACGAATTTCGCCGCGTCGTATCCGCCCATTGGGCAAGTGTCATAACCCATTGCTTTAGCAGCAATCATAAGCTGCATAGCGGCAAGGGAAGCATTGCGAATCGCTTCATCACGAGCAACTTGTGGGTATTGATATACATTTTCAATTTGAGCGACAAGGCCGTCTTTCACCTCTTTTGGCAAGTGACCAGCTTCAACAGCTGGGCCAAAAACAAGCTCAGCATTTTTGTTAGCTTCGAGATCACCAAGAACGGCGATAACAACAGAGCTTTCTACGATTTGTTTTTGACCGTATGCAATTGGAAGCAATTTCTCTTTTTGAGCTTGGTCGTCAATAACAACCAGCTTCCAGTGTTGAAGGTTCCATGAAGATGGAGCTTGGGAAGTAGAAGTTAGAAGCTGTTCAAGATCAGCTTTCGGCATTTGGTGTCCAGCTTGGTAGTGCTTAACGGAATGGCGATCTTCCAAAACTTGTAAAACGGCAGATTGTACTTGTGTGCTCATGTAAATTCCTCCAAAAATTTATTTGTTAAATTATTGTAAAAGTAATAAAAATTGTAATTTCTAAAAAACAATTTACTGTAATCATAAATGTTATAGTTATTGTTGTCAAGGGGCCTTTCGTGATGTCGGAAAATGTTGGATAATGGTAGTAAGAAAGGGGATGTCCCTCTTGAAATTGACGCAAAAAGAGTTAAGCCACCTTGTCTTTCTATCTGAGGTTGTCCTGACAGGCAAGAAAAAAAGCCTAATGGAAGAAACGCTGCAATCCCTGCTCTATATCGTGAAATCATTGGAAGAAGTTGAGCTTCCGGATACGGTTGTCGATCAAATCAAATGTTTGATGGCAACGATTGAATCGGATTTGCGCGATGAAAACGAGCGGATGCAGGAAATTAGGGGCCACTTGGATTGGACGCAAAAGCGAAGGCGGAATCCGCCAGATGTTGATAGATTGTGAGAAATGGTCCTCTCATGATATAATGTAGAGTACTGTTTTTTTTTATACTTAAGAGGTGATAGATATGAGCTATGAAATCCCAAGAGATGTGCAAATGTTGGGGCGTGACATCACAGAGAACCAATTAAAATATCATCACAAATCCGTTTTGATTTCTAAGGAATTTACGTTTGACAGTGCGCATCATTTGCATTGTTATGAGGGAAAATGTAAAAATCTGCACGGCCATACCTATAAGCTGCAAGTCATTATGCGCGGTAAGGTAGATAGCCGGGGGATCACAATAGATTTTGGAGATATTAAACGTATTGCGAAAGAACGCGTCATTGATCGTTTGGATCATAAATATTTGAATGATGTGCTGCCGCCTATGAATACAACGGCTGAAAATATGGTTGTTTGGATATATGAGGAGATTCATCAGGCGCTCCTGGATGAAAAGTTGTATCCAGCCATTAAGCTGGAAGAAATCCGGCTGTGGGAGACGCCGACCTCCTACGCGGCCATCACTCGTTCGATGATGGAGGAGGAAGAGTAATGCGAGATATCCGCATTCCGATGGTTGAGATCTTCGAGACGGTTGAAGGCGAAGGGACCCGTGCCGGGTTCCCAACGGTCTTCGTCCGTCTTTTTGGTTGCAACCTGCGCTGCACCTGGTGTGATACCAAGTACAGCTACCCGCCAGCGGAAGCGGAGAACGTCATGACCATTGCTGAAATTGTCAGCAAGGTCACTTCGTTCCGCTCCCGGCATATTTGCCTGACCGGCGGCGAGCCGCTCCTGTACGGCGAGAAGTCGCTCGCACTCATCGACGCGCTCGCTGAGCTGGAGCAGGTCGATGACCTGCACATAGAGACGAACGGCGCGATCGATCTCGCTATGTTTGTAGAGCGTGTTGCCTCACCGAAGGTGCGATACATTATGGACTTTAAGCTACCTGACTCCGGTGAGATGGAGCAGATGATTGTCAGCAACTTCGGCTTGCTGCGCGAGCAGGATGAGCTGAAGTTCGTTATCGGCAGCGAGCACGATTTCCGCACGGCGGTGGACGTGCTTGAGAAGTATCCGACGAAGGCGCTGCCGATGTTCAGCCCGGTGTGGGAGACGATGCCGCCGCACAAACTCGTTCAGCATATGCTAGAAGCTGGACTTTCCAAAGTAAAGCTGAATATGCAGCTGCACAAGATTATCTGGGATCCGGCGATGCGCGGCGTTTAAGCCGCTCGTCAGCCGTGGTATCCCTTTTTTCACAACAATTTAGAAGATAAATGAGGTGTCTTTATGAGCATAAGCAACGATAAGAAGAAAAGAGCCGTTATTATTTTGAGCGGAGGCCTGGACAGTACCACGTGCATGGGGATTGCCCAAGAGGCGGGATACGACCTGTATCCAATTTCTTTTGACTATGGACAGCGCCATAAGATTGAACTGGAAAATGCGAAGCAAGTCGCGGAGCACTATGGTGTGAGCCAGCGGCACAAAATAATTAAGCTTGATTTCTTTCGTGACTTTGGCGGCAGTGCCTTAACGGATGATAGCATTGATGTGCCTAATGTGATGAACGGAGAAGCGGAAGAATCTGAAATTCCGGTGACTTACGTGCCTGGCCGCAATCTGATGTTTCTTTCCATCGCAACGTCTTATGCGGAAGTAACGGGCTCCGAGGCGATCTATATCGGTGTGAATGCCCTTGATTACAGCGGATACCCGGATTGCCGTCCGGAATTTATTCATAAAGTGGAAGAAGTGATCGCCCTGGGAACCAAGGTAGGTGTAGAGGGGAAAGGTATCACGATTGAAACGCCCCTCATTAATTGGACGAAAGCGAAGATCATTGAGGAAGGTTTGAAAATCGGAGTTCCCTACGAGCTGACAACTTCTTGCTACAACGGAAAAGCTGAAGCCTGTGGCGTATGTGACAGCTGCAGACTGCGGTTGAAAGGCTTCGAAGAAGCGGGTTCGAAGGACCCTATCCCTTATCTGTAAGCAGTTCAAAGCTGGATGAAAGGCAGGGCGTATCGTGACCAGAATCATGGTGGTGGATGATGACGCGGACATCAGGGAGCTGATTCGCGTATATTTGGTTGGAGAAGGCTTAACGGTTTCGCAAGCTAGCAATGGCGTGGAGGCGCTCAGCATGCTTGAAACGAACCCGGCGGATCTAGTCGTTATGGATATTATGATGCCCTTGATGGACGGTTGGGAATTATGCCGCGAGCTCAGGACGCGTTACGAAGACTTGCCTCTTCTAATGGTTACGGCCAAAAGCGAGTCCGTACATAAGGTGAAAGGGTTTCAGCTTGGCACGGACGATTACCTTGTGAAGCCCTTTGACCCTTTGGAACTGGTGATGCGGGTCAAAGCTTTGCTGAAGCGATATCGTATTAATGCCTCGCAGACGATCTCGGTCGGTAATGTCGTCATAGACCGTACGGCTTATGAAGTGCGCTTGCAGGATCAACGGCTGTCCCTCCCGCTCAAAGAGTTTGAATTGCTTTATAAGCTGGCTAGTTATCCCGCACAAATTTTCACACGAACACAGCTCATTGAACAGATCTGGGGGATCGATTACGAAGGTGATGATCGGACTGTTGATGTACACGTCAAAAGGTTGCGAGAGCGGTTCGAGCCGTTGACCGAAGAGTTTCGGATAGCCACAATCCGAGGCTTGGGGTATAGACTTGAGGTGAAAGCATGATCAAGTCGCTCTACCTCCGCGTGGTGCTGACTTTCTTAGCCGTTGTAGTCGTGAGTGTGTCCGTCGCATTTCCGCTTGCAACGATATTTTTCAGAAGTCTGATTACGAACGAATTCCAGGATGAGATGCTCACGATCGGCAATCAAATCATCAAGCTAAGCGAAGACATGCAGGTTAGACAACTTGATTCCTTTGTTTCGGGGAGCAACCGTTTTAATGATAACTACATTTTTACATTATTTAACGAAAATGGAGAGCCCATGACGGCGGTTTCACTAAATAAAAACGGTGTCCCTCGTATTGAAGCATCGGAAGTTGCCTTTGTTTTGAAAGGCAGTGTGTACAAAAGCTTAGATTATGGCAGGATTAAAGACCCCCTGAAGGATATGAAAGTAGGCATCCCGCTTAAAGTGGGAGATAAGACATTTGCTCTTTTCATTCATCCTTACTTATCCGAAGCGACCCGCCGGCAAGTACAGACTGCTGTCATTACCGTTCTGGTTATCGTGCTTGTTGTCGGCAGCCTGCTCATTCTCATTGCATCTCGTTATTTGGTGAATCCACTGAAGAAATTAACGCTGGCTACCCAGCGGCTGGCTCGCGGGAACTTCAACGTGCACGTCGCGGTCAGGCAGAAAGATGAGCTGGGACAGTTGGCCGCTAGCTTCAATCACATGGCTGGCGAGCTGAAGCAGCTTGAACAGATGCGCCAAGACTTTGTTTCGAACGTGTCACACGAAATTCAAACACCGCTTACGTCGATTCGCGGCTTTTCCAAAGCATTGCGGGGGACAGAGATTGAGGAGCCAGAACGAGAGCGCTACTTGGAAATCATTGAACGTGAAAGTGAGCGTTTATCTCGCTTAAGCGATAATTTGTTAAAGCTGGCATCGCTGGAATCCGAGCATCACCCGTTTCATCCGTCGACATTTGATTTGGATGAACAACTACGAAGAATCGTCGTCTTTTATGAACCGTTATGGTCAGAAAAGCAGCTTGATATGGACCTGTCTTTACCGAGAGTCAAAATTTCTGCGGATTCAGATCAATTGAACCAGGTGTGGATGAATCTGATTGGAAATGCGGTTAAATTCACGCCTGTCGGAGGCCATATTTTTGTAAAGCTTGTCCCTTTAAGAGATCGCGTTCAGATCTGGGTTCAAGACAACGGGATCGGCATTGCGGAGGAAGATCAAGGGCGGATTTTCGAGCGGTTCTTTAAAGTAGATCAAGCTAGGCAGCGGGATACGGGGAGCGGGCTTGGGCTCGCGATTGTAAGGAAAATTATAGACCTCCATCAGGGCACGATCGAGGTTCAGAGTGAACAAGGAAAAGGAACTCAATTTCTAGTCACTCTTCCAATTTTAACCTATAACTTGAAGAAATAATGAACACTGAAAGCTTGGAAAGCTTATTTCCAGGCTTTTTTGATGTTTGTTCATATTGGGTTCATATTTGAAATGTATCTTATAGAAACAATCATTAGACGAGGGGAGTAAAGGAATGAATCGACTCACATACTTTTCCATGAAAAATGTTTCGGCATTATTCATTATCATGATCATGCTTTTTGCAGGCGGCTTGTATTCTTCATCGCAGCTTAAAGTAGAGAACATGCCGAACGTTTCTTTCCCAGTAGTTGCTGTTACGACTACGTATACAGGTGCACCAAAGGATGTCATGGATGAAATTACATCACCGATAGAGAAGAAGCTTGCGAATCTAGAAGATCTGGATTCGATGCAATCGACATCAAGTGATAACTTCTCCATGATCATTTTAATGTTCAAGCAAGATGTGGATGTTGACAAAAAGAAACAGGCTGTTCAGGATATGCTTGGTGAAGTTTCTCTCCCTGCAACAGCAGCAGCTCCTAAAGCGTCGACATTCGGCGCGGCTTCATTCCCTTCCAACTATTTAGTTGCCTATGCCGATAATGGCATCAGCCAAACTGAGCTTGATAAATCTTTTAAAGATAAAATTAAGCCAGGTCTCGAAGGAATCAAAGGGATTGACCACATGGACGTGATCGGAGCCAGAGACACCTCGCTGGATATTGAGCTTGATGCCTCCGCGCTTGATGTCTATGGCTTATCACCAGGCATGGTGTCGAATGCGATTAATGCCGCTGCGACGAAAAGTCCGATCGGCAGCGTAGAAATCAGCGGCAATGACAAGATGACGCGTGTCACGGGCAACTTGTCAAGCTTGTATGAGTTGGAGCAGCTAGAAATCACAACGCCAAAAGGCGATATCGTAACCCTAGATCAGGTTGCGAACGTCAAAGCGATTACGGAATCTGATTTCATCGGTCGATTGGATAGCAAGCCGGCGATTGGAATGATTTTGTACAAAGCGGGCAGTGCGAATGCCGTTGAATTCTCTGATGAGATTCAGAAACAGATTGAAGACTGGAAAACAACTTTGCCTAACGTAACTTTCAAAAATACGTACGATAGTGCAGACCAAATTAATGAATCGATTTCAGGACTTATTCGTGAAGGTATCGTAGGGGCTATATTGGCCTCCTTGATGATCCTGATTTTTCTCCGTAATGTTCGGATGACGCTTATTGTTCTAGTGTCGATCCCTCTTTCGATTTTGATTACATTACTATTAATGTCTAGCTTAGGCTTGACGCTCAATACGATGACCCTCGGCGGTATCTTTATTGCAGTAGGCCGGGTCGTGGATGACTCGATTGTTGTTATTGAAAATATATATGCCTCCTTGCAGAAAGCGCAGGAGCGCAATGAATCCGTTATTGCTTTAGCGACGAAGCAAGTTTCGATGGCAATTACGTCTTCCACGCTTGCAACTGTTGGGGTATTTGCACCGCTTGCTTTGGTTACGGGCGTTGTCGGCGGATTCTTTAGACCTTTTGCCTTAACAATCGCTTGTGCGTTGCTTTCTTCCTTGATTGTAGCTTTAACGGTTATCCCGATGTTGGCTAAGCTGCTTGTTCTTCGCAGCAAACCAAGTAAAGTTCATCACGATGAGTCGCAACCAACGAAGCTAACTACGTTTTATGAGAAAGTATTGACTTGGAGCTTGAAAAACAGAATCAAAACGCTGCTTGCCTCAGCGCTAATGCTTGTTGTGACAATGGCAGGAACCATTCCATTCTTGTCCGTGGCCTTCTTACCTGAATCAAGTGCCGCGACGACGATGTATTTCCAATTGAAACTGCCATATTCGACTTCATTCGAAGCGACAGATGCGAAAACGAAGGAAATCGAAAAAGTCTTGTTAGATACGAAAGACTCGAATGGCGAGCCTGTCTTTAAATTTGTGGAATCCTTAATCGGTTATGCTGGGAATGACGATGAGCGTACACCGTATGCTTCACAGATTTTCGTTCAAGTAAACGATAAAGTTGATGGTAATCAAGTAAAAGATGAAATGAAGGCTTATATTCTTTCAGAATTGCCAAGTGGATCTGAGGTTGAACCTAAAGCAATGGAGGGTGATTTCGGGGTTTCATCGACGGATTTTGCCTATACGCTGCAAGGCGAGGATCAACTTCAACTGGAGAAAGCTGCGAAGATCGTGAAGGATAAGCTGCAAACTTTCCCAGAGCTTTCTGAGATTGAAGATAATTTAAGTGATGCCAAGACAGAGATAGAGATTGCTGTAGATCAGAATAAAGCAAGAGCCTATGGCCTCAGCTCCGCATCTGTTCGAGATACAGCACGTGCCTGGATTCAAAAACAAAGTCTGGGAGATATGAAATTCGATAATATCACGTATACAACTACGGTATCGTTAGACAAATCGGACAAAAATACGCTTGAAAAATTAGGCAACATTCCGTTAGCTGGATCAAATGGATCAACGATTCTGCTCAAGGAAGTAGCCAAAATTAACGAAACGAAGGGCGCTGCGTCCCTTGCACGTGAAGATCAGCAGCAGCTTGTCAAAGTATCAGCCAAAATTAATGATACCAATAAAACCGGCGTAAGTGCTAAACTTACCGCGGCATTAAAAGATGTTGAATTACCAGAAGGCGTGACACCGAAAGTAACGGGTGTTTCCGACGATGTCAATGAGAGCTTCGGTCAATTGTTCGTCGCCATGGGAGCTGCGATTTTCGTAGTTTACCTCATCATGGTTCTGGCTTTTGGAAACGCAAGTGCACCATTTGCCATCTTGTTCTCACTACCGCTTGCGGTTATCGGAGGGCTGCTCGGACTCGTTATTGCCCGCGAGCCGCTAACCGTTACATCTATGATTGGTTTCCTCATGCTCATCGGAATTGTCGTCACGAATGCGATCGTCTTGATCGACCGTGCGCAGCAGCTGCGTCATGAAGGCTACACGGTTCGCCATGCTCTAATTGAAGCTGGGAAAGTACGACTTCGTCCGATTATTATGACAGCTGGAGCTACGATTATGGCTTTGGTGCCGCTGGCATTAGGTATTTCTGCAGAAGGCGGGTTGATTGGTAAAGGACTGGGTGTTGTCGTTATCGGTGGTCTCATTACCTCTACCGTTCTTACTCTAGTAGTCGTACCTATTGTTTACGAGTTGATTGAAAGCATAAAGAACCGTATAGGTCGCATGTTCAGTCGTAAAAAAGAAAACCAAAACACAACTACAAGTACGATAGAGGTATAAGGAGGCACATAGATGATTAACGATAGTTCGCGAAAACGTAAATTTAGATATCGCTCGATGGGCGTGATTGCGCTACTGACCGCTGCTGCGGTCTTAGCGTCCGCATGCGCAGCGCCAGGGTCCAAGGGGGCTGCGACGGTTTCGTTGGCGCCAAAAGCGGTTAAAACAGAAGCTATTAAGAAGCAAAAGATTAGCAATCCCATTGAGCAAGTTGCCGATGTAGCAGCAGGAACGACTCTGGATGTTGTTTCCAAAGCAAATGGTGAAGTGCTGAGCGTGGTGAAAAAACGAGGAGAGTACGTGGAAAAAGGAGAAGTCCTGTTCGTTATCGATAATAAAGACGCCTTGTCTGCGAAACGCAAAAATGAATTAGCTTTAAAAAGCGCGCAAGAATCTTTACAACAAGCAAGAGACAATAAAGTGAACAACCGCAAGGATCTGGCGGACAATGTGGTGAGGTCGCAAACGGCCTTGAAAAACGCTCAACAGGATTACAACAAATCCCGGAATGATTTTGATGCAGGTACGGCCGTTCAGCACCAAGTGGATCAAATGAAGCAGGCTTTGGATAACGCTCAAATGGCCCTGGACGCCGCACAAAGCAAGCTGTCGGCCTTTGATAATTCCGATTCGATCTCTGCTGCACAGACACAGGCAGAATCTGCCAGTTTATCTTTAGAGGATGCGACTCGGTCTTTAGAGAATTATGAAGTTAAGGCACCGAGCAGCGGTGTACTAACTGACTTCAATGTGGTCGTGGGGCAGACAGTATCTGCGGCTGCTGGAAAGGTCGGTCAAGTTCAGCAAATTGATCCGATTAAAATCAAAACGGAGCTTACAGAAACCAACTACCAACTTGTTAAAGGGAAACAAGAGCTTGTTTTCTATAATCCAGATACACCGGACAAAAAAGGAACAGCGAAAATTAGCTATTTAGCTCCAATCATGAGCACAGCTACCAAAACGTACACGCTTGAGTTGGAGGTTCCAAATAGTGATCACGCGCTTCAGCCAGGTAACCGATTCATGGTACAGTTGACAACGGAAACCGAAGAGCAAGTTGTATCTATCCCAACGCTCAGTGTGATTCGTGAAGAGTCGGATACTTTCGTCTTCGTTGAACAAGGCGATCAGTATGTGAAACGTAAAGTGAAACTTGGACGTATCAGTGGAGAGTTCCAAGAAGTGATAGATGGCGTAAAAGAAGGCGAGAAATTAGTCATTTCCGGACAGAACACTTTGAAGGACGGGCAAAAGGTAGAGAGCGCCAGTGCTTCTCCAGCAGCGACTACAACGCCAGCAGCGAAATAATCAGCAGCGAAATTACTCAAAAGAGGAGCGTATATACATGAAAAAAAGACCATGGAAATCTAGTCTGACCGCCATTATGCTTGGCGCGATGATCGTGCAAGGCGGTACCGCCGTATGGGCAGCTGATGCTGCGCCAACCGCACCTGTTAGTGCACCTACTGTTAATTATGGATTAACAAGTGACATCCGCGCAGCCGTGAAAAGTGTAGCCGTGACACCAACAGCGTCCGGTTCACAACTTGCTGTTACGGTTCGCTTATATAATGGCGGCGTGACACAGAACCGAATACCTGAGCACGAGCTTCGTGTGCAGACTTCGAGCGGCGTTTCCTACACGCTGAAACCAAGCGGAACCAATAAAGAGTCCTTGCAGCCGAAGGAAATTGGCGAACTTGTTTATATGACAGCTGTTGATACGAAGGAAATTGGCACGATTGATCAGCTTTCGTTCGTCAACGTTGATGTGTACTCTTACCCAAAAGTAGAAACAACTTTGCTTGCTATGCCAACTAAATCCGTTTGGTATGGCGCCATGGGAAGTTCAGCTTTGAAAAGTTTAGACAACGTTGCTTGGGGCCAATCGTTCTTGATCCCAGGTGTTAACTCTGGATTAACCTATACAGCGGTTGAAACTTCTATGCAAAACACAACGGCTGGCCGCGTAGCTGTCGTGACTGTTCTTGCTAACAATCCGGGTGCAGGCCGCGAAACAGTGCCAGCCTTCCGCATGGATGCTCAGTCCGAAACGAAGAACTATGAAGGAAAACGTGCGGAAGTAGAACCTGTTACGTTGGAAGCCGGTGAGCAAAAGTACATTCATTTTGCAATCCCAGTTGAAAACGGTGTGACATTGTCTAACCTGGTGGTCTTATCAACAGATACCTTTGTTCCAAAAGGTGCAACCGAAGCGGCAACAGTAGCAACAGGTAAGCTGGCTATCGCATGGCCGAAAGAACAAGGGGCTACAACAGCCGTTCCTTATACCATCGGTCAACCGATCGCTTTTGATGCTTTGACTAAAGTGGTCGACAAATCGACGCAAGTCTCTTTGATGGAGCTTCATCTGCATGAGAATCCAGGCGAAGGTTTCAAAACAGCAGTAGCGAAGTTCAAACTAACGAATACTAGCACTTCGCCTATTGCATTGCCAGCCTTCGTGTCGGAATTGGTGAGTACACAAGGCTTAACGTACCAAGGAGCTCGTCAAGCCAATGTGACAGAAATGATGAACCCAGGACTTAGCTACGTTGTGAGCTACTCCTACATTGTTCCACAATCGGAAGAGGGAACAAGCTTCTCCCTGAAGCTGCTTGATACCGTTGCTGCCGCGCCGTATACAACGACAATTGCAGCACTTCAAACGGATCTGCAGCAGGAAGAAACAGATTCAACGGTTTCCTTGTATCCATTCGATTTGAAAATTAATGATGTGTCAGTAAATACGCAAACGACAGCTCAACTGATGTATACGTACAAGGTTCGTCTGGATTTGGACATCCAACAAAAAGAGAATGTCGTCGTAGACAATAACTTCTCAAAATTGAGATTCGAGATTGTTGACAGTGCGGGGCGTGTTCTGGGCTCCAAGGATGCGGCTTTCACAGGCGTAAATAAGTTGATTAGCGGGATTCAAATGCTAGATGCTTCGAACATTACAACGGATCAATTCAGCTACCCATTCACAGTGAATGTGTATGAAACAATTGAAACGGCTAACGGTACAGCGAAACGTTTATTGAAAGTAATTAAATAAAGCGGATGTCAAAAAAAGCACCCTTCCCGGGTGCTTTTTGCTGTATATGGTTAGACACGCGCTTTAACCGATTTCGCATAATCCGAGGGAGACATGCCCACCGTCTTCTTAAAGTCTCTGGAGAAATAATGAATGCTGGCATAGCCGAGCATCGCGGCAATTTCCGTGAAATTGTACCGGCCTTCTCTAATATAGGTTTTGGCTTGTTCGATTTTCAGAGATTTGAAGGCTTCCATGACGCCGGTTTGCATTTGTGACTGGAAAAGCTCCTTTAATCGGCTTTTGCCTAAGTGAAATATCTGGCATAACTGATCCTGGGTAAAGGATTGGGAGAGATTTTCCTGCAAATAAGCGATAATTTGCTGAACGATGCGCTGTTCGGCCTTTTCTTTTTGAAGTGATGACTGCTTAATCTTAATGGCCGCATCTATGGGGGTAGAGGCTCGTTTTTGATTGCGAATCAGGGTGATAAGCAAGGCTTCCAAGTACGATTTGATCAACTGCTCGCTGGCAAAAGGGGCTTCCGGATTTCGTTCAAGATTATGAACGAAAGGCCTGTCGAAGGGAGGTAGAAATGCCTGAAACCCCTCTTGAATTATGAGGGATAGCATATTCCTTTCCCGGTCGCCAAGGGGCAAAACTTTATTCTCAAAATCAGACATCGCTGCTGACGCGCATTCGAAGGAAATGACGATAAGATTAGGCGGTTTATGTTCATGCTTAACGCTAACCGTATGGAATTCTTCTGGTTTATGAAAGATCATATGACCTTGCTGCAGGGTATGAATGTGATCATCGGCCCGCACCTCGACCTCACCTTTGTCGACATATAGAATTTCCCAGAAGTCGTGTTGTTCGCCGTCAAACACATATCCCTTTGCATACTCAAAATAGTGAAAGGAAATGAGATTTTGAATGGATATTGATTCTTGAAGCTGTATGCGTGGGAATTCCATGCTGTCCGTCCTTTCTTAGCGTCGTTGTAGGGGTAGGACCCAGCCTTATTTTAACATATTCGTTTTTGCAAAAGTGCAAATTAATCGGCTTTTTGGATAAATCTTATCTTGCCAACCTCTTTTATAATAAAGGAAAGAGACGGAGGAGATAACGATGAAAAAAGGGATTAATATTTGGTCATTTCCAGGCTCCATGAAGGTCGAGGAATGTATAGCTGTCGCGAAAGATGCTGGGTTTGACGGTATCGAGCTGGCTTTGAACGAAACAGGTGAACTCAGCCTTGAAAGTAATGAAAGCGAAATCAAACAATACCGCCAGCTTGCCGATGGTAAAGGGATTGAGCTAACGAGCTTAGCCAGCGGTTTATATTGGATGTACTCCTTGACTAGTGGACATGCTGGAACGCGTCAAAAAGCGAAAGACATCATCAAAAAGCAGTTGGAAAGCGCAGCGATTCTAGGCGTAGACACGATATTAGTTGTACCTGGCGCGGTTGGCGTCGATTTCATTCCGGACTCTGAAGTTGTGCCATATGATCAAGCCTATGATTATGCGCTTGAAGGGATCAGTGAGCTGTCTGCGGTGGCAGAATCTCTGAAAGTTTCCATCGGCATTGAAAATGTTTGGAATAAATTATTGTTGTCACCGCTAGAACTGAGAGATTTCATTGATAAAATCAATTCGCCGTATGTTGGTTCCTACTTCGACGTTGGGAATGTCTTATTTGCAGGTTACCCGGAGCACTGGATTTCGATTCTGAATAGCCGCATCAAAAAAGTTCACTTCAAAGATTATCGCCGAGCCGCAGGAGGTTTGCACGGATTTGTTGATTTGCTTGCAGGCGATGTGAACTATCCAGAAGTGATGAAGGCTTTGCAAGCAATTGGCTACGAGGACTACGTTATCGCGGAGATGATTCCTGGCTATACGCATCACGGTCAGCAAATTATTTATAATACATCAGGTGCTATGGACGCCATTCTGGGGAGGAAATAAGCCATGTTAAAAATCGGATTAATCGGATTAGGCTTTATGGGGAGAACGCATTTGGAGAATTACATTCGCCTTGAAGCCGAAGGGGTTCCAATTAAAGTCGTTGCCTTATGCGATATTGATATCGTAAAGTTGGAAGGACAGGCGGCTGGAGGCAATATTGATACTGGAGCTTCCGGCATCGACTTCAGCGTCTACAATAAGTATACAAGTGTTGCTGAAATGCTTGAGAATGAGCAGCTTGATTGTGTGGATATGACACTGCCAACGTTTTTGCACAGAGAAATTTCCATTCAATGTTTGAATAAAGGCCTTCATGTTTTGTGTGAAAAGCCGATGGCACTGAATGCAGAAGAGTGTAAAGACATGATTGAAGCTGCCGAGCAAAACGGGAAACAGCTGATGGTCGGTCAATGCCTGCGCTTCTGGCCAGCCTATGAATATTTGAAACAAGTTGTCGCAAATGAAACGTATGGCAAAGTTCTCGCTGGTTACTTCTACCGCGGCGGCGGAACGCCGACTTGGGGACCCTGGCTGTTGCAGAATGCGAAAAGCGGTGGAGCACTGCTCGATATGCACGTTCATGACATCGATATGATTAACTGGTTGTTTGGCAAACCGGAATCCGTCTCCTCCTTGGCTCGCAACGTTGTTCCAGGCAGTGGGTACGATATCGTTTCAACGAACTATTTGTACGAAGATGGCAAGGTTATCAATGCCCAAGCGGACTGGACGCTGCAAGGGGATTACGGCTTCGATATGCAGTTCCGGGTTAATTTCGAAAAAGGCAACGTCGTATTCACAGCGGATGGCTTGAAAGTGAATGTGAACGACGGTCCTGGTTTCACTCCTGAGATCTCCGCGGAAATGGGCTATTATCAGGAGCTCAAATATTTTGTAGAGACTTTGATTTCTGGACAAAATGTAGCAACTGCTACACCTTTCAGTACGATGGACAGCATTGTTATCGCAGAAGCTGAAATTGAGTCAGCTGATAATCGCGGTGCATGGGTTCGCGTCAAATAGCTTTGAATCATGGAGCAACCTCGGATTTCCTCGAAAGAGAGATCCAAGGTTGTTTGTTTTATTGGATATTAATAGCATTTGACTGAAATCGCTTACGTATCCTAAACTAAAAGCATTTGAAATTGAGGAGCATAGAGAATGATAGACACTCAGTCAACAGCAACTTGGAAAAAGCTTAGTCTATTCGCTATCACGTGGCCGATCTTCATTGACTCCGTTCTAAGGATGATGCTCGGTACCGCGGATGTGTTCATGCTCAGTCGAATCTCAGATGAAGTAACCGGAGCTGTCGGATTAGCGAATGGAATCATCGTATTCTGCATCCTGATGTTTGGCTTCGTCGGAATCGGAACGAGTGTAGCGGTTGCCCAAAATTTAGGTGCAGGCAGAGCCAAGGAAGCAAGTCGTATTTCGGCACAGGCGATAACCATTAATTTATTATTCGGGATCGCGGTCAGCATCGTCTTGGTTGTATTTGGCGAATCGATCATGCAGCTAATGAACTTGGCTCCTGACCAGATTGCTATAGCTAAGAAATACCTGAATCTTATCAGTGCTTTCATTTGGA
Source organism: Paenibacillus sp. J22R160 (assembly GCF_059692135.1). Classification (NCBI taxonomy): domain Bacteria; kingdom Bacillati; phylum Bacillota; class Bacilli; order Caryophanales; family Paenibacillaceae; genus Paenibacillus; species Paenibacillus sp. J22R160. Next base: position 636,481 of record NZ_JCAUAU010000001.1, on the reverse strand, counting down.
TCGAAGCGCTGTCGTATGCAGTTTCGTCCGTACTTCGTTCGAATGGTCAGACGAGAGACGTTATGTATGTGACACTCGGCGTGAACCTGATCCATGTCGTTGGTAATATTCTGCTCATCTTCGGGAATCTCGGGTTTCCTGAATGGGGGGTAACGGGGGCTGCGGTCTCCACGGTCGTAAGCCGTTTACTTGGACTCATCGTACTTTTTGTGATTTTATATCGCCGGATTCCTTTCCCGATTCGCCTCAAGGATTACTTCACTTTTGACAAACGTATCGTGAAGCAAATCTTGAGCATTGGACTCCCTTCTGCGGGCGAGCACTTGTCTTGGCAATCTCAATATTTAATGATAATGGGCTTCGTTAATATCATTGGCCAAGTCGCGTTAAGCACTCATGTGTATGTGATGAATGTAACGAATTACTTTATGGCACTCGGTATGGCGATCGGTATGGGGACGGAGATTATCGTTGGTCATATGGTTGGAGCAGGCGAGTTTAAGGCAGCGTACCACAAGCTCATTCGCAGTCTGAGAATGACATTCTTACTGACCTTTGTAGTGGTTGGTATAGCTGCTATCTTCCGCAAAGAGCTGCTCGGGTTGTTTACGGATAACCCAGAGATTATCGCGATGGGATCGGGGATCCTGCTGCTAAGCGTAATTCTGGAGCCTGGACGTACCTTCAATTTAGTTGTTATAAATTCACTCCGCGCAGCAGGTGATGCTAGATTTCCAGTTGCCATGGGAGTTCTCTCCATGTGGGGCGTTGCGGTGCCGCTTGCGTATTGGCTGGGCATTCATATGAGCATGGGGCTTCTAGGAGTATGGATTGCCTTTGCTGTCGATGAGTGGTTGCGAGGTTTGATTATGTATTTACGGTGGAGAAGCCGCGTATGGGAGACGAAGGCGTTGATCAAACCTACTGGCGGCGGCGTTACTGCCAACTCCTAACACAAAAGCACAGGGCCCCTAAGGGTTCCTGTGCTTTTTGGGCTGGAGGTTGACATACACACGGCTGCTGGTGGCTGGTGTAATACTATTCTATTCAGGTTTCTTCTAAATAACTGGATGTTTGCAGGATATAGTAGAAAAAATGCTAGTGTCCCTATTCACTGGGTTATTATTTCGTTAAACCGGTATAAATGTATATGGCATCCCTCAGAAATTCAGCGGTTCCTGGTTGTTTATCGTCATAGTATGCCTTAAATCTCTCATCATCCACATACATTTGGGCTAGACCGGCATGAGCCTCTTTGCTGTATTCGCTCCAGTAATAGGATAGCCATTGCTTGTGCAGATCCGCGGCTTTTTGGGCGGCTGCGCTAGCTGGATCTCCCGTTTTGAAAGCTTCAGCAAGTGAGGAGATGACTTCATTGGTCAGACGTGTAACCTCGTCATGCTCCTCTTGCGTCATGTTTTTCAATTTTTGATTTGATTTGTTCACTTGTTCATCGCCATACTTCTCGCGAATTTCTTTCCCATACTTGTGCTCGTTCTCATCAATAAGCTGTTGTTTAAAGCCTTCGAATTTCTCCTTATTTGACATGGATATTCTCCCTTCATGTAACGCTATCGTTTTTTCAACATTGGCAATCAACGCATCAAGCTGGGCTCGCTTGTCCAGGAGCTGTACATGATGTTCTTTAAGTGCATCAGCTCCATGGAAGGTGGGGGCGGTTATGATCTCTCTGATGCGATCTAGATTCACACCTAATTCTCGGTAAAATAAGATCTGCTGTAATCTATCAACCTCCGCCTGGCCATAGATTCGATACCCGGAAGAATTGATTCTTGCCGGCTTAAGAAGCTCAATCTCATCATAGTACCGAAGCGTTCTGGTGCTTACACCTGCCAATTTTGAGAGACTTTGCACGGTGTATTCCATCTGTTCACCTCCTGACAACTTAACTCTACAGCTTGACGCTGCGTGAATGTCAACGACTTTTTTATAGCAAAAGCCCAAACAAAGTTATACAAGCCCTGTTCAAAGAATAGGATAATACGAGCCGTAAGGCTTGTATGTATAACCGACGAATGGGTGATCGAGATGTATATGATGCTAAGTTTTTTACTATTGGGTTTGTCACTTTCCGCGCCGATTGGTCCTATTAATGCCGCCATGCTAGACAGAGGCATCAAGCGCGGCTTTATGCATGCTTGGATGGTGGGTATAGGAGGCATGCTCGCTGACGTCATATTGATTGTGCTCATTTATTTCGGTCTTGTACACTTTCTTACAACACCATTTATGAAGACGTTTCTCTGGCTGTTTGGTTGTTTTATTTTACTCTACACAGGAATCGAAAGTGTCATTGGTGCTGGCAAATTGAAAACGGAAGGTTATAGATCAGAAGAAACGTTGGCGAAATCCTTTTTTACTGGATTAATCATGGCCATCAGTTCTCCCTTATCCATCCTATTTTGGCTAGGGATCTATGGGTCGGTGTTAGCAGAAACCATTGCAAAGTATGATAGAAACCACGTGCTGTTGTATACGGGGATCATGTTCGTGGGGATTATCCTGTGGGATCTCATCATGGCTTCGTTAGCCAGTGTATTTCGCAAATACCTTACGCCACGCGGACTTTCGGTCATCTCCATCGTTTCAGGTTTGTCCCTGATCGGTTTTGGTCTGCATTTTGGAATAAAAGCTTTTCACGCCCTCTTCACTTAACGTTAAGTTGCCCCTTCACGATTATCAGGGTCCTGGATGGACAAATTGTCAGTATGGAATGTAGCGATGGAACTTGGCGCATTCTTCTTCCATTTGAAGCTCAGTCCCAAAGTCACAAGGCCAATGATCCCGATGAACAAGAGGCTGACCCAGAAGCCTGGCCTGCTCGTCGGATGAAACGCCGTTCCTGTGATTGCTGCAAGGATAAGTAACACGCCAGTGTACCTTTTGATTTTCCCCCACATAGATAATTGCAATAAGCGTCCTGATGATAGGAGGATGAACAGCCAATTCATCAGCAGCATAATGCCTGCCGCAGTGGTGATATACGCATACAATTTCTCAGGCAGAAATAGAGCCATCAGCACCGCTGCCGTTATTCCGCCAGTCGTAAATCCGATGGCGGGTAACGGTATTTTGCGTTTGCCCTCTGTTCGTCTGGCAAATATGGCGGGAGCATTGTGATCTTGTGCTAACGTGATAAGGATCGTTGTAACCGCAAATAGCGAAGCGACCATCGTCGAGAATCCCGCGATGATCAAAATCGCATTGAAAGCATGGGGGACAAAAGGGAGCTGGTAGGAACCTAAGGCCGCCTGAAAAGGGCTTTCCTTTCCCTGCAGTTCGCTCAAGGGGATCAAAGTCAGGGCAAGAGCTAACGAGGCGATATAGATGATGGTTAAAAGAAGTATCATCATATTCCCGGCTTTTGGGGCCTCTTCAGGCCGCTTAAGCCTTGCGGCCATGATGCCCATGATTTCAATGCCGCCAAACGCATAAAAAGCATAGATGAAAGAAGACCAAACACCGACTCCCCCTTTTGGAAAGAAGGCCTCCTTGGTAGTCGGAAACTTCGGCGGGTGTGTGCCTGTAAGGAATCCCAAGACCGCCGCACCTGCGATAATCACAAACATGACAATCGCAGACACTTTGATAATGGCAAAAACATGCTCAGCACGTTCGAAAACTTTGGTCCCGAGCAGAATAACGCCAAGTCCTAGGAGGGCGTAGGCCGTCGCAAAGACCCACATCGGTAACCTGGGGAACCAGAAGCGGGTGAAAAATGATAAAGCTGTTAACTGACTTCCCATAATTAATAGCTCTGAACACCAATAGACCCAGCCGCTGCTGAAGCCTGCCCAGCGGCCGAAGGCTTTGGCGGCATAGGTCTGAAATGAGCCTTGCTGGGGATCTTTGCCCGTCATTTTGGCCAGAACATCGAAGACAATATAAGTGCCGAAAGCTGCGAGTATAAACATAAAAAGGACGGAGACGCCGCCCATTTGAATTGCGATTCCGGAGCCTAGGAAATATCCGGTGCCTATGGTGCAGGCGACTCCGAGCAAGCTCAACTGCCACCACTTCATTCCCTGGGACTTACTCGTGCTTATCTTGTCGGTCATGAAGCCTCCTAAAGCCGTTCTTTTAATAACAACAGCTGTTATTATAGCTTGACCACTGGTAAAATATACGTAAGATCATGCCATCTGAGCGTACAACTGGTTGTCACGAAGGATGACGTTATAAGAAGCAAGTCTGGCGCTAGGCACATTATGACAACGTCCTGTATGGACTTCAAAGGTCCAACCGTGCAAAGGGCATTCAAGCTCCCCGTCAATCAGATCCACCGTGTAACCGCCATGAGGGCAAACACTGGAGTAAAGGTTGTACTGGTCATCGTCTACCTGCATCAAAAAATACAGATCACGGTCAAGCTCAACCTCCACAGGAAAAGTAGTAAATTGATCAATGGAACCGATGAGGATTTCCTTCATGGCTTGAGTCTCCTTTTTCGAATAGAGTTAGTTTGATTATAATCCACTGCCCTTCTAAGACCAAGAGTGAGCCGTGACAAACAAAGGAGTACGATACAAATGAACAAAATCAATCCATTATTAGCAGCGTTTCAACAAACCAACTACCCATTGGGTGGACATGGCAAAAGAAATATTCAAGTATTGATAGACGCATTGCAGGACGTTGATGGTCTTACGGATGGAGATACATATGGCAATGGGAAGTTAATTGAAGATTTCCAAGAGGAAATGGCCGCGTTTCTTGGTAAAGAGTCAGCCGTCTTTTTCCCTAGTGGAACTATGGCTCAGCAAATTGCTCTACGTATCTGGTGCGATCATAAAGGGATCAAGAAGGTCGCCTATCATCCGCTCAGCCATCTGGAAATTCACGAGGAAGACGGGCTGAAGGAGCTTCATCACATCGAGCCTATCCTGCTTGGTGGTAAGGGTCGTCTCATTCGTCTAGAAGATGTGCTGCAAATAAAAGAAGACATCGCCTGTTTATTGCTGGAATTGCCGCAGCGGGAAATTGGCGGGCAGCTTCCTGATTACGAAGAGCTTACACAGATCTCAGCCTATTGCCGCAGCCATGGCATCAAATTACATTTGGATGGGGCTAGACTATACGAGATTCTTCCTTATTATCAGAAGTCTGCGCGCGAAATCTGCGAGCTGTTTGATAGTGTGTACATTTCGTTCTATAAAGGGATTGGCGGCATTGCTGGGGCAGTTCTTGCGGGAGACGAGACATTTACGAAAGAGTCTAAGGTGTGGAAAAGGCGCCACGGCGGCGATTTGATTAGTCTGTACCCGTATATCCTTAGTGCAAGCCATTATTTCAAGCAGCGTCTGAACAAAATGGAGCAGTACTATGAGGAAGCCAAAGAACTTGCTGCTTGGTATAATGAGGTTCCTGGCGTTGTTACGAACCCTATTAAGCCAGTCACAAATATGTTCCACGTTCATATCCATTGGCCAAAAGAAGAGATGGAGTCCCTATTAATTAACTTATATGAGGCAACAGGGGTTGGACTCACTCAGTATTTAAAAGAGTTGAACGAGACATCATGCGGTTATGAGGTTTCCATCGGGGATCGGTATGCCCATGTACCGAAGGAAGAGCTGAGCAAAGCTTTTGCATGGTTGAAAGGTCATATGAAAGAAAATGGCGTTTAGACTTAAGATTAAATCCCCAAACTGGTAACAGGAGGGGATTTTTCTCATGTTATTTTCAGCTATAAAGCCAATGGCCGTCAGTCTCGGTCAGGAGCCTTTTGATGATCAACAATTTATTTATGAGCCGAAGTGGGATGGCGTTCGAATCCTTATCCATAAGCAAGGAAGCCGCATTGAAGCCTACTCGCGGAGCGGAAGAGCAGTAACCCACAAATTCCCAGAGTTGCAGGATGCATTAGGAGGGATCAAGTCGCATTCTGCTATTTTAGATTGCGAAGGGATCGTATTACGTGAGGGCTCGCCTGCATTTGATGACTTTTTGTATCGGGAGCGAATCAGTCAATCAGGGAAAATAAACCGTGCGGTGCACACGCATCCGGTGACCTTTGTTGCGTTCGATCTTTTATATACGGATAGAGAGCATCTAAATGAAGCATTAATAGAGAGGAAAAAGCGTCTAGCGGCTGCCGTTGATTCTACACCCGTACTGATGCCGACGTTGTTTGTGGAGACGCAGGGGAAGGCGCTTTTCGAAATGATGAAGGAACGGAATATGGAAGGGATCGTGGCCAAACGGAAGAGCTCGACTTATGTGCCTGATAGCAGAAGCAGTGAGTGGCTCAAGATTAAGTATGTGAAATCCATAGATGTGGAAATATTGGGGTACAACATGGACCCTTTCGAGCTTGTCATCGGATTGAATTTCAGGACGGTGAAGCATAAACCGGTTGGTGTAGTGGGAGCGGGTATTACAAAGGCGGACAAGGAATTATTTCTAGCGTTAGCAGCGCCATTAGGTACGGTGATAAAAGGAAACACGCAGTGGATGGAGCCGCGATTATGCTGCCGCATCGATTATCTGGATCGAACGGATATGCATCAGTTAAAGATGACGACGTTTCGGGGATTTCTATTGGATAAGAGGCCTGAGGATTGCGTTTGGCCGTATTGAGATCTGAACATTAGCCTCCTCAGATTGAAACACTTCAGCATGGTAAAGAAAGTATGATAAAATAGTTTGATGTGGAGTAGAAGAAAATAAGCAGGAGGTTGGTCCGACACGATGTTTGAACACTTGGTTTGTTTTAAATTTAAGGAGACTTTAGCTGCGCAGAAGGAACAGGAATTGATTGAGACGTTATTATCTTTTAAAGGTAAAATACCGGGCATTGTCCAGATTACTGCAGGTGCGAACGAGACAGAAGAAACAGGGAATAGGCAGGGGTACACACTTGGATTGCGGGTGACCTTCCAAGATCGTGAGTCTTTGCAGCAGTATGGCCCACATCCTATTCATCAGGAATTCGTGCAATCGCTTAAAGGCATAATCGAAAATGTAATTGTGATTGATTACCCTATTAAATAACGATAGGGATTGATAAGAAGGGGACTGGCAGCTTTTGCCGGTCCTCTTTGTTTTGGGAACCACAGAATTTCCCATATAGGAAATGAAGTAGCAGGCCAGAGAGTTGGGGAATAGTATTACCGCGGTAAAATAATTTTCAGCTTAAGGAAGGTGTCTGCTAATGCAACAATGGAAGGAAAGTAAAAAGCAAAGAACGAGAATCGGTATGTTTGCAGGAAAATATCTGGGCGTTGCTATTCTGTCGGTCATGCTTCTACTTTATGTGCCGAACCTGGCAGGAGCAGTTGGGAAACCCGCGAATGGTCCTGACGTATATGTCATTCAGGGAATGCTGAAGACACTGGGAAGCTATTCAGGTGAAATTAACGGTTATTATGATGATTTGACAGTGAGGGGAGTTAAGTATTTTCAGAAAAAACACGGACTTCCCGTGACAGGTGCGGTAGATAACCGAACTCTCGAATCAATCACATACGCTTATATAAGGGCTAAAGGAGCCGGCCAAGGCGGAACCGGAAGCGGCAAAGGCGGTGGCCAGGGCCATGGGGAAGGTAAAGGTCATGGCGGAGGCGGCAAAGGTCAAGGCGGAGGCGGAGGCGGACAAGGTGGTGGCCAAGGCGAGGGCGAAGGTAAGGGCTTTGGCGGAGGCGGCAAGGGTCAAGGCGGAACCGAAGGTGGACAAGGTGGAGGCAAGGGTAATGGCGATGGTAAGGGCTTTGGCGGAGGCGGCAAGGGTCAAGGCGGAACCGAAGGTAGACAAGGTGAAGGCAAGGGCAATGGCGAAGGTAAGGGCTTTGGCGGAGGCGGCAAGGGTCAAGGCGGAACCGAAGGTGGACAAGGCGGAGGCCAAGGCAAGGGTGCTCCGACACCAGCACCGAACGGCAATGGCATGAAAGCGCCGAATGGTAACGGAGGACAGACACCGATGCCCAATGGCAACGGAGCTCCGACACCAGCACCAAACGGAAATGGCATGAAGGCGCCGAACGGTAACGGAGGGCAGGCACCGATGCCCAATGGCAATGGTGCTCAGACGCCAGCACCAAACGGCAATGGCATGAAGGCGCCGAACGGTAACGGAGGGCAGGCACCGATGCCCAATGGCAATGGTGCTCAGACGCCAGCACCAAACGGCAATGGCATGAAAGCGCCGAACGGTAATGGAGGACAAGCGCCTGCACCGAATGGTAATGGTAATGGTAACGGGAATGGTAATGGGAACGGTGGTCAGTCAAACGACGATTAATAGAAAAAAGACTTCGTGAGGAGAGCCCATTTCATTCTAATAGAATGAAATGGGCTTCTTTATGTCGTATGCGGATCTACAAGCTTGGATTCCTGACGCTGCTTCCAGAATAAAACGGTCAGCATCCGCTCGACCCATTCCTTGTCCTCATCCGTTAAAAGTAAGCCATCGAACATAAGCTCATTCTCGCGAAGAAAGCGCCGTAAATTGACGGGGTTGCTTTGAAATTTCTCTGTTGACGGCGTTGATTCCAAGTACCCAGCCAGGTCCATTAGCTCAGAATACGACGTGTTGAGTCCTTCGGAAAGCTTCATCAACACTTCTGGTGATGGGATGCCGCGATTGCCGTTTTCTAACTGGGAGATGTATGCCGCAGAAACGCCAGAACGGTCAGCTAGCTCCCGCAGAGTAAAACCTTTTAATTTACGCAAATCTCGTAATTTATCATAGAAATACATTGTTTTCACCCTCGCGATTCGAAAAGTAAACAGTAGTAAACATTTTAATAATATCAGTATACAAAAGTAATTACAATGAGCGGAGGGTTGGAAGTTATCCGGAAAGAATGTTGTTTAAAGTAAACATTTTTGGTTGCAATAGTTAAATTCCGTGATATAATAGAAACTAGGGGAACAAAATGAGAACGGGAGGGGAGCAGAAACGAATGATGTGGGAAAATAAAGATCGTTAGTGGAAAATAAAGTGTGTTAGTGGAAAATAAAGTTCGTTAGTGGCTGTTAACTTCTGTAAACAAGCGGTTTTTGGAAGAAATAAATGAAAAATTATGAAATTTATTAGAATTTAGTTCAGATTATTCGGTTTCCTGATGGTTAAAGCCAAATAAGGACATTAAATATTTATTTTTCAATGATGAATTATAAGGTTTTTTAATAAGTGCTTATGTTATTGGATGAAGGAGAGCAGGGATATGAGGATTATGGCTAAAACCGATTCGTTTATGAGGGCTCGAATTATCAAAGGGTACTCCCAGAGGGAGTTGGCAAAACACTCGGGGTTAAGTCATTCCTATATCAGCTTACTGGAAAGATCATTAAAGTCAGTGGGACCTGCAACAGCGAAGAAGTTAAGTGATTTATTGGGAAAGGATTTGGAGGATGTCTTTCGGATTGATTAAACATATAAATGGAAATGACTAAGGACCGGTTTCACAGTGTCCTAAATTTTAGATTTTAAACTATGAAAACTTAAATTTATGCTCGATTATTATTTCGTCTGGTATGAGAGATTAAAGGCTTACATATCAGGCGAACCGACAATGAGGTATAGAAAGACCCATTGTTTGGAAGATGGGGTGAGGCGATGGGGCATATCCACGCTGCTTCAAAAGAAGATATTTCCAGATATTAAATTCCAGGTGTGAATAAACAATCAGCAATTTCGAAAGTTGATCTCGAATTAGACCCTGCGATAAATTCAAAAGATGTTTTATCAGTGTCAAAACTGTAAAAATACATATCTTAGACCTATTGAGGATTAATACTAGGGTTAAAATAGTAAATTGATTTTTACATATAAAAAAGGCAGAAGAAATTCTGGCTTTTTTATTTATGTAATGGGGGATAGAAAGCCATTACTAGGAAAATTATCCCATTTAATGTTTATAGAAGCGATGATAACGGGGATACAAAAGCGAAGATTGATCTGTTCCTTTACATCCACCCGAACAAATGTTTTTTCATTGGAAGATGGGTTAGAATTGCAGTAACAGGCTCAACTGATCAAAAGGTGCTTAAGAAACTTGACAAAAAAAATGGCATTGTTCTTAAAGTAGGAGGCGGTGATTACAAAGAAGATTCCTACGAGATTTCTAAATCATTATATGTTCCAACAATGAAATATTTATTTGAAAAATTAGCTGATTGGTACTGCTCCGAAAAAAAGAAACATAAACAATCCGTATAAAGACGCAGAGAAGAGACTTAATACGGATTCTTTTTTATAAGCGATTTGATGGGCTTGTTTTATTCACATTAGCTTTCAAAGCATAATGTGTAAAGGGGGATGCGAAGTATGAATAACCTTGAAGCATTAGCCGCTATTAACCCTGCGTTGTACCGTAAGATGCGTCTATCATATGTATGCGAAGACGATTTTGCCTCTAAGTTTAATGCTGCATTACCTGATGCCGTAAGGAGTGAAACGGCTGATGAAGTACCGCGTGATGAAGTGGCGATGTTTTGGCTGTTTCTACCGATATTTGAGCATATAGAGTTCATGGTGGTTTGTAATTTGTTATGAAGCGAGGCTAAGCGTCACGTAAAATTGAAAAACTGCTCCAAGCGGAGCCGTTATAGTGTAATAATAGCTTAGTCCCGATCTTCTGATTGGGACTTTTTGTCGATTGGTAAAATAAACTTCTGATCGGTTAGTTCTTGTGGACTAGACTGTGATATTCATGATATTCTTTTTTGTGGGTATTTTTGGATAATATTCAATGCAAAATTGGGATTTTAAAGTGCATAAAACAAATATTTCTTTTGATATTTAATCTCAATATTTGCATGTCGAATTATTACGGGAGATAAATATGATTGATGATTATTATGTAAACATTGAAAGTCTAGAGCGTTTTATTATTAAGATGCGTCGTAATTCATTAGACTCAAAACTTGAACTTTGTAGAAAGTTGAGCCATATGATTCGCGCTTAGGGAATCAAAATTTTTTACAGCATACATTTATAAATGCAAATCCTGCTTATTATGAAATTATCCGAAAGCATGTTCATTTCTTTGAGCTCGATTCCATTAGCAACATGTCTATAATTCATTTTCACGTTTAATCAATTTGTTAAAAAGTTATAGCCCTCCATTTAAACATGTGAATGATGAAGACAAAGTAGACCACAATATAGATCTATTTTTTACGAGAGCTGCCTTACAACAGTTTAAATATCAAGAACATCCGTTAATTGGGTTATATCGCTAACCAGTTCTTGTTACTGGTGAACCCGAGTATTCTATTTCAATATTTGCATTCGATAAAGTTAAAGGTAGAATTCAGAATGGTAAAGACGATGAGATTCCATTTTACTTTGATGGTTATATCGAGGCTGTTGAAAAAGGTAAGAAGACAGGATACTCTGCTACAATTGTATCAAGCTCAGAGATTGAACAAACGGAAAACGTTACTAAGAAAGCCTACCATTCCTCCATGAATTGCAACCAAGTGTTTCGACAATCGTAATACAGCATATACTGATGTACGGAGGTGCTTGAGATGGATTTTCTGAAGGATTTAGGCAAGCTGGCAGGCGATGTGACAGGCAAAGTGCTTGGAGGAACTGTCCGTGTGGCAGGGGAGCTTGTTCGCAGTGATTATATAAAGGAAATCGGGAATGATGTAGAACAGGTCACGGCTAAAACTGGAGAGATCGCAGGCCATGCAGCGAGCGGTGTATGGGATTTAGGCGCAGGCCTAATTACCGCGGATAAGCAGCAATCGAAAGCTGGACTCCATGAACTTGAACGAACGGCCATTACAACGACAAGAGGAGTTGGCCATGGCATCGAGTATGTGGTTGAGGGTGGAAAAGATGTCGTGACAGGCTTCAAGGACAGCGATAAAGCGCGGTTGAAAGACGGCTTGAAAAAGCTGGGAAAAGCGGCCGCTATCAGCATTCTGGCTATCGGTGTGATCGATGTCGTCGATGGTCCGGACATACCGGATTCTTCGGGTACGGTTTAAAACATGTGCCGTCATAAAACAGACCCAACGAGATATTGTTGGGTCTGTTTATAGTACTAGTTAGTGTACCACAACAGTGGTCAAGATAGCTGAATGAAGACACCTCGGCAATCGGCCTGACAACCGGTTGCCGTTTCCACGCTAAAGGGCAGATTTGCTCAAAAAAATGTATTCCCTCTAGTAACGGATTCTAATAAAATTATTACGATTCAACCTTGAGATGGAGGGATTTGGTGAGTAAATTTAAATTACTTCCTAACATAATGCTCGGGCTTTTATTTTCAGTTTTATGGATTTCAATTGGAGGTATTATTTACATTAATTCACTTTCAACAATGCCAAGAATTTTACACTCCAACAGTGGAATGAAGTTCTTGCCTTATTTCTTATGGGGCATTCCCTTTTTAGTAGTTGTATATTCCGAACGCTAGTCCGCTTATGCTCCCAGGAACTGTAATAGAAGATTGTAGGGCGTACAGGTTCGGTTGTACATAAACTGGGCTAGGTTGCTCTCGCTGCGCACCATTGTTCTCGAAGTTAAGTGAAACAGAAAATTCTCTGAGCGTATCATCTAGCATGGTAGCTGAAACGAGTCTTGCTTTCGGTAAGAATCGACCGGTTTCAGCATTAATAACGGTGGACGCTTGATTGGCAATCGAAAACCAACTTTACAACCTCCGACTATTAACCATGAAAACGGGTATACGTCGACACTGGTGATACCTCCGGGTCTTGGCGGTGGCACTAAATCTACACTACCGTTTAATATGTCCATGGAAAGATTGAACACGACGTAGATAACCCGTGATAACAGGGGGCTTGGATTCGGTCCATTAGCCTCCAAGTCATTCTTTTTAGCCAAGAATAACTCTACAGCCTGCCTCACTTGCACAAATGGAACAGTATAGAATGTGAGGTGGTCATACTTATGACGAAACCATACGATTTGTGTGGGGACTTTAGGTTCTGTGCCGTTTAAAACGTCTCGTGGATTAGTTTGTTTCTGTATGAATGTCGTTTCTGGAAAAACGATGTGGTCAATCACATAGGGGATAATATGACCATTCTCATCTGGTAGGGACAAATCCTGGCCGGCCGCAATATCCAAATTCCGTAAACGAAGCCATGTGATGTTTGCAAAAAAGTTTCCTTCAAATTGAAAATCTAGAAACATCCTCTTATCTCCTAGATAATTTATTTAAGTGCACGTAATTATTTCAAGTAATCATTATGAAGAAAAAGGCGAACCTTAGGGTTCGCCTTTTTCTTCTGCAATCGGCCAAGTTACAAACTGGGACTGAAAATCCTGGATCACCTCAGCCAGAAGCAGGACGATGGTGTCCCGGTGGAATTGGCGGAGAGTGCGAGAAATCTCGATTTGGAACGAGTGGAAGTTTGGCCCATATCCCGGGTATGCAATACCATCACCAAGCCGATGGTAGGCAAGTGATTTATCACCACGAAAGTTTCGATCGAACACGATGCTGATTTCGGGCATGATCGCTTTGACCTTGTCCGTTAAGGCAGCCTGCAACCATATTCTCATCTCTGCCGAACAAGACGCATCATTCAAGGTACCAACCTCGATGGCATGAGGACCATAATGTACATCCTGCATGCCATGGATCGACAAGTGGAGAAAAGGCTTATTTACGAGCTGCTGGTCATCAAGTATGCACAAATGATCCAGAATACGGCGCAGTGTTTTCTTATATTCGTGCAGCGCTTCGTTATTTGTACCGTCAGGAGCTCTGTTCAGATCCGCTTGTGTCCTTGATACTGTGCCAATGATACTTGCAATCCCGAGCATTTCTATAAGTTTTATGACGATTTTATCCGTATTCAGATCGGCTTTCGGTGGGGTGGCATGAACCGCATCCAGATGACAGCACCACATTCCGTTGCCTTTGTGATATTTCAAATAGGTCAAGTGTTTGAACGAGAGGGACATGAATAACACTCCTTTACAGACGGTTGGCTGAAAAGATTCGATCGATTCTACGGGATTGCCTCGTACTATAGCAAATGCGCAAATTGATAGCGATGTGATCATGGTTGCAACTTGATGAACAAATTAGTTGAACGCACAGGAAATCTGAAATAAACCACATACACTAAAACTAACTTCTTTAACAAGATGGAGGACATACATGTGGAACGACTGAACGAAGGTATCGGGCAGACGATCGATAAAGAGCTCCTTCTCCAAACGCTTACATTGAATAATGTTCCCGCCATAGAGCTTGTGGATTTGAAATCATGCACGTATCCTGTTGTCGGTCGTAAATACGGTCATCATGAAGGAAAGGACCTTTCCATCGTCTATACACAGGAGCAAGCCATGGAAGAACGAGCGGATTATTTGACTAAGCTGTATTGGATTGAAAAAGAATATCGACTGGTCATCGCAGGCCTCCATGTGTTGAGTGCTCAGGAAGCGAAGGCGCAGCAAATGGTATTCAATGAAATTCCCGTACGCACGGCAAGTTATGGTTGGACATGGCAGGACATCAATCCTGCTGATTTACCGCTGGAATGGTTAAGCTTGTCGACTCGGGCCTTGTATGTGACCGGTTTGACGAACGGATACGTAAAAATCGGTCAATTAATGAACCAAACAGCAATCGTCATCGATATTCAAGAAGCAGTTCTGCCGCTTGATGCACCGCTTGATGAGGATCCAAAGCAATGTTCGATGGGTGCGGATATCGAATTTATGCTGCGTTGTGATGGTGAGCTTGTGGCGGCGTCACACTTTTTTCCTGTTGAGGGTCCGGTCGGGTGCGATGATCGGCAAATCGAGCAGGACAGCGGTGAATATGCGTTGGCGGAAATACGGCCCAAAGAGGCTAGCGAACCACATGAGCTTTTTAACAATATCCACTTGCTTATTGAGGATGCGTCGATGAGGGTTCCCTTTGCGAATGTGGAGTTTTTGGCAGGAAGCATGCCGTTCTCGGGATATCAGTGCGGCGGGCATATCCATTTTGGCGTGCCGGTAACATTACCTTTCCTGCGTGCACTCGATGAGTATTTGGCGATCCCTATGGCCATGGTCGAGGAATCGTACACTGCCAGACAAAGACGCAAAACGAAGCATGGCGGTTTGGGCCGTTATCGGGTGAAGCCGTATGGATTCGAGTATTTATCGCTAAGCTCTTGGATCGTAGATCCGCAAATAACACTTGCCGTACTCTGTCTCGCCAGTCTCATCGCCACACATCACCACGAAATGCCATGTAGTATCTTATTTGAGCCTGTCGTTCAACGCGCTTATTATCAGGGAAATCAAATGCTCCTCAAACGTTATTGGCATGAACTTAAGAAACGGATCACGCAGACCTCGGGCTTTTTCTCGTATGAACGGGAACTTTCCATCCTTTTTGATCGGATTGAATCGGAGGATATTTATAATGAAGCAGTCGATATTCGAAGAAACTGGGGATTCCAGGCGGAACATCGGCTGTTTGATCGGGGGCTGATTATTCAGGTCCCTAAGAAAATAAGAACGAAGTGTAATCTTCAGGACGGACAAATGGTTCACGTTCGTGTTGGGAAGTCTTTGACTTCGGCGACCATACGAGCATATCCGTTTTCTTTCATGGATGCGAACAGGGTATTGCTTTCAAAATCGCTTTGCGAAACACTGTCGATACCCAAAGATTGGAATCCCAAAATTCATGCGCACAAAGGAGTGCTCTCACTAGGGCCGGTGCTGGGGATTCTGGCAAATCGTCCTTTTGAGCGGCAAGCTTCGTACTTCCAGCATCTCTCTCGTCTGGCCAAAGAGAAGCAGATGCTTCTTTATGTGTTCGAACCCGGAGATATTCATTGGGAGAAAATGCAGATTAGGGTCTCCTCCATTTACGGAGAGGGTATTTATCCATTTCCATCTGTTGTCTATGACCGCTATTTTGCGGCCAATATGGAACAGGTTCAAACATTGAGTGATCTGCGTTACAAGCTACAGTCCGTCTATGAAATCCCATTTATTAATCCCCCGAGTTTGTTTCAAATTACCGGCGATAAGTGGAGTTCTCACCTCGTCCTTGCCAAGTCGCTTCAAGATCATCTGCCGGATACTCGTCTGCTCGAGAGTTTATCCGGTGTGATGGAGATGCTTGACCGTTATGGCGAAATATTTTTGAAGCCTTCGCAAGGCGCATTCGGAAGAGGCGTATTACAAATCGTCAGACGTCCGTCGGGCATCTATTGGATGCGCTCAGGAGAACGATTATTTAAGAAGCTGACGAAAATGGAAGAGTTAGAATCCCTTGTAACGACTTTGAAGACAAATGAAACATACCTCATTCAGGAAGGCATTCGGCGCAAACAGCTCGGTGGCAATCACGTGGAAATCCGCGTTTATATGCAGCAAAACGGCCAGCAGAAGTGGGTCCGAACGGGAATGGTTACACGGCTTACAAGTGTAGGTGTGCTGACGGATGAATCGGAAATCAATAGGCGATCCAGTCAAGTGCTTGACCGAATCTATCCGAATGTCGCAGATAGAAACCGCATGCGGGAACAACTGGCGGAGGTAGCAAAAAGTGTGGTCTTAGCGATCGAAGAAGTATCCGGTGCCTACGGTGAAGTAGCTATTGATCTTTGCATTGATGCCTTTGATTTCGTGAAAATTTTGGAAATTAATAGCAAGCCAGATAATTTATTTTCACAAATTAAGGCGTATAAGCTTCGCAATCTGGCCGGCAATCGGCTGCTGAATTATGCAGTGTCATTAGCCGGTTATAACGTCGATGAGAGCTGAGCTCAAACTAATGAGCAAGTTACAAATCTCCTTCAATGAGGTGATGTCCATTGATAAATTTGCCGCTGAACGAGATTATTGGTGTGACTGGCGGTCAGCTACGTCATGGTTCGGGCAACCCGGTTATTTCGCATGTAATAACTGAATCCTTGAAAGAAATCGAAGACGGCACACTCGTGTTTCATCTCGATCGCGATCCAATCAGAGGGGGTTACTGGAAAAAAAACAGTTCCATTGTAATCATCACTGATGAGCCTGAACAATGTACAGACTTGGGTGAGCATATCGTTCTGATTGAATCTGCTGATATTCATGAAGCCTACTGGAACTTTGTCCATTATTACAGAAGCTTAATTCACATTCCAGTCATTGGCGTCACGGGCACCTGCGGCAAAACAACGACAAAGGAAATGATCAAGCATATTCTTAAAAAGGATTCTAAGGTCAAAGCCACCTGGATGAGCCTCAACTCCAAGTCACATAACTTGCGTTATTTACTAGGTATTGATGAGAATACAGGTGCGGCAGTGTTTGAAATGCCGGTCGTCTATCCGGGTTATTTGCGGACCAGTTGCGAATATTTTAAGCCGCAAATCCGAATTTTGCTGAACATCGGCGTTCATCACTTAGCCGATAGCGAAACACCGGAGGCGTACATGAAAGCGAAAGCGGAAATCATGCACGCGATGGATCCCGAACATGATACGCTCATCCTGAACGCGGATGATGACAATATCCGCAGATATGTTGATGCAAGCCATCTGCAACGGGTTGTCTATATCGGCAAGAGCAGCCATTCAGACTTCCGAATCGGATTTATTGCCTATGATGAAGATGGAATGACCTTTCAGTTTGAGCATGAAGGACAGTCCTATGAGGCGTTCGTACCAGGTTACGGTGAACATAACGTGTACAATGCATTAGCCTCTATTGCAGCCGCATCTCATGCAGGTGTTAATATTCGGACATGCGTGATACGGATTGCCGATTTCCAGCAAGTGGAGGAACATATGGAATTCAAACGAGGTAATAATGGCTGTACGGTCATTGACGACACCTGGAATTCTTCATCCATGTCAACAATTACTGGACTTCAAGTGCTGCAGGATGTTTCTATGGGGAAGACATCAATAGCCCTTCTTGGCTACATTCCGCAGTTGGGAGAAGGACCCTACGCCGATTATGAATATGCGTTATTAGGGGAGAAAGCGGCTGCAGCGAATGTCGACCTGCTTATCGCAGTGGGACCGGAAGCGGTAGGGATCGGGGAGCGTGCGATTGAGGTCGGGATGGATCCAGCCAAAGTACGCTTTTGTGAGAATGGAGCTGAAATCTATAAGGTGCTGCAGCCCTACTTCAATGAAAATACCGTTATTTTACTTGAAATTACTCACCGTGTGATGACACAGCCTTCCTTCGCAGCGCTCAAGCAAAAGCTCATCCCAGAAGATTAAGTGAAAAGAATGGGGGAAGCTTGATGAATCAAGTAATGAAAAAATCGGCGCAATTAAGAAGCTTAATCTACAGTGATAAGCTGGAGATGATTATGGAAGCGCACAACGCGATATCTGCGAAAATCGTGGAAGAAGCCGGTTTTCAAGGGATATGGGGAAGCGGGTTATCCATATCTGCAGCCTTAGGTGTCCGCGATAACAATGAGGCCTCATGGACGCAGATCCTGGATGTATTGGAATTTATGAACGATTCGGCTTCAATTCCGATTTTGCTTGATGGCGATACGGGCTATGGAAATTTCAATAACGCCAGACGATTGGTCAAGAAGCTGGAGCAACGGCAGATTGCAGGCGTGTGCATCGAAGATAAGCTGTTTCCAAAAACAAATTCGTTCATCAATGGTGAATCTCAACCGCTAGCGAATGTGGATGAATTTTGTGGCAAGATCAAAGCGATGAAAGATACGCAGAACGATCCGGATTTTGTGGTTGTGTCCAGAGTCGAAGCGTTCATTGCAGGACATGGACTGAAAGAAGCGTTAGATAGAGCGGAAGCTTACCGGCAAGCTGGAACGGATGCGGTACTGATTCATAGTAAACGGTCCGATTTATCTGAAATTGAATCGTTTATGAAGGAATGGGGGAAACGGCTACCTGTCGTCATCGTTCCGACAAAATATTACACGACACCAACCGAACGATTTAGGGAGCTCGGCATCAGTCTTACGATCTGGGCGAATCATAGCCTGCGTGCGTCCATTACAGCGATGCAGCAGGCTACTCGGCAGATTTATGCAGACGGACACCTGATGAATGTGGAAAATCGTGTCGCGTCTATGGAAGAAGTGTTCCGGCTGCAAGGGGCAGCTGAGCTTGTCGAAGCAGAGAAAAAATATTTACCTGCTGGTAGGAACGGTGATGCAAATTGATCGAGACTAACAAATTTGGTGCCAAACTGAAGCGGATGGGGTATGACTTTTACAGTGGGGTACCCTGCTCATTTCTAGAAGCCCTAATCAATTACTCTATCAACGAGTGCCGTTACATCAAGGCCTCCGGAGAAGGCGAAGTAGTCGCCATAGCAGCAGGCGCATATCTTGGAGGGTCCAAACCCGTCGTGTTGATGCAAAATTCTGGATTGACCAATGCCATTTCACCGTTATCCTCGCTGATCTACCCTTTTCATATTCCGCTTCTTGGCTTTGTGAGTTTGCGTGGTGAGCCAGGTCTTGCCGATGAACCGCAGCACGAACTCATGGGGCAAATTACGGAACAGATGCTTACTCTGCTCAATATTAAATGGGAATATTTATCATTCAACCTTGACGAAGCTATCATACAACTGCAGGCTGCAGATGAAACCATCATGAATAATAGCCCGTTCTTCTTTATTGTGCGAAGCGGAACATTCGAGCCGGAGCCGCTTCGTAATCAGGACACTACGGCATCCATCAATTTGCTCAAACAGCCTAAAAGGAACAAGGACCAGTTTCCTACTCGCTACGAAGCTTTAGGTGTTATAAATGAGCTGAAAGATGAAAGCACGGTCATGCTGGCGACCACTGGCAAAACGGGCAGAGAACTTTATACGCTAGAGGATGCACCCAATCACCTATATATGGTAGGCTCCATGGGATGTGTGAGCACGCTTGGACTAGGGCTATCATTGAAGCGCAGCGACAAACAGGTCATTGCTATTGACGGCGACGGAGCGCTGCTCATGCGGATGGGCAGTCTTGCCGTCAACGGCCATTACAGTCCACCTAATCTCCTCCACGTTCTCTTGGATAATAATGCCCACGATTCTACCGGAGGGCAGCAGACCGTCTCACATACCGTGAACTTCGTTGAGGCAGCCGCAGCTTGCGGCTATGAGAATGCAATTTACATCCATCACCTGGATGAATTGAAGGCTGCGATTGCAGCTTGGCAGAAAAAGCCTAAACTTACTTTTCTTCAAATGAAAATAGCGAAAGGATCATTGAAAAATTTGGGACGACCGCAAATGAAGCCTTACGAAATCAAAGAACGATTGCAGGTGTTTCTGAATGATTAGAACAGCGGCCATTGTTGCGGCAGGTCTGGGAAGCCGGATGGGGGCGAGGACGGCCGATCGTCCCAAAGGTTTTTTGCTTGTGGATGACCTGCCGCTCATCGAGCATTCGATCAATAAGTTAATCGACGCCGGCATCCGTAAAATCATCATCGGCACAGGATATTTGAGCGAGTGGTATGAGGATTTAAGCAGGCTGTACCCGCAAATTATTTGTGTTCATAATCCGGATTTCTCTACAACCGGAAGCCTGCAAACCCTCTATCAATTAAAAGAAGAAATTGATGAAGATTTTCTCCTGCTGGAATCGGACTTGCTTTATGAACGTCAGGCGCTGCACGCTTTGCTTGCTCATTCACAGGCTGACATCGTATTGGCAAGTGGACCCACGCATTCGAGTGACGAAGTATTTATTGAAGCGGATGAGCGTCAGCACCTTGTTCATATGTCGAAAATCGTGACAGAGATCAGTTGTCTTTACGGCGAACTGGTCGGAATTACCAAAATTTCATTAGCTGTCTTTCGGCAAATTTGCGAATTTGCGGCTGTGACATTGTGTGAAAAGCCGGAGCTTCACTACGAAGATGCACTTGTGGGCATCGCCAAACACGCGAACATTCTCGTCCACAAGGTGGAGGATCTGGCCTGGTGCGAGATGGATAACGAGCAGCATTTGCAGCGAGCGCTTCATGTGATCTTTCCAATCGTTCAAGCTAGAGATGCAATGCCCGTTAACGTAGTAAGGAAGGTGTTGCTGAACCCCGGTCCAGCCACGACAACGGATACCGTTAAATATGCTCAAATCGTTCCTGATATTTGCCCGAGAGAACAGGGGTTCGGTGAGGTGTTGACGTTCATAGCCACCGAGTTGACCCAGTTTGCAGCAGATGACCCTGACACCTATACAACCGTGTTGTTCGGCGGCTCAGGCACGGCAGCCGTGGAGTCGATTCTCAGCTCCGTTGTCGATCAGAATGCAATTATCATCATAAATAACGGCGCATACGGCAAACGGATGTGCCAAATCGCAGAAGCGTACGGGCTGCCACTTTTGGAATTTGTGAGTCCCGTGGACGACGCGCTCGATCTTGCAGCTTTGGAAACCTTCATAGCGACAAGTGCACAGCCCGTTTCCCATCTGGCGATCGTGCATAGCGAAACGACGACAGGGCTTTTAAACGATATTGAAGCTGTCGGAGCACTTTGCCAAACGTATCAAATCCAAATGATCGTAGATGCGATGAGCTCGTTCGCCGCCATCCCGATTCAGATGGAGCAAATGAATATAAGTTACTTGGCGGCAAGCTCGAACAAAAATTTGCAGGGAATGGCCGGTATTTCTTTTGTTATCGCCAAAACCGACCATTTGGAAGCGTCACGGCTTATTCATCCAAGAAACTTTTATCTCCATCTTTATTCTCAGTATCACCATCAGAAGACGACGCAGCAAATGCGGTTTACACCGCCTGTCCAAACATTCTATGCCTTAAAACAGGCCATCATCGAGACGAAAAGGGAAGGGATTCCTTATCGATATGCACGCTACCAAAAGTCATGGCGCGTGCTCATTGAAGGGCTTCAGAAGCTCGGTCTTTCCTATTTAGTTCCCGACAAGCATCATTCGAAGCTGATCACTTCAATTGTGGAACCGTCCTCCGAGAGCTTCAATTTCCTTGAAATGCACGATTATTTCTACAGCAATTCCATTACGATATATCCAGGGAAATTGGATCGTTTGAATACTTTTCGTATTGCCAATATAGGGGATATCACGTATATGGATATTGAACGTTTTCTATATCTTCTAGAACAATATCTAACGAAAGTGGGAGGTGGCGCAGTTGACCATTCGAACACATAGACTGGCTGTAGCTGTTATGGTCTTGACAGATGACGGCAAAGTGCTTTTAATGTATGATCACCGCAGAGGCTGGGAGTTTCCAGGGGGGTATGTCGAGGAGGGGGAATCCTTGAAGTCAGCGGCAATAAGAGAAGTCGAGGAAGAGTCCGGTATCCAGATACGACTGACCCGTTTTGCCGGGATTGAACAGGATGTGTCGCGTTCCCTGTGCGTCTTTTTATTTGAAGGGAAACCTATCGGCGGTACGCTGGCTGGCTCCGATGAACATCAGGATCTCAGTTATTTCCCTTTGGAAGAGGCGTTCAACAAGATCACGCTTCAGATATATAAAGACCGCATTCATCGTTACATGAATAAGAAGAGACAGGCATTTATCATTGAAGTTAATGGAGATTAGTTTCAAAATCCCCAACGTGATTGCACGGCGGGGATTTTTGTTTATGTAAATAATACCAAATGACAAGAACTTTATCCCATCATCACCTGGAAACGCGGCACATTGAATCATTACATTCTCCCGGCGAACGGTTTATCGCCGTCAGCCGTTAACCATATATCGAGCTGCTTGCCGTAATATTCGAGGTTTAATCTCGTATTCATGCGCCAGGTTGCGGGAACGTGAGCGAGGTCAATCCGGTAGAATCCGTTCTCGTCCGTTACGGCTTGCATGTTGCTGTCGTAGAGCAATAAATTATCCGCATTTATGATTACATCCGGTATAGGGTTACCCTGCCCGTTAAGCAAGTAGCCCTTTACGACGTACGGTTCAACTTTCCCTGCAGACGGTACGGGTACAGGTGTCGGCGTTGGTGTCGGTTCCGGGTCTGTGGTTTTTCCAGCGCCCTTGATCTTGATAGTCCAAACATTGCTGCTACAGGAGAAGTCGACATGAGGAAACGTCAAGGGCGACAGTCGTGGGCTTAGCGCTGACATCATAGCAGGATTCAAAAGTTTGGTGGGAGGCGAAATCCACGGACCGCTTGGTACAAAATGCTCAGGCAATGGGCGCGAACGCCATCGTGATGGTCCGCTTTGATTCAGGGGAAATTGGAAAAACGATGGGCGAAATTGTAGCATACGGCACCGTCGTAGTGGTTGAAAAAGATAGAGAATGAACTGGATCCTATAGAAAAATGGAAAGAAATAACGCGCTCAACGCCGATTTTGAATAAAAATAAGAAGAGAGAGCAATAGAAAATACGTTGCAAGGTTTGACTATTTATCGCTCAGAATCCGAATGCAGACCTTTTTCATTATTGAATGGTGGGTAAAACAAGAAAAGTTAACAGTAGGAGAGAAGGTTGGAATGAGTTGGTCTTAATTTTGAAGACGAAATGGCTACGAAACTTCCTGTTGGAGTAGAAATTTTTGAGCCAATCAAGAAAATTGGACCAGTATTAATAGTCAAATTAAATGGTAAGGAAATTAGATATTTGGGATTAATCGAGGGTTAAATCTTTGTCTGGCGTTCCGCTCACTTGTCATTTATCGGAACAAATTGTCGGGTGACAAGAACTTTATCTCATTCCCGACGGAAGGCCAGGGGGAGTTTTTTCCAAATGATTAAATAAACCGAGGGACGGGCAGGATTGCTTAATAAAATGTGGAATTATAATTACTATTTAGTGTAGTAGGCGGGTGACTTGTAAAAGACATTAGCAATGTCGACTTAAATAACGAAAAATGAATTTGCTCGGATACGATATTGCTGGAGATTGGGGTAATTGTTGCGGCAGCATGAGGGCGGGCAACGTTATGAACAATTTCAAAAGATATACGGAAGAATTCTAAGACCAAATTAATGAAAGAACATTAAGTCAGTTAGTAATCCAGATATAGGAGGAACTCAATAATGAGAAAAATTATTGTGCATGAACATGTCTCCCTTGATGGTGTCATACAAGCCCCAGGCGGGCCAGACGAAGATGTCAGCAATGGCTTCGCATATGGCGGGTGGTCAGCGCCATATTCTAACGAGACCGTTGGAACGCTCCTGAGAAAGCAGATGAACATGCCGTTCGATCTGTTGTTAGGACGCAAAACCTATGAAATTTGGGCACCGTATTGGCCGCGACATGCGGACGTATGGCCAAGGGCTAACAAGGCAACCAAGTACGTCGCCTCAAACACCATGACATCTGGCGAATGGCAGCCGTCCGAGTTTTTAAGTGGAGATATTGCTGAAAAAATCACTCAAATCAAGCAACAGCAAGGGCCAGATTTGCATGTTTGGGGAAGCGGTGATCTCATTCAGACGCTTTACAAGCATGATTTGGTCGATGTGTTCTGGCTGATGATATATCCTATAACGTTAGGCAGTGGAAAGCGGTTGTTTGCTGATGGCACGATCCCGGCGGCATTCAAGGTGACGGAAAGCAAAGTCGCTCCGAATGGCGTTATTGTCGTGAATTACGAGCGTGCCGGCGCAATCACAACCGGGAGTTAAAACAAAACCTGCTGCTTAACTACCATGAAAAATAAAATGCAGGCAGTCGAAGAAAAAGACATCACTAAAGAAGAAGCGGCACAGACGCTTTTTAAAATCTGAAATGCAAAGGAGGGATTGGTAAACCTTGGATCAGGAGACTTCAGAAATTGTAACGTTTAGCCTAAGGTTTCAAGTCTTCGGACTGAATTTCTTACAATAGATCCAAGCTTTTGTTTATCAAAATAATCTTCACCTAAATCTACATACATTTCTTTTCTTGTCAGTAGATAAAAAGCGATTCTTAGCATGGCGTGTGCTACTACAATAGCTGCGCGTTTCCTGCCTTTTCGCGCTAATGTTCGCCTGTACATAGCCCCAAGGTAGTTTTTTGGATGCACCTACGGAGTGTGCGGCTTCTGTTAATGCAGATTTTAGATATTTGTTTCCTTTCTTTCCTTTAGAAGACTTCCTTTTGCCAGCGCTCTCATTATGTCCAGGTACTAGTGCTGCCCATGAACACAAGTGAGCCGCGCTTGGAAACTGGTCATTAATGTTTGTTCCTATTTCAGCTAGGATTTGCTCAGCCATTCGAGTGGCAATTCCGGGTATAGAATCTAATCGCTCGATATCCTCTTGATTTGAGATGACTCTCTGCGAAACCTCTTGATCTAACATCTCAATTTGCTCAGTAAGGAAGTCAATATGAGCTAAAATAGTTTTTATATCGTCGATACTTTTAAGGCCATCATTGGTTAAGAGGGTGGAGGTGAATGAATTGATAAACGAGAAAAAAGCATGGCAGATTGCAGAGGAATTTTCTCGTGAAATTGCGAGAAAAATTGATGGTCACCTAAAGGCTGTTGTAGTTATTGGCTCATTAGCAGATGGAAATTATAAGCCTGGAAAAAGTGATATAGATACAGTGCTAATCGTAGATGATGATTTTACAAGAGAACAAAAAATTGAGGTTAAGGAAATAGCAATATCATTCCGAGATAAATATGGGATTCCAAAAGATTTTGGGGCTGTTGTAATCAAGGAAACGGAATTGAAACCACCATTTGACCCAACTCAAGAACTTGTGCCAGAAATCCTGAGATTAAAGCGCCAGGGGGTCATCATTAGCGGAGATTACGTATTAAATGACATATCTGAGCCTACAAATGAAGACATAAAAGATTTTGTTCGAACATTTTATCCGTGGCTAAGGACGAACTACATTGACAAACGTCCAATTGAAGCACGAACAATTGAAGCAGTGGTAAACACGCTTCTTTATGAATTGCGATTATATGTCTGGGCATTTCAAGATGAATATGTATTCAACAAAGATGCGGTGCTTAATCGGTTCCTAACAATACCCGAAGGGAATATCTTTCACTCCAAACTTCAAATCGTTGCTCAACATTTTAACGGCGATATATCTACTGTCAACATTGAAGAAATCGAGGCGCTTTTGCTTGATATTTCGGTATTTGTTCGTAAGGAAATCCCTTGGTCAAACAGAATTGGCTAAGGGAACGAACATAGTATGAATGTTAATACGGAACTTTCATTACGCTAACGAAAACTTTAGTACATTTACGAGGTTGCCCGAAACGATAGCTGAGAAGCTTGCTTGATGGCAGGCTTCTTTTTTATTCTCTTTGATGTAACACGTATGAATTAGATTTATTTATCTTTCTAAGAACATAGAAATAAAGTACAATCTAATTAGATGCACATCTAATTAGACGTTAATAAAATTGCTAAAAAGGAGTGCTGATAATGAGCACTGATTTTTTTCTTGTAAGACATGCTATTAAAGAGAAAGATATAGGTGATGTCTCTATTTCAGTTGAAGGCTTAAAGCAAGCACATGTAACGGCAAGCCATTTTGAAAAATTGCCCATATCTAGAATATTCAGCAGTCCTCTTAAGAGAGCGAAACAAACCGCTCAGATCATTGGTAACGCAACAAGATTACCGATTTTAGAGAATCTTCGCTTGCGAGAACGTGCTAATTGGGGTGACATATCAGGACAAACCTTTCAGGAGTTTGTTGAAATGTGGAATCGGTGTACGATAGAAAGGGACTTTTTGCCTCCCATCGGAGATTCCGCAAGAATTGCTGGTGAGCGATTGTCTTCATGTCTATTAGAAATATCAATTCAATACCCTCAGGAAAGCATTGTCATAGTTACTCACGGCGGATTGATTACAGACTTTTTACTAAATGAATATTCTCAAGATGAGCTGAATAAAAAACACCCGAATTTTATAGTTGAGCAAAGCAATAAGTACACGCGGTTACCCCGGCAACTCGGCAGCCGCGTTAAGCTAACAGTAAGCGTTAGTGGAACATTTCTCAGTATTTCAGAAGAGAGGGGTAAATATTTTGGAGAACAAACTAACTCCTAAGCTCCTAAGCAACAAAAACGACAGCAAGAGCGTGAAATTATTGACAAGTATCATAAATTCGTAACTGAACAAGCACTGGAACCCTTGTACCAATCTTTTTTGGATTGGAAATCAGAGACATTGTCATACTCTGAACTAACTGAACTAATTCACCTATTCCATAAGAAGAACCAGGAGATCTACAAGGACTTTGCGAACTCAGATCATAAAAACCTCCTTCTACTAGCAAAACTCAGTTGCGGGATGAAATATTCAAGGAAACTAGGGACTATCTTGTATCAGAGAGCACTCAAACCATCCTTGGTTGTAGTCTTCATCACTACGGGCCATTCCTACTAAGAGTCGAGCTAGCTTTCCACAAAGCTTCATAATAGACTTCATCTTTTTAAGCTTTTTCACCTGAACATTGTAGTGGTATAAGGCTTTAAATTCTTGGTTACTCATGACCATGCATATGGTAATTAAATAGAGAAAGTGACGCAGGCGTGGACGGCCTCGTTTACTGAGCTTCAGTTGTGCCTTCCATTTCCCAGAGCTTGCTTCGGTCACATTGAGGCCTGCATGACGAAGTAGAGCGTTCCCGTGCGCATAACCTCTAAGATCCCCAGACTCTACTAAAACACCAACTAGAGCAATTGGATTTATGCCAGTAATGGCAAGGATTTTGCCTGAATAGGGGATATCTCGCTAAGAAATTCCGTTCATTAATTCCCATTCTTCGCGGAGAATTCCCATTTTTATCGAATCGTAATAAACTCCGTTAACTATACGAGCTTTTCGAATCCTACCCTCATGAAGCATACCGATTTTTTCTGCCAGACGAATCATTCGATCATTTCCCGACCATGTCGATATACCAACGCGTGCAACATCAATATGCTGAAAAATATAATCCGTCCACATTTTAAACGCTTCGGTGCCGTATCCACCAGACCAATAATTTGAATTTAAGATAACAATTCCATTATTTAGCCAGTTAGTTTGTTTATCAACCCAATACCAACCAACCGTGCCGATAAGCTGGTTGTCGGCTTCGATAACCAGCTTTGATCTTGGCTGCTGTGTTCCCACAGCAGATAATATTGGCTCATATTCGTCCCGATAAAATGATTCAAAGGATTTAGGCTGGGGAGGATGATAAGGCGCATTCCAATTTAGATGTTCACGATCTTTTGCTTCGTATCTCCAAAAGTAAATTTCTTTCACGTCTTGCATCGTTAAATCTCTTAAGAGAACCTTGTTTCCAAGTCTCATTACAAGTTTGGTTGTCATTGGCTAGCCATCCTTTTCTAGGCAAGATTATTAATCTTCCCATATAATTTGTTTGCGAAACCAGGAATCGAGCTCTAGAATCTTTTCTTTCAAGCCTATCGCGGTAGTATCTTCAATAACAAAGCCCGCCATTTTATCAATACTTCGACTGGGATTACTATAATTTTCTCCGATGATCCCAATCTTGTCATACCTCTTAACCCAATCGAATGGAATTTCATCTGGGTATGAGACTAATTTGGACTTTTTCGGAGGAACAAGTAACCAGCCATTTAATTTTTGTGGAGTATCTATTGTTATTTCTTGAACCGAAAGATTGGACATAGCTCTCAGCCAATAACTAAAGAGATTAATGGTAAATGAATTAATTACTGCATCTAGTATATAGGCTCCGCCTATACGGCTGGCAATTTCACAGAAAATCAGCTCATCTTCCTTTGTGCGGAAAACCTCTAGATGATAGGCACTAGTTGAAGGAGCAGGCATACTCCTTAAAACTTGATAGAAATATTCTTTAAGACGACCATACATACCATCCGAAGGGTGCAATTGGTAACTACCTAAGCTTTTTTGTTCAATATATGCAAGACAACCATTAATGTATTTAGATATAGAAATTACAACTTCAACTTGATTTACAAATAATGCATCTATATGATACATTTCGCCATCAATAAATTTTTCAACCATTAGATTTGTCTGCCAATCCAGCTTTGAAAACATTTCAAAATCATTATTATTTGAGATGATATTAATATTAACTGATGCAGCCGCATCTACCGGTTTAACAACAATAGGATAATCGTGTAATGAAATAAAGTCATAAAGCTCCGAAATGTTATTGATCTTTTGATAAGCAGGCACTGGTATTGAACTAGAAAGAATATTTTTCATCAGGACTTTATCTCTGAAAGCAAGAGCACTTACTTCGCTTTGTCCCGAAATACAAAATCGATCTCTTAGTCGACCAGCTAAAACAAGATCAAACTCATTTTCTGCAATTATTGCTTGAAATTGAAATATTTCATGAAGCTTAATTCCACATAGTTCCGCATAGCTAGTTTGGGATAAATCAGGAATGTATTCGAAGTGTTTAAATTTTTCTGCGTCAGGAAGTTTATGAGTACTTAAAACTACGAGTTGGTCGCTTACTTCAGCTAGTATTTCAGAATATAAATAGTTTTTATATCGGTTAATTAGCAAAATGCTCAAAATGCTTCCTCCTTTTGAATAAATAATTGTTTTCTGTGATGGGAACTAATTACATAACTTAGCATGCTTATAAAGAAAATTAGAGAGCAAAAATAAAGTAGTACGTTATTAGAATAATGTTGAAGAAAATACATCCCAGTAATAGGTCCAAATGCATTTCCAAGTGTCGTTAAACTTCGGAATCCAAAATAGGTTCCTTTATTAGAGGAATTAGAAAGATCAAGCATACTTTTTTGTACGCCGACAAATGAAACAAGCTCTCCTAAGGTCAAAATAACGATGCCGAACATATATGTCCATAAACTATAATTTTGGAAAGTTAAATAAGCAATTGAACATAGGCAAGAAGAAATAACCAACAAAATATATGGATTCAAGCGGTTTAAATATTTCGCAATCGGTATTTGAAGGGAAAGAACGATAACTGTATTCATTGTTATCATATAACTGTACCAGGTAACACCAGCACTATTCCAAACTTCTTCCATATGTATAGGTAATGTGCTTGTTAGTTGGCAAAAAGAGAAATTGAACAGAATGCCGCCTAAAGTAATCCAGAAAAGAACGCGATCATGAAATACCAATTCCAATGTTTTTAGAAAACCCAATGATTTTTTAGGTTTATCTGAAGCCAGCACAATTCGCGCAGGTTCTTTAATAAAGAAAAGGATAAGCAGGAGTAGTAGGAAAGTGAGCGTAGCAGTAAAAAGAAAGATGTACGGGGCTGATGATGTAATCATTACTGAACCCAGTAACATACCAATTACATATCCTGAATTATAAGCTGTCTGGTCGTAACTAAGTATGTGGACTCTCCGATTGTCTGGAACTAGATCAGTTAATAGTGAACGAGATACGGGATTAAAGGCGATTCGCGAAAAACCACATAGCATATTGATCCAGAAAAAACTAGCCCCATCCCTAGCATATGCTAGTCCGATTGTTGATATAGTAGACAGTATCAAAGCAGCAATCATGATAGGTTTTCTTCCATAATGATCAGAAAGATAGCCACCTATAACTCCACCAAAGATACCGGCAAGAGGGGCAATACCAACAATCAAACCAATCTCGGAGAGAGATAGGCTTGATTGTTTATTTAAATAAGTGCTTAAAAATGGAATCATTGCAGAATGTGCCATTCCTATCAGAAAGCTTGCAAAAATGAGGATGCAGATTGGAATCGATATGTTAAGTTTATTTTTCATAGAATCACCTCTATTGGTGCAATTGACTATCTATCTTGGTTCAAATCTGAGTTTGATCCTAACCTGTAATAGTATGCTGCGGATTCAAAATCTTTTTCTAAATAATAAGCTTCTCCAATGAATAGATATAGTTTTTTTAACTTTGTATTTTGTGAGGTTTGCTGATAAATAGTTTTTGCTTGAAAGAAGTATTCCAGAGCTAAACTAAGGTTGCGTTCTTGTGAGCTAATTCTACCCAGTACTACAAATAGCTGAGATTTTGTTTGTGATTTTAATTCAAATAATAATAATTCATCACATAGTTGTTTAGCTTCAACATATTTCTGAGTGCTCAAATAGATTTCAGTCAGTTCGAGCTTTGCATTTAGCATGCCACTTGAATCCGACAATGAAGTATATATATCTGTTGCTTCATGAATGTATTTTAAAGATTGATCAAACTCCTTCATTATATTGGATAAAATACTTAAATTCACAAAGATACCTGCTTTGAGTCGTTCGTTATTTGTTTCACTAAAGGAATGCAGGGCTTTTAAATATGATTTTTGTGCCTCTTTAATATTTCCAATCCTCTTGTAACAGACTCCTAGGGTCATAAAAACTTCACCAGACTTATAGAAGGTACCCTTACTTTTATTGATTTGAAGTGCCTCTAACAAATAGGTTATAGATGAGGTTAATTCATCCATATGAAAATGAAAAATTCCCAGGTTCAACAATACTTCAACATATAGAAGCGGATTGGATACAAACTGTTGCATCAACTGAAGCGATGTATTGAAGCTTTGCATAGCATCTTGTAAACGATCTAATTGATAGTAAATTAGTCCTTGTAGATTAAATGCTTTGGCACGGTATTCAAAATTTGCCGGATAAGAGTGTTGAATACTAGCTTCAACGTGTTCTTTGGCTAGATCAAACTTTTTATCTTCAAAATAATACTGAGCATATAGGAATTCTTTGATACAAATACATGTGCTATCCAGATTGTACTCATTAATAGCAGACATAACGGCAGAAAATTGATCCATTAAACGTTGTTCTAAACATTGTTCGGCTTGGAAGAGAAGAGCGGGTGCTAGAGATGAATGTTGATTGTTTTCATTATCAGATATAAAGTAAGCAACCGAACAATTTAATCGAGTTGCAAGTTTTTCTAAAATGTCATAAGAAGGAGAGGCATCCCCCTTTTCAATCTGACTAATATAACTTCTGGATACAATTCCTTCAGCAAGATCTTCCTGTCTCATCTTTAAAGAGACACGAAGTTCTTTTATTTTTCTTCCAATTATTTTTGGATCCATTATTATCTCCTTTCAATTATCATCAACTAATAACATATTAACATTTATGTTACTAAAGTCAACCTTGATTATCCCTTTTTGGAATTTCAAATTAACTGTTGACTATAAAATGTTTGTGATAGTAGAATGATGTTATTGAAAGCAACAAACAAAAATTCCCAATAAAGGAGTAGTGTTGTAAATGAAAATCAAATTATTAAGAGTATTTGCAATTGTAGCAGTTTCTGTCGTTGCTTATTGGGGTAGTTCGAATTTTGCAGAAGATGTTACACCATGGTCAATAAGTGATAAAATGCTGGCAATCGATGTTACACCATGGTCAACGAGCGATAAAATGCTGGCAATCGATGTTACGCCATGGTTAAAGAGCGATAAAAAGCTGGCAGTCGATGTTACACCATGGTAAATGAGAATAAACTGCTCGCTTCATTAAAATACCTTCATATCGTGATTAATAATAAAATTAATTAATTAATTAACGTAAGGAATGATTAATTTGTTAACTAATATTGAAGAAGTTGATGTTAAAAGAGGATATGGGGAATCATTCGGCACGTTTGGGGAGTTATTACAAGGTGTTCTTCCTAATGGACAAGATTTTCTCGTTACATTTCCAGTTGATAGATACACAAAAGCATCTTTTATTTCATTCCCCCAGAGTGATACCTTAATGGTTTTTCCTGCCTTGAAACTCAAATCAAAAAAACTAGCGCATATGATATTAACTTATTATTCCTTGCCACAGGGAGGCTGCTTGGAGTTGGTGAGTGATATTCCTGTAGGTAAAGGATTAGCAAGTTCATCCGCAGATCTAGTAGCGACAGCTCGTGCTATTTCTGACTTTTATAATCTAAATATGACAAATGTACAACTACAAGAATTTATGCGGTGTGTAGAACCATCTGATGGAGTGATGTATGCAGGAGTATGCTCATTTCTTCACAAAAAGGTGGAATTGCTAGAGTGTTACGGAGAACTATTGCCATTAACTGTTCTTTCAATTGATGAAGGCGGTATTGTAGACACGATTGAGTTTAATAAGTTAGATAAGAAATATACCAAATTAGACAAATTGGAATACGGGAAGTTATTAGAGGAAATGGCAAAGGCAATTCGATACGGAGATGTATCCAAGATTGGACAGATTTCAAGTCGTAGTGCCGCAATCAATCAAAAGGTGCAGCCAAAGAAATTCTTTGAGAAAATAATGCAAATTTGTCAAGAGCATAATTGTCTAGGTGTGATGGTAGCTCATAGTGGAACTTGTATCGGTATTTTGCTGAATCCTGAAGAAGAAACATACGTCCATAAAACAGCTAGAGTATACGAGGCACTTCTTAATTTAACAGAAAACGTTACAATTTATCATTCCTGGCAGAAGAGTAGGGAGAGTAAACGTTATGCTGTTTAGTGATATGATTTCTGGCATAGGGAACACACCATTGGTTAAATTGAAAAGCGATGAAAACACACTGTGCGTAGAGGTCTATGCAAAACTTGAGCTGCTAAACCCGTTTGGTATGAAAGACCGTGTAGCCAAAAGGACCATATTAGAGGCGAAAAGTAGAGGGCTTCTAAAGGAAGGCAGTCCAATCATCGAAAGTTCGTCAGGGACTATGGCTTGTGGCGTAGCATTAGTGGGTACCTACTTAGGACACGAGGTACATATTGTCACGGACCCCCGTATTGATCGAATCACACTAGCGAAACTGACTTCACTTGGTTGTAAAATACATATTGTAGATAAAATGGGATGTAACGGTTGGCAAAGCGCACGTTTGGAACGCTTATACGAATTATTGAAAGAATACCCGGGGGCATTCTGGCCTCAACAATACCAAAACCCAAACAATCCCAAGGCTTATGAAGAGCTGGCAAATGAAGTTCAAAAAGATCTAGGACGAGTAGATGTGCTCATTGGTTCTGTAGGAAGTGGGGGTTCCTTGTCTGGTACGGCAGAGGCCCTTCGAAGATGGAACAAAAGCATGAAGGTGATAGCTGTTGATTCTGTAGGCAGCGTTATTTTCGGTCAACCAGATATTCCAGGACGGTTACAAGGGGGACTTGGCAATAGCTTAATTGCACCCAACGTGGATTTTTCCATCATTGATGAGGTCCATTGGCTGAACGATAGAGAAGCATTCGCCGGTACCTTACAGCTTGCAGATCGAGAAAAAATTTTTGCAGGAAATAGTTCGGGATCCGTGTACGTAGTTGCCAATTGGATTCGAAAGCAATATTCGAAGAATGTAAATATTGTAGCCATTTTTCCGGATCGAGGAGATAGGTATGTCGATTCCATCTATAGTCCTGTATACCTGCAAGACAAAAGTTTAGATATCACTTCTCTCCCTGAAGGACCTGAACAATTACAATTCCCAAAAGTTGTGAATTCATGGTCTTGTTTATCCTTGGAAGGAATTACGTCTCAGTCGCAAATAATTGTTGATGACAAAACTATAAAAATATAAGTTGGAGGCAATGTATATGAGAGTTCTTATTTTAATTAGTTCATATCATGGTGTAGACCAAGCGTATATGGTGAATGGCTTTCTGAGTAAAGGGATTTCTGTTGATCTAGGCCTGGTTAATTCCCTCACTACAAAAGATTACCACGTATTTGGTGACGTTGTGTCTGTTTATTCCCCTATTTTGCCCTACGGGAGTGTAGAAGGGACGATAAACCAACTTTCAATGGAGAATTATGATCTGATTTGGGTTATGAATCAACCCCATCAATCTATTTCTCAAGATATTTGGCAAATTCTCTGGCTACTTTCCCAGCGTGTTCCCTTCGTTAATAAGGTAGAGGCAATGGTTTTCTTAAATAATAAAAACAATCTCGGTTTAATTGTTCCACCTGAAAATCTTGTTGAAAACTATATTGCTAGCAGCTTTGAGTTTTTATGGGATGTCTATGAATCTCACAGCGACGAAAAGTGGATTGTTAAGCCAACTAACGCTGGTTGTGGGGAAGATGTCTTTTTATTGGAACCAAAGGGTGCCAATAGTCGCGCAATTTTACAGTCTATGACGGGAAATACTGTAGCACGTCATTCGATTACTTTCGATAACAGTTTACTTGGAATTCAAAACAAATATTGTAGTTTACAAAAATACGCGCCAGAAGTGAAATTGAATGGAGAAAAAAGAGTAATAATCGCGGGGGGCCAAGTAATTACTTCCCATGGACGTCGATTAGCGGATAATGATCACCGGTCCAACATTGCTCAGGGAGGACATTTTATTGAAGACAATCTTACACCAGATGAGCAAAGTCTCTGCAATTTATTAGCAGAACGACTTCTGGACTATGGAATCGGCTTTATTGGACTCGATATGTCTTTCCCTTATATTTTTGAATTCAATATTGTCAACCCGGCAGGAGTAGAGGATATTGAAATCGCTACTGGGATTAACCATACTTCTGCAGCAATCGATGCCATATTGGAAGCCCGCGTAGCCCGCATATGAATAAACATATTGTAATATTAGAATCTACAACCTCCGGTTCCGGTTTAGAGATCATTCGCGGAGCTATGGATTTGGATATGGAAGTTACTTTTTTAACAAGTGACCCCATGAAATATTTCAAAACCAAGGATGATAAAGAATTTTTAGGACGGTCTATCCGAATTATTGTCACTGACACTAGAAATGTAATGACGCTGATACAGTTATTAGAGAAATTAAAAATAACGAATCCATTTCAAGGGATGGTAAGTTTAACGGATAGTTACATGGAGATAGCTGCTCAAGTAGCAGCTCATTTCAAACTTACCTTTATGTCCACCGAAGCAGTTTCAATTGCTCGGAATAAAGACCAAATGAGAGACTTATGCAGTCAAATAGGTATACCAATACCCAAATATCAAGTAATCGAAGAGTTGGATCACGCACTCCATTCTGCACAAAAATGGGGTTATCCATGTGTCATTAAGTCTTCGAGGGGGACGGGGAGCGATCAAGTTATGTTGTGTCGCGACCCCGAAGAATTAGAATATGCATTTAGAACCATTCAAAAAAGTTGCAATTCTTTAAATAGCCGAGTGTTAATTGAAGAATTTGCGCGAGGTCCCCTTTATAGTATCGAAACTATAACTTTTAGCGGTAAAACAACATACCTCGGAATTACAGACAGAACTTTAGGCGGTTTTCCTCACTTTGTAGAGATTGCAGACTCATTCCCTGTTAATATTGGCGAAAAAATGTATGAAAGAGTAAAAGAAATAGTAGGTGAACTATTTCAAAATATGGGTGTTGATTACGGGACAGCGCACACTGAGTTCATCATAACCGAGTCTGGACCCGTGATCATCGAAGTTAACCCTAGACTTGGAGGTGCTATGATTGGACCGATGATATCAGCAAGTTATGGAATAAACATTTATCATCAGATCATTCGTATCGCACTAGGCGAAATCCCAATATTTCCGCCTTGCCCTGTAGGTGGAGCTTCAGAGTATTTCGTATATCCCAATTTTGAGCAAGCGATAATGAATATTGGCGGAGAGGAATTAGCGAGAACATACCCCGGAGTACAAAATGTTGTGATTTCTGCCAAAATCGGAGATATTGTTAAGCCGCCTACAGATTATAAGGGGGAGATTGCATATGTTTGGGCGATCGGCCCAACGCCTGAGGCAGCTGCGTCTAACGCACGATCCTCTGCAAATGCGATTTGGTGGAACTAAGAATCAATTTAACAAAGGAGAATATGCGCGGTGGCCATTGTCATTTTAAATAAATCAAGACATGCAGTCTTTCCTTATGAGCAATGGTTGAAACATACAGGTGAAGATTTAATTCTTCTAAATAGTGGAAAATCCGCTGCTGATTATTACAATAAGGACTACTTTAATATTGAACCGTTCGCGGATTATGAGAGCAATCAACTAGAAAATCGGGTTTTGGAACTCGCCCGAAAATACCCTATTAGTAGACTGGTCAGTGTTTCCGAAGACGATTTAATTAGGGCGGGAAGATTACGTGATCAATTGGGTGTTGTAGGACAAACGTTTGAAAGTGCGCTTACTTTTCGTGATAAGACATTAATGAAACAAACGGCAAGTGCAGGTGGAGTCAGAGTTCCAAAGTATCAAAAAATTAGGAATTTCAATGATATAGAGAATTTTATACAGAATCACAGTTATCCTGTTGTTTTAAAGCGAATAGCTGGTTCAGGAGCAGAGTATCTTTACTTTGTTGACCGAGAGGCCGACTTGTTGAAATTTAAAGAAGAACAAAAAAATAATCTGCATGAATACGAGATAGAAATCTTCGTTACAGGAGAGTTATATCATGTAGATGGCATAGTAGTAAATAATGAAATTAAGTTTATTTGGCCATTTAAATATTTGGATGGTTGTAGTCTTCGTTCGAAAGTAATAGGAAGTTATCTGTTAGATCAAAATAACCCGATGAAGAGCAGGTTAATCGAATTTGCAACCAGGCTTTTGCAAGTAATGCCTACACCTGAGCATGCGGCATTTCATATTGAAGTTTTTCATACACCGGATGATGAATTAGTTCTATGTGAAGTTGCAAGTCGTGCAGGTGGTGGAATGATTGGAGATTGTATTTATAAATCTTTTGGTCTAGACATGAGAAAAATGTGGGTTCAAGCACAATGTGGTCTATTCGATGAAACATCGGAGCTAAAAAGTTTAGACACAATAACACCAGATATGTATACTGGCTTTGTTCTGATACCCAAAAGAATTGGAGTGCTTTCTGAATTGCCCAAAGAATCGCCTCCTGAATGGGTTCAAGAATATGTAATAAAGGCTGTGGAAGGGCATGTCTTCACGAATGATGCTCAACATACAATTGATTCTATTGCTTCTATTCTAGTAGCAGGAGAGACAGAAGAACAAGTAAAAGAGCGATCAATGGAGATGTTTGATTGGTTTATGAAACGAACAAAATGGAAAACAGCCATGGTTTGCAATGCTAATCCCTCCTAATGGTCGGTCGGGAACAACACTTAATATGCGCATCCGATATTACTTAGTGTAAAAGGAGTGGGTTATGTGTATGGATAATATCAACATTATGTTAATAGAAAGCAATGAATTTTGGCTAAGAAAAATCCTTAATCCCCTACAAAGTAGCCCTGATTTGAATGTGGTTTCAATTGTATCCGAAACAAAAGCTGCCTTACAGGTAATCATGAGTAATACTAAAAAAATTGATATTCTTATTATTGATATCAATATGGATAGAGGTTACAGCGAAGAGATTGATCTAGCAATTGAGATTGTAAGGTTGAATTCTGATATTAAAATTATTATGATTTCATCTGCGATTGATGAAGAGTTGATTCATTTATGCCTAGGTTATGGATTAGTAGAAAATTTCTTAGTCAAAGATTACATCATGGATATTCCTGAAGTGGTTAGAGCAGCATATATAAAAAAATCTTCCATTCATTTTAGTTCAGCATATATTTTTCGAAACAAATGCATGAAAGAAAATATAAAGAAGTTTAGAAAAGAAACAACAATGACAGAACGGCACATCCTTGATCTACTAAGCCAAGGGTATTCTTTATTTGACATCGCAGAAATAAAAAGTGTCAGCTATCAAAGCCTTAAGAACGAATTATATCGATTATCCAAGAAATGTACGCATCTAAAAATGGTTTGGGAAAAGGCTGGAAATAGGGAACTAGCAGGAAGGGCTAAAAAATTGGGGTTGTTCTAGGTTAGAGTAACCAAAAAACTGGGTACTGATGAAAAGAAAATTGTGTTATATAGTTAATTTCATGAGATAGGCAGTTGAAGATTGAATTGCGAAGAATAAGATTCACCTGCTCAATCCATACGAAGTAGACTATTCAAATTCCATGAAAGGAGTTGAAAAATATGAAATTGCCTGTAAAAACACAACCAAAACGTCTTTCTGGAAAAGTTGAAGTAGGTTAAACCAATATCCAAATGAATACATCACAGTGAAGATTATAATCTTCACTGTGATGTATATTTCTAGATGGGGGAATTTATATGATTCGAGAACGGATACAGCATATACGATATTCTAAGCATCATACCAAAATTATTGCTGCCGGACGTGAAGGTGGCTTGTACTCGCTTGATCATGGACTAAACGTCTTGCAATCATCACCGGTAACCAAGTACAACTTTCCAATTTGCGCTATGGATAGTAATGAACGGTTTATTTTTACTAAAGATACGTTTGGTACTATTACAAGATGGGACGCAGAATCCCTGAGACCCATTGACTATCTATGTTCAGGTCAGTTTTCTGATCAATCTTTATTAACAGAAGATGATATCGTCATTCCAAGTACTAATCATGCTTTAGCTATTCAGGAAGATCGTTTGCTAGTCACTAATGGCTATGGCCAACTGCTAGAATTATCTCAAGACCCGTTTTCATTAATACGTATTTCAGATCCTCTAAAAGATGTACATGCTGAGACAATTGAGACAAAAAAAGATGGGATTACGGTACTTTCAGATTTTAAAGGATTTGTTACATTTGTTGACCTGGTCAATAATGAGGTAGTTCATAAAGTGCGTCTCGATTTTGGACCCGTTCATTGCGTGAAATATGACCCGCGCCATGACCGTTTTTGGGCAACATCAGATAATAACTACACTTTTTATATTCTAAGCACGCAAGGTGAGATTACAGCAGAGTATCGAATTACCAACGATGACATCGAATGGATAGATTTTAATTCGGATGCCTCAATTGCATATTTGGCCTGCTTCGATCATCACTTATATATATATTCGAATGAGACCCAGACACCAGTACTTAAACAAATTATTGGACCCTTCAAGTTTCAATTGAAGCAGGTTCTTTGTGTAAATGATGATTATACATATGTACTGCTGGAATCCGGCGAAATCTATCGAGTGGATCAAGATGGTCTCATCAATAAGCAGAGCTACTTCACAGGGAACTGTGTATGGGGACTTGATGTGCATCCATCCAATGAAAGTATTGTTTATGCTGCGCTTGAGGACAGCAGTGTAGCTGTGCTCCAATACGATACAGGAGCCTATAACAGCTTAAATATACAACAAATACAACGTCATCGTTATGGCTTTGGAAGAATACGCAGAGTAGTTCCATTCCGTGATAGTTCTTTTGTAGCCATCTCATCTAAAGGCACGGTTTTTAAGGCCAATGCCCAAGGGGATATTATCTGGCACACTACTATTCTGGGAATTTGTCGTGATGTGGACGTAAACACCGATTACACGAAAATTATCGTAGGAACAGAAGCAGGTATTGCGGTTGAATTCGATGCACAAACTGGAGAAGTTCTATACACCTATTCTGTCGGCTACCCAGTCTGGGCCGTATGCTATTCTCAATCTGGTCAAATTGTAATTGGCACAAGAAGGAAAGTAATGTTCATCTATGATGGGCAAACCAATAAACTCGTACATGAGCTGCAGGTAAGAGATAACATAAAACGTTTCCGCCGTCTAGAGAATGGGAATATTTTAATGAACGGACCAGAAGGTATCGTTGAATTTAACCCTGATGGGTGGGAAATCTCCAGAGACTGGAGAGAGTGGATAACGACTACTGTCGAAAATGCAATCGTATTACACGGCTTTGTGCATACGATTAGCTACAGTTATGTCATGACTACATATGATTATGAGGTCGGGGAAGTTGTAGATAATCAAATTACAGTTCCTGATTTTCCTAAAGGGTTAGCAGGACGTACAACAGAAGATGGTCAGACACTATTATTAGTTGCTGGTAGAGGCGCATATGTAAGCCTTTATAGCATTAATGAGAACGGTGAACCAATTAAATCCAGAGACTTATATCTTTAAATTGGATAAAAGTTTGAAGGAGGAGCACGGATGATTGAAACACAAAACATTTATTTCTCTTACAAGCCTCACAAAAAATGGTTTCAATCTAACTCCAAACTTACTCCTATTCCTATATTAAATGGAGTAAGTTTGACGGTAAAACCTAACCAAATATTTGGTCTAATCGGCCCTAATGGTTCGGGTAAAACAACGCTGACCAAATTACTGCTTGGAGCCTATGAACCGGATGAAGGTCATATATGGTTTAATGGCAAGAGTAGACCGAATCTTGACAATTCAGCATGGAAACAGAAAATTGCTTGGCTATCAGGAGCGTCATCTCGGTTGTTTTCTACAATTACGCTTATCGAGCATATAGAAATGTTTAGAAGCATCTACCGTCATTTCGATGAAAATTGGTTTAAAGTGACTATAGATGAGCTTGGGCTTGCGGAACATCTTACTAAAAGACCTACAGCCCTATCATTCGGTGAACGCATTAAATTTGAAGTTGCCATAAGTATGGCTTATAAGCCACAGGTTCTTATTTTGGATGAACCGACAGTTGGATTAGATCCACTTGCTATCACACAGGTTCGGAGATTAGTGCAAGCCTATATGGAACACAATAATGTGTGTGGATTAATGACTTCTCACAATTTAAAGGATATTACAGAACTATGTTCATCCGGAGCTTTTTTACATCAAGGCACATTGATTGACTCTATTGAATCTCGATACCTGGGAAGTGTCACTTTTTTGGAGGAAAGGTATAGAGAGGTCTATAGCAATGAGAGATAGCTTGTCGCAGATAAGTCGTATTTGTGGAATTGACATTTTGTATCGGGTGATCCGATCAACTGTGAAGCAAAAGGCTGATTGGTTACTGGTCATTTATTATTCACTTCTTGTATTGGCAACAGATTGTTTCATTTGGCTTTCAGCAGGAACGCTATCCGGATATACATGGGAATACCTAGTTCAGTACTCCCTAATGTCGTATCCTCTTTGGATGATCATTGCTATCAAAGGTATTGCCAAAGAACAAGCAGATTTACTGGAGACTTCAAGATGGCAGGCTGCTGATCTCCTACCTTGCAGCCCCTCACTCCTTTTCGTTGCTCATTATATGGGGAAAACTATTAAGCAAAGGCCGCTATATGTATGGTTATTTATTTATATTATCTTGGTTCTATACCATGGAAATTCATTGTTTTTAATTGTTCTTGGTTTCATAAATCTATGTATGGGAACCATTAATCTTACATTAACTTCCATACTTACAAAGTATTATTCTCCGAGGGGTTATTCCTCGGTTATACAATCTATTTTTTACAATATGACTTGGATCTTTTCTGGTGCAGTGTTTCCACTGGGGATGATTAGCGAATCACCATGGTTCTATTTGTTTAATCCTTTTTCAGCTGCTATCTCGTCTCCATTACTTTTATTGAATGTGCATCCATCTTCAGAACTTCATTTAACCATGTTAAGTCAGTCGGCGGGAAGCTGCCTCTGGTTTGCCTTATTGATATTGCTTGCTCTTAGAGCGGAGAGGTTACGCCGTGCCAAATTCTATTAATGAGAAATTGCTTGATAATATGAACTTAGTTAAATGTGCTTGGAGAGTCAGTAAAGTGGGAATCAGTGAACGATGGCATTATGGATTGATTGAACTCATACCAAATCTAGTGTTTTATAGTGCTCATTCCATAATAGTACTTATTATGTTTCGCAATATTAATGGCGTACCTATGGACTCATCGTATCTTATCTTTTTTCTTCTAATCATGTTTTGTGTGGATTCTATAGGCGACGCTCTTATTTTTAAAGGATTAAATGAATATATTCGCTCTCTCCGTCGTGGCGAAACATTACACTACTTATTAACTCCTGGTGCCCCTTTTATTAAAGTATTTTGTTTTAGATGGGATTTTCCTATGATAGCGGTTGGATTTGTATGCGGGCTTGCTGCTATACTCATGGGATTTAAAATATTCGGACAGTCTCCTTTCATTATTTTTTTGTGTTTGACAGTAGGTATATTTGCCCATGTCGTGCTAACAAGTGCATTTCATATTATTCAAGCTCATTTCGATCCAACTATGCCTCTTCCTTTAGGAAGTCCAGCAACTAGGTTTTATACAAAACCATTGCATCTCTTCGTCAATAGTAACATTGCCATTGGAATAACAGTCATTCTTTACCCAGCCTATCTAATTACGGCTTTACCTTCTGGCATAGGTTCCAATTACCTAGTTGGAAATATGTTAACTCCGGCCCTTTGCTATATAGCGGGATTAATCAGTTTGTTACTATGGATGATCATGCTCAATAAATTGATTGTGAGAACTTGCAGGCAGAGGTGATAAGCATGTTATGGAATCTGAATACGATGTATCCGAATAATGAGGCTGACTATCTATGGACGATGGACTATACAAAGGCACAACGTTTGTGGGAAAAAGGCCTGATTTCAGAAGCTGAAGAACTTCAATCATATCTATGGACGTATGCTTACGCTAGACATGCTATGGATACAAGGGAACAGATATGGATTCACCGTGTAAATGAAGTAGATTCGTTATTTCTATATGATGAAGACGGATATGATTGCCCAGAAGAAGCAAATGAACGATACAGTTATGCAAAGAAGAATTACGAAACGTTAATTGCTACCTTAAAAGCAAAGAGATTTAATGGTCTGACTTTACATCAGGCTACGAACTCAAGTCAGATTGAGGTACGTAGA
Organism: Paenibacillus sp. J22R160; assembly: GCF_059692135.1. Taxonomy (NCBI): domain Bacteria; kingdom Bacillati; phylum Bacillota; class Bacilli; order Caryophanales; family Paenibacillaceae; genus Paenibacillus; species Paenibacillus sp. J22R160. The sequence continues at coordinate 592,995 of NZ_JCAUAU010000001.1, read as the reverse complement.
CAAACCTATGAAGAAGTGAATAAGTTTGTCATGGAGCATCTCAATGAGTTTACCGAATCCCTGTTAATTCTAATTAAAGAACCTATTATTTTAGAAGAAAATTATGTAACGGTGAAGTGTAAGTTGGAATCGCAACTTCCCTGGTTTCAGGATTATTTTAGTCAAATAAGTCAGAAAAGTCATACCAAACAATTGGACTGGTACAATTTGCTTCCGCAAACGAAGAATTCAATCCAAGTTAACAATGTAGATGAAGCAGTTGAACAAATTAAAAAACTTTATAAAAAATACTCTGAAGAATGGGAAAACTGCTTCATAGAACTTATAGGACAGAATCGTATTGATATTTCGAATCAACCTTTCAAAAAACAAGCCGCTTTTACTATGCCTCTCGCTTATCATCAACTTCCTTTATGCTTTGTTCACAGTTTTAAAAATAAACTTAGTATAGAAGGTTTATTGCATGAAACGGCACATGGCATTCATTACTCAATGAATCGCCATCATCGTGAAAATTTTATAGTTCCCCATCTGTCCGTTGAGGAAATTTTTCCAACAGTCATGGAACTTTTATCTAAACTTGAATGGGAGGGGGTAGAAAGCTACTCTAACAGATTGGTAGAATTGACTTTCCTCCAGTTCATGCATGTGCAATTTAGATACAACTTAAGTTTAGTAGAGGCACATAGTCTCCAGGATATGCAATCAGTATGGACAAGCACATGTCATTCGTTCTTTGGTGGTGACATCATTCGTAATAATGAAACCAATTATACGTGGATGGTTGGTCGTCTTTTTTCGAGCCCACATGAATATGGACAAAGCTATGTTTGTGGAAGTGTAGGAGCATGGAATCTTGCAGACCAGATTTACAGTGGAAGTCAAGTGTTACCAAATCTTCTTAGTAAAGCTCTTGCGTTCTCACCTAAATTAAAAGTTCAGGATTGGAACCATGTATTAGGCTTCAATTTGTATACAAATTCTTTTCGGGAGGGAAATACGTGACAAAACCAAAGTGGATTCCTGTTCCTACCGGATCGGCCTATATAGGTAGTACGCTGGAAGAAGTGGATGAAGCCTTTCTTTTTTGGCAGGATAAGCTATTGAATCCAGAGTACAAGGTATCTTTTAAAAGTTATCTGATGAAAGAGTACCCTCGACAGACGTTACAAATTCCTGGATTTGAGATTACGGATATTTTGGTAACAAATGCGATGTACAGAGATTTTGTAGAAGACCAGTTTGAGAGAGTTCCAGAAAGCCTCACAAATTCTGATTTAGGTGGTGAGGAGGATCATCCGGTCTGGGGAGTAACCTTTGAAGAGGCAGAACGTTATTGTCTATGGTTAAGTAAAGAAACAGGACGCAATATTTCACTACCGACAGAATCTCAATGGGAATATGCCGCACGCGGTCCAACTACCCGTCAGTATCCATGGGGAGATGAATGGAACCCGCACTATTGCAATTCATACGAAGATGGAATGGAAAAAACAACCTTTGTTCGAAAGTTTGAGACAGGAAAATCATATTTTGGACTATATGATATGGGAGGAAATGTGGAAGAATGGGTATCGACCCGCTATATGGAATATCCAGGTGGAGAGTACGTTAAAGACGACATTTACTTTGCAGTAGGTGAGGATTACCGCATTCTCAAAGGAGGTTCCTTTGCAAGAGGAGGTGATTTGTGCAGAGTATCAAGAAGACATGGTCCTTTTCCTGCTCCAGAGTTTAGGTTTACAGGATTTCGTTTGGTTCGGTACTAAAAGGAGGATACGATCATGCCTATTTCTTTGGGGGCTAAAAATTACAAATCGGTGATGACGGAGGCATTTCGCAAACATTATGACCAGCAAAGTGATGTTTGGTCCAGTGATCACTCATTAATTCATTCATCTATACGAACTCTTCATGTATGGCTACATAATAATAAATTAGAAAAAGCAAATATTCTTGACATCGGTTGTGGTAATGGAAGGCACCTTAACTATTTAAAGGATGGTGCTAAAAGCTATACAGGTCTTGATATCATCAGCCAATCGAATTGGAAAATAGAGCAGGAGCAATATACATTCTCAGTAAAATTTGTAGAAGTGGATTTTTTGTCGTGGAACAATTCCAATCAGCTAGAAATGGATGTGATTCTTGATCAAGGGACATTTCACCATCAACATCCGGATGACAGAAATAACTATTTAGGCAGAGTAAGGAGAAACCTAGGGTCTACTGGATTGTTTAGTTTAGTTGTATGGGCAGAGGCCTTTATTGAGGGAGATATGGATACATTCGGACGTTTTCACGCTCATTTCGATAAAGCTGAATTAAGGAGTCTATTACTTGCTAACGGATTTCATGTCATTGAAATTAACCCGTCCATATCTAAAATAGGAAAGCAACAGTGGCATGCAATAGCAGCAATCTCATAACAATATAAGTCAGAAAATTCAAAAAAATACCGAGAAAATCCAATGATAATTTTACAATGTATTTCCAAATATACAAAGGAACAGGAGCTTATTTTATGATAACAGAGCAAGCAACGTACAATGAAACGAAATTTATTAGACACAGAGGCCCTATTACTGCAGTTACACAAATTGGAGATTTTCCTTGGGTAGTAACTTCTGCTTATGATGGGGCGGTTGCTAAGTATGCATTAGACTCTAACGAAGTTTACTTGCTTGGATATCATGATCATTTAGTAAATAAGGTTGTAGTAAGTCCTGATGGAGCTAGTGCTGCATCGTGTTCTTCTGACTACTCTATTATTATTTGGTGCTTATCGAAGTTCTCCAAAGATAAAGTTTTATTAGGCCACAGTGATGATGTAGAAGACTTTGTATTTATTGATAGTGAGACAGGGGCTTCCGCATCTCGAGATGGTCGAATCATTTTGTGGAATCTAACAACAGGCGCTGTTATTCGGATTTTCGATGGTCACAGCAAAGATGTACTATCTCTAGCCTATCATAAAGGCAAATTATATTCTTCTGGCGATGATAAAACACTTCGAGAGTGGGATGTTCAAAGCGGTAAAAACATTAACGTATGGGGACCATTTGAAGTTGAGACAGATACTTGTGCAATTGATTTAATACATGAAAGAGTTATTTTAGGTTGTGATGATGGGAAAATTCGAATTTTCAATTTACACACGGGTGTATTAATAAATGAAATTGAAGCGCATTCATCGGGTATTAAAAAAGTCTCTCTCTCTCCAGTGACGGGAGATATCCTGTCAGCAGCGTATGATCAGCGAATATTAGTTTGGGACGCGATAAGTTTTCAAATGAAACTTGAACTTGAGCAAAGCTTTATTAAGTGGGAGCGGTCTATTACATGGTCAACTGATGGAAGCAAGTTGTTGGCGGGGACATTTGATGGGACTATAATCGTATGGGATTCCCAGGCGGGACACATTCTGTGCCAAAAAGGAGCTGACCCAGATACTATTGGAAATGCATGTTTTAATGATGTTTCAATGCTAACTACGAATACTATCGTAACTGTAAGTGACGATGGTTTTGTACGCTTAATTAATCTTGAAATCCAAGAGTCAACCCGAACTGAACCTCATTCTGGGCGTTTTTTAATGAATGGTTTGGCAGCAGATTATGATATGAATTTAATCGTAAGTGGTGCGCATAATCAAAAACTACATTTCTTTAGTTGTGATAATGGATATTTACGCACAGAGAAGGAAACCTGGATCGGTGAAGGACCAATAAATTCAATACGAATTTCATCTGTTGAAAATTTTAAGAGTAATATTTTTGTGGCTTGTTATAGCGGTGCAATAGTTAGAGTTAGTAAAGATCATGGAATTCTTGGGACATATCGTCTTCATGATGGTGCGGTGAAGGCTCTACGACTACATCCAAGTTTGGATTTCGGAATTAGCTGTTCTGCAGCAGGGGAACTTATATCTTGGAGCTTAGACGGGGAGCTGTTTCAAAAGTATTTGGGGCATACTGCAATTATTAACGATTTGGATAATAGCCCCGATGGTAAACTTATTGCAAGTGTTTCCAGAGATTTCACACTAAAAGTATTTGACTTTCAAACGGGCAGATTGTTGCATTCAATTGGCTTAGGACGTCGTTCTTTAAAATCGGTTCAGTTTTTTAGTGATGATTTAGTAGTTGTTGGCGATTATTGGGGCAACATCATCTCGGTAAATTTAAACTCTGGGGAAATCAACCATAAAAGGATAGCGAAAAATGGGATTAGCAGTATCGTAAGACATGAAGATCATGTTATTGCAGTGTCCTACGATGGTGGAATTTATATGGTTCATCCAATGTCTTTAGAAATAGTTGGTGGCTATTCGGAAATGAAGCAGCGCGTGTTATAAGAGAAAGTAGGTGCGGATGTTGAAACAGGAAGTTTTAGAGATACTTTCCCAAAAAATAAATGTGTTAAAAGCTACAAATAATTATATTTACTTGTTTGGTCCTGTAAATATGCCAATTAAAATTGAGGATGAAATGTACGATTTCAATTGGTACACCTGGATCACATACGATTCGGATCAACTAAATGCAGAACAATTGATTCAGACTTTTTCAGAAATAGACATGGCACAGTATCAAAATAGTTCTATATTGACGTATGGTGAATTCCATGATGCAGATAACGCGTTCGTACGATTACATAGTATTTGTCATACTGGCGATATTTTTAATAGTCAACGATGTGATTGTGGAAGTCAGTTGCAAAATGCTCTAAAGATGATTGTTCGTTACGGTGTTGGAGGACTGGCGTATATCGCTAACCATGAGGGTAGAGGCATTGGATTGTTTAATAAAGCTATGACTTATGCATTACAGGGCGTAGGTATGAATACCGCAGAAGCGAATCTTGCATTAGGGTTTGATGTTGACAGCAGAGATTACTCGGAAACAGCCATCGTGCTCCAGTTCCTGAGAGAGAAGCCGTTCACTCTCCTGAGTAATAATCCTAAAAAATTGAGTTCCCTTTTAAAGAATGGAATTAAAATTAAGGGACGAGAAAGTTTATTAGGTACTATTAATAAGTACAATGAAAGATATCTAACTACTAAGAAGGAATTATTTCAGCATGATTTAAAATTATGTACAAGTACCTGTTCTTTAAATAAAAATGATTATAAATGTAAGTCAATGACTTGTGTAGAATCATTTGTAGTCAGCCCCTTATGAAACCCGTTAGTACGGGTTTTATTTTATCTTAAGAAGGTGAGTGTTTTGAATGAATGATTCCCACTACATGCAATTAGCAATTAATTTGACATCTAATCTAAAGGGACAGACTCTTTCTAATCCTTTGGTAGGCTGCATAATTGTAAAAAATGGAAACGTTATAGGAATGGGAGCGCATCTAAAAGCTGGAGATGCACACGCAGAAATTCTTGCTTTAAATATGGCTGGAGAAGCAGCAGCAGGAAGCACCATGTATATAACGCTTGAGCCCTGCTCACATTACGGTAGAACGGGGCCTTGTGTCACAAAAATAATTGAGAGTAAAATTTCAAGGGTTGTTGTTGCTCAATCCTATGATCCTGATGACAGGGTGTCGGGACAAGGGATCGAAATACTTCGAAAAGCAGGAATCGAAGTTAAAGCAGATGTAAAAAAAGAGGCAGCGGAAAAATTAAATGAAGAATACATATATTTCAAAAAGAATCAGTTGCCTTTTGTAACATTGAAAGTTGCATCATCGTTAGATGGTAAAATTGCTACTTCAACCGGGAATAGCCAATGGATTACAGGCAATGAGGCAAGATTGGATGGACACAAACTTAGACATGAACATTCGGCTATTTTAGTGGGCATTGGAACCATTATCAAAGATAATCCCCAATTAACTACAAGGCTGGAGTTAGGCGGAAGAAACCCCATCCGAGTGATTATTGACTCTAAACTTTCCATTCCTCTTGATAGTCAAATATTAAAAAATAATGAGATACCCACTTGGATTTTTACGACAGATCAATATGATGTATCCAAAAAGAAAACGTTAGAGCAACTTGGTGTGAAAGTGATTACGACTGGGGAGAAGCATAACGTAGATATAAACGTCCTACTAGAGTACCTTGGGAATCAGCAAATTAGTACGTTGCTGGTGGAGGGGGGGAGTGAAGTGAATTCCGCATTTTTGCAAGGAAAACATTTTCAAAAACTGGTTTTATATATAGCTCCAAAACTAATAGGGGGAAAACTTTCAGCTTCTTCTTTTGGTGGCGAAGGTTTTAAATATATGGATCAATCGCTAAATCTTAATATTAGTAGTCTCGAAAAAATAGGTGAAGATATTAAGATAGTCGCCTATCCACATTAAGAAAAATATAAAAGAGGTGCTCAATGGTTATTCAAAAACAGTATATTATTGAAATTCAGGCTATACTGGACAATTGTTTTTCCGATGCTAAAGACCATTATTTCTGGAAGTATTGGTACTGCTAATAATTTAAAGCGTATACTCGAAATAAGGAATCAAATAGACGACGGAACAGGGGATATATCGTTTTTTCAATCCAGTATCAAGATTGAAGATGTAGAAACAATATATCAATATAAAAATCTTTTATTAATGCTAGATGCATTGAACTAACGAAGGAACGATAGCGGAATATGCAGGGAGCAGCTCGCCACGCGGCAGCCGCTCCCTGCTTTCGTTAAAGTAATGAGCAGGTTAATTCAATCGTTTCTCGAATATTTTCTGAGTTGGATAATTTTATGAACTTTGTGAACATAACGTTATCTGAAAAATATGCAATGATTATTAATTGAAGGGATGATTAAATTGAAGCAAGGGAGTTTTTCTAAATGGAACTTCAAGTTCTGGAAAGACCTCCATATCAACTGAACTGATAAATTAGAAAGAGATTCCTTTTTATCATTTATCAATTGATGATTTTTTTAATAATTACAATGATTTTATTAATAATAAATTTCCAGATGAACCTCCAAGAGAAATAGATCATCAAGTTGTCTCACAAATACTTGATGATTCCATTATTTCAGTGTACCATTCGACAATTAAATTGTTATCAGAATTGGGTTTTAATGTAGTAGTAGATACCGTAATCAACAATGACAAAAGGTTCAATGAGTTTCTTGATCAATTTTTCGATCAGCCCACGTTATTTATAGGCGTTACAATATATGAAGAAAAACCATTGAAATGAATTTACAAAAGTAAATATTACTAACGAACTTTATTTTCCACTTTTACTGAACAATTCTTGAAAAAATCATTTAACTAACGAACTTAATTAAATTACAGCATTGAATGAAAATGATGAGCACGAAGATCATGGCTAACACAGATGCTTTTATTAAGGCTAGAGTTGTCAAAGGTTACTCACAGCGAGAACTGGCGCGACATTCGGGTTTAAGTCATGCATATGTCAGTCTGCTAGAACGAGCGATTAAATCGGTAGGGCCCTCCACTGCGAAGAAATTAAGCGATCTGCTCGGTAAGGAATTGGAAGAGCTGTTTCGAATAGAGATGCAGCCGAGATCATAGTGAACTCCTGGATTAGCCATTCATTATTTATAATGATTGGTTTTTTTGTTTTACCTGAAAGATAGTTGATGTAAAATGGACTTATTTAACGTAAATAACTATAATAAATATCTATACAAACAACGCTATCATACATGATGGTGAAAGGAGTAGACCTATGATACAAAAAGCGACTTTTGCCGGCGGCTGTTTCTGGTGCATGGTAAGTCCATTTGAAGAACAACCAGGCATTCATGGTATTGTGTCTGGTTATATGGGCGGTACCGTGGAGAATCCAACGTATGAACAAGTGAAGACTGGGGAAACCGGTCATTTGGAAGTTGTCGAAATAACGTTTGACTCGGCCATCTTCCCATATGAGAAACTGCTCGAGTTATATTGGCCTCAGATAGATCCTACCGATGATGAAGGGCAGTACATTGATCGCGGTAGTCAGTATCGTACAGCTATTTTTTATTACAATGAAGAGCAGCATAAGCTTGCATTAAAATCGAAAGATGAGCTTGGGCAAAGCGGACGTTTTGATAAGCCGATTGTAACGGAGATCAGGCCGGCAGCTACTTTTTTTTCTGCAGAAGAGTACCACCAGAATTACCACATCAAGAACCCAAAGGAATATAAAGAAGAACGGATTTCCTCTGGGCGCGATGCTTTTGGTGAAAAATATTGGAATAAGTAATTATATCCGCCTGTAGGAGGGTACAAAAGCTGTAACAGCGCATTTCCTGTTACGGCTTATTGGTGCTTGGGAAGCGTAAGCAATAGGAAGATGATGGATAATCCAAAAGTCCTGAAATTATTTTAAAAAACAGGTATAATGACCTATGAATCCTTTCTGAATAACGGAATGAACATATAAAAATGAAGCGTTTCAAATAGATTCCGAAAAGAGGTGATGAGTATGAGAGTGCTCATAGTTGATGATGAGCCACTAGCTCTAAAGAGTATCGAACAATTACTTGAACAGCATGAGGGGATTGAGATTGCAGCTTCCGTATTAGATCCCAGAGAAGCTCTGATTCTGTGTGGCCAGATCAGAGTGGATGCTGTTTTTCTTGAGGCGGTAATGCCTGAGATTGGTGGTATGGAGTTGGCTGCGAGGATATCTGTGCTACAGCCCGATGTGCAGATCATATTCGTTACGGCTTTTGAAAAGTATGCCGCTCAGGCATTTGAACTGCATGCCTTAGACTACCTCTTGAAGCCTGTCTCGGATAACCGTTTGGCCAAAACAATAGAAAGATTGCGTAGAGCGTTAGCTAATTCAGGACGCCTCCCCGTACAAGTAAACCACTATACGCAGCTTGGATGTCTCGGCACACTGCATTGGAAGAAATCATCCGAAGAGATCCGCACTTTTACTTGGCGTACAAGCAAGACACAGGAACTATTCATATTTCTGCTGCATCAAAGGCGTGGGCCAGCGATTCGCAAGGAGACCATACTTGACGTACTGTGGCCGGAACAAGATCCAGTCCGCGCAACAGTACAACTGCATACGACCGTATATCAAATTCGTAAAATGCTGAAAGAACAAGGGCTTGCCATCCAGGTTGTTTATGAGCAGGAAGGCTATCGTCTGCAGCTCAATGATATTCGCGCGGATGCGGATGTGTGGGAACAAGAGTGTGCCACAGTACCGGTGCTAGATACTGCTTCCATAGAAACGTATAAACAATTGCTTGCTATGTACAAAGGGGACTATTTCGCGGACTCCCCGTTTGAGTGGTTGGAAGGGGAACGGGAGCGTTTGAGGCAGCTCCGGTGGCAGTATCTCCAAAAGTTTGCTGATTTTTGCCTGGCGCAGGAACTTTTGCCGGAAGCGGGGGGGGCCTATCAGCAGATGAAAGAACATTTTCCGCTTGTCGAAGCCGGATATTGGGGTCTTATGCAGGTTCATCAGAAGCTTAACAACTATGCGGAAGTTAAACAGCAGTATGACATGCTGCGGGCTCGACTTGAGGAAGAGCTGGGCATATTGCCAAGTTCGGAGATAAGGGAATGGTTTGTTCATGTGTTTGAACAGAGACAGCACACATAATCCAACAAAATCCGCCAGGAATGGCGGTTTTTCTGTTTTTAAAGGACTTTAGTCCTATTTTTTTGTCGAATGTTCAGATTTTGTTCAGTGAAATGTGGTTTAATGTCGAAAAGAAGATGTTATTCCTAGGACTAAGGTATCATCTTTTGGGTATTTACATAGGTCATTGCCACCAATCTGGGATAGGTTGATGCTGCGATTTGTAAAAAACAAATTTATATCGGGTAAGGAGAACGAAAGATGAAGAAAAGATTGTTTAGTAAGCCGTTCTTGTCTCTAGTTGCGGCTTCTTCTATCGCGGTAAGTGTGCTGCCACAGGCGGCGTGGGCTACCCCGGTACCTCAAGATGGCTACACATCATTTGTAACCACTGACAATTGGGGGGGCGGAAGTGAAGGGGACGAGCCGAAAGATAATGATTTGGACTCGTATACCCCCTCTCCGTCAGATAGCAATGACGGTGGTGATATCCGCAAAAAGTATGATCCAAGTAGTGGCTCGATGATCAAAAATGGAACGGCTGTGAAATACCCATTTGAGTTCAAAATCCCTGTTCCTGCGGAGAACTTGCCGCATACGAGCGCTTACTTATTAATTCGCGCTTATGATGTGGATGAAGAATCAGGAGAATGGGATCGTGTGTACCTCTCCAATACTCCTTTGGCACTCACAGCCAATTCAAACCTTCCAAATGGGTACACGGAGCCTGAATCATGGGGAAATACATATAAAAAGAGTTTCCCGCTTGCTAATTATGTTGGAGCCCTTTCAGGAAACAACGTTAAATGGAATACAACTGTTTTTAAATTAAATCTCAATCAGGTAAGCGCAGGAGATAACTACATAGGCATATCTGTTCATTCCAATCCAAAGGTAAGCAGCTTTAACAGCGGATGGGAGACAACGATTGATTGGGGACAACTGATTCTGGATGGCGGCAGCCGCACAACTGGCGAGATGAAGGATGTCAATATTGGAGTTGTTAATGGCAAAGTAACGGTAAACACGACCGTACAACAAAACGGGGAAGGTAATAATTTCCTAATCGAGGCTAACATTATTGATAAAGCCGGGAACAACATCGCGACGGAAGTTCTAAAGGTTCCAGAAGAAAATGACGGAAGACCGCTGCAAATTCAATTAAACAACCCTAATATTGATGCGAGCAAAGAATATACCGTTAATATTATTTTGTTCGATGAAGAGCCGGAAACAACGGGTCCGAATGCGGGCGTGTCAGGGTTAGTGGTTCCAACCAAAGCAGAGCATATGTATTCTATTTCTACGATTCAACCGAAGGTCGGAAATATTGCTAAGACAGGATTTCAGTATGATCCGACAGCGTTTCAGGCGAATGATTTCAAAAACCAGTATTTCGTTAACAACAACGTCGCCTACGGAGAGAATCTTGAGAAAATTCAAATCAAGTCGCTTCCTTCAGCAAGCATAGGCAAGCTGCAGTTGAATGGTACAGACATAGTCCTCAATCAGGAAATCCTCAAGGGGAATTTGGGACAGCTTAAGTTCGTGCCTGTTGCTGCTGGATTTACGGGCACAGTTACTTTTGACTGGAATGGTAATAACGGCACGAAATACGCGGATACCGATGCGACTGTGACAATTACAGCCAACGCAGCGCCTATCGTAGAGAACATTAGCAAGAGCGCAAATAAAGGCTCCGAGATCCCTTTTATCACAAGTGATTTCGAACTGGCAACCCAGGATAGCGATGCATTGACAAAAGTGAAAATTACAACGTTGCCTACAACGGGGACGCTAACTTGGAACAACACCAATGTAACCGTTGGACAGGAAATTCCAGCAGCAGAATTAAATAAATTGAAATTCGTGCCTGCTGAAGGTCAAACCGGTGGAGTATCTTTTGAATGGAATGGATTTGACGGCAATCAATATGCCAAGGATGCGAAGCTTGTTCTGATTACGATTAACACGCCTCCGACAGTAAGTCTACTACAAAAAGCAGGACTAACAGGAGAAACCATTCCTTTTTTCGAAAATGACTTTGTTAGCCATTATCAAGACGCCAACTCGGATGTTATGACCAAAGCCACGATCACTTTACCTAGCGGCTTTGACCAAAAAGGTAAGCTATGGTACACCGATGTTACGACGGCTGTCTATCTGCCAGCGGGGAGTTCAACTGAATTAACTGGTGTTAATCTTGATTCCTTGAAGTTCTCACCTTCAGCAGAGTTGCCGAATGGTAGCAGTGTGACGTTCAATTGGTCAGGCTTTGACGGGAAACAATATGCCGAGACGGCAGCAGCTGTCACTATTTCTTATAATGGCAAGCCAATTGCCGAGCCTCAAACAGTGAAAGCTGAACAAGGTAATCCATCCATTCTGATATATGTAACGGGGAATGATCCAGAGACTATAACGGGACTAGTGTATGGTATCGTGTCTCAACCGGCCAAGGGAACTTTAACTCCGACTAGTGTGCCTGGTATCTATACGTTTACGCCGAATGCTAATTTTGAATATGGAAAAGATAGCTTCACGTTCACGGTAACAGATGCTGATGGTCAAGTCAGCCAGCCGGCGATTGTGACGATTCAAATCAACCGTACATTAGATGGTTGGGTTGGCAACAAAGAGCAAAGCGATATGACTACAGTGAAAGCTCTGCCTGGTGAGCCACTCAAGTTAAGAGCGGTGAGCTCGCTGCTAGCTGATCAAGTGACCGCAACCATTAATGGAGCTGTCGAATCGTTAATGCTTATGAATGCAGGCACAGCGGTGGCTGACGGATACAAACTATGGGAGAAAACAAACTTCGTGCTCCCACAAGAGACACACGCAGGCAGTTACGCAGTTACTTTCTCATCTGTACAAGGCAGTACGCCGCTGCCGGCAGAGACTGTGCTTGCCAATAACCGCTTTGAGGTTATTCCTGCCATATTGAAGCTAACAGCAAATCCGGAAAAAATCGTCGGAGACGGTAATTCCAAGACTGAGCTTCAAGCTTTGTTGACGGATGAGGATGGAAATCCAATTCAAGGGGTAGAAGTCACATTTACTGCCCCAGTAGGAATCGGTTCGTTCGTTGGCTCGAATAAGGCGATTACTAATTCACAAGGGCTTGCTGCTGTTACTTACAAGTCATCCAAGATAACCAGTGATATGGAACAAAATGTCCCTGTGAAAGCCAATGTGCACGATATAGAACGCAGCCTATCGGCAGAAGATGAAATTCAAATTGTTTTCCAGCCGGCTGTCATTAGTGGTGTCATTACACAAGGCGGTACAAATCAGGTTGTTGCTGGCGCTACTGTAAGAATTACGCTTGATTTGAACGGCGATCATGTCATTGATGCTGAACATGATTTTATCCGTACGGTTGTTACAGATGAGCATGGTGCTTATTCCGTTCCTGTCCCCCAAGGCGACAAGGTATACGATTTGGAATTCACGCAATTAGTTAATATCGGAGGAAACGCAACACCGATAACCTATAAGCAAAAGGCTGAGGTAGGCACAATTACTGGTGGTGGCAACGAGGAGTTTAATTCTGTCAAAACAGTCACAGGTATTGTTCTATTGAAGTCCTCCTCAGGTGAGTCGAATATGCTTAGTGATGAGGCCAAAGGCAAGACGAAAGTATATTTGAAAGATCAGTTTGGCAATTACACAGTGGCTCCGCTGCAAGCAAATGGTGTATTTAGTGCTGAGGGCTTAACCATTGGCTCCTATAGCATGGAAGTGCGCTACGAGTTAGCGCAAGGGCAGGAAATCGTTATTAAGCGCAGCAATGTTACCGTGCTCTCCAATGGGGAGATGAACATTGCCGAGGAGTTGATTGACCCTTATGGTACAGTAACGGACGCCGTTACAGGTGCTGTAATTCCAGGAGCGAAGGTGACTCTGTATTACTCCAACTCCACTAGGAACGGTGTGAAAGGCGGTACCAAGGTTACGCTTCCGGCTATTCCTGGATTTGATCCCAACGACAATGCAAGCCCAGAGCAAAATACAGATGTAAATGGCTTATATGCTTACATGGTTTATCCGAACACCGACTATTACTTGGTAGTCGAAAAATCAGGCTACGAAACGTATGTGAGCCCGATGATTCCCGTAAATGCAGATATCGTTAGACATGATATTAAAATGAATCGTCCTTCATCCGATAGCGTGTATATAGCGCCATCCCAAAATCCTGTGACTTTGAGTCTTTCTGTCGACAAGAATCAGGTGGAGGAAGGCACATCTTCATCCATCCTTGTCGATTATAAGAATACGGATAACTTCTCGATTAATGATGGGGCTATTACGTTACAACTACCTGCCGGTCTGGAAGTCATAGACGCAGATGGAGGTAAAGTCGATGGCAATACGATTACTTGGAAAATAACAGATCTAGCAGTTGGAAAAAGCGGTAACTATACGATTGTGGTCAAGTGGCCGCAATTAACCGAAGCTAATAAGGAATTTGATATTCCTGGCGTGTTTAAGGCAGGGCCAGCAGACAGCAGGGAAGCAAACTCGGATGTGAAAGTTAATGTGTATTCGAACCGTTTCGGGAATTTGCAGCATCAACGGTATATTCTTGGATATCCAGACAAACAGTTTAAACCGAACAATTCCTTGACTCGTGCTGAGCTCGCAGCCATTGTTGCAAGACTGACCGAGAACCAAACGTTGAATGACTCGCTTCCATACAAAGATGTCTCTAATAGCCATTGGGCAGCTAACTACATCAAAATTGTTACGAAGCACAATTATTTTAGCGGTTATGCAGACGGCAACTTCCGGCCAGAGGCGCCGGTGACACGTGGCGAACTAGCCTCCGTTATGACTCGTTTCTTGAAGTTGAGCGTTAGCGATCCAACGAACCTCCACTTCACGGATGTCAAAGAGCATTGGGCTGCCGCAGCCATTGAGCAATTGTATCGCTGTAAATTCCTTTCCGGCTATCCGGATGCGACATTCAAGCCGAATGAAGCGATTCGCAGGGTAGAAGCGGTGACGATGATCAACCGTATGCTGTACCGTGGACCGTTAAAAGGAGTCAATGCCTTATTCCCTGATGTCAGTTCTGATCACTGGGGCTTTGGCGACGTACAAGAAGCAACCTTCTCCCACGAAGCTACTCGAAATCTGGATGCTAGCGAGCAGTGGAAGTCGAACCTGAAAGATGATGTTCAGTAAGTAGAGAAAGCAGGGGCCGATCGGGGTGCCCTGCTTTTTTTTGTTTGGATAAAGCGATGGTGGAGCCTTATATTTGGGAACTAAGCGGAATTCACTTGCAGAAATCGGACAACCCTAGGTAAAATATGGTAGTAACTTTATTACGTACTTATGGGGGGAAAGCAATGCGTATTCGCAATGACCGATTTCCTGGCGGGGTTCACAAAGCCCTGACCCTTAGTTATGATGACGGAAGAGTGCATGACCGTAGACTCGTGGGGAAGTTAAATGAATACGGGATCAAAGGAACGTTCCACTTGAACAGTGGTTTTTTGGGCAAAGAAGGCTATATTTCAGCGGAAGAAGTTGCTTCACTTTTCACAGGGCATGAGGTCTCGGCGCATACGGTTGATCATCCCTTTCTGGAGCAATCTCCGACTGATCAAATAGTCACGGAAATCGTGGATGACCGCAGAGCTTTGGAGTCGCTAGTTGGCTATCCCGTCAGGGGGATGAGTTACCCTTTTGGAACACACAGTGATCGTGTAGTTTCACTACTGCCTGCTCTCGGCATTGAATATGCGCGAACCGTAGCCAGTCACGGGAAATTTCAACTTCCGGACGATTTTCTAAGGTGGCATCCTACCTGTCATCATAAGCAGATGATGGAGTACGGAGAGCAGTTTGCCAAGCTTGAGCAAAGGCACACACGCATGGCCCTGTTCTATGTATGGGGACATAGTTATGAATTTGAAAACGATAACAATTGGGACCTTATTGACCGTTTTGGAGAGATGATAGGCGGGCACAGCAACATTTGGTATGCAACCAACACAGAGATCTTCACCTACTTACAGGCTGTGGAACAGTTACGCTACTCGGTTGATCGCCATCTTGTTCATAATCCCGCAGCTACTTCCGTTTGGATCAGTGTGGAGGGGGACTCGGTCGAAATTCCCGCGGGACAAATCGTGAAGCTGATCTAAAGCATGTGTGCGATTCTTCCCATAATCAGGTATACTATAGCCTGCAGAAGAAAAAGGGGGGATACGATGTTTACGATTACGAGCTATACAGTTGAAGTGATCAAAGATCCGTTCGGTATTTTGAGCGGACGACGATACGAATTTCTCATAGATATCGAAGTTGAGGAAGATGATGAGCTGTATTCCGAAAGCGGGTTGTACATTCGTGCGATCTATAACGTTGAAGAAGGCAAATCAGGTCTATTGAAATACGAGCTTTATGAGAAAACGACGCAAGTGTACCTGGATTTTGATCTTGAGGATGATGAAGTCGCGGCAGTAGATGCATTTTGCAAAGCGCATGTGCTGGAAGCGGACGACGAGTAGAAGGAATAGAGTGAGTAAAGGGCTGTCTCCGGGTCATTTATGGACCTTGGGGACAGCCTTATTTAATCTTGTTTTTCAAGAGGGATCAACGGCCTTTAATATTTAACGACCTTGTTTTTCCCGGTTGTTTTGGCCTTATACATGGCCTGATCCGCTTGCTTGATAAGCTCTTCGGCGCTTACGCCGTTTTTGTATTTGCTGTAGCCAATGCTGGCGGTAACAATGGTTTCTTTCTCAATCCGGCTGCGAACGCGTTCCGCGAACACATCCATTTTGACACTCGGATCAGTTACCATCACGACCATCTCTTCTCCACCGTACCGGCCAGCAATGCCGCATTCCTCGGCTTCATCCTTCATAATTTGCGCCACTTGCTTGAGCACATCGTCGCCCATCTGGTGACCCTTGGTATCATTTAATTTCTTGAAATTGTCAATATCGCTGAACAAAATATAAATAGGAAGATGCCTCCCTACATACTGCGAAACACGATTATAGAAAAATTTGCGGTTATACAAGCGAGTTAGTCCGTCCGTGATGGATGAATTATAGATGGCTTGCATGAGCTCAACGACACGATCAAACAGCATGATAAATAATAAAAAGTAAAAGATGATCGGCAAAATATTGCCCGCCAAGGTGAGCCAAATCTGATCATTGCCATACATATACACATTGATTAAATGACAGGTTTGGATGAAGAAAAAGATCGTAAGCGCCCACTGATACTTCGCTTGTTGACCGATATAGGGAGGTATCATGTAAAAACACAGAAAGATTAGCACGAAAACATAAAGCTCAAGACCAATGTCTTGCAGCAGTCGAACCTGCTGAATCGTTCCATTGTACATTTGAGGCACACTAAAATGAAGAATAGAGACAACGAATCCCATAATGATCAAACCATAGAAAAATATGTACTGTTTGCGGTGCGTTCGGTTGTATAATTGATAAACTCCAAAATTTAAAAGTACGAATGAAACAATTTTCAGCATTAACAGCACGTACGACGTTAAGCTTGTATCTAATGCTGTGAGCAAAACGTATATCTTAAGCAGGTAATGAATGCCAACGAGAATAACGGAGAAGGTCATCGACATGTAGCCTTTTTTGCGGCGATCGAGAAACAATCGAAGAGAAATGACGAACATTAGTGTCACAATGACCAATACAATAGCATTCGATAATAATGAAGCTAAATCACCGAACAAGAGATCAACAGCTTTCATGTGTTCCCCCAAATCCCCTATTTTTCGACAAGATGTGATTCTATTATAAAGGAAAATGAGAGAGAGGGATAGAATCGTTTCGAGTGGCATGAAGTTGTTCTCTTTTCTATTCGGCGCACACAAGTTACAATAAGAAGGTAAAGCTCAAGGCTTTGGGAGAGGGGCTCATGCAATGAACATCTTGCAAGCATTATTTTTCCCACCGGAACAACCGGGTGGGGTGTCATCCATGGTTCCCTATATATTGGACCGATTTAATAAAAAGGGATGGGAAATGGAACTCTTTTCGCTGCCAAAAAGGATTCGTAATAAAGGCACAGAGGAAGTGGAATTCGTCACTTTCGATTGGCGGAAGTATGCCGGTAACCCGATCGTTGATAAATATATACAGACTTACAAGGACTACGTTTGGTGGACGAAGCTGCGTGTGACCAAGAAGTATGACATTATCCATGCCCATCATCCTATTGCAGCCATGGCGATGAAGCAAATTTATCCGGAAACACCCGTGATTCTGACCATTCACTCCAGCTTTGAGAGAGAGCTTGTGTTGAACGGGCGCATCAAAGAGAATGGGGTGGAGCATCAGTTCCTTACCCAGATTTATGAGGAGCTTGAAACGAAGGTCGATCAGATTATCACGGTGTCGAATTCGTTCAAACAATATATCGCCGAGTATGTGCAGGATAGCGAACGGATTGGCGTGATCCCGAACGGTTTTGATGAGAAACGTTTCCGCCCGATTTCCCATGAGAATGCGGTAACGCAATTCATTACGGTGTGTCGTCTCGTACCTGCGAAAGGGCTGGATACCCTGCTGATCTCTTGCGGAGAACTGAAAAAGCGCGGACATCCCTTTGTTTTACATATTATTGGGGATGGACCAAGCCGGGAAGAGCTGGAGAAACTCGCCATTCAGCAAAATATTTATGAAGAAACGATTTTTTATGGCTATATGCTGCATCCAGAAGAATTCATGCCGTTCTTTGATGTCTTCGTATTGCCGTCGCGCGCGGAAGCATTCGGTTCTGTATTTGCAGAAGCAGCGTTATGCTGGCTAGCTTTGATTGGGACTGATGTCGGCGGGATTGCGGAGCAAATCGAACATGGACATAACGGTTTGCTTGTGCCTGTTGGAGATGCATTAGCGTTAAGCCACGCTTTGGAGAAGGTGGTCATTGATCCAACGTTCCGATACAACCTAGCGCGTACCGCCTGGGAAAAAGCGAAGAAAACCTATTCGTTGAATCGTGTTCTACGCCAGCTGAAAAGTGTTTATGAGAGCTATCAAATAGAGGAACATACAAAGGTAAATAACGAAGAGCAGAACGAAAATAGCTAAAGCAGGAAGGCGTTAGAGACATGAAACGACTGCGGTTTATGCATGCCGCCGACTTGCATCTGGATTCCCCGTTCAAAGGCATGTCGGCGCTGCCTGAACGAGTTCGTGAGCGCATGCGAGAATCAACATTTGGCGCGCTCAAGGAGCTCGTCGCGGCAGCTGTTCAAGAGCAAGTGGATTTTGTACTTATCAGCGGGGATGTCTACGATTTGTCGGATCGTTCCCTTCGCGCGCAAATTCGCTTTCAGAAAGCGTTGGAGCAATTAGCTGCGCAAGGAATCCCTACTTATATCATTCATGGAAATCATGATCCGGAGGATGGACGTGCCGCAAAGCTGGTTTGGCCGGCAGACGTCCATTTTTTTGCGTGCGATCAAGTGGAGACGCTGACGGTAACGAAACCGGATCGAGGTATCATTGCACAGATTCATGGGATATCCTACCGCAGTGCAGCGGTTATGGAGAACTTAGCACTGAAGTTTAAGCCAGGTCACGAAGATGCGGCTCAAATTGCTCTTTTACATACGAATGTCGATGGTGACCCGGCTCATGATAATTACGCCCCATGCAGCAAACAGGATTTGCTGAAAGCTGGGATGCACTATTGGGCCTTAGGCCACGTACACACAAGAAATGTACTTAATGAGCAGCCGGCAATTGTGTATCCGGGGAACCTGCAAGGACGAAATATTAGGGAAATAGGGCCGCGCGGCTGTTATATCGTAGATCTGTCGGAAAATGGGCGAGCGGATCTCGTGTTTCGTGCGCTAGATCAGGTGCGCTGGTTCCAGCAGCGGCTGTCTGTTGCCGGCATGCAGACAGAGCAAGAATTAAAGGACAAGATCGGCGACCAACTTGAACGGGTTAGGGCTGAAGCGGACGGACGCGATGCTGTCGTCCGTATTATTTTGGAAGGGCGCAGCGCGGTCTCCAGCATGCTCCGCAAAGGGCGGTTGCTGCAGGAACTAATCGCTGAGCTGCGGCTGGACGAAGCAGAGCGAAGCCGCTTCGTCTGGATCGAATCGATCGAGGACCGAACGGCAAGTGAGCTCGATCTGGAGCTACTACAGCAGGAGAAGAGCTTTCTTGGCGATCTCCTGCGGATTTCAGCTGCGCTGCGCGGCGACGACGCCGCGCTGAAAGCGTTCGCGGGCGAAGCACTCGCCGCGCTGCAAAGCCTGCCGCAGTCAGCCGGAGATCCGGCTGCGGCTGATCCCGACCGGCTGCGCGAATGGCTGCGCGCCGCAGAGGAAATGGCCGCGGATCTCCTATCCGCGGATGGGGGGTGGCCTGGATGAAGATCGTATCCATCCAGGTAGAGGGCTTCGGCAGCCTGCGGCAGCGGCAGCTTGACACGGACAGCCCGCTGGCGCTGTTCTACGGCGCGAACGAAGCGGGCAAGAGCACGCTCATGGGCTTCGTCCGCGCGGTGCTGTTCGGCTTCCCGACCCGGCAGAACCGGTCGGAGCGCTACGAGCCGCTGGGCGGCGGCGCCCATGGCGGCGCATTGACCCTGCAGGATGAGCAGGGTCAGCTCATTCGCGTCGAGCGCTACGACGCGCCCGCCGCAGGCGGCAGACGTGCCTCTGCGGGGCACGTTAAGGTTACCCTCGGTGATGGCACCACCGGGGGAGAAGAGCTACTGAACACGCTGCTGGGCGGCCTATCGGCCGACCTCTTTCGCAGCTTGTTCGCTTTTGGTTTAACCGAGCTGCAGGAGCTTCGCACCCTGCAGACGGACGAGCTCAGCGGCTATTTGTATAGCGCTGGGCTTGGTGTAAGCGGCTCGGCCATCATGGAGGCCGAGCGCAAGCTGACGGCGCAGGCCGACGGCCTGTACAGACCCCGTGGGCGCAATCAGGAGATGAATCGTCTCCTGAAGGAGCTGGAGGGTCTGGAGCAGTCGCTGCGCCGCAGCCGTGACTTGGCAGCCGGTTACGACGCGCTGCAGGGAGAGCGCCGCTCCGCGGAGGAGCGCATTGCTGCGCTGGAGCAGCAGCAGGAGGCGCTGCGCGCGGAGCAGCTTAGGCTCAGCCTGGCCGGCAAGGCGCGCAGCGGATGGATCCGGCTGCGGCAGATCGGCCAGGAGCTGGCGGCGCTGCCGGAGCTGGCAGGCTTCCCCGAGCGCGCCTCGGCGAGGCTGGACGCGCTCGAGGCGGAGCTGGAGCGCCTCCATGCGGAGCGCGCAAGGCTCAGCCTGCGGCAGCAAACGCTAGCGGATCAGCTTGGCGAGATCCGCATCCAGCCTGATGTGCTCACGCATCAGACGGAGCTGAATCATTGGCTGGAGCAAGCCGCCACTTATGAAGAACAGAAGCGCAGTTTGAACGGGCTGCGCGTGGAACAAGAACACGGGCGCGCGCAAATTGACAGACTGCTGAAGCAAATAGACGCTGCGGACGGGGAAAGCCAGATGGATATTGGCGCATTTGCGGTGTCCATCTCCCTTCGCGAGCAGATTCGATCTTTCAAGGAACAGTTCCACAAGTGCCGGGCGGATGAACTGCGTGTTCGAACAGAGCTGGAAAGCCTGGAGCAGCAGCTCCTGCGTGCCGAAGATACGATTCGCATCCTGGAAACCGATGTACGGTTAGCTCCATCATTTCCAGGAGGGATCGACCCTGGAGCGGCGCTGCAAAGAATCGCAAGAGATTATGCGCAGTGGCAGCTTCTGGTCAGGGAGGTTCAGCATCACAAAGAGCGGGAAGCTGTGCAGAACCAGTACAAGCTTAGTCTGGAGGAAGCGGCGAAAGCAGGTAAAGCTGCCTCGCGGAAGCTTCGAAAGCGTATGGTGCTTTTAATCGGCGTATTGGCAATTCTTGCCCCTATTCTCTTGGCATGGCAGAGCAGCTGGGTAATGGCTGTTTGTGCGTTCGTGCTATTTGCTGGCGCTGCACTCTATGTCCAGTTCGGCGATCGCTCGGCTTCGGATAGCCGAGCTTCCCGGACAATGACGGCGTCTTCCGGCCAGGAGTCCTCGCCAAATGAAGCGATCATTCGCAAACTTCTTGACTTGGAGCGGCGTTTGCAGGAACAAATTACAGCGTACATGGAATCTAGTCAGATGCAGAGTGGCTTTAACGAAGCTGCGGCAGCATCTGCATTCCACCCTTCGCAGCCGATAGGCCGTGCCGACTTGCACTCT
Source organism: Paenibacillus sp. J22R160 (assembly GCF_059692135.1). Taxonomy (NCBI): domain Bacteria; kingdom Bacillati; phylum Bacillota; class Bacilli; order Caryophanales; family Paenibacillaceae; genus Paenibacillus; species Paenibacillus sp. J22R160. Next base: position 571,223 of record NZ_JCAUAU010000001.1, on the reverse strand, counting down.
CTTACTAGCTTCCAGCCACAGTTAGATGCCTGGTTGAGAGAAGCGGAGAACAACAAGCAGCAGCTTGGCCAGCAGCAGCGCAAGGTGGAAAAGCTGCAGGATGCGAAGGAAATGCACGAGTCCCTTCAACACCAAGAAGGGCAACGAGGAATTTTATATGAACAGCACGTAGCGGACTCTGAGCAGCTTCAGAGGGATTGGAGCAACTGGCTTCAATCCCTTGGTTTAAGTGGGCGATTGTCCCCTGATGCCGCTATGGAAACGATTCAGACGATTGAGCAGGGGCAGGAAAGTCTCCGTCAGCTCCATAAACTGGAAGAAAGGCTGGCTTCCTTGTTAAGAAGTGTAGAACAATATGAAGAAGCTATCGTATTGCGGCTTCAGTTATCTCCTGGACAAGAGCCTTTATTTGCGCTAAAAAGCTGGAAAGAGCAGGAGCAAGAGCAGCTGAAGCTGCTTGCAGCGCGAAAGCATAGCGAAGCGCTTTATGCAGAGGTTGCAGATGAGCTGCAGCTTCTGGAAGCTGCCGAGCAACGCACGCGTGAGCGGCTTGCCTTCTTGCTGCAGGATGCCTCTGCCGCAGATGGCGAAGCGCTGCGCTTGCAGGAAAGAGAGCAAGAGGAGCGCAAGAAGTTGACAGAAGAGCAGAAGCTGCTGGAATCTTCGCTTGAGGCTTTGCTTAGCCGCGCGTCGCTTGCCAGTTATACGCAGCTGCTCGAGACGCAAGGGGAAGCAGACATGGCTTACCGCATGGAGACTCTTGAGCAGCAGATGGCGGAAACGGCAAACTTAACGAACGAACTCCGCGAAGCAGCCGGCAAGCTGACAGCATACATCGAACAGCTGGAGCAAGGCTCCGAGCAAGCCGACGGCCAACTTCAGGCTGAAGCTTTTCGGGCTTCGATTCGGGAACAGGTCGATCAATATGCGGTGGCTTCCTTTGCTTCCCTGCTCATGAAGAAAGCACGCGAGATCTATGAGCAGGAACGACAGCCTGGTGTGCTTTTACGTGCATCCGATTATTTGGACAGAATGACGAATGGAGCGTTCACTCATGTCAAAGCGCCTTTCGGAGAACAACGTCTTGTTGCGGTTAGATCGAATGGGCAGTCCGTGGACACGAGTCAACTCAGTCGGGGAACTGCGGAGCAGCTCTATCTATCGATGCGCTTTGCGCTTGTGGAAGAATACGCAGGCAAAGCGGTATTACCGATCGTCATGGATGATATTCTCGTCAACTTCGACGAGGAACGGATGGAGAGCTGTCTACGTGTGCTCGCTGATTTAAGCAGCAGGCATCAAGTACTGTTGTTTACCTGTCATGGGCATGTGCGGGATGCGGCAGCACGCGTTATTCCCGAATACCAATTAATAAACTTGTAGAACGGTTGCCTGCATGACATGAGAACCCGTTCAAGATCATATAAGTTGAAGAAAAAAGCTGGAGGAATCAAAGTGGAACCAGGAAGCGAGAAGAAGAAAGAGCATCGAGAAATGACGTACCAGGTTGGTTGGAAAAAAGGGAAAATCGAGTGGAATGAAGGGGCAGCGGAAGCGTTATCCGTTAAATCACTTAAGCCGGCTGAAAGTCCGGAGGAGGCAGAAGTGAGACGGCTTCAGCTCCTGTGGAAACCAGCGATGAAACTTCCAAGCTGGATGCTGTTTCCTCTTCTATATGCGCTTCCGGTTCTTTGCTTTAGTTTAACGCTTATCCTCATTTATGGTCTGCGGCATGGATAGTCGACAATTAGGAAGGGGGACTTCTTAGGCATGAATATGCTATTAGCGATAATTGGCGGATTTCTAGGTCTTTTTGTAACGGGTGTTGCTATTTATACGGCTTGGATGATCCATCAGCTTTGGCGCCAGCAGGCTGCAGCGTCAAAGGCACTCAGCCAAGTGGAGATTGCAGTGAGCTATTTCTCACGCTGGACGATAATGGATTATGCGGTGATCGGACTGTTTATCAGTGGTTTGTTGCTGCTGTTAGCTCAGCTATTCGCGATCCTGCGCGATCAAACGGCGACGACTGCTAATTTTCATTTTGCCTATTTGCTCACTGGCCTTATTTTATGCGCGATGGGGATGCTCCTATTGATGGTCCGTTTGATCGTCGTTCTCGGCTTCGCCCAGACAGGGGTCTTACACCGCACGTTTACGGTTGCGCCAGATCATCAGCACGAGCCAGACAACGCTAATTAAGCCAAATATAGGGTACAGAGCGGCAAGAAGCGTTTTAAAACCAATTTGACTGACCAGATAACTAAGTCCTAGGATGCTGAGCAGCAATAACTTAGGGGGTAGTTTCGTACGTTGCTGCAACTGCAAGGACAGGCCATACGCATCGGCAATAAATGTTGTGAAAATCTCTCCGTAAATAACGAGCAAATACGCGATTTGCGGGACAGAGCCCAGCCTGTTAATGATATTCCCCATTGGAATCTCATACTGCGCAATACCAGGCATTTGCGCTGAAAGCGCATAGTGGGCGGAGAGGAGCAGCAGTCCAATGCCAGCTCCTCCAATAAGCCCGCCCCAGTAAAGTTCTGAACGCTTCGAGATGGAAGCTCCCATCGGCACCAGAACGGCTTGTGCCATAGCCAAATTGAAGGCTGTATAGAGAAATGGGGCGAACCATATTTTACCGAGTGAATCATCCGTTGTGATCCGCAGCCAATTTCCCGATGATGGTGAATGCCACGTATAGACGACGATAACCACGCTAAAAAGCAGCATGATAGGAACGACTATCGAGTTGACTGTCATAATGGCTCCAATGCCTCGCGATAAGACGAGATAGGAAAGCACCAAGGTGACCAAAAGTCCAGTCTGATAGGACAGATGAAGCTGCTCCTCAAATACAGTACCGCCACCGGCAAGCATAACAGTTGTTATTCCGAAGAGAACAATCATAGTAAACAAGCTGATCCAATTCCCTATTTTCGGTCCAAAAATGACCCGGTTCAAATCCTCATAAGATGCGGCTTTCAATGTATGAGCCATTAGCATGAGTTTAATGCCAATCCATATAAATAGGACGGTGGATAAAGCGATCGTTAATGTAGCTATCCATCCGTAGCGCGTAAAAAATTGCAAAATCTCTTGTCCAGAAGCAAAACCTGCTCCAACGACAGTTCCGATATAGGTAAAGGCAATACGGACGATCTGTGACCCTTTTCGCATGGATTGCCCCGCTTTCTTTCGTTTGGTATAGTACAAGGTATGTTCGCGAAGACAGTAGCATGACTGCAACTTGGGGCAAGCCATCGTTTTTGATAAAATGGTTAGGAACAGAAAGACGTAAGAATTTGGGAGTGTGTCTTTTGTGAAAGAAGCTCTTTATGATTTCATTGGGCATTATGGCTATATTGCTCTCTACCTTTTGTTATCTGCCGGGATTGTTGGCGTGCCTATACCAGATGAGACGTTGATGGCTTTCGTGGGTTCGCTGACCGCGCCAGGAGGTCCATTTGAGTATGGGACAACACTAATTGTGATTTATGCAGGTACCATGACGGGAATGATTGTGAGTTACCTCATTGGTCATCGGGTCGGCAAGCCATTCTTGTACCGGTATGGAAAATGGTTCAAATTGACGCCGGACCGCATTGAAAGAGCGGAAGGTTGGTTTCATAAATATGGTCTTTGGACCGTATTCTTCGGCTATTTTGTGCCGGGGGTACGCCATTTCACCTGTTATTTATCTGGGGTAAGCGGAGTTAAATTCTACAAATATATGCTTTACGCGGGGACTGGGGCCTTGTTATGGTGTACAACCTTCCTCACCTTGGGCCATTTTATCGGCAGCAATTTGGACGGGTTGTTCAATCTGATACATAAATATATGGGTGTTAGTCTCATCATTATTGCGGTTGTGGCTGCGATAGGAGTGGCGATTTATTTCCGCTTTCGGAAACGAAGAGCGATCTAAACACAAATAAAGACCATACGTGTCATCCTTGCGGAGACGGTATGGTCTTTGCTTTTCGTGCGGTATTAACGATCTGCAAAAAGCTTGATCGACTGGATCGTGTTGGCATTCGGGTCCACGTCGAGCTTCAAAAGAGTACCTTGTGATTTATAAGAAAGCACGTAGGTTGTGTTGGAATCCGGTTTGCCGAGAATGGCAACGGCATCCTCAACTTTCTGACCGAGGTGCAGGCCCCGTAGTCCTGGATCAATATCAGTGGAGTGTACATCCACGAATTCAAGGGCATCCTTGACATTGAAGCCAACGGAGAAATCACCGAAGTCGTAGACTTGAATCGCATCATCGTCTTCATCCATAACGAATTGTTTCTTTGCTTTGCCGAATCGCTCCAGCACCGTATTTTTGCTCGTTCCAAGTTTTAAGCCCATGAGGGTCGGTTTCTCCTGCTGGTAAGCATCTTCAGCTTTCACCCGCGGCTTTGACGTTGGTTTGGCACTAGCAGCGTTCTGTGGCAGATCCGCTAAGTCTGTTTTGTTCGTGCCTGCAACTTGCGCTTCGTGCTTGGCTATTGTCTCCTCCGGCATAGGGGAAGCAGTTGGAGTTTCTACAACCAACACGGGAGGCGTGTTGACCGGGCTTGTGCTTTGATTCTGCTTCTGTACATGAACCGATGGATCTATAGTAGACTGAGCGGAAGGAGCAGATGACTCTTGGCAGCCAGCTACGATAAGCAAGGAAAATGCAACAGGCACAAAGCCAAGCATGACGGGTCTCATAGCATTGTTCATCATCATCTTTCCTTTCTGCTGAATAGTTGTCTTAATAATTTCTTAAAAAATAGCATTTACTAATCATACTGCGTTCGGGTTGTCAATCTCAATGGATCTTGCACCTTAAATGTGAGCATTTCTAAACAAATTTCAAAAAATTAAAGCCTATATGATTATAGACACCTATTGGGAGGGAAAAGTTTCACGTTCAAGAACGATATTCGCAAATTGGGACTTGAAACCTACTTCATCCTTATGGTAACTTACTCATAATAGACAGGACTAAGGGGGCCAGTATCATGGAATTGTTAAAGCAGCGGATCCAAGAGGTCGGTGTCGTTGTATCGGATAAAGTACTTAAGCTGGATGCCATTCTTAATCATCAAGTGGATCCGGTTTTGACCATGGAGATGGGACGGGAGTTTGCAAGACTTTTTAGAGACTCCAAACCGGACAAGGTGTTAACCGTAGAGTCGTCTGGAATTCCAATTGCCTTTACGACAGCTTTGCATCTTGAGATCCCTATGATTTTCGCTCGCCGCAAGAAGACATTAACGATGGATCAAGATACTTATAGTGAACGTGTGCCTTCTTTTACCAAAGGAATCGTGACCGACATTATGGTATCCTCACATTTATTGCACAAAGGTGACCGCGTGTTGCTCATTGATGATTTTATTGCGAATGGGGACGCTGCTCGCGGTTTAATTCGGATTATTGAAAAAGCGGAGGCTGAACTTGTCGGAGTTGGCATCGCCGTGGAGAAATCCTTCCAATCTGGCGGCAGTTCGATTAGAGAACGTGGTATTCGAGTGGAATCGTTAGCACGAATTGCCTCGCTAGAGAACGGGCAAATCACTTTTGACTGATTTTACATCTAGTCTATGACTTCCCTGAACGCCAATTATCCATTATAATGGTTATAAGGTAAGAGAGGAGGCTGACATCTATGGGTATCGAAAATGGTTCCATTGAATATTTCATGACTAAGCTTGGGGAAGCCAAAACACATTTTGAACGTGCACTTGATTGTAAGCATACAGAATTTGATGATCTATATCCGTATATGATCGAACATCCTCAATTTTTCTGGTACAAACGATATGTTGCCTGGTCTGAGTTGTTAACGATTGTAAAACTTTGCACAGAGCTGACTATTGAATGGGAGCAACAATTTTCCGTGGCACAAGTGGAATATATTCAGAAGCGTGTAATGTCAAGCAAAGTCCTTGATTTCTGGTTTGAAACGAATGATTCCAAGGAACATGTAAGCTAATGCAAATTCAAGAGACCAATGGATCCATTGCGGATTCGTTGGCCTCTTTTTTATTCCATAGACATTCTGCAGGAAAGATTTTGTTAAACACCATTTTGTAAAATATTCATGCTTTCAATATGCCTTTTGGTTTGTTCATTCCCTAATCGATGTAAGGCTCGATAGACTTCCGTCAAATAATAGTCATATTCTTGATTTTCTTCATTGGAGTAATAAACGTTCCAAGGAGTCCAAGAGGTAGCATAGCTAGCTTGGGAAGTGTTATCTGTTTCCTCAAAGAGCTCCTGCAGCTGATCAAATTCCTCATCGGTAGCAGAGATTTCAAATTCATAATTGAGTGCTGTACTGTCTTCTAGTACTTCGCCTGTGCCGACGTTAACGTAATAAGTTTTTTTGTCCAATATAAAAACCCCCAAGGTTAGGATGGCGTTCTATTGCTTCGTCATGATTAAGTTAACCCTGATCTAGCGGATTTATGTAAAGTTTCACTAAGGCAGGAATTGGTGTATGCTAAAGGTGTAAAACTGGATGGTTGGAGGTAAAAGGAATGATAACAGAAGATCAATTGGATCTTTATCGTGTAGAAAGCACATTGCTTCGCGTTATTCGCGATGTTAGCCCAAGGAATGATGTCCGCGGCATTGTTGTCGCTTGGGATGATGACAGTGTCTTAATCCGCAAAAAAAATCGCAGAGTGGTCAAGCTTGCACGCAGCTATGTGTATCAGCCTTATGAGGCTGAGCGGCCACCGGAATATATGCTTCCGCAAGAACTGATCGAGCCGGATGATGCTTCGGATGAATCTGAATAGAGTTCCAATCACCGGTGTTTACATGGAATTGGTGAAATCCGTTCACAGCAGCTACGTGTTAATTCGAAGCGATAGTCCGATGCGGACCTTGAATTCTTCGCCATGGGGCGGAGGATTCGGGTTGCATACCTCGCTATGAATCGGCAGGTAGACAAGCTATATAACGAGGCTGATCCCCTTCGTGAAATGGACGACTTTATCCAACGTGAAGGGTTGAATTCTCGAGAAACAGCTGGTATGCTCACCGCAGCGCTGGTGAAGGATGTTGGGTACCGCACATTAACCTGGACGCGAGACGGCGCTGAAGATTGGAGCCATAAGCAGTTGGTGGAGCAGGCGAGCGAGACTGGGAATGAGACCATGGCCGAGACCGTGGCCGACACCGGGACGCATCCCTTGCATGTTTGTGCATGGGTCACGGTAGGTCTCGGGAACAAGGCTAGGGCAGGGGCAGAGTTGCCTGCTGCCTCGATTTATCCCGGTACGATTAATACCATTATCGTCATAGATGGGCAATTAACCGATGCCGCGATGGTTGGCGCGGTCATCACCGCGACTGAAGCTAAGGCGGCTGCGCTTCAAGCGTTAGGCGTTGAAGTGGCCGGACAGCCAGCTACTGGAACAACCACGGACGCGGTGCTCATTGCCACAACATGCTGCGGCCACTTGTACAGCTATGCGGGCACGGCTACTGCGCTGGGTTACATGATTGGAAGAACGGTGTATGAGGCCATCCTGGCATCGGGACAGTTGTATGAGAAAACGCCCTACTGATCCGTGAGGATACTGCGGGGCGTTTTGTATGTCTGGCAGTAGGCTCGGAGAATTCACCGATTTTGAACATCGTGAATTCCGCTGAGGCTTAACCGAAGGAAACTGGAGTCCGCTATTTTGGAGGAAAACAAGCGGTTTCCTCTCTGAGCGGAACTACAGGACCTTATTCGGCCCCCAGGGCATGTTTTTCAGGTGAAATTGAAAAAATAGCGGACCCTAGTTCCCCTTACTGCCGGAAATGTGCCTTTTCAGAGAAATAAGGGCCTGTAGTTCCCACAAAGCCATGCGGTGGATCGCTTGCTCTATGTTCTGCGGGTAACCCCGAAGGCAAGCCCTGCTGTAACGGCATCAACGCCTGCCGGATCGTCTTCTTCATTTTTGTAATTTGGATCATGTACAATACCTTCTGCTTCACCTTCTGTAAGATGCCTCTCATTGCCTGTATATTTGGGCTCGAGAGCTTTGATTTCTTCCTTATCCATCGTCATCCCTCCTTTGGGAATAGGGTTAGGAGCGGGGTTCGAATTTATGCATGGATTGTAAAAGTTTCGTTGACGAGCTTTCGAGTCCCATGTTATATTTAATTTTGTCACCATATGATGCGCGATCATGGCGGAATTGGCAGACGCGCACGGTTCAGGTCCGTGTGGGCTTACCCCCGTGGAGGTTCGAGTCCTCTTGATCGCATCAACCGTAACAACCCCTTCAGGTTCTGAAGGGGTTGTTTTTTATTTCCTAGGAAATAATGCTCAGGTGGGTAGGCAGCTAGGACTAAGCCTTATATAATAAAGATTATCTGAGAGGAAATAGGGAGGTCATCCTATGGAAGAAGATTGGAATTTGTTTGAACGCATCCGAGATCGGGAGCAGGTTCTAATCTTTATGAACACTGCTTTGAAGCAGAAGGCTCCTTTCATGGGATATGGTCAAAGAATTACGATCGTATTTAATATGTATAGCTTGTGGGACCTCTCGGACAGCTCGACGCAAAAGGCGCAGCAAGCCTTCTACGAGCTTGAAGACAAGCTCATTTCACGGTTGAAAGATAAGGGATATGCGCTATATGCAGGGCGTATTTCATCCCATAATAAAATGGAAATGTACTTTTATGCCAAGGATGATTGGGACTGGGAGCGGGAAATGAAGCGGATCCTGATGGATTTCCCTAACTTCCGCTATTATTTTTCGATGAATTTGGACGTAGATTGGAGCTTCTACCTGGAAGAAATGGCGCCTTCACCTTTGGAGGAGCAATGGATGCGCAATGCTAAGATTGCCTACGCGCTGAAGCGTCGAGGGGACAATTTGGAGAGAGCCAGGGAGGTTCAGCATTGGCTGCACTTTCCGGATTCAACGCGGATGGATGAGATGAAAAGCAAAGTGGGTCCGCTTGGCTACAGGGTCATTGTCTCCGAATTCGATACGACACGGCAGGTGGAGCCATACGTGCTTCACCTGAGCAAATTGCATACGCTTGATGTTCCAACCGTCAATGCCATCACCAAAGAATTGTTCGTTCTAGCCTCAGAAGTTGGCGGGACCTATGACGGTTGGGGGACGCGTCTTATTCTTAAGTTTCCTGCGAAACTTCGTGCGCATTTGAAACGTATCTTTATTAAGATGATTGCCGTATTCAAATAGTTGCCTACGGTCTAGGCGTTATAGCGGTTTTCATGAAGATTAGGTATAATGCATAGTATAGATTGTACATGTTTTCTAATAAAAGGAGTTGACGTTTCGTGGATAGAACGGTCACGGTTTCTCATTCAGGCAGTTTTGCTCATGTGCTTCAAACGTTTGCCATCTCCCTTTTGGTATCCTTTCTGGGGACACTGATCGGCGCTATGGTCGTTCCGCCTTCGATGATTATGCTTTTCGTCATTGCTGAAGTAGCCATGCTGGTGGCAGCCATCGTTATTCGGATTCGCGGCAAAAATATCGGATATGGTTTCCTTTATGCGTTTACTGCGATTTCGGGTGTAACTTTATATCCAGTCATCATGGCATACGGGGGTATGCTTGGAGCTAACGTGGTATCGGGTGCCTTCTTCGCGACAGCGGCGATTTTTGGCGGTCTTGCCTTCTATGCCCACCGTTCGCAACGTGATTTCAGCTTCCTCGGCGGCTTTTTGTTCGCTGGAACGATTGGCCTTGTGTTGATGAGTGTAATTGGCATGTTCGTTAACTTTGGTTCGATTACGAACCTGATCTGGTCGATGCTCGGTATTCTGATTTTCAGCGGTTGGGTGTTGTACGATGTGGCTCAATACCGTAATGGGGTATCTTCCGAAGAGGTTCCACTGGCTGCACTCAATATTTATTTGGATTTCATCAATCTCTTCTTGTACATCTTGCGCTTCTTGGCTTCCATTGTTGGAATTAGCCGAGACTAACGAGTATATGGCAATGAAAAAGAGGCTGTCTCAAAAGTCATTAAATGACCGAGGGACAGCCTTTTGTGCGCTTGGCAGCGTCTCTTTAGATTAACGGGAAATACTACCGCTAAATCCTTGAATAACACAGCTACATGCACAAATAAATGGAATTTCTCCTGTTAATGCGGACGATTGTGCTTGGAAACAAGGTTAATGAAAAGAATTAGCTGGATTTTTTCCAGTTATTAGGTCGCTAGAGATGTGACTTTCTTGAAATAAAGGGATTTTTTCCCTTTATTCGATTTGGCTTCAGAAAAAGAGGCTGTCACAAGTCATTAAATGACCGAGGGAGCGCCTCTTTTTTGAATCTTTTGCGACAGCCTTTTTAGTTATGAAAATATGGGATATCCCCGCGAAAACATCGATTAATTTCCAGCAGGGTATGAAGAAGTAAAATGAGCTCAGCATGACTTAGCAGAACTGTGGAGAACGTATCTTCCTGATCGTGGTCACGCAGCTTCAATTCCAGCATGTGGTTGGATTTATCCATGTGGATGTTGAGCTGTTCAGTTAGGAGCATCTCTTCCCACATTCGATGCACCCCTTTCTCTCTAAATTACTTTAATATATGCAGCAGGGACGAGGTTAGAAGCGTGTTTGGAGGCTCAAAGAGCTGGACTGATTTTTTTGAAACAAGCACGATTTAAGCCCTCTCTTCATACAATTTAGTGATCCTATATGGGGAGAGAGGAGATTGACCTATGGCGGCTTGCAGTACTTGGACGTATAGAGGGATTTCGTCTTCGGTATTTCGATCGTTGCAACAAGTGGGCAAGAAACAGGGCTTCACAATTCCAAACGCAGCATCGGGTAAATTCATGATTACCGTGGTAGGAATGAACGTCGGTTTCCAATATGCCTGGGATATGAATGCGCAGACCTTGCTGCTGCAGTGTGATAACAAACCGATGCTGCTCGGCTGTAGTACAATTAAGACATTTGCGGATAAAATTATTGGAGAGAGCGGCGGAAAAGTCAGTTGAATCCATGTCTTCCACCTGTCTCAACCGTTTAAGCCCGGAGCTCTCTGGTTACACTAGGGAGAAAAGGCAGGTGGGTGTATGGCCAAAAGTGATGACTTGGTCAAGTACATAACACAGCAGGTCGTGACGTTTATTGATACCCCAAGAGATGTCCGCCAACAAGCAAAAGCGATGCATAAAGAGCAGCGCGAGCAGTGGCAGACACGTTGGTTTGGCATGCTGCCTTTGGCAGCCCGGATGCTGTTTGACCAGTTTAAACCCAAGAAATAAGTCACACAAAAAGAGCTGCCCTTAAGTAGATTAGTCTACTTGAGGGCAGCCCTTTTTAGATTTAGTAAATGTGACCCAATTTAAGGGCAGCTGGCAGTTGGATGAACCTCGGTCCCTCATGCTCCAGAACGAGATAAGGCGATCCTTCCTGCCATGATTGATAGCCCAATACGGCGAGTGGCAAAGTAACTTGACCATCGTAAAGCTCGGTGACATAGGTTAGATTTTTATCGGATGCAAGAGCACTTTGGAGTTCAGTCAGACCTGTGACAGGAATCGGTGAGCCGACAATCCAAGGCATACGTTCATAGGGATCAAATGCTTGATGCATCACGGTATTTGCTTCTTTCAACTCAGTAGTCATAGGAATGTTATCTTCGGCCTGAAGCTTGGGTGTAGGGTCTTCTTTTATTGGAAGCACCTCACCTGACTTGGCGTCCGCATAGTAGGTTTGATTGTTAAGCTTGATTCTCCAAACAGCGGTTAAGCCGTCCATATATAAGCGGTCTTTGGCGATCGTTTCACTCGCGATAAAATCAGAATAAGTAATTGTTGTAGGTATGAGTTCTTGCTGTACCAAAGAACGATACAGCGTGGTCAAACTGAAAAGCGGGTGTTTACCTGTTCCGTATTCTGTTAATCGGAAGGAGCTATTATCTACGGCTTGTACGATCATATAGCCGACATCCTCGCCATGATCCGTGAGAATAACAACCCAGCCATGTGTCCCGGGACCAAGCGGGTAGCTGTTCCAAGCTGCCGATTGCCAGTTATGGAACCCTTCTTCACGAGCGAGCGCCACCCGCCATTTATCAATGGTTGCTGTTAAAGTGGATTCGCTTCGCAGATCCGGTGCGGGCTTCGCAGCTTCAGCTAATTGACTAATGGCTGCGGGTTGTCCTGTCTGTTGCACGAGGCTTGTCCGATCTGGATTATCACCCGCTGAGCTTTGGGTTGGTATGAATAAGAGACTGCTAATACATAGGAAGCAAGTTGCTGTCCATGCAGTCCACAGCTTCATCCGCGTTCACCTGCCTATCGCTAACTTCTCATTTGTATGAATCTATTGTAATTCTTATGCTATAAAAAGAATGTTAGAACCTGCAGCGTTAATTTGCGAGGTTTTAGCGACTATCGTCAGTTCCTAGGCGATCGCCCGGCGGTTAAATGAAACAATCCGCAATTGATGACAGAAACGGCAATACGCGGCTTATGCTGCCAGTCGATTTCACTGAGGCGGTTGCGGCATTGCGTTTCGATTTCGTCTCTTTTGTCTGGCTCTGCGTTTAGCAAAAGGCCGTTGTAAAAGGATTCGACACGGTCAATCTCGCTGCGGTGCTGCTCGTTCGCCTCGTCTGCCCATCTATGGTCATAGGTGCTGACTTTGCGTTCGAGCGTCGTTTCAAGCAAGTTCACGGCTTTGGACAGCGAGATCGTATCCGGTAAAATATGACTATTCGCAGGCAGTTTAGGAGAAAGGCTTTTGGTTAGCAGATGTTTATGAAAATTCTCACGAATCTCGCCGTTGTTCAATTGAATGGCAAGAGAGTGGATTTCACTTCGCTTGCGGTCGCACGCGAGTTCAACCTTGTAATTGACGCAAAACCATGTATCATACACAAGCGCAGCATGGTACGTAGCTCCTGTCGGAAAAGGCTCCTCAAAAAGATGAACGAATTTCCCGCGTTCCCGGACGATATTGAACATTTGTTCCAGGCGCCTGCTGCCAAAAGTGACATCATCCTGTGGAACACGCGCTGTGATCGTCGTCGGAACGAAGCCAAAATAACGTCCCAGAATGCTGTCGGAGGAGCCGTCAGGTGCTTGCTCCTGGTTCGGTACGGCAGGCACGCCTGTATTAGGCGGACTCTTCACGGCAGTTGATGCAGCCTTAGTCTTGGTATCGAGCCTCAGTTGTTCCGGGTCGAAGACGAATTTATAGGTCATAGTTTCGGCAGGCGTCCCGGTTCGTTCCACGAAGCTCCAATAATAGGGCCGGCCAGTCATTTCCCGATCTGCTTCCGGTGACAGCTTGGCTGTGACATAAGAGGGGCTTTTCTCTAAAATCGTACAATCATAGGCTTCAAGAAATCGCATGACAAAGGTATGAACGTTTCGTTTGTTCATGGTCTGACCTCACTGCTTTGCGCGCCGCCTACGGCATCAAGGATATGTTGAAACTCTGCGCCATACACAGGATTTTGTTCAATTTCTTCTTTGATTTCGGAGAAAGAATGCCCGAGCTCGTCAATTTTTCTGCGAATATCTGCGCTCGACCCTGCTTCCATCACCATACGGAATAACGAGGTTTCGAGAGAACCTTTCTTTTCAATCTTCTCCAAAATCGTATCGAGCTGTCCGATGACCATCTCAAACATATTGATCTTCTCGTGCAGCAGGGAGAGGATATGCTCTTCAATCGTATTATTTGTAGATAGATTATAAATGTTCACATCATGCGTCTGGCCAAGGCGATGGACACGGCCAATCCGTTGTTCCACGCGCATCGGGTTCCACGGCAGGTCGAAATTAATCATGTTATGGCAAAACTGTAGATTAATTCCCTCGCCGCCTGCTTCCGTTGCTACAAGCACTTGTACGCGGTTGCGGAATAAATCCATCATCCAATCCTTTTTCCCACGGTTCATCCCGCCGCGATAAGGGACTGCCGTAATTTTATGCTCTTTCAAATAGTTGAGCAGATATTCCTGAGAAGCGCGATACTCCGTGAAAATAATGACTTTATCATTAATTTCCTGAACAAGCTTCATGGTGGTTTCTGCTTTGCTATTCGATTTAATGCTGCGGATCAGCTCGACAAGCTCCCATATTTTTGCACGCGTTGGAGAGTCCTCCGCTGTTTTTTTGAACAAATTGACGAGGGTGATGAATACAGCATCCCTTGAGGAGCAAACCTCCCGCTGTAGTGTGATGAGCGAAAGCATGCTGCTTAAATCGCCGCCGCTTTCTGCGTACCTCGTGCGGACGAAATTAGTGACGCCATCGTAGAGCGCTTGTTCATCCGGTGAAAGCGTCAGCGGGATGTTCTTCACCACCCGCTTGGTGTAATGAACACCGCCATCGCCACGACGATTCCGGATCATCACCTTGGAGAGCTCCTGCTGCAGCTGGATCTCATTTTTCGGTATCCTTTTGCCAACAACGAAATTGGACTTAAAGGAGCTGTGCACCCCAAGTTGACCGGGTTTGAGCAGGGTGATGAGATTATAAAGCTCTTTCAAATCGTTTTGAACCGGTGTGGCGGTAAGCAGCAAGCAATATTTTTTGCGCAGCTCATTGACAAAGGTGTAGTTGGTCGTTTTTTTATTTTTTAATTTATGGGCTTCGTCGACAATAAGCATGTCGTATTCCAGACCCAGCACGATTTCCCGGTGAGGATCGCGTTTGGCGGTGTCCATGGAGGCAACGATAATATCGCTTTGCTGCCACATATACGCTTTTTTGTGAGCGATGGCTGGGATGCCGAATTTGGTGTTTAATTCACGGACCCATTGCAGGACAAGGGATGCCGGCACCAGGATAAGTGTTTTGCGGACCAAACCGCGGATCATGTATTCTTTTAAAATTAAACCAGCCTCAATCGTTTTCCCGAGTCCAACCTCATCGGCCAAGATGGCTCGACCGCGCATCTCATTGAGCACACGCTTCGCTGTATCGATCTGATGAGCCATAGGCTCAAGCTGCCCCAAATGAGGGAGGCACTGCATTTCATCAAACGTAGAAATAAGCCCCGATTCTTCCGATTCGTAGGCCAGCTGGTATAAGGTCCAATCGTCCCATGGCCCTCCTCCGCGCACACGATGATCCAGCTCAGTAAACCAGTCCCTCTCAAAGTGCATGTCCAACCGATGATGAATGGGGCGAATGTTCTCTTGCTGTTCATGTTGACGCATAGTTGTGCCCTCCTAAGAGTTTTCGTAAGAAAACTGACTTCGTAAACATAAACTGAGTTTTGCTTGGCTATGATGCACGGACGCTAAACGCCGAATACGTGTTAGTATGTCCATAAGAGGCGCTTTCATAACTTTTCCATTGCAAAACAGACGAGGAGATTAGGCGGGAGCTTGAAGAGGGGGAGGAATCGTAACAGAAGGTGATTATGTGGTATGATAGACGTTGTCTTTTGACAAGCAATGCAGGAAAGAAAGGGTGAGGGTTTCGATGACAGCATGGCGATTTATACATACGGGAGATCGTTCTCCTGCTGAAAATATGGCTTTAGATGAAGCAATTTTGACCGCTCATAGTGAGGGATTGGTGCCTCCTACGGTTCGTTTCTATGGATGGAATCCAGCAACCCTGTCGATCGGCTATTTCCAAAAAGCGTCAGAGGTCGATCAAGAGGCCGTAGCGAATGAAGGGATTGGCTTCGTACGTCGTCCAACAGGAGGCAGAGCGGTTCTGCATGATAAGGAACTGACATACAGCATCATTGTGGCTGAGGATTACCCGGGCATTCCCCGAAATGTCACCGATGCTTATCGCGTCCTGAGCGAAGGACTGCTGCAAGGCTTTCGCGCGTTAGGACTTAACGCCGAGATGGTGCAGCTTGCAAGCGATGAGGAGAAGGAGAAATATGCATCTGCAGGCTCAGCTGCTTGCTTCGATTCTCCCTCATGGTATGAGCTTGTCGTTGAGGGGCGTAAAGTAGCCGGCAGCGCGCAGGTACGCCAAAAGAACGTCGTGCTGCAGCACGGCTCGATTCTACTGGATATGGATACGGACCAACTGTTCCGTATGCTGCGTTTCTCGAGCGAGAAGATGGCGGAGCGGATGAAGACAAGCTTTTCGAAAAAAGCTGTGGCGATTAACGAGCTGCTGCGGGCACAGGGGAAAGAGGCTGTTACCTTAGGGCAAGTTGAAGAGGCATTCCGCCGTGAAATTGCACTGGGTTTGGGTGTGGAGCTAGTGGAGGCGTCTTTGACACCGTATGAGGTTGAGTTGACCGATCGTCTCGTGCAAGAAAAGTATGGGACGGATGAGTGGAATTTGCGGCGGTAATGGTGAGGCGGAGGCGTCTTGTTGATCCCGATCTATTACCTTGTACAAGGTAACTTTAGAAGATCTAGGGAAACTAGAGTAGCTAAGTTAGGGCTAGCTGAACCAGCTGAACCAGCTGAACCAGCTGAACCAGCTGAACCAGCTGAACCAGTAAAATAGGGGAACTAGGGGACGCTATTTAGGGGGAAAGTGGCTGTCGGGGAGCTGAAACGGAACTACAGGGTCTTATCACAGCAAAATGAGGGCTAAATCGGACGAAAGCTCCGAAATAGCGGCCTGGAGTTCCCTTTCGTAGCTCAAACAGTGGATTTCGCTAAAATAGCGCCCTGGAGTTCCTTTATTATTGCGTGAGGATTTAAAAAACCTAAGGCAGTTGCCTTAGGTTTTTTATGGCTAATTATGAAAACGTGCGAACAAACGCCTCTTGCAGTTTGCGGGTATATGCCCCGGGCGTGCCAGCTCCAACTGTGTGGCCATCTACTTCTAGAATCGGCGTTATTTCTACCGTTGTTCCAGTGATAAAGGCTTCGTCAGCTGCCAGAAGCTGTTCCGTCGAAAAAGCTTCCTCTTTAACCGGTATTTCTAGAGAAAGGGCTAGTCTTAGAACAACGGCCCGGGTGATGCCATGTAAAATCAAATGATTGGCCGGGTGTGTATAAAGCACGCCATCCTTGATCATCATCAGGTTAGATGCGCTGCATTCCGTCACCGTACCTTCACGATGCAGCACAACCTCCTGCACGCCGTGATCGAGAGCTGCTTGCTTAGCCATGACATTGGGCAGCAAATTGAGCGTTTTGAGATCGCATCTTAACCAGCGAATATCGGCAAAAGTAATCGCTTTGATACCGTTATGTATGGTTGTTACAGGTCTTGGCACTTCTGTACAGTAGGCGAGCATGATAGGTTCTGCTTGAGAAGGAAATGGATGTGCGCGTGGGGCTTCCCCTCGGGTGATTTGCATATATACGGTGCCTTCGATCAGCTTATTTCTGTCCACTAGCTCCGTGAGAATTTGTCCGATTTCTTGGATGGTATAAGGGAGCGTAAGCCGGACTTCGCTTGCGGTTCTTTCGAGCCTCTGCATATGTGCATCCTGCTCATATATTTGGCCCTGATACAGTCGGAAAACTTCATAGATACCGTCTCCGAAATAATAACCGCGATCATCGGGTGAGAGATGAATATCCGCTTTATTCATAAATTCATTTTTATAAAAATACATGTCTCCAACATCTCCTTAGTGTTTACTTGGGAAGTTCATTTTCAAAAATAAATAACGAACAAATGTTCTAATAGGAAGCGAATTGTGGTATCCTAAATACAGGTTAGCAGAGGAATCCGCTATCGTCAAAAGCAACGAACAGCTTGCTCGCTTTCTATAAAATAAAGAGAGATTTAGAGTAAATTCTAGCTAAAGCGATATTTACTTGTCTTATTAAACAAAATTGGTCCTTTGGCCATTCGAAGGTCCATATCTAGTGTTGTATAATGGATTTCTCACACCATATATTGTAATTTTCAATCTAGTTGGAGCTGAATCTGTAGCTTATTGGGAGGGCATTTATCAATGGGGATTTCGCAATCAAGTAAGAGGCTGGAAGGGTTAAGCGAGAAAATATTTTTGGATCGCTATGCACTCAAGAATGCGGATACGAGCTTTGCTAAGGTAGGGGACACCGTGCTCGTATTGACGAAGGATGATCCCAAATTCCCAGCCAAAGAAGTAGGCGAAATTATTAGCCGTGAAGGCGACATCGTTCAAGTAAGAACACGCAGCGGTGAGACAGTCAAATCTAAGGTAGAGAAGCTTACGCTAAACATAGAAAAGACACCTGAAGAACTGTGGGATCGTTTGGCCGGAGCCATGGCTTCCGTAGAAGCGACACCCGAGAAACGCAGCGAATGGACAGAAAAATTTAGATATATTTTAGATGATTGGAAACTTGTTCCAGGTGGACGAATTGCGGCAGGAGCGGATGCAAGTGATGAATTAACGCTGTTCAACTGCTATGTCATTCCTTCTCCTCACGATAGCCGAGGGGGCATTATGAGCACGCTTTCTGAAATGACGGAAATTATGTCACGCGGCGGCGGAGTCGGCATCAATCTATCTTCCCTTCGTCCACGGCGTTCTGTTGTGAAGGGAGTTAACGGTTCTTCGAGCGGAGCAGTATCCTGGGGCGGCTTGTTCAGCTATACAACGGGTTTGATCGAGCAAGGCGGCAGCCGTCGGGGCGCCCTTATGCTGATGATTAATGACTGGCATCCTGATCTAGAGGATTTCATTACGGTGAAATCAACCATGGGGCAAATCACCAATGCCAATTTATCCGTTTGCGTAAGCAATGGGTTTATGAAGGCTGTGAAGGAAGATTTGGAATGGGAACTCGTCTTCCCAGATACGACGGATCCTGAATATAACGACAAATGGGACGGCAATTTGGAAGCTTGGAAACAGCTTGGCAAAACCGTCAAGCCTTACCGCACAGTAAGAGCTCGTGAAGTATGGCACACAATAATTGAGTCTGCTTGGAAATCAGCTGAACCTGGTGTTGTATTCATGGAATACTACAACCAAATGTCGAACAGCTGGTATTTCAATCCGATTATTTGTACGAATCCTTGCGGGGAGCAGGGGCTTCCAGCTTGGGGAGTCTGCAACTTATCCGCGATTAACTTATCGAAGTTTTATGATGCGGAGAAACACGATGTCGATTGGGCGGATCTGGCAACGGTTGTCCGTTACTCGACGCGTTTCCTCGATAATGTCATTGACAAGACGCCTTATCATTTTGAAGAAAATCGTGAGAATCAGCAGAAGGAACGCCGCGTTGGCCTAGGATCAATGGGCTTAGCGGAATTAATGATTAAGTTGAAAATTCGTTACGGCAGTCCGGAATCCTTAGTGTTTTTAGACAAAATCTACGCTTTCATGGCAAGAGAAGCTTATCTCGCATCGGCTGAGATTGCCTGCGAGAAAGGATCTTTCCAAGCTTTTATCGCAGATAAGTTCCTAGAGAGCGGCTTTATGAAAAATATGACCCATGTATTCCCAGAAGTTGGCGAAGCCATTAAGAAGAGCGGCATGCGCAACGTAACGGTCATTACGCAGGCTCCTACGGGAAGCACAGGGACCATGGTTGGCACTTCAACGGGTATTGAACCGTACTTTGCATTTGAATATTTCCGTCAAAGCCGCCTGGGCTTCGATAAGCAATATGTGCCGATCGCTCAAGAATGGAAAGACGCCAATCCGAATCAGGAATTGCCGGATTACTTCGTAACTTCCATGACCTTGACGGCTGAAGATCATATCCGAGCACAAGCAGCGATCCAAAAGTGGGTTGATAGCTCGATCTCCAAAACAGCGAATTGCCCATCCGATTTCACAGTTGAAGAGACCAAACGGTTGTATGAATTGGCTTTTGATCTCGGCTGTAAGGGTGTCACTATCTACCGTGATGGAAGCCGCGATGTGCAGGTTCTTAGCACAAGCGCTGACAAGAAAGAGGAGAAGAAAGAAGAGAAGGAAGAAGCAGCACCTGTTGCTGTAGCAGCGGAAGCAGTGAAGGAAGAAGCCAGCTTAACGAATCTCTCAGGCAAGCTTGCGGTTAATGTTGACGCGAAAACAGAGCAAGTTTTCGATAAGCAATATAAGCGCCGTCCGCAAATTTTGCGAGGCGCAACATATAAAGTGAATACACCATTCGGCATGGCGTATATCACGATTAATGATATGAACGGAACGCCGAGTGAAATTTTCCTCAACGTGGGCAAAGCCGGATCAGACGTATTTGCGATGTCTGAAGCACTTGGCCGCGTGTGCTCGTTGTTCTTGCGCTACGGCGACCATGGGGACAAAGTGAAGCTGCTCGTGAAGCACTTGAAAGGCATTGGCGGCTCCGGCGCCATTGGATTCGGCACGAACCGCGTCGAGTCTATCGCTGATGCGGTTGCCAAAGCGCTCGAGCAGCACGACGAAGTGATGAACGAGCAAGACGACGCGCGGAACTACGTGACCGCGACGAGTGAAGTGCTGGATGCGCCAGCTCCGGCACCGGTGGTTGCTCCTAGCGGGCACTCCGCGCATGGCGGCAGCACAGCTAGCGCCGCGACGAAGGACTTGTGCCCGTCTTGCGGGTCCGCTTCGCTGATTAACAGCGAAGGGTGCAAGAATTGCGCGAACTGTGGCTATAGTCGCTGTTCGTAGGAAAACCAGGGGGAGTTCCCCTGGTTTTTTGTGAAATTCCAGAAATAATTAGAATTGTTTCAAAAATCGATGGACGATTTATTTCAAAATTCGTTGGAATGGATTATCATGCGCAAAAATGAATAAATATACATCAAGGGTAGGCGATGAGGGAACATTGCCTACCCTTATTATATTTTTGGTCTGGGGAGATTATTGAAATGGAGTTTTCTAACCAAGTAGAAATGTATTCCAATGAATCTTATGAAGGATACCTTCATCGAGTAGCAATCATAAACCACCGTACTATAAATGACATTGGTTTCAAGTATATTCGAGATTACACACAAGAAAGAGATCTTCAATATAATTTGGAACAGGTTTTTGCACTTACAGGATTAAACAAATCATTAGACGAAGTTTATCCTTATGTTTGGTATTTGCAGGGTTTAACATTGCCTGAATGGAAAACAAAACAATATTCTCGGTATTGCTCACAATGCCTACAAACAGTTGTATACCATAGGTCTGAATGGTGCTTGACTCACCATACGTTCTGTTATCAACATAGAGTCTTTCTGTTGGAGAATTGTCCAAGATGCTTTGAGAAAATAAAAGTAATCGATACAGTAAAGGGACATTGTAGCCAGTGTTCTTATAGTCTTAAGGACTGCAATATGATCGAAATGGATATGACTCAACTTGGTGAATTATATTTACAAGAAACTGGTGAATTCTGTGGGGTTGATTCACCTTATTTGTCACTTCACTTGAGTCGCACTGAACAACTGATATTAACTCAGTGGTTAGCATATTACTTGGTAGAAAAGACGAACCTTTACGAACTAAACTTGGGTATCACGGAAAAGAAGCGTTTAGCTTTTAATGGTTATTGCAGGGATACAAAACTTCAATTTGAGGTAATGACTAATGCTAGGCAATTATTAACAGGTTGGCCAACAAAATTAATTTTGTTTTTGAAAGAGCAGTTCTTGGATAACAACGATAAAATCCAAACTTTCTTTTTTAATTTTGTTTATCATAACAGAAATGAAAACATTAAAAGAGTTTTATGGAACTCTTACTGTAAAGAAATAGGTTTTAAGAGGTATACAAACTTTGAAAGTGAACATATACAATGGGACCTTAATTATATAGCTTTGGATGATTTGAGATTGAAATGTGATGTTTATCATGAATCCTTTTGTACATTACTTCATGATTTAAAGGTTGAAATCATCAAGCACCCTAGATATGAACGCAAAATTCTACATAAAGATTATATACCTGAAGTTCTGAATCGAATTAAAGATTTGAAGCAAATACCTCGTTATTACACCTTAAAGGAATTAGCTGTACTTCTAGACAGAAATGAATCCTCTCTTGAAGTCATTTGTGAATACTTAAAGGTATCAGTTAGGAAAATTGTTGATGTGGATTGTTACCATCTTGAGTCACTGAAAGAACATTCGGAGAAGTTCAATATTTATATTAGCTTACATGACATTTCAGAGCAGAGTGTTTGGGACCTCTATACATTAAATCACTTTTTAAAGAAAAATAATTTGAAAGAGGTTTATTCGTCCAGAGTGGGTTCAATGAAAAAGCTTTATTTTAAAACGGAGGTAATGAGTGTCATTCTAAATCTAAGTAATAACTTTGAAGATTACATATTAAGAAGGGAAGCAATGAAAAGACTCGGCGATGAATTATTTAGAAAGGCAGAATTGGAGGCTTATTACCCGCGAGTATCTCCAAACGGTAGAACCTTTTTTTTGAAATCATCGATAGAAGAAATTCTGAAATTAAAATAAATCCAATGGCAAGAACAGTTGATTCATTCCTATTTGAATAATAGTCTTAGCCACAGCTTTGTTCAACTATCGTTCTGCATATGAACAATCATTTGGAGTCAACAATATCATCGAACCGTGTAGCTAACTTGATAAATTTTTCACCCCAACCACTCTCAATTGATATTTCTTGGAATGATCCAGTTGGACCAAACAAGTTTATTAGCTCAGATATTGCTTTATCTTCTCCAAGTTTGAGCCCCTGTTTGAGCGTATCTAAGGTCGTTAGTACATCCTCAACGTTTTCGAAACGCGACCATGTGACATCAGTATTTGGAGAGTCTATCAAATTCCTTAATTCAATTAACAATTCCAATAAATCATTAAGATTGTGCAATATGTATCACTCCCAATTTCCTAACATAGAAAGTCAATTATTTCCTTCAATAGTAATATTCAATTTTTCAAGCAATGCATTAACCACACCTAGTGCTTCATCTCTTTGCTTGAAATCAGAAGTACAAAATCTAATCAATTCTAAATCGTTTTCTGTATGTTTTATGAGCTCTGTAATTTCATCGGGCACAGCTATCCATGATAAGCTATGTTCTAATTCAGCAATGCTAAAAGTACCTTTAATGAACTTACGACAAGCTAACTTGAACTCGTACAGACTGTCATTAATTGGATTCCAATCAGGGTCTCTTTTGTCTTGCATTGTTGGTTTTCTAACATTTTGGGTTGCTTTTTCTTCGCAAGCACCATATCGAATATAATTCTTTTGTGCCTCCACCAAGGGGATTGAATTTGCTCCTAAATCATATTCATTCATTTTTTGAAATGGGTCATCTTCCCAAAAGCAAATTGGACATATGTCATAATTCCCATCACTGCCAATCGTTTTATACCCACAACATGGGCAAGAGTATTTTTTCACATTACACCTCAATGGCTTTTTATTTATCATAAAACATCTAACATCTTATTGCACGATTCTGCCCGTTACATGTATGAACAAAAAAAGCTGCCGCGAGGCAAGCTCCTTCACTATTGTTTTCCGTTAAAAGCATCGTTACATTGACTAAGATAATAAAACATATACATTTTTCATGAAACTATTTAGTTTTTTTATGGTTTCACGATCACTATAAATCAATGTTAAATGTTGACCATCATTAAAGTAGTAATACTGTTTTGAATCGCTTTTTGAAGCTAACTTCCCTAATTTTCGTAACAGATTGAAGTCTACCCAATCATCTTCGAATATTATATCCCAATTGAATTTCACTCCATCATACTCGAAAGATATCTTTGCTATCTCATCATCAAAATCTACAGAACTTTCCACGTTTTTTAAAACAAATTCGCCCTTGGAAAGTTTAGTGAACTGATCAACTAGATAGTAATAAATTTTCTCATCATCCACACATTCTGCATCAAAATTCCAAATGTCACTAGAAAATCGTATCACGTTATCTTCTTCATCAATAAGTTCAGCGCCACAAACTGTAAGAAGCAAACCATAGGGATCATCTTCATAGATGTCTCTCTCAAAATGTATTATTAATGAATCTATCAGATCTTTATCATCGACGAGATTAAATTTAAATCCAAGTTGTTTAAGGGTAAGTATCTGTTCTTCAAGCGAAATACTAGCATTCTTTTTCTTTCGATTGCTAAATAGACCGAACATTGTTTGTAACCTCCCAGCTGTCTTCTGCAATTTAATAATTAAATCATTAATTGCCTTTAACTTGATGAGGCTACGAGTCAAGTTAAAGGCAACCTTACCGAATCAATATATCTTTAAATCTATTAGCTTGTTACTCGCATCCCATATAACTTGCCCACCGAAGGATTCAGTGATAAAACGCAATGGAACAAGTGTTAATTCATTCTTAATTACTGCGACTTGATCAAGGAGCACTTTTTCGTCGTTGATATATGCCGTGTCAGAGTTGACTGAAAGCTTCACGGTTACATTTCCTCTAGTAGCTGAAATGGACTGTGTAATACTATCCCAATCTATGGTAGCCCCTAACGACTCAAATATCTTTCGAAGCGGTACCATAGTTGTCCCATTAATTATCTCTGGATATTGTTGAAAAGATAATATATCTCCGTTTAGCCTCACTTTAATTATTGAGGGTATAGATACTTTAATAGGTTCGTTAAAACTCCATCCGCCTGGGCCTACTTGCCCCACCTGATTGAATCCCCAAGCCCAAGCGGTACCATTATTGTCTAATGCAACAGTGTGTGTGCCGTCATAATAATAACGATTTCCACTAACTTGAATTATAGAATTAATTTTAGAATTTAAGGTCATTTCCGACACCCCCTCGTAACTTCCGTTGCCGAGTTGGCCGAGATTATTCTTTCCGAGACCCCAAATGGAGCTATCCTTCTTCAAAATGATCACAGAGTGATCCGCATAATTGCTTTGAGATGAAAGCAGTATTGTCTTTACGTCGGTGAGTGCGGGTACCATCTCTGGAACAGCATGAACATATGATTGATCCATGCCCTTCAATTTAAATATATCAGGTCCCCACTGAAAGACAGAGCCATCCTCAGTAATAGCAGCGCTTGAGGCACGTCCAAGAGTCATGATTGCTTTAATATTACTCGTATTTTGTACTTGTACCGGAAGGAAACTTCCTTCATTTATTATTCCAGTACCTAGGGAGCCATCTTTATTCAGTCCCCATGCCCATACAGTCCCATCTTTTTTTAAGGCTAGACTGTAATTTGTACCGGCTGCAACTTGTATGACATCAGTTAGTCCAATAACCTGAACTGCGGTGGAATGTTTTGCACGAGAATCCCCGCTTCCAACCTGTCCTGACATATTATTTCCCCATGCCCATACAGTTCCGTCCTTTTTTAACGCGAGGACATGGGTCCCTCCTGCAGAAACAGCAATAACATTTTTTAAATCTTTTACTTGAACAGGTTTAGTTTCATCGTTTTTTATCCAATTTGCTTGTAGGTCTTTTGGTGATACAACAATGTTTTCAATATTGCCCAATTGTCCCATGTGACCGTGTCCCCATGACCAAACAGTTCCATCCTGTTTTAGTGCAATCGAAAAGTCAGAACCTGCTGAAATAGAAGTAACATCTGTTAATTCCGAAATTCGCTGTGGTTTCGCACGATAATTTTCCGAAAACATACCATTTCCGGTAGTGCCATCTGCTAACTGGCCATATGTATTATCGCCCCATGCCCAAACGGTTCCATCCTTAAGTAACGCTAGATTAAAACAATATCCAGAAGAGATCTGGAGTATATCCCCTTTGTCTGTTTCGGAATACGCAATATCTGATGAAAAGTAATTCGCAAAAATAAGTATAGACAGAGAAAAAATAAAATATCTAACAGTTATTTTACAGACTTGAACCACAATATTTCCTCCTATGATACATTATCAATTGATTTAACGAGTGATACTTGATGACAGCATAATATTTATTCGTCAGAAAGTGGGGGTTCCCTTTTTCTGTAATAAAGGATTGCTGCTTAAAACTCCACGTTGAGTAACCGAATGAAAGTCTACATCTTTATTTTCACGGTCTAATACTATATATTTCTACATTAACTCAGCCATTTTTTCTTCTTATCGCGTATTGAGCAAAAGAAGTTTGCGGAATTTACATTTTGGGAACAATGGATTCTAACGAATTCTGTTATAAGGATGAGATCTATGAACCTTAAACCGGCCCGAAAAATCCGGCCAACCAAAGGACCTAATTACAGGTGTAAAATTTCCAGGTCCAAGAACTTGAGCATTGTTCACTCGGAAAGTTTATTAGAACGTGATTTCGTAAAGATGTGTAATTTTGACTCCTCTATATTAGAGATCTACTTTCAGCCTTATGGTATTAGGTATCACTATAAAGGAATTAGACGTAGATATTTCCCTGACTATTTGCTTTTGACCAAGGATGGTCGTTACTTACTTGTTGAAGTCAAGCTGAAAAAGTACACAGACACTGATTTAAATAAGGCCAAGTTCATTGTTGGGCAAGAATTTTGTCGTGAGAGAAATTGGACATATCATGTGGTCACAGAAGATCAAGTGAGACCGGGATTTTTTCAAAGAAATCTTTCCTTATTACTTGAAGTGAAATGTCACGAATCGGATCCGGTAGTGACGGAGTATATTCAGACTGTTCTGCAATTTGAGGGGCCATTAAGTATTCAAGATTTAAGAAAGAAATGTAAATTGGTCGATGGTCCAACATTAATGATCAACTTATATAAGCTAATTTACACGAATACAGTGCATACGGATTTGATTTCCCGAAAATTATCAGACGACTCAAGTGTTTGGGTCAGCTAAGGAAGGATAATTATGTCAAGATGTAGTTTTTCTTATGGAACAAAGTTTCTTATGGACGGCGTTGAACACGTCGTTAAAAGATTAGATCGGAATGAAGTGGTCGTTGAACTGATTAAATATAAGCAAACTAAGAGTTACAATGTTCGTGAACTTGAAGAGGCATGGGATGAAGAACGATTGGCTTTTGAGGATCCAGGTAAAAGACTTGGTAAAATAAAACTTGATTTAGGGCAGTTGACCGAAGAGGAAAACAGAATAATCAAGTTGAAACTAAAAATACTAGAACCAGTAATTAAAGGTTATTATCACACTATAAATTTAGACGTATATTTGGCAGATTTACGGTCTAAAGGTATTGAAATATGTAAAGCCACATTTTATAACTGGAAGCAACTTTGGGAGGATTACGGTGATGCAAGGTTCTTATTGAATGGTAAACCTGGTCCCAAGAAACGCAGAACTGAAAAGGAAGTACTCGATGTTCTTGGAAAGATCATGGATGAAAACATCTATGGTGGTGAGCATGTTAACTACCACCTAGTTTATGGCGAGTATAAAGATAGCATCAATAAAATAAATGAATTGAGAGAAATTGACAAACAGGTCATCGTTCGATCTTTTCAAACAGTTTGGAGAATAATTAAGGAAAAACGTGATAGATACCGAGAACAGAAAGCTAGAGAAGGACACGTTGCTGCTAATCTTGAAAAAAGTGGTTCTCAAAGCACAGCGAAACCCGAGCGACCACTACAGCGAGTTGAGTTGGATTGGACTCCTGTTGATCTATACTTAGTTGACCCGGTTACTTTGAAGGCTAAAAAACCTTGGCTTATCTATGCAATCGATGTTTACTCAGGAAATCCGTTAGGCTTCTACATAACATTCGAACATCCTGATTCTTTTGCAATAAAACAATGTCTTCTTCATTGCTTCTTACCCAAAGTTTATGTGAAGAAGCTATATCCTGAAATTAAAAATGTATGGACAGCGTACGGGATTCCAAAGGAGATCGTCGTTGATAACGCATCGTCTAATAACTCATATGATCTCGAAGACGTCTTTAATTATTTTGGTATCGATCCACTGTTCCCAGAAGTTGCTGCTGGACATAAAAAGGGAACAGTTGAGAGAGGTTTAAAATCATTTAATGATATTATTCACACATTAAAAGGTACGAGCTTTTCGAATATTTTCGAACGTAAACACTACGACTCAGAAGGAAAAGCATGTATTACTTTGCAGGCGTTTTATTACATTGCTCATATAATATTCATTGACATCATTTCACACAATTACAGTCAAAGGCGCTTGGGTGGAACACCTCACGAAAATTGGGAAAAAGGTTTTCTGGAGAATCCACATCTATCCAAAGACCTACCATTTACGAAAAAAGAAATAAAACTCGCACTCTGCGGTGGTAGGGAGAGAAGAATTATTCAAAGTAAAGGAGTCGTTCTAGAAAGAGTATGGTATACAAGTGATGAGTTAATGAAATTAAGATATCGCCTTCTACAGGAAGGGCGCGAAGAAACACAAGTTGTTATTCGTTATGATTTTTCAGATGTCCGTAAGTTGTATGTGGAGAACCCATATGATCATTCGTTTATAGAAGCGCACGCTGACTCGAGTATACTACAGGACTATGAAAAGGAATTCAGTGTTGAACCTTCACTTCCAATTCCATTTCAACAAATAAGAGCAATTTGCCTCGAATTGGGGCGTGATGCAAGAGGCTTTGACGATAGTCATGTAATACAAGCAATTAAGGAGATTAAGAAAATTCAGAAGGAACAAGAAAACGATAAAAAGAATGGCTATGTCAAGACGTTACAGGAAGAAAAGAACATTTTAGAAGGCCTTGCGCAGCAGAAATTTCAGCTGGATGAATTAAGTGGAATTACAGAACCCGAGACTTTCCAATATGTAGGGGAACTCACTGCAGAAGAACTAAAGAGCACCTCCAGCCTCGGAGGTAGAGTTGATGTCGATAATCAACAGAAATCTCAGCCATCTGTAGGAAGGGAGCAGTCTCAGGAGTGTTCCATTGATAACTTAGAACAAGTAGTTGAAGCCTCAGACTCGTTGCCAGTCTATAAAGTAAGGTACAGGGGAGGAAATCATGAGCAAGAGGCATTATGAACGATTGAAAGGCATTTCAATAACTGAAGAAGAATTAGCTCGGAGACTGGGCGTATTCGAGTCTATAGTAATTACTCATAAAAAATTTGAAGAGCTATATGAGACGATTCGAGAATGTCATGTCCTGCAGAAATATAGTCCAAACAAAAAAGGAATTTGTTTTCTAGGAGAGACTGGCGCTGGTAAATCAACTCTATTAAAAATCTATGAGGAAGATAATCCGAGTTTTAAAAAGAAAAAAATTATTAATGGACACGAATGTACATCAAAAATTACTCCTGTATTACGGGTAGAGTTAGATTCAAATTCAAAGCCGGCAAATGTCGCATCAAAAATGTTAGAGGTGCTTGGAGAGCCATATTACTATAAGGGGTCTGAAAAGGATCTTACATTTAAACTTAAAAGATATTTAGAAGACGGCGAAGTTGAATTAATCATTATAGACGAGTTGCAACATCTTGTAGATACTGATACCAAACGTGTTATTAAGAAAGCTGCTGATTGGTTAAAACAGCTGCTTAATGATGTAAATATACCTATTGTGTTTAGTGGAATTAGAGAAGAAGCAAACAAAATATTCAAAAATAATGACCAATTGGATGAACGATTCCCGCATAAAATATTTTTTTCGGGATTTAAATACTCAGATGATAAACAGAGCAATGAATTTCGAGCCTTTCTGAAAAATATGGATTGTGAGCTTCCATTAGCTGAGAATTCCAATTTATCTGATCCATATCTAACAGAAAAAATCTACTATGTCACCCTAGGAATGCCGCGTACTCTCAATCACTTATTA
Organism: Paenibacillus sp. J22R160; assembly: GCF_059692135.1. NCBI lineage: Bacteria > Bacillati > Bacillota > Bacilli > Caryophanales > Paenibacillaceae > Paenibacillus > Paenibacillus sp. J22R160. The sequence continues at coordinate 541,683 of NZ_JCAUAU010000001.1, read as the reverse complement.
TATTATTCTCTCAAAATTGTACTTAAAAATGGATCCGACAAGATAGAGGAAAAAGATTTAAAGGAAGCCTTCGATATGTTGACTTTCTCGACTAGGCCTAAAGCAATTAATTCATTTAATGGTAAACCCTTTGATTTAAAAATCGCCTTAGAAAAGGAAGGCTTGAAGATGTGAGTTTACTTAGGGTTATACCCCATTTGGGATAAACGTTTGCGAGCAGCATCACGTTCCTCGTCCGTAAAAAGCTCGGCAAACTCCGAATGGTAACCAACAAGCGCCTCGACTGTAAGATCAAGCCTTCCCCTTTTCCATAACTCTGAGAAGCCATCACTTGCTGTTGAGGATAATACAAACTTCTTGGCTGTGCGTATCGATTCGTCGGGAGAAGTTAACATTTGAACGAATCGGTTTGCATTGTAGTTCAAGTCCTTTTTTGCGATTTGATAAATGTTGAGCATTGCTCGATGAAACGCTATTTTTAGAGGTTCAATCATTGCTTCACACCTTCTCCTTCAATAGTTGTTTGAGTTCGACCATTTTGATCCAAGGGCGTTTTCGGTGTAGCATACGATGACAATTCGAGCAGACCAAGGCAATATCCTCGATCTTAGCATGATATTCACCTGACATCTCAGAGATAGGGGTAGTATGGTGCCCTTCAATGAAATCTTCCCCTATCGCTCCATATTGCTCCACGAACGAAAAACTACAAGCCATACATCTAAGTTCCCCATGCAGATTTTTGAATTTTTCCTTTGCCGCTTTGATTAGATGAGGGTTTCGCTCAATGATACGATGCTGTCGATACACCCGCTTACCCTCTGGGAACAGATAGGCCTCTTCATCATCTTCACGAAAATCAACCTCAGGTTTACCCCAAAGTTTATTTAGTTCAGTGGCGTGCACATCGCTAATTTTATAATTTGTTTGATTAGCCATTCGCAGAATCAGTAAATCTTGAAGAACCTTATTTTCTAAGATTTTTTTCCGGGGAAGAAAGCCGTCGATTACTTTTACTTCTTGCAGTTCAACCGGAACACCTAACCCGGGTACCTTCCATTCATCTGTCTTCCAATATTGTGACGCTTCTTCATCTGTACGTATGGTTGGTGGCCCAACGATTATCCCCCTTGCAATAATACCACCATTACCTGGTTGATCAGACTCAGTTCTCCATAAAAAAACCTCATCTCCTGTCTTTATTTCTTGCTCAAAATGCTTTTGACGGAGGCTCCACCAGATATATCTTCTGTCCATTACATACTTGTTGATATCAAATTTGTTTGGATTACCTTGAAAAATCCAGGTCGTATACTCCATTCCGTCCGGCTGTTGAATAAGTTTTAGCGAGACTGGTTTTGAGTATTGCACTTCCACCTCCGGTAATAAGGAGAATAACGCCATGATAAACGAAGAACGATGCCTTGCTTGCCCAGGTATATCGTCAGCTGTTATTACTCTCTTTTCGTATAAAGCATCCCACGCGTCAGAGATCCACTTTTTTAGAACCAGCTGGGGATCTCCTTTAGTTTCAACTAAAAAGCCGTCTTCTGATACTTTGTGAATCGTATTTAATTTGTTTTGAGATAATGTCAAGACACGATTCTGGTTCACTTCTGCAGTTCTCACTAGTCTTAACCATATCGATTCATTAAACATGCTGTAACCGCTCCTTGTACCATTGTAATTGCTGTCCTATTCCTAGACCTTTAAGTGGTTTCTTACAACAGTATCCAGCTTGCTCGAGAAGCGGAATTAGAAATTTGGTGTAGTCTTCACCTGCATGAAAATACAGATCAACACCCTTGGACGGAAATTTCTTAATGATTTGTTCTGCTACTGCTAATGACCATATTCTCTTCTTTTCAGCGGGAGCTTTCACTAATGTTACATCGTATGGATTCAAACTATAGGACGGTTCGATTAGATGATGTTTTGCACTTAATATGAACCAAGCGTCATAGTTCATCATTAAGTATCGGGAGGTTAATGAGAACAAGTTTGATTCACTATATAATTCAATTGCCTCACTGGCATAGTCCTTCTTTTTCTTCGTGCATGCAACAAATCCTATCTTAGATCTCATAAAATGCCCCCAACGGTTGATTATAAAGTGAATGTCAGTTTCATTATACGATTTTATAATGACTATGATAAATTTTGTACAACAAGAATATAGAAATAGTATAGTAAAGGATAGCAAATGGCTCTTGTCGAAAAATTATATACCAATATTTTCAATTGGAGGAAGCCACTACTACTACTACTAAACAATGCAGGTTAATATTTAGAATATATACGACAAAATTTCTTGGAACGACTGAACATTAGATTAAGGAGCAAAGCGAATGAGCAAATCAAGAAAAGTGACCTTATCCCCTATACAAGATATATCAGAATATGCGAAACATAGTAAAATCGTATCCTGCTCTCAAGGACCTCATGTTAATGAATATTATATCTTATTTATTGATGAGGAGCCTCAGAGAATCAATGGGATGTTTGTTCAATCCAAGACCGAGAAGCCACATGATTATAGAGTACTATCCATTAATAATGATATTTACACTGAAGTTTATTTACCAAAACAAAAATATAATTACCACTTTGTTCAACCTATAGGTGATGATCAGCTAATTCTAATCGGGGCAAGATGTAGGCATTATGGTGGGGTGAATTTCGAAAAAAACGGAAAGATCATAGATTATTACGGTGTGAAGATTAATGAGATTCTATTGGGGGATGGAATACAAACGATCCAATCTACGAAGAATGGGAATCTATGGACCGGTTATTTTGATGAAGGCGTGTTTGGTAATAATGGCTGGAGTGAACCAGTAGGAGCACCGGGATTGGTTACTTGGAATCGTAAGGGTGAGGTTGTTTATAAAAATACCTCATTTGATATTTGTGACTGCTACGCTTTAAATGTGATTAGCGATGACGAAGTATGGTTTTATTATTATACTGATTTCCAACTTGTACGACTGTACCAGCAACAGCTCGAGAAATACAAACCTAAGATATCGGGGGCAAGCGGATTTTTAGTTTATCGCAGTTATTTTTTGTTTGATAAGGGTTATGGCAAGCATAGCAGATATGTTTTACTCCAACTGATAAGCAATGGACAAATGAAGGAATTATGCGAAATTATCTTGGTTAATGAAGCAGGTGATCTTTTCCAGTCTTCCTGTCGAGATTTTAGAAGGGACACTTTACTAATCACAGAGAATCATTTGATTTATCGATTTAGTTTAAGTGATCTTGTACGAACACTAGTTTAGATAAAATGGAGGAAATGATGAATCAATTTATACAATATCGAACTAAATGGGAACAAACTCAAAAGAAAATTCATTCAATTAAAGGTAAAGCCTCTCCTTTGATCTTAGAGCCTCCTGCAACAATAGAAGAAATTGGTCAAATTGAAAATAAACTTGGTTACAAATTACCGGCAAGCTTTCGAAATGTTTTGATTCAATACTCAAAACATGTTTACTTTCGCTGGACGTTTCCGGATAAAACGATAGTTCCTAATAAGTTCAAGGAGATTTTTGCTGGTGAATTAGGCTGGAATACGAAGTGGGTCGAAGATTTGACATCTATATCAGATGATATTGGGAACGGTTATGGTGAATGCTTAAGAAACAAGTTATCTTTCTTCCAGGTCGGTAACGGAGATTACTTATGTTTGGATATGAGTATAGAAACGGCGCCAGTTGTTTATTGGAGCCATGAGGAAGATGAAATCATTTACATTGCAGATTCATTTGAAGACTACATTAGAAATGTTACTGAGATACAAAGTGTAGGTTCGGAAATATGGCAAATTGATTATTTTCTGAATTCAAAAGGTTTGGATCCTTATTCACACGCTTCCTTGGAGTGGATAAATTGGTTCGATTATTTGACTTCCACGAAAATAGAGGATATTTCTCACTCTGTTCCTGAGTTACTTAAATATATTTTAGTAAGAGGATCAATCGATGAAATTTTGTCTGTTCTAAAAATACATAGCCCTATTGAAGTTTTTGATAATATTCTTTCAAAACTTCCAACTGCTGAACCTGACCAGGTCAACGCTTTATGTACTACTATAGGTGAAGTGCTAGACATCAACGCCGCAGCTTGGGTTAAACAGCTTTGGAAAACCGAGGTCCCTTTCTTAAATGGATATCAACGTTCCTACCTAACCTCCCGTTGCATCCCATTGGAAGAAGGGCTTTCGTTAGTCTTTAACTATTTAGAACAGAATTATCCAGACCGTATTCCCTCTCCTGAAGCTAAGCAGCACTTAATCTATTTCCGATCTAACCACGTGATAAAGTGGATGTTAGATAAAGTCACACTACCAGTTAATATCGGATGGGATACCTTGTACGCTTTCTCAGAACCTGAATGGAGCGATGTTGTACAATGGTTCAACTTAGAACAATGCCATCAGATGACTGTACTTAACGCATTGCATTTGATTTACTGTAAAGAGAAGGGCAAAAACGAACAATTGAGCGTTTTTCATAAGCCTTCTATTAAGGAAATGAAGAACTTTTTAACAAAAATGAAAGCTAATGAAATTTTCCATAACAAGAAAAAAATTTACGATGAGATTATTAATTGCTTATTATGAGACCTTAGAACCAAAACAAGGATGCCATTCGTTGTAGAAAAACTAATTAGCAACGAAATAATCCAACATATGATAAAATATGAGTGAGAACAAAGACCTAACTATGATTACGGAGTGGAAAACCATGATTAATGAGATAACACAGTCGAAGGAATTCCTTTCTGAATTGGCTCGATATTATATGGCCTTCTTAGAGTCAGATTTTTCGGGTAGGTCCGCACCGAGTCGCAAGATTGGTGCGGAACCCGATTCGGAAGTCCATTTATCGGACTATCCAGGCGTAAATGAGATGGCTCTAAGGGCTCTGCTATCCCATTTCACTTATAATCCATTTGAAGCGATTAACCGGGACTCTGCAACAGTTCGTATTCCCGAAAATATTAGAAAACAAGCAGTAAATGGAATCGATGAAGATATCATAGATTTTGTGTCGTTTGAATCGTACATTAATCGTGAACTGCGTAAGCATAAGTTGCCAGGGAAATTTAAGATTGAACAACTGCTTGATGCAGTCCCGGAACCAACAATCTCCGATATAGTCAGTTTTTTGGATGAATATCGATTGGCTGGATTATACGAAGAGCTATATGAGCTTTGGAAAAACAAACTCCTGACGGATAAACATGAGTTTTACCTATATTTCTATGACATCTGTTATGAGGAGCAGCGGTACCCTATCTTCTATATCCCACTTTCAGTTGAGCAAAATGATCAAGGTATCTTCTCGCTTGAGTTTGACCCGGTTTTGCTCATTAATAAGAAAGCTATTGAATATATAACGGGAAAATATGCGGAAGAACAAAAAAAAGATTGGCAAGTTGAGCTTCCGCCGCGGCATATTTATTTGGCGAATTTTCAAAATCCAACGGAGTTCGTTACTTATTTGCAAAGCATATTAAACGAATTAACCAATTTCCTTGGGATTCGAGCCGTTGACCTTGCCTCCGCTAAGGATTCAGGATTGAAAAATAAAACTGGTAAATACGAGATTACGAACCAGAGTTACCTCGTGCTTGCTGATAAGTCGGATGAATCCTTGCTAAACGATTATGAGGAGCTGCTGACACTACTTCAATCCGGTGAGAACTCAGAAGCATTGGAACTGTTTAGCAAGATAAGTGAAGACTTCCTTGTTCGCAATCCAAAATCTTTTGCTAGGGTCATTGAAGACGATTATGAGAATCAGTCTAGTAGCGAAAGATTAAGCTATTCAAGTCCTATTCCTTTGAATAAAGAGCAAATCCAAGTGCTCAAGTCCATTGATACGGAGGGTTGTGATCGAATTATAATCGAAGGTCCTCCTGGTACAGGGAAGAGCCATACAATCACAGCAATAATTTTTAATGCTCTCATGAGTGGGAAATCGGTTCTGATGGTCAGTGACAAGAAAGAAGCACTAGATGTTGTCGAGGACAAGATCAACTCTGTGTTGGATAAAATGAAGCCGGATGATTTCGTTCAAAACCCGATTCTGCGGCTTGGCAAGAAGGATTCAAATTTCGCCGGTATCTTCAAAACCGTGAATTATGAGAAAATCAAAACCCGTCATGGGGCATATCGTAGACATAAGGAACAGATTGAGTCCGAGATTAGAGAAACCCATACTAAAATTAAGAGTGATATTGAACGTGAAATTGACTCACAGTATTTCCTCCACTCGGATCAAGTTCAAAAGTATGTTTCCTATGAATCGATATTTGATCAACTTTGGAAAAATCGGTTGAATTTAGATGAGATAAGTGATGGTAAGAAACCACAGAGACTTTACGATCTGTGGAATTCGTTATCCATTATTCTTAATCATTTGGATCATCTAAAAGAGTCAAGTAAAATCAAATTTCAATTTAATGGCGTAACATTGGATATTTGGAGATCTAAGCTTGAAGAGCTATTGAGAGAACTGCAACCAATACAAACAAGTTTAAATAAGGCACAGAATAATTTCAAGTTTCATCGCGTTATTGAAGCAGCTAAAGTTCAAGTTCTTGAGCAATCTTTGAAAGAGCTTGAGGACATACGAAATCCTTTGTTTGGATTTTTATTTGCAGGTAAAAGGGTTAGAGCAATGGAGCAACGACTATTCGAAGAGTTTTTCGGCGTTGAGCCATTTTCCTTGAAGGCTGAACGGGCTACACTTCAAAACGAAAACCAATTCTATAAACAGCTTTCAAAGGTAGAACATAATTGGGCCACAGAATCCCTGGATCTTTTCAAAACAATACGTGATGGATCTTTGTCAATAGTTATCGGGCAATTAGAGGATATTGTTACTCAACTCCGTGAAGTGGAGAAAGTGAAAAAGGAACTAATGAAGTCTGTACAAGCTCTCGGGATGGAATCCGATCAGTTGGATAACGAGAAGCTCTGGTCTTTTGCCAGAACTACTGAAGATGATATCAAGAATGTCGTTTCATACCTGCAAACCCATTATTTTATTAACCAAGACAAGGAGCCTTCGGCTAATCTTTACGTAGAGCAACGGGGAACCTTGGAGAATAGGCTCATCTTAAAGATGACCAATATTTTGGATGATAGTGTAGTTCAATTTCGTGAGAATTATAGGAATGATGCTGAAGAACTGCGTAAAATCTTTCGAGCAAAGAAGAGAATACCCAGACATTTGCTGAATCCATTGGTGCAAGCTTTTCCTTGTCTCATTGTTGGAATTCGCGAACTTGGAGAATTTATACCTTTAGAGGCTAATTTATTTGATGTGGTGATTATAGATGAGGCTTCCCAGGTAAGCATTGCTCAGGCTTTCCCTGCCATTATTCGGGGGAAGAAAACAGTTGTTCTTGGCGACACTAAACAGTTTGCGAACGTGAAGTCGCACAATGCTTCTACTAAAGTTAACAACGTATTATTCAATCGAGTGCGGGATGCATTTAAGAAGGATGTTATTTATCTCCCAGAGTCTGAACGTGAGAGTCTGGAACTGAAGATTGATAATTTTAATATTAAAAACTCGATTCTCGATTTTATGAAGAATATCCCTAATTACGAATGCAGCTTGAAGAAACATTTCAGAGGCTATATCGAGCTCATCAACTATTCAAACAAGAACTTTTACCAAGACTCCCTTCAAGTGATGAAGATACGTGGCGTTAGTTTGAACGAAGTGTTGCAGTTTCATGTCATACAGGCAGATTCACGTAACGAAAGGATAAAAAACACTAACACAGATGAAATCCATTATATCCTTGGAGAGCTTGAGCGGTTGAAAAAAAACAATTATCAAGGAACGGTTGGAATCCTAACGCCCTTTACCAATCAGCAGAAGCTCCTAACAAGCAGGATTTTGGCTTCAAAAGATTGGGAGTATTACATGGACAAGTTTCATCTTAAAATTATGACCTTCGACTCCTGCCAGGGCGAGGAAAGAGACATCATTTACTACTCCATGGTAGAAAAGCTTGGAGAGGATAGCCTAAAGTACATCTTCCCTGTGCGGCTTGATAAAGCTGCGGAAGAGGAAAACGGGACACTAAAAGCGCAACGTCTAAACGTTGGTTTTAGCCGTGCCAAAGAAAGCATAAGATTTGTCCTAAGTAAGAATCCCGAAGACATCCAACACGAAGCAGGCCGGGTACTTCAATACTTCAAGAATATGTTGGAAGGTCCGGATGCAGCTCTTTTGTTAGAAAAAACGGATAGCAGATCCAAGATGGAACCAATGGTCCTACAATGGATTCAACAAACCAAGTTTTATAAACAAAATAAGGAGTACATTGAGATTATTCCGCAGTTCGATATCGGTAGGTATATCAAGCAATTGGATCCTATGGCTACGATACCGGCTTATCGTACCGATTTCCTGTTAATTTTTCGAAAACCAGGTGATCGGGCACGTACTTCGATTATTGAATATGATGGCTTTGAGTTCCACTTTAAGTCAAGTGCTTTAATTAATGAGTTTACTTACTCCCGTTACTACGTAGAGTCGGATGTTGAACGCCAGAAAACGATTGAATCCTATGGCTACCCCTTCATCCGTCTTAATAAGTTCATTGTTCGTGACAATCCAATACAGTATTTGGATCGTCAATTATCCCGGATTTTTAAAATATCGGAAATTGAAGATGAGGACGATCTGCGCAAGGAAGTCGCGGAAACATACGAGAAGATCGAGAACAAGCAAATTAAAAAGTGTGGAAAATGCGGGCAAATGAAAGATTTATCTGAGTTTTATGATCCCACTTTAGCAACCCAATATGGACGGAACTGCAAGACATGCAAAGGCAAGGAAATGGTACGATACAGATAATACATTTAAACATTAAGCTAAGTTAATTTTTGTTGTTGATTTACTCTTACGAAAGACTAAGGAGTTGATTAAAATGCAAAAAGGTTTATTGTCATCAGATTATGCCATTGAAAAAGAAATTCATCCGTATGATCTAGCTTTTTATCTGTTTTCGATTTCGAGTAATAGAGCAACGGAAATTTTTCCATCAATTCGATCTCTATTGAGTAAAATGAAGTCCGAATTAAGTCCATCAATTAGTGATTTTTATCTTCACTCAGAAGTGCATGCTGCATTACTTAGTTTAGCAACTTTGAATTTTAAGGAATCCATCTATTACGATAAAGTTATTTTTGAATTTAGAAAACTAATTTATCCATTAAGAGAGAATGGAGACTATTTATTTAATCTGTTTTCTAAAGAGTATTCTCTAGCAAATAGTAATAACGAAAATCCATATATTATTATATCTACAACCTTGTTGAAAAGTTTCGAAATCGAACAGAGTCCTGAGAATCTATCATTCATGAAAAATGAAGTTAGCAAGTGGGCTGATAGCAGATACATGGCTAATTTTCAAGGTTACATAATAAACAAGAAAGTTAAGCGCACGACAGTTAAAACTCAGAGGAAATTTCATAGGGCTATGTCTTTTAAGCATTTTAAATCTTTGCTTATTGGGATTGCAGGCATCGTTGTAGTTTATGGAGTATTGAATCTCATTCTTGTCGGCGGTCAATCATTATGGCACTCTGGAGACAATAAAAAGCTTGATCAACTTAAAGCGGAACTTGAAACAGAAAACGTTGAAATAGAACGGTACGAATCAACAGCAAAAACTCGAAATCTAAGCGTTACAGAAATTAACGATTATAAAAGAAAGATAGACGAATATAATAAAAATGTAGAAGAAGCTAATAAGTTAGCAAAAGAAATTGGCACTACATGGTATGTCGTACCAGTACCAGGTCATAAATAGGGTATCTAATTGCTGAGAGAGAATTTTATCGACGCTATAAGTTTCAATCACCATCCTAAACATTTTTCTTTTGATCAAAAATCAACATTCAACGATAACTGAGCCAAACATTAAAATACTAAAGGGCAACTTCACGGGACGTATATGTCCCGTGAAGTTGCCCTTATTCTAATTCTTAAAGACTTCTTTTATAATTGATTTAACTTTTCTGACATCTCTTATATCATACCGCATTAAGATATTAACGACTTCTTGTATTTCCTCTTCCTTATCCGAACGTGGGACATCGATATTTTTGGAATACCTAAATAACTCATGAATATCGATTCCTAAAGCATCGGCAATCTTGGCCAGATTTAACAATGAAATGTTCTTCTCCGCCCGTTCGATACCACCAATATATGAAAAATGAAATCCAGCCATTTCCCCTAGTTGTTCCTGGGAAAGGCCTCTTTCTTTTCGAATGTCTCTAATTCGTGCACCAACGTATCTTAGAATGTTTTCAGACATCATTACACCTCTTATAAGAAGTGTAGACAGTTGTATCTTTAAGAAACATACGTTGATTGTTATCAAAATATAATTTGATACATATATGTATCAAATCTAGCGAATTAGAACATAATGATTACTAGAGAGAATGATAGATTATAAATTTTAACTTTGGCAGGTGAAATACTAATGATTATTCTAGAAGTACTTACCTTAGATTATGGGACAATTACGAGAAATGGGATTGCTTTTAACGGTTTTTATTTTACTGCATCAATTGCAATAAGAGAACAATGGTTTTCTGTAAGTAGTGAATCTGAATCGAGAAGCATTCCTGTATATTTTGATTCGAATGATCCGCAAAGTATTCTATTAGTTGTTGAGGAAGTAGGACTTGTCCGAGCGATTAGGGTTCAGGAGAGTCCCAACATAGAAGATGAAATCTTACAGTCGTATTTTTCGAATTTTAAAGAGCTTAGAAACAGATGGAAGAGTAAAAAATACAAGAGGCGAAGAAAATGATGACTTTTAGAAATTGTCCTGAATTGATGGAACTGGAGAGTCTCGCAAGTTACATATACAGGGTCGCCGAGGCAAATCACTATTCAATTTCCGCGATTGCTTCTGAACTCCAAATTACAATACCTCGCTTAAACAACAACGACTTCTCCCTTGAGCAATTGATGAAGCTTAGTAATAGAACCGGAATTCCAATCGAGTTATTACTTAATCGAAGTGTATATCTGCTAGAAAGATTGATTGACCCTGCCTCATTAAATAAATTCATTTTGAAAAATTGAGTGAAATATTGTCCTGAATGTATTAGAGAATCTAAGCTGCACTATTTATCTTGGAATATTTTGCAGCTGAATATCTGTGTAAAGCACCGAGTACAACTTCTAGAGGTTTGTGTTGCCTGCAAAACTCATATTTCACTAACAAATTTGATGATGGGGTTCTGTCAATGTCGCCATAAATACGAACACGCTAAGTTTAGTGTCGAGCAGAACGAGCTGATTCAAAATTCGCAAACATACCTCCATTCCTCACTATTTCTACCGGAACGAACTCAATCTATCCTTCCTCCTTTATCAGTAAATGACAGCATGATGTTAATTGGCTGTACTTTCTACCTTCTCGAAGGTTTGAAAAGTTATCTGGGCGATGACCAAACGATCAGAGCATTCAACAAAAGAAAGAATGAGAAACGCACCAGTTCTATTCAAGCTCATGCTTACAATAACGTGTTCTGGATGTATTTGAATTTCCCGGATAACTTCTATCGGGTCTTAAATGATTTCCATACAAAAAAGCATCCCTCAATAATGTATGAGCAGAAAAAGCAGTTCGAACAACTGCTAATAAAAGATTCATATTCAGAAATTGCTTCTGCCTATTATCAATATTGGCTTGAAAAGATCGATCAAGGGATTATTCGTCGGGATTTTTCTATTTTTAAAGAGCTACCGGAATTGTTGGAAATGCGTAAGTTTATTCGTAAAGATGAGATAAGAACGTCAGTTGGGATCAGCTATGAGAAGGTCGTTCAATTACATGAACATAAGGAACTCTCAATGAGGATTGAACACGTAGGAAACCAAGTAAAATATCTAGTCGATAAACAGTCATTGGAAGATTTCCAACAGGAAGAACAAAAGTTGATAACGAAAAAAGAAGCCGCGTTAATACTTGGTATTCAAAAAGACTCAATTCCTAAGCTTATTTCTGCTGGCATATTGCAAACATATCGAAAAAAAACGAGTCGAAATGAACTTCTTTCGTTAGAAGAAGTTAAATTGCTGTTGGATGATTGTCGCGGGAAGCTTATGAGTGAAGATATAACAGGAATAATGTTTCACGATGCTCTAATTAAATACTCGGTGAATGGATTGACTATCGTCAGAATCATTGGATTTACGAAAGCTGGGGTCTTAGTACCAATCACACACATGTTAGATGGGACATTATCAGACAACTTTTATCTTGTAGATCAACTTGAAACATGTATCCACATAATAAAAAAGGAACAGATGAATGAACGGGGTTATTACCTATCGGAAGTGTTAAAAGTACTAAAAATCGGGGAGAAAAAAGCTTGGGCTTGGATAAATAGCGGAGTGCTTATCCCTGATAACGTAATTACTTTGAAAGACGGACGAAAAAGATACTTATTTAATAAAAGCAAAATTGATGCAATAAGAAAAATAGGTTAATTCCCATAAAGGAGGGAAAATGATTTGCAAAGAAAACTCCGAGCTCTAATTGGGCACAAGTTATATCTAGGCATGTACTTAAACAAGAGAGCTGATGGGCTTACTGGTGATATGTTCGCCGCGATTCGATTTACTGATAATTGTGATGCAAGTGAATGGTTATTAAACAGTATTTATGCCCCAAAACATGTTGAGGACTACTGTTGTGTACAAGTAGAGATACTTATCAAGCCAATTAATTCGATTATAGTGAATGATTAGTGGATCAATCGCATTTTTTAGTAACCGCATAAATTGTTCTGAAATAATGTATAACTATGCAATTGTATAATGGATGGTTATTATGAGGTGTAATTTAAATTTTAATAAATGGGATATCAAGACTAAACAATGACATTGATTTAATCGTTAATTTGAAACAATTTGGGCAGTTAATAATGGAGTGTATATGAACATCAATGATGGAAGAAAAGTTATAGTGTATTTCAAAAAAAGTAACAGATTCAAACGTTATGAATGGAGGATTTTGGAAGTTAGAGTCGAATAATTAACTTTTAAAAAGAAAAACATCATAATTTTGAAAAGGGTGTCATAATGCGAAAAGCTTTAACAATCGGAATAAATGCATACCCAGGGGCACCTTTATCTGGTTGTGTGAATGATGCAAATGAGATGACAAGGCTATTAGAACGAAATAGTAGTGATGGTTCCCCGAATTTTTCTGTTAGAAAATTAACAGCGCCAAATGAAACAATTAGTAGGGCGTCAGTAAGAAGAGCTATTGAGCAATTGTTCAGCGCTCCTTCTGAGATTGCACTTTTATATTTTTCAGGGCACGGATTAATGAATGCTAATGGCGGTTTTATTGTTACCCCTGACTATGAGGATAATGATGAAGGAATAAATATGGATGAAATCCTAAATATTGCAAACCGTTCAGCGGCTAGAGATAAAATTATTATTTTAGATTGTTGTTATTCAGGAAGGTTTGGTAACCCGGTTAACCAGGGTGGAAATATTGCTCAATTAAGTGAGGGGTTGACGGTTCTTACTGCCAGTAGAGGTTCTGAACCGTCTATTGAACTTAATGGGACCGGCGTCTTCACATCCTTAGTTATTGATGCTTTAGAAGGTGGAGCAGCTGATCTTCGAGGTTATATAACGCCAGGAAGCTTATATTCATATATCGATGAAGGTTTAGGAGACTGGGAACAAAGACCAATATTTAAGACAAATGTATCAAGGTTTACACCATTAAGAAGGGTTACTCCCCCCATTCCTCTTGAGATATTAAGAAACATTGTTGAGTATTTCCCTAATCCAGAAGGAGAACATTATCTCGATCCTTCATACGAATTCAGCAGTAGTCATGCTGATCAGAATAAAGTAAGAATATTTAAAGAGCTACAGCGTTGCGTATCCGTTGGTTTAGTTAAACCAGTAAGAGATGAACATATGTATTTTGCTGCAATTAACTCAAATAGCTGCAAATTAACTACACTTGGTGTTCAATATTGGCGCATGGTTAAGGAAAACAAAGTCTAAAATTTATTTGTTAATTAAATACATTGGAGGTATATTAATGGCAAATCCTAGAGCATTTATAAGTTTTGACTTCGATAATAATGAAACAGAGAAAGTCTTATTTGTTGGACAAGCAAAAAATTCTAAGTCTCCTTTTTCAATTCAAGATTGGTCTGCAAAACAAGCCATGCCTCAAAACATATGGGAAGAAATTGTTGAGGAGAAGATTAAAAAATGTAATATGCTTATTATATTAGTAGGTAAATACATGTCTTCTGCCATTGGTGTTAAAAAGGAAGTTCAAATGGCTACAAGAAATAATGTTCCTGTATTTGGCATATATGTGGGCGGTGCAGATTCATACTGTAACTTACCTGAGGGTCTCCAAAGAAACAGGACAATTCATTGGGATTGGGATAAAATTTCATCAGCAATTATTCAGGTATCTAAAGAGGGTAAGAACAAGTAAGAAGTATATAGTGACAAAGCAACTTAACTACCGTCACAATTCTGACGGTACTTTTTATTTATTATAGAAATAATGAGGGATGAAAATGATCAGGGGTTCGATATATTTTTCAAACTTTAATTCTAATGGCGTTGAAAAAACAAGACCAGTCCTAATATTACAAATCATGGGAGATAGTATAGTAGTTGCACCCATTTCTAGCAATATAGATAAGAAATTGAAAAACCCAAATCATACTTACTTTCTTAAGAAGCAAGATTCTGGATTAAATCGTGATTCGGTTATCTTATTATCTAAAATAGTCACCATTGCTAAAAAAATGCTTTCACGACAAGTGGCCATATTAAATGAAGACATAATTAGTGACATACTATCTCAAATATCTGGACTGTTTGAAAATTCTTTTAGTTCATTTGAGTTGACAAAACGAGCAGAAAACACGTTGGAAAATAACAATGAATCGGCTTTGAACTATATTGAAAAAGAAACACTCAAAACAAAACCTGAGCATTACAATATATTCTTATCTCACAGTTACTTAGATCAACTTGAAATAATAGGTTTAAAAGAAGAGTTGGAAAGGCTCAACTATACTGTATATGTTGATTGGATCGTTGATAGTAATTTAGATCGGAAATTTGTAACTAGAGACACAGCTGACGTTATGCGGCGACGAATGGATAGTTGCGATTGTCTTTTATTCGCTGTTTCTACTAATTCAAAAAAATCAAAATGGATGCCCTGGGAACTAGGGTATTTTGATGGTAGAAAAGGCAAAGTTGCTGTAATACCAATCGCTAGATCATATAGGAGAAGGAAAACATTTTATAAGGGACAAGAATACCTTCGATTGTATGGACACGTCTCAAAAGATAATATGGATGGAGGAACTCTACTCACTATAAATTTAGAAGAGAATAATCCAATGAAATTTGATAAATGGATTAATGAGTAATTTTAATATATTAAGTAAGAAGTTTAGTGATTGAGTAACATACATAAATGAGAAAAATATATTATTATCTTTTCAAGGAGAAAAAGTTGAAGACAATATTGATTTTAACAAGCACTATTGATATAACTGTTGATTACTTAATACATCATTTTGGACAAAAACTTCGTTTTTTTCGAATTAATGTAGATCGATTGAATGAATATCAGTTTCTGGTGACGGAAAAAGGTATTTCAATAACCGGACCTTTGGGAACAATTTATGATTTTGACATTGATTCAATTTATTACCGTAAACTTGCATTCCCTGACTTATCATCTTTTAACCCTTTATTTCAGTCACTTATGCAGAGAGATATTATCAGTTTAATCGATGGGATAGCAGAGACATGTGGTAGAATGTGTTTAACGCGCCCATCAATACTCCGTAAATCTGAAAATAAGGTTTACCAGTTAAAGCTAGCTAGAGAAGTAGGATTTAAATTGCCAACCTCTCTTATAACAAATTCTAACGAATCAGCTAAATCTTTCTGTTTTACTCAGCCTAGCATAGTAAAACCCCTCTCTGTTGGTAAAATTATGACAAAGGAGAGCATTAATTTTATTCAAACAAATTTGGTTGATATGAAGCGACCTATTGAAGGATTGGAATTATCACCGTCTTATTTTCAAGAGTATGTGAAAAAAGATGCTGAATATAGAGTTACAATTGTTGGAGATGAAGTATATGTGGTTAAAATCAATTCATCTAATCTAATCGATTGGAGGAAAAGAGAGGCACGTGTATCTTATACTATTGGAACACTACCATCTGAACTAGTTGATCGCTGCTTTACGCTTATGAAGCAAATGAATCTTCAATTTGGTGCTTTTGATTTTATTTATAGTAATGGAATTTATTATTTTTTAGAGATAAATCCGAATGGGCAGTGGCTCTGGCTTGAACAAGAGCTTGGACTTGGTATTTCCCAATCAATTGTAAAACTACTAACCGAGGAGCAATAGTGTGTACAGATTACCTTTGTGGTTCTATGTAATATCTAAATTACTTTCTTTTTCCCCTTTCTTTCGTTTCATTGATATTGATTGGTTTGGTCAGATTAATCGCGGGTCCAAAAAAATGTGGATTAGTTTTTTCAGTTTTAATTTTGGTACACGTATCTTCTGTTTGGGAAGTTTATTCGTTAATTTAGAATTGATTAATACCTGGTCCCTTTCAGCCTCACGAACGTCTTTTCCATATAGCTCTTTTATGTTTAAATGGGGAAAAATTTTTAATTTAAAGAATATTCAGCCTCGGGTAGATGAAATTGAACTTAACCAGAAACGTTCATTATATGAAACATTCCTAACGACCAAGCAACCTGATGAACGTAAAATACTTACTGAAGCGATTCAGCATAAAATTAATGAATTATACACAGGAAAAGCAAAAACCTTTAATAAGTTTTTAGCTTATCTAGCCATTGTTTCCTTTTTAATTCCAATTTTTGTGCCTTATGTTTTTAAGGTAGAGGCAATATTCACAAAATTATCAATATTAAATGTGTTTTACGGATTTTGTTCAGTGGTGTTAACTTATTGTTTTTTAAATGTATTCTTATTTGTATATTCATTTATACAAGTGAAAAGCCAATATAGATTCACTTTTGGCACTCTTAAGAATTCAACTTCCGTTTCTGATTCTTTTGCTTCAGGGTTATATCACGATTGGTTGGATATTCAAAATCAAAGTTCAATTGAAGTCACTTTGATAAAGAACTTAGAGAAATACTTGATATGTGTTTTCATTTGGAGTATTCTTTTTATGTTCGGAAATGTTTTAGTAAATATTACTACCCCACTTCTTAAGGATAAAGCTTCTGTGCAACAAAACAGTTCCAGAAATAGCATTAAATTAATAGATTTATCAACAGATGACTCGAGTGAACTTTTCACTAGTAATAAGGATTTTATAGATCAGCTTCAAGAAAGTTTATTGATGAATCAAATTAAAGAAATAATTCTTATCAAATCAGTGGAGTCTCTCTCTCATTCCAACTATAGGAGAATGAAGAGTATAATCGAATCTTACAATATACATAATGTTCCTATCATAGAAGTTGATGATTTTTCTGTTCCAAATGTATTAAAAATAATTGTTATTAGGAGGTAAGTTTATAATGAGGTTGCCATATATCGGAACTTATATGGAGTCAATTCCTTTGATTCAAACGAGCTATATATATTCCCCAACTGAACAATTATCCTACATTGATGGAGATTTGATTAAAAAAGTCGTGTCCCTCTCAAACGAACAAATAATAATTACTGAAACTATTGAAGGTTCAGTTCCTGATGAGATTAAATTGCAAGACTCAAGTAGATTGACAGAAAATTCGGAGCAATCTGATCCAGATGAGATTATCATGATATTAAAATCAAAAATAGAAACAAGAACATTAGAGCAGACCCAACCAGATGAAGAGATATTGATGAACAATCAAGGATCAACAAGACAAACCTATACACTTGAACAAACTGATGCAGATGAGTATGTAGAATTTGAATTTCAAGTGTCGACAAGAATTACTAAAACAATAGAAAATAGTGACACTGATGATATTATTGTTAACTAAGTTATTTTAAGTAAGCATCGAGACGGTAATTTATTGCTGATTCTGATGCTTTTTTATTATTTTCAAAATTTCCATTTTGAATCAGGTTATGTTTTTAAACTCTGGATTTTTTCTAATGGAGACAAGCTCCAAGGATATGTATGTTTAGATTTTGTTCTCATAGGTACTATATTCGGAACTTAATCATTGGAAAAGGACGGATGAATAGAAAGTGAATACTGGAATGGAGCTTAATCAAGAATTGAAACCAACGGATTCAACAGGATATATAGGGTTTTGGAAGTGAGTCCGTGCTCAAGGATTAGAAGTGGTAATCTTTATGATACCGAATATTTTTATTTATCAATTTTGTTTGAAATTGTCATTTGAGAAAAATACAATACTGCCGTTTGTCTTTTTTTATGCTATTTATTACGCAATTGTCATAGTGCTCACAGTGACTATCGGAGCATCTATCGGTAAGTTAGTACTTGGGTATAGAATTGTTACTGTTCAGGGGAAAAATATTTCGTGGATTCAAGCCATTGGCAGACAATTCTTTAATTATTTGTATCCCATTCTTTTTGTTCTAAATATCCATGAGCAAATAGTTCACAAAATTCCAACGAAAGAAGTACATACTTTTGATGGGTTATATGCGGTTGTAGCCATTTTGGTATTCGTAAATATAGTAACTATTTTTCTGAACCCCCGCAGACGAGCACTTCATGATTACTTAGTGAACACATATGTCGTGACAAAGGAATTATTCCAGCAGACAGTCATACATTGCCTAACCGAGTTTCAATCTTTTTATTCAAGTTCTCGTCGTTTCTTCTAACTGCTTCATCTTGGATTGTTGTAATTTCATTCTTCATAGGATTGGTAATGAAAACAATCTCAATTATTTTACCGAATAATACTGATGCCGTCATTAACATCGGGGCAGCATCGGTAGTATCTACTCTTTTCTTTGGATTCATAGGAATTGGATTTAGTGCCTATTTATTATTTATTCCTCTCATTCCAAGAAGGAAAGTGAGTATTCAATTAAGCATAAATATTTTCGCGATTTCCGTGATTTTCCTTTATTCTATGTTTAGATAATATTTGATTAAAAGCATGATTCTACCTGACCTGGTTCTCCTTGGATTTAATGCAAAAATAAGCTTAAGCATGATCAAATAGTTGATGTGTATATTTATGCATAGACTGTATATAGGATTAATAATTTTTTTCTAACGAATTGTGCAACAAATCGCCAATTACGTCGCGGCGAGTAGAAAATTCTAACAGATTCTGAAACAACAAAAACGGAGCGCCGCGGGTTTGCGGGCTCCGTTTTCTAATTAATTATGGAATATCACATTTTTTTTTGTTTTTGTGTGGTGTCATAGTAGATACTGAGAAAATTTTTCGAGTTATTGAGAAAAAATTTTCGTAATTTATGATAAATGCATATTTATGCGACGTTATACAATGATTTGTGCTGTAATCCTTGCTGTATTGCTCAATTGCTTGACCGACTGTTGTAGCTGCCCATGTTTGGGTAGAAGCTCCTTGACCGATCGCTTTGTAGAAGTCAATTTTGTCGATGTGATTTGGCAAGAAGAATGCACTTTTTCTTAGTTCAGCGAAAAGATAATGAATTTGTATTTCCATAGTAGTTTTTCTTATACTTTGAAGTAAATATTCATTGTTAAGCGGAACATAAATGATATTTTCATTAAAAAAAATGAAACTTTTTCCCTGGAAGGTATTTCTTTAGTGGGAAAGGAGTATCCGGATCCGCCATCAAAGCGAAAACGCCCATTTACAACGTTTATGGGGAGATTATCGGCGTCTCGTCTGTCGGATTCCTCGACCTAGATGTCCGTCAGAAGATCTTGCTATATCGTCAGGAGATCATGGGACTAGCCTGTTTGCTGCTTATTTTAGGAATGATATCATCCGGAGCTCCAACAATTTCTGGCCAAACGCATGAATGCGAAGACCATCGAACTTAAATCGAGTCACGTATCGCTGGTGTCTCACCAGAACACAGCACCTGCTGCATCGTCTCGTCGGCCTCTCGGGATTTTTTATTTAGAACAATCGGTCAAATAATTCTTGACCGATCGTTCTAGATATGTTAAATTGACATAGAAAGGAGGGAAGCGAGATGGCCAGGACAAAGGAATTTGATGAAGATGCCGTTCTGCTTAAAGCCATGCGGTTATTCTGGGAAAAAGGCTACGAGAAGACATCCATGCAGGATCTGGTCTCCCATATGGGGATTAATAAAGGGAGCTTGTATGATACCTTTGGCGATAAGCAATCCTTGTACATCAAGGCATTAAAACGCTATAGCGGTATGTTGGAGCAAAACGTTAAGCATCGTTTGACGGATACCCGTTCTGCCAAACAAGCAATCCGACAGATTCTTGAAATGGCAGTCCAGCATCAAGACGAGTATCCTATTGGCTGCCTTGTCGTGAACACCGCGGTTGAGTTGGGCTCACATGATCCGGAGTCCCGAGATTGTGTTCGGCTGGACTGGGCCCGTATAGAACAATTGATACACGACTTCATTGTAGAAGGCCAACAGTCGGGAGAAATTTCCAAGTCGCATAACGCGGAATGGCTGTCTAAATATTTTCATAATGCCTCGATAGGTCTTCGCGTTATGATCAAGATGACGACGGACAAAGAAAAATTACGCCAGATTATTGATATGAATATGTCGATATTGGATCAATAAGAGGTGAACAACATGGGATAACTGAACAGGGATGCTTCCGAGTTGTCGCCGAGGGTATCCTTGTAAACAATGTTCTCTTAAGCGCTTGAGTTATCCAGAGGAAGTAACCAAGGCAGCCTTGTTCCTGGCTTCTGATTCTTCAACCTATGTACAGGGGCAGAAATTGCATGATGGGGGAGTATTTGCAGCTCCGTTAGGAGCGCCAACCTACCGTCAAGGATAAGTAGGGTTGATGTCTTTATTTTTGAACAATCGTTCAAATTAAGTGAATTAACAATGTTAAAATTGTGGATTGAGAAAACATGGGAAAATTGACTGGGAAAGTAGCTTTTATTACAGGAGGTAATAGCGGAATCGGTTTGGCAACGGCAAAATTGTTCGCGGCTGAAGGTGCGAAGGTTGTCATTACAGGCCGGAATCAAACCACGTTAAGCTCGGTGGCTGAGGAGCTTGGCGCCAATGTCCTTGCAATTAAGGCCGATGCAGCCGATCCGGCAAGCATGGAAAAAGCGGTGTCCTCAGCGGTAGCAACCTTCGGCAAGCTTGACATCGTATTCGCAAATGCCGGCATAGCAGCAGCTCCCACACCATTAGGAAGTACGGAGCTTTCGGTTTTTGAAGAAATTCTTAAGATCAACGTAACCGGGGTCTTTTTCACAGTACAAGCAGCGTTACCCTATTTGAAGGAGGGGGCTTCGGTAATCTTGACCCGCTCAACGCTTGCAACAAATGGCGGGCCCGAAAGATCTGCCTATGCGGCAAGCAAAGGAGCCATTAGCAGTATGACTAGAGTTTTGGTTTCCGAGTTGTCGCCGCGCGGCATTCGTGTGAATACTCTCGTGCCTGGGGCAACACGAACTCCAATCTGGGGTAAATCTAAACCTGAAGAAGCAGCGAAACTGGAGGCTGCCCTTGCGCCGGCGATTCCTCTTCAGCGCATGGCCGACCCGGAGGAAGTTGCAAAGGTTGCCTTGTTCCTGGCTTCTGATGATTCTTCCTATGTCCAGGGGACAGAAATTGTCGTTGACGGGGGAGCAGCAGCAGCACCGCTTGGAGCTCCAATCTACCGTCAAGGATAATTGAATTTTTTATATTTATATTTGAACGATCGGTCAAATATCATACCAAGTTGAGCATAAAATTCAAAAAGTAAAGGAGCGATGCAAATGGATAGAAATCTTTTCGAGCAATTGGCCTTTATCAGAACACAAACGCTTGAATTGGTAAGGGGCATAACGGAGGAGTTCGCAGATCAAATTCCCGCCGGTTTCCGCAATAATATCCGTTGGCAGCTCGGTCACGTCTATACCGTTACGGAACTCCTGATGTTTTCGCAATTGAAAATTTCGATGCATCTGCCGGAAGGCTTCATGGAGCGGTTTCCTACCGGCAAGTCTCCGATGGACGATGCAGTAAAATCAGTCCCTCTGCCGACGATAACGCAGTTGGAAACCCTGTTGAAAGAACAGCCGGAGAGATTTCGATACGCGGTACCATACAGCCGCATAAACGAAAGCGTTTCTGCCATTAAAACGTCAACGGGACTCGATCTGCTTACTCCAGAGCAATCGCTTCGTTATAACTTGTACCATGAAGGAATGCATTTCGGGATCATATCCTCATACAAAAGATTATTGTCAAAGTAACGGCGTTGATAAAACGCCCGATATTGGGGCCTCCTACTGGTCGGTTGCGAAAGTTTATATGACAACCGTACTTTGTTTTAATTTCCATCTTCTTTTTTGAATTAACGTTCAAATTACCTTAATCATTCATGACTAAAAAAGGAGCAATGACTATGAACACCAACCGTCAATTTACCGTACATCGCAAAACGCCAGCTTATTGGCGCATTACCTTCCATAACCCGCCGATTAATCTCCTTGATCCGGATTCGATCTTTGAGCTGTTAATGCTGATGGATCAATTCGAGACAGACCCTAATCTGAAGGTGGTCGTTTTCGACAGTGCCGATCCTGAATATTACATTGCGCACTATGACATGGCGCGTGCTGGAGAAGAGCAAAAAGTTCCAAAAGAAAGCGATATCCCCGCATGGTTTGATTTCACGACACGTCTTGCCAAGTCTTCCGTTATTAGCATAGCGGAAATTCGGGGTCGGGCCCGGGGAATCGGCAACGAATTTGCGCTTGCCTGTGATATGCGGTTCGCAAGTATTGAGAAGGCTCTATTTGGACAGCCGGAAGTGGCTGTCGGCGTCGTACCGGGAGGCGGCGGTAATGAAATTCTATCCCGCCTCGCGGGACGTGCCCGGGCTCTGGAGATCGTCCTTAGCGCCGACGACTACGAAGCTCAAACTGCAGAACGCTATGGATGGATTAACAGAGCGATCCCTGACGCGGAATTGAGTGGTTTCGTGGATAACCTGGCTCAAAGAATTTCGGTATTCGATAAACAGAACATAAGTGAAGCCAAGAGGCTCATCAATCGTGCCGGAATCCCTGAAGTCTCCGAATTAATTGAGTCTCGGACAGCCTTTATCTCGTTAGCGATGACAAAAAATACGCAGGAAGCAATGATGAAAGCCATGGCACAAGGCCTGGGTAAACAAAGTGATTTCGAGCTTCATCTGGGTCAACAATTAGGAAATGTAAAATAATGGCGTCATTTTCAGATTCAACAACAAAAATGAATTCACCAGGAGGATTAATATGTCAGGAGTAAAATCTAGATTGTTTACCAAATTGATGTCTACTACGGCGGTTATGGCGCTGATGCTTCTTTCAGCTTGCGGAGTTAACAATAATCGGCAAGTTGGAATGAGTGCAGCCGATAAAGCTCCGAATCAAGCGATTTCAGACTTAGGTAATACCCAGGGCAGCCAAGTTAAGCTAGCTAAAGTAGATAACCAGGATGCAAAAAAATCTTATTCGGATGAGGAGCTCGTCAAGGAGCTTCCAGGATTCAAAAACGGGTATAAAGAAGTAAATGGATTCAAGATTCACTATGTAGAGGGAGGTGAGGGTGAACCGCTGTTCCTTCTTCCAGGCTGGCCGGAAACATGGTACGCATATCACAAAATAATGCCGGATCTTGCAAAGAAATATCATGTTTACTCCATCGATTATCGTGGAATGGGAAGTTCCGGCAAGCCTGAATCAGGCTATGATTTCAAGACGATGGCTTCAGATATTTATGCTCTTGCCCAACAGCTTGGCTATACGAAAATTGATATCGCAGGACATGACGTCGGGGCCCCGATTGCTTACGCTTACGCGGCTCAATACCCGCAAGCCACGAAGAAAGTAGCCTTGCTGGAAGTCCCTCATCCGAACGAGGACTGGCTGAAAATCCCGGTCTTGGCACCATCCGTTGTGTACGATGAGAGTAATCCTAATCATCCAAGATTCCCTTGGTGGTTTGCATTCAATACCATTCCAGGATTGCCGGAGCAATTGCTGCAGGGTAAACAACAGCAGGATATCTTCTACAATTGGATCTTTGATTATTTGGCCTATGATAAAACCGCCATTAACGAGAAAGAAAGAGCGATTTACATTTCGGCATATGCAAAACCTGATGCGCTTCGCGCAAGTAACAATTGGTATAAAGGAATCATTCAAGATATCCAAGATCTGAAAACTTATCCGAAGCTGACCGTGCCGATTCTCGGTCTTTCAAGTGAGTTCAATGTTGATTCTCTTAATTCTTTCTTCCAAAAATACACAATCGACTCGAAGCTGGTAAAATTAGATAAAACCGGACACTGGATCGCAGAGGAAAGCCCTCAAGAAACCATTAAAAATCTGAGCGAGTTTTTCAATTAACCTCAGGACGTCATCTACATATTACGCCGACTGATGATTACTGTTGGGAAAGAGTTGATGAAAACTTTGATAGGAAATATATAGTCATATACAATTAATATTAACCCAATAGTTTTCCCTTTGTTTATCGAGCTCTTCTTGAGTAATGATTCCTTGTTTGAGCAATTCTGAGAGTATAGATAGCTCGTCGGCTACCGAAGCTGAGGCAGTCTGTTGTGAAAGTTGTGAAGCTTGTTAAGCTAAGGTAGCTCGGTTATAAATAATTTGTAAGAAGTATTTCAAAACTAATTTGTAAATCGAACAATTTGCCCCAAAGTCCATTTCATAACTTTATTTGTCATTTTAAATTTCACAAATAAAGTTTAGAAGTAGAAAATAAAAATTTTGATTAGTTCTTCTTAGCGTTCACTCACTTGGGTGAACGCTTTTATTAAATGAGATGACGGATGCATGCGGTGGGCGATTATACTACTAACCGGCAGTAATGTAGAGCGATGGTAACACAAAATTACCTTTGTAAAAAGGACGTAAGATGCTTCTGAACGAAGATAACCCAGAGTGAATCATTTGAATAATGAAAGCGAATGTATGTGGTTCTGGTTAGGCGAATACTACGAGCTTGATCAATGAGTTCGATAACGGATTGGACTGCCGTGCGACCCATGAATTCTTGGGTACATTGACTGTTGTCAGCGGCGGCGTTGTAAATTGAACTAAATGATGTCCATCAAAGCCAACGACGCTAAGATCTTCCGGTATTCTAATGTTTGCTTCTTTAAAGAACTTTATGGCTCCGATAGCAAGCGGATCATTGGCGAAAAAAATTGCAGTAGGCAATGGTCCTGCTTCATATGCTTGCTTCATTAGCTTGTACCCGCTTTGAGGTCTATGCTCGCCAATATATACCCGTGAGGGATTGAAACCTGAATACTTCGACATGTACCGCAAGAAAATTTGGTCTCTTCTTTAAAAGGTCAACGCTGTGAACATCTACAACAACATGGTCCCGTAGCAATAAGGACCACCAGGGGCCATCGGAACTGACCCCATAAGTGAGATGAGTCAAAACCAAACAATTTAAAAAATACGTATACCAGTATGTAGCTCGATTAAGAATATAAAAACAAATCAGCGCTCCCAATTTAAATGGCAACGCTGATTTGTTTTATAGAAAAGTCCAGAATAATGTGCGTGCGAAGAGAGGCTCTAAGCATTAATGTGCTTTGCATCGATGGGAGACATTTAGGTTGGAATTGTTGAAAACACCATATTAAACAAAATGGGTAGCCCGCTGTCTTCTTACGGCAGCGGACTTACTTTATTGCTTTATGGGTTTATTTTTGTCTTCTTAGTATCCTACTACCTTTTTTGCAAGGATCGTAACGGTAATCGGCAAATCGGCTTCTGCGCAAATTGATCGTAAGTACTTCGGTAGTTGGGTGGCGCAAGATGAAATAACGAACAGTTTCCCCATCATCGATTGAGTCGCCTGGCATACCTAGAATAGCGTCAACTATTATATTGGTGCTTGTTTGGTTTATTATTTTTAAATTCAACACTCTACTAGGTAATCCTCCCGTATCTGCATCAGGAGAGTAAAGACGCCCTTGAATGTTTTTGAAACCTGCGGAGCAGATCATGCGATTTGCGTACACACTGTTCCAAAATTGGCGATAATACCGAAAAATTTTGATTCGGGTCGAGAAGCGTAAGGGAAGTCTGTAGTAATCAAAATCGCCGATTCGAATCGGTTTACTGTTTAGATCATACGAAAAGACTACTCTCTCCCAGGCCATTTCCGCACTCTGAATAAATGCTATAAGTCGGTTTCTCGAAACCATGTCGTACTCCTCCTATTCGATCTTTCACAGGTAATCACAAGGACGGTATCGATAATCAGGAGAACTTCTGAATACAATTGTTAGCTTGCCTGTTAAAGTATTTCTAGAAATCGTGTAAACGACTGTTTGCTTTTCAAAGTCTGAGGACTGTAGAACAGCTTTAACTACAAGTCTGTTGATTGCACGGCTTAGGATAGTAAGTCGAACAACCCGCTCAGGCAAAGGACCTGCATCTCCTGCAGGTATATACAGTCTTCCTCCTATTGATCGTGCATTCGTAGCACAAAACATTCGTGTTGAGTAGAGGGTGCTCCAATATTTGCGAAAATAAGTCACTACTTTAGAACGAGTCGAAAATTTCATTGGAAGTCTAAAATAATGATCACCTCGTATAATGATAGATTTCCTCTCTGCGGATGCAATGACTTCTTCCCATGCTAATTCTGCTTTCTGAATAAAAGATACTACTTCACTCCTTGTGGGTCCAGGCACGGAAATCCCTCCACTAGACTATTTATTTTTGTTCTATCCTATAAATTATGCACAGAGCAGGGATAAAGATTATAATAATGCGTATCTACTTAAATTTATACGTATAACTATTTTTGGTTAATGAATGCCTTTTTTTGGGATTTTAGGTGAGGATAATTAACACACAACAGGCTTTCTGAATTTACTAAGTTAGGAAGTAAAGATGAAGGTGAAAATATTAATTCCTGCCCATAGTTAGAAGAAAAACAACAATAGTCTATAAACGTGATTGTTCTCAAGGCTCATTATAGCTTTTCACGTCCCATACATAGGTTATCCAGGAGGTGAATCATACGACGACCTTATCGCAAACTGAATCAACACTCCGAGACATTATTAACCAAGCCGAAGTTATTTGGTTTAGAGTGTACGACTCTAAAGAGAACGAAAGGATTATTGTTATTGATGGTACAGAATATCAAAAACTTCCTGTCCGATTTAATACGAGATCAAAAATTATTACCTACTTCAAACGCTATTGGAGTCAACGCTTGAGTCTTATTATGCTGTGTAATTTAAAACCACTACGTTACCGTGGGCAATTATATCTAATTGTAGGAGATCCTGGACCTGTTCCATACCAAGTAGTCTCATTGAAAGTTCTTAGCAAAAATACAAAGCTAATCAGAGTTAGCGCGGTGTTAGAAGGCAACCCTGACGGAAATGAGACGATAGTTTATACGTTTTCTCAAGTAAACAACCAGCTCGCCATAACCAGCAGTACAAAACGAATTAACGATTACCGCTATGCACCATGTAGATTAGACACCACTAAATAACAATTAATGCTACGTTATTCAACATGCAGCTTAATATGGAGCAGTAGACACCTCCTGAAATCTTATATATTCTTTGCTGAAAAACTTTCCCTAAGAAAAACACCAGTCAGCAATGAATGTTCGGTCTATAATAGCCATGGACGGGAACAAGTTTGGTGGCCTCGGTAATACTTTTGACGAAAAATGGAACAGATTTATTAATTTTAATGAAAGAACACTTTAATTTTATTTCTTCAATTGCAACTAGAGTAGATATAAAGATTATTTATCTTGGGGTTGAATCTTCGAAAAATTTAATTTACCCGAGACAATATTTATAAGAAGTTTAACAATAAATTATCAAGTATCTTAGAGATTCAAGTACATTGCTAGAGTTGTATTAAAGATGCTTTTCGAATTTTTATAGATGGGTAAAAATAATGCTTAAGTTTGACTAATTGAAGTCAACACTTAAGCATTTTTTGTTGGAAAAAGTCATAATAAAACCTCAAGTGTTAATAATATACATTTATTGCATAAAAAATGTATGATGATCTTAAGGATAATTCTCAAAAATTTTGAAAAAACGAGCTTGAAACGAACTTAATCGAAATTCTATTCTCATTAATTATGAAAAACTCCACCTGAAATTTATTGTATTAGATTAATATCATCAGCTTGAGCAAGGGCTTCATCAAGAGAAGAGGCTACAGCTAGTTAACGGCTGCAGCCCCAATATTCTTATTAAATATCAAGTTTACGGGTTCCAAGCCATTTCACCTTTTCAGGATCGCGATGTGAAAAGAACAGGCTCTGTTTCGTATCTAACTTAGTAATGAACGCCATATCTTCTTGGCTTAATGTAAAGTCAAAAATGTTGAAGTTTTCAATAATTCTTTCTTTACGGACAGACTTTGGAATCACGACGACTTCTCTTTGTGTCAACCAGCGTAAAACGACTTGAGCAACGGATTTATTATATTTTTCAGCTATATTTATCAATACCTCATTCTGGAACAAGTTATTTTTCCCTTCAGCAAAAGGCGCCCAGGATTCAATCTGAACATTATTCTCTTTCATGAATTTTGCATTTTCGATTTGTTGGTTGAAAGGATGTGTTTCAACCTGATTTACTGCAGGAACGACTTCATTATGAATGATCAAATCGATCAGACGATCCTCATGGAAGTTACTAACGCCAATTGCACGGACCTTTCCTTCACGATGCAATTCTTCCATAGCGCGCCAAGAACCATGTACATCGCCGAATGGCTGATGAATTAAATACAAATCCAAATAATCCAATTGTAATCTTTCCAATGATTTTTCAAATGCCTTTTTTGTGCGCTCATAACCAGTATCCTGAACCCAAAGTTTCGTAGTTATAAATAACTCTTCTCTTGCCACGCCGCTACGTTTAATCCCTCTGCCAACTGCTTCCTCATTTAGATAAGAGGCAGCGGTATCAATCAAACGATATCCTGCCATAATAGCGTCATAAACGCTTTGTTCACATTCATTTGCATCTTGGATTTGAAAAACACCAAAACCGAGTACCGGCATCTGGGTACCATTGTTCAAGATTACATTTTGCATATAAAATCCTCCAGTTTTTTATGATTATGTGCAAGTCAACTCAATCATATCCATAACAGCCACTCTTATCACAATCTTATTATGCATCAGATGATAAAGCGATCGTTATCCCAATCGTCTCAAATGTTTGCCTAAACCTCTCGCCGCCACATGAATAACGTTAAACAGGGAGCAGTCGCCTAAGCTACTGCTCCCTGTTTTGCTTGCTTTACGCGTGGACCCGTTGGTTGTAGCCCGCCTTCAAGCGCTTTATATCTTCTCTAGGTGGAAAACCAAACATACGAGAATATTCACGGCTGAACTGCGATGCACTTTCATAGCCTACTCGGAAAGCCACATCGGCGGCATCCGTTGATTCGGACATTAATAGGCGCCGGGCTTCCTGTAATCGCAGCTGTTTTTGAAACTGAAGCGGACTCATGGCAGTTACTTCTTTGAAGTGCCTGTGAAACGTAGAAATCCCCATATTGGCTAATTCCGCAAGCTCCTCGATTCGTAAAGGCTTATCCATGTTATTGATAATTTGATCGATAGCCTCCCGGATTCGGTAAGTGCTACTACCTTCCATCGCGATTTGAGCCAGAGTAATACCGTACTGCCCTTGAAGAAGCCTGTATAAGATTTCTTTTGTGTAGTAGGGAGCCAGAAACGGAATGTCTGTCGGTTTGTCCAGTAAACGAGACAATCTCATGATCGCATCCAATATGGATAACTCGATCTCGCCGACAAACATCGCACGTTTTGTACTTTCTTGCGGGTTGATTTGAATATTTCCCTCATTTAATACCTCTAATATTTGGTTCTGCGTAAATTCCAGCTTTAAGCTAAGATAAGGCTCATCGGGAGAAGCCTTTATGACGTGACCGATCACCGGCAAGTTCATGGACGATACCAGATAGTCAGCAGGTCCATACTCAAATCGCTCCTGGGACAGTAGTATGTCTTTAAAACCTTGAGCGATGAAACATAAGCAAGGTTTGTATACTCTGTAAACAGGCTGAGATACTTGCGAGGCACGAACAATAAATAAAGATGGAATCTTCGTCTCGTAAACACCGTCTTGACCCGCATGTCGCTCAATTAGTTCGGCGAGTTCATTCTGTAGGTTATCAATACGTTCTGACATACTATCCTCCTTACGAGTTGACCTTTGATGATCTCATTATAATATAACAATCTTCAATTTCGAAAGTAGTGGCGAGAGGATTAGGCAATCATTTGAGACGAATGGGATAACGATCACTTTGCAAAGTGTAGCATAATAAGTGTGAAAGGGAGCGATTAAAATGTCAGATTTCAAAGAACTTACTATTGCTCAAAAGGCGATCGGAGATTTCGCGCCTAAGTTGGTTGAACTAACTGACGAAGTATTATTTGGAGATGTATGGAAGCGCGAGGGACTTTCTCCGCGTGACCGCAGTTTGATTACCGTAGCGAGCCTAATCACTGGGGGAAATACGCAGCAGCTGAAAAACCATTTAAATTTAGCAAAACAAAACGGTCTGTCGGAAGAAGAGCTAATCGAAGCGATGACCCATCTTGCCTTCTATGCAGGTTGGCCGAAAGCAATGTCAGCCATTATGTTTGCAAAAGACGTATTTACACCCGAGAAATAATTAACTATTCGCCCTACCCATCAAGAGAGGTGATCAAATGGAGATTCGTTCATTAGGAAATACGGGATTAAAGGTAACGAGTTTGTGCTTGGGAACAATGACCTTTGGCAACCAAGCGGACAAAAAGGTTTCCTTCGAAATTTTGGACAAAGCCTATGAGTCTGGTGTGAATTTCATTGACACGGCCGATGTGTACCCGATTGGAAGGCAATCGCATGCCGTCGCCGGTGCAACCGAGTCGATCATCGGGGAGTGGCTGCAAGGTAAACGAGACAAACTGGTGCTTGCGACAAAGTGTTTTGGCGCGATGGGACCTGGCCCCAACGAAAAGGGCTTGAGCAGGAAGCATATCTTCACTGCGGTTGAAGACAGTCTGCGCCGCTTAAAGACGGACTATCTTGATCTTTATCAAGCACACCAATACGACCCAGACACGCCCATGGATGAAACGCTCCGCGCGATGGGCGATCTTGTCCAGCAAGGAAAAGTCCGTTACATCGGGATCTCGAACTGGCGCGCCTGGCAGGTAGCCAAGGCAAACGGCATTGCGGAGCGGAAAAATTACGCCAGGATCGTAAGCGTTCAGCCTCGGTACAATCTGTTGTTTCGGATGATTGAGGACGATTTGGTTCCTATGGCACTTGATGAAGGGATCGGCATTATTACATACAACCCACTCGCTGGTGGCATGTTGTCGGGCCGGTATGGAAAAAACGCTCTTATCGAAGAAGGGACCCGGTTTGGACTCGGGAACAATGCGGGGATCTTCTACCAAGAACGATACTGGAAAGAAGCGACGCTCGACGCAGTTGATCGGTACCGGGTCTGGTGTGAAGAGCACAATTTGAATCCTGTGACAACTGCCATAAAGTGGGTCACGCAGCAGCCGGGCATTACCTCTGCCATTATTGGCGCCAGTCGTCCGGAGCAATTGGATGCGAGCTTGCAAGCCGCTGACATGAATGTCTTGACGCAGCAGCAGATAGCATGGCTCGACGGACTGTGGTTCTCACTGCCGCGCCGCAGCGAATTTAGTTAGAAAAGAGGAGGCAATAAAATGGAGTATGTGAAATTCGGAAATACCGGCATGGACGTATCAAGGTTGTGTATTGGCTGTATGAGTTTTGGTGTTGCGGAGCGATGGAGTCATCCGTGGGTACTAGACGAGGAACGGAGCCGACCGATCATAAAAAAAGCCCTCGAGCTTGGCATCAACTTTTTCGATACGGCAAATATGTACGCTGTCGGAACTAGCGAGGAAATTGTCGGGCGGGCGCTAAAGGATTACGCTAATCGGGATGAAGTTGTTCTTGCGACGAAGGTACGTTTTCCAATGCGCCAAGGTCCGAATTCAGCAGGTTTATCCCGGAAGGCAATCATGGCGGAAATCGATCATAGTCTAAGACGTCTGGGTACGGATTACGTGGATTTGTACCAAATTCATCGCTGGGATTATGAAACGCCGATCGAAGAAACGATGGAGGCGCTTCACGATGTGGTGAAGGCCGGCAAAGCGAGATATATTGGCGCTTCTGCCATGTACGCGTGGCAGTTCCTGAAGGCGCAGCATATCGCGGAGAAAAATGGATGGACCCGATTCGTATCGATGCAGAATCATTATAACCTTATCTACCGGGAAGAGGAGAGGGAGATGCTCCCGCTATGCAAGGACCAGAAGATAGCGGTTATTCCGTATAGCCCGCTTGCCAAAGGAAGATTGACGCGAGACTGGGAAGAAGCAACCCATCGCTCCGAAACGGACCAAGTGCAGAAATCCCAATACGGCCCGCACGAGGACGGAGATCGGGTGATTGTGGATCGGGTTGCGGCACTCGCGGAGCAACGCGGAGTTCCGCGCTCCCACATCGCGCTTGCCTGGGTGTTGCAGAAGGAGCCCATTACGTCACCGATTATCGGGGTGACTAAAGTATCCCATCTGGAAGATGGAGTAGCAGCTCTTTCAGTCACGTTAACGCCTGACGAGATTGCTTTTCTAGAAGAGCCGTATATTCCTCATCCATATATCGGCTTTCAATAAAGCTGTTGACTACGGGGTGGTTGCTCCATACTTCAGCCCGAATTTTCCCTCCGAGTAGGCATGAAAAAGCAGATGTTGTTAAAAACTACAATTGTACAAAGCGAGGAGCAGGTCTGCCGCCGTGGCAAACTGCTCCTTTGTTCAGTTGTTTAGGATTTGTTTAGATTATCTCCTATTGTTGTTTATGATTTATTGCTATGATTAGAATTCTTTTAAACATGCATTGCATGCGAGACTTTTTATAAAGCAGAAGATTAACGTATTAAAAGTAATAAATTTATCGTTTGTGTAAGCCTACAGTTAACTACAGGTAACTTAGTTTAAAAATATTCACTCCTTCTCAGGGGAGGAATGGTTATCTATAATTGATAATGTGAATGACAATTCATATGCGTGAAGGCCTCGTGTAATGCGAGAAGCACGCGTTTCCAAGAACGGGTGGAAGCCAACCAAGTTAAGCTGGGAACTATTTGGCAAGCTCTGCCGCAATTCTTGAATACGTTGCGAGTAAACGATATCAAGTTGATGGAAGAATCTATGAACCATCTGGATGGAATTTTCCCAGGTCCTGGTGGCGAGACTGTCGATTATGGCTAAGTCTTTTCTGCTCTTTACTTTTTTTGTGGATAAACGCGTGTTAAACGAGATAGATATCAGGTACTAGTCGCAGGAGACGACCTTAATTTTGGAATTGGATTGACAAAGCGTATCATGCGGATGTTTGGTGCTGCACAATAGGTTGAAGAGACGGGAAAATATTTGATCTTATTTTCATGCAATATTAATGGGGGGATACAAATGGAGTACAGAACTCTTGGAAAAACGGGCATTCAAGTTTCCAGCCTTTGCTTTGGGACAATGTCCTTTGGAGGTGCTGCCGATGAACAAACATCGGCTTCCATGTTTAAGCGGTGTCGGGAGCTGGGGATCAATTTCTTCGATACGGCCAATGCATATAATGAGGGCCGTTCGGAAGAAATACTAGGCAAGTTGATTGCCGGCAGCCGTAATGAATTAGTGCTTACTTCCAAAGTGTGTATGCCGACCGGGAAAGACGTGAACGCGAAAGGGTTATCCCGAAGGCATATTATGCTGGAGGTTGAAAAAAGTTTAAAACGATTGAATACCGATCGTTTGGATTTGTATTTCGTCCATCATTTTGATCCAAATACGGCAATGGAGGAAACGCTCAGAGCCTTAGACGATCTACAGAAGCAAGGGAAAATTATTTACCCGGCTGTCAGTAATTGGGCAGCGTGGCAAATCGCCAAGGGGCTTGGGATTTCCTCCAAGGAAAGCCTGGCCCGATTCGAATGCATTCAGCCCATGTACAATTTAGTCAAAAGGCAGTCGGAAGTGGAAATTCTACCATTGGCTGAGTCCGAGAAGGTCGGTATTATTTCGTACAGTCCGCTCGGAGGCGGGTTATTGACTGGAAAATACGGATCCGGAAATGCATCGGTCCAAGGTCGTTTAGTTGAACAGAAGATGTACAACCTGCGGTATGGCGACAGCCAATATTACCAGATCGCGGAACGATTCACCGAATATGCGCAGGTGCGCGAGCTGCATCCGGCATCGCTTGCCGTAGCATGGGTCATGTCTCATCCAGCGGTTACGGCGCCGATCATAGGGGCTCGTAATTTGGAACAGCTTGAACCTTCTCTAGCGGCACTGCAAATACAGATGACTCCGGAATGGCGCCAGGAAATTTCCGGGCTTTCGATAACTCCGCCGCCGGCAACGGATCGCAGGGAGGAAGCGATAGAATAGCTGCGTTTCGGCTTGTTTCGGAGGATCATCCTTTAAGGCCGATAACGGACTATGGAAGAGGGATAGCCGGCGAAGACAATGCGCTGTTGGACAAGGTTTTCCGTTAAGGACTCCATTCCTTCTTGCATATGGATGATGCTGCTAAGGAGTTTGATGGGATAATTGGCAAAGCATACTGCACCGGGAAAACTTACAATCTGGACCGCACGGATTTGTCACTTGGGAAGACCATCATCGCAAGGCTATGAAGGTCATGAACAGATCAGGAACGGTTTTGCAGTGAAATTTTTGCCCATAATGTGTACATGGACCGCAAAAGCAAAATGCCGAATTCTAGTCGGAAAAACTGGGACGCCATCGTAGATTCCTGAGAGCGTGAGCTTCTTGTAACTGATGTCTAAGACGGATCTCCGCATCATGAAAATTACAAAACGAAGAATCAATTTGTTGAATATGGAGGAGAACCGGAAATGGCTATAACGCTGACTTTGCTTGAAAAGGACCGAAAGCTTGGTGAAATTCTAAGGGGAATGGGCCGTGTAATGATCGCCTTTTCAGGAGGCGTCGACAGTACGTTTGTCCTGAAACGCGCCACGCAGGAACTGGGAGATCAAGTCCTCGCTATAACGGCTGCTTCTGAGACATTTCCGACCCGCGAATTCGATGCTGCGGTGCAACTTGCCGCCGATATAGGGGTTCAGATCTATAAAACGGAAGTGAAGGAATTCGAAAACGCCAGCTTCGTTGCCAACAACCCAGACCGCTGCTATCACTGCAAAACCGGACTATATACTCACTTGCAGGCGGTTGCGGCGGATATGGATTACCCTTATTTGCTGGACGGCTCCAACATTGACGATCTCGGCGACTACAGGCCTGGTCTTCAGGCTAAAAATGAGCAGGGGGTCCGCAGCGTCCTTCAGGAAGCGGGATTGAAAAAGGATGAAATCCGCCAGCTTTCCAAGGATTTGAAACTACCGACCTGGAACAAGCCTTCTTTCGCCTGTTTGTCATCTCGGATTCCATACGGTACCAAAATAGAAAAAAATAAAATCGATCAATTGGACGAAGGCGAATATTTTCTGTCTACATTGGGCTTTTACCAGATTCGGGTGCGTCACCATGACAAAATCGCCCGAATCGAAGTGATGCCGGAAGAAATCCATAAGGTCCTTGAGCATCGCGAGCAAATTTACGCTAAATTCATCGCACTGGGTTTCTCTTATGTTACGCTCGATTTGCAAGGATACCGGACCGGCAGCATGAACGAGGTACTCGGCAGCGAAATCGTGGATAAAGCTAAGAAAGCCACCGCCCAATAATGGATATCGGCACATTCTGAGCTTGTTTAATCGGGAGACCTGTCAGATGAGGAAGCCGAATTCCTGTTGAGGCGCATCTTGACGGCCGAAGATGATATTGGTTTAAGGCGTTGAATTCACATGATCCGGGGCACGCTGGCCACACACATTGAACCAAAGCACCTATAGTGTTCTATAGTTTGAGCTAGAGATTAATACTTTCAAAGGAGACAATCAACAGTGGAAAACAAATTGGAACGCCGCAAGCTGGGCCAGATCGATCAAGAAAGTACGGTTGTTATTTATGGAGCTGCCAGCTTGGGAAAAGTCACTCAGGATCAAGCAGACGAATCGATTCAGTACGCTCTAGATGCGGGTATTAATCATTTCGATACGGCGGCCAGCTATGGCGATGCCGAATTGCGGATGGGTCCCTGGATGCCGAAGATCCGCAAGGATATCTTTCTCGCTACCAAAACCGGAGAACGTCAGAAAGAGCCGGCGATGCGGCAAATCGAGCAGTCTTTAATTCGTCTTCAAACCGATCAGGTGGACCTGCTCCAGCTGCATGCTGTGACGAGTTATGAAGAGCTTGAGGCGGTTACAGCCAAAGGCGGAGCGCTTGAAGCCGCTATTTGGGCGAAGGAACAGGGCATGGTCAAGCATATCGGGATTACTGGGCACGGTCATATCGCGCCGGCTGTTCATCTGGAAGCGATGCGCCGGTTTCCGTTTGAAACAGTACTGACGCCTCTCAATTTTATTTTATATCGCAACCTGGAGTATCGGCGCATTTTTCATGAGTTAGTGGAAGAGACGACTCGTCAAAATACCGGTTTGATGATCATCAAGGCCGTGGCCAAAGGGGAGTGGGCGGAAGGTACGGAGAAGAAATACGCAACGTGGTATGAGCCATTCGATGAGCAGTCGATTACCGATGACTGCGTCTCCTTCGTGCTCTCCCATCCCGGCATAACCGGGTTTGCGAGCGCAGGCGACATTAGCCTCCTGCCGGGGATTGTCGAAGCCGCCAAACGGTATCGCAAGATGAATGAGGAAGAGCAGGAAAATCTGATGGCTGTTGCCGGCAAATACGGTTCGCCTTTCGGACAATTCTAAATCTTGTTATCTCTTGTTATTTGTGTAAGCCATTGCTCCAGCCTGCGAGGTAGAAGTGCGTCCCAGCAGAAGCGGAGCCTTGCGTGGATGAACTTGCCGCATCAGCTGATTCGGCTGGTCTGGCGATGTAAATAAGGATTGTGGTTTTTTATGAACTTTTGTTTTAGAAGTTGAATTGGATCAAAAAAGTAAAATGGCAGATCAAGGGTTATTCCTTGACCTGCCATTTTTTTTAGTGCGGATTAATACCGCAGACAGCAATTTTAGGAGATGTATAGTCTGCCTTTTACAGCGTTTCATTAGCCATTCGAATGACCTTATAAACATGTTCCGGATTGATCATTTTAACAGCATCAATAATTCCAACATGAGTTGTTACATGAATAACCTTGAGCTTTGGCGAAGACAGCATCATCGAGAAATCTTTCGTACCCGTTAAGTCGGCCAAAATCTCGGTATGACCGGATAAATATGCCTGTCTTTGTGAAATGCCTCTTAGTTTAATGGAGCTGTACAAATAGTTACTTAGTGGCGTACAAGTTCCCAGAAGTCAACCCCGGGAAGATATGAGATGAAATTAACTATATGATTTGACTTTTGACACCAATTTTTTTGGCATACCAAGCAGTAACGATCGGTACAAGAATGGCAGTTACGATAACACAGGAAGCAATCAAGGCAGTTGCTGAGGGGACAAGAGGAGCATAGGCTGCATTGACAGCAGCTACAGCAGCGGGTACACCAGCTGCATTACCGGCAGTTGAAGCTGCCGACAATCCGGCAATTCCGTTACCGCCGATTAATCGGTCTGTGAGAATTAGTGTTACACCTGTGATTAGAACGACAGAAGCACCTAGCAATACGCCTAAGAACCCAGCTTTCCAAACAGTCTGAAGATTAAGGCCAGCGCCAAGAGCAAAAGCAAAGAAAGGAACCAAAACGGGAACGGCTTTTCCAAGAAACTCACGCATATCTTTATCTAGGTTTCCTAAGATCATTCCCACAATTAGTGGCAGTATTGCACCTACAAAGGTTTGCCATGGAAAGGCTGCCAGTCCTGCAACGCCTAAAGTAATCATAGTAAAGAATGGTCCAGATTCCAGGCTCATGACTGAGTAGGCGCCGACATCTTCTTTTTTGCCGAACTGACCCATTAAAGCCATGTATAATCCGCCATTGGTATCATTCATAGCGGCTACTATAGCTAGAACGGAAATTCCTGCAAAAAAGCCGCTGCTTATCATATCATTTCCAAGAAACTGTGCAGCGATGAAACCGACTACTATAGCTGTAATGATTTTAGTGGCAATTAGAGTGCCACCTTTTTTCATAATATAAGGAGTTGCCTTGAAATTTATTGTAGCTCCCATACAAACGTAAAAGACTGCCAAAATCGGCAGTGATCCTGTCATAAGAGCGCCAGTAAATGAACCAAAGGTTTTTCCCATAGTTGGAAATAAAGTGGTTATAATGGCTCCTAAGAGTAACGGAACGATCATCATGCCCCCGGGGAATCGTTCAATTGCAGCCTTTATTCTCATGCTTCCTACCTCCTGTAATTTTAGATCTCAATACACGTGTTTTAAAATGCAACACCAACGAATTGAAACGTTTATACGTTAATTATAAGTGAAGTATTATGGTGCATCAATAGACATATTGTTTAAAATTGCGACACCTACGCTTGGGTGACCTCGAACGGAACAACTTGCTGCTCAATGGGATATGCCATGACGTACTGAGGTGTTATCAATGGACATTAAAAAGATGACTCCCGAAAAATGCAGGAGCCATCTTTTAACAGCTTACTTAATGATCTTTCTTTTAGGTCTCCACAAATGGGGTCACAGTTCAAATGTGTCGTTTAATTTATTAGCTTTGCAAAATAGCCTCAATGGAGCTAAGGATATCCTCAGACAGCTCAATTCCGGAAGCGGCACAGTTCTCGACAACCTGCTCAGGACGGCTAGCACCAACCAATGCACTTGCTACATTAGGCTGACGTAAAATCCATGCTAATGCCAGTTGCGAAACCTTGATGCCGAGCTCGTCAGACACCTTGATCAATTGTTCTACTTTATTCAGAGTAGCT
This sequence comes from Paenibacillus sp. J22R160, assembly GCF_059692135.1. Lineage (NCBI taxonomy): Bacteria > Bacillati > Bacillota > Bacilli > Caryophanales > Paenibacillaceae > Paenibacillus > Paenibacillus sp. J22R160. The sequence continues at coordinate 502,395 of NZ_JCAUAU010000001.1, read as the reverse complement.
TCCGTAAGCTTATCATCGCCCCAGCTTTTACTTGCAGCCCGGCTGTCGGAAGGAATGCTTGCGCCAGCGCGATATTTACCAGTAAGAATACCTTGTGCCAGTGGAGAGAATACAACTTGACTAATTCCTTTAGACGATCCAACAGGGATGATTTCTTTCTCAATGTAACGGTTAAACATGTTGTATACGGGTTGGTTGACCACGATACGGTCCAGCAAATACTTATCAGCGATCGACAATGCTTCGACCATTTGTGTTGCTGTCCATTCGCTTACACCTACATAAAGCACTTTGCCTTGGGATACAAGATCATCCAAAGCGCGAAGCGTCTCTTCAATCGGTGTTTCTGGATCGAAGCGGTGACAGTAGTACAAGTCCACATAATCGACATTTAGTCGTTTTAAGCTAGCATTACATTGCTCAATAACATGCTTGCGGGATAAACCTCGGTCATTCGGACCATCACCCATTGGCCAAAATACTTTCGTTGCCAATACATACGAATCTCTCGGATAAGCACTCAAGGCTTTACCCATTACCTTCTCAGCTTCACCGCGCTCATATACATTCGCTGTATCGAAGAAGTTAACGCCTAAATTGTAAGCTTGCTCGATGGATTTGACAGACTTATCATCTTCAACATAACCTCCGTATGTCATCCAACTGCCTAAGCTGATCTCACTTACTTTTAGCCCGGTATTGCCAAGTTTACGATATTTCATGGTTGGTACCTCCAATGGAACTCGATTTGTATTTTCAGTTGCATTATAGAACACATGTCCTGTGTTTGTTAAGTACTGAAAATATATTGCCTTAGTAACTCCAATGTATCCTAGTTACCTCAAGATAAGTTAATAAGAAGAAGGTCACTCCTTATATTTCAGTCCATATTTCTATACAATAATATTTCAATCGTTTTATAAGTGGGAGTTTGCGTTGATCAAACATAGTGGAAAGGAAGAATTAATATGAAAAAGTACTTTTTAACAAACATAGAAAATTGGATAAATCATATTGCTTATTTTCGAGTATTCTTTTTTATTACTTTATTTATTACGGTCTTGTATGATGTATTTTTTAATGAATTCTCTATTGTACAAAGTGCTTATCTTGCGCTTTGCGTCCTTTTAGGTTTTGCTTATTGGAAGGAACATTGGATTCGATTTATCTTGGTGGGATTAATTGTGGGTTGTCGGTTACTATTAGAAGATAATTCATTATTCGGACCTTCTATGTTCGCCTTAAGGTTTGTCAATTTATATATAGATTATTATCTAATAACTTTTTCTGTATCTTTTATGGTTATGACTTATATAAAAGAAAAGAAAAATACATTTCTATTAACATTTACTCTGGCCAAAGCGCTAGATTCGAGGGATCACTATACCGCAAACCATTCAGAGAATGTGGCTAATTATGCAAAGAAAATAGCCCAGGAAATGAACCAAAATCAGATGTGAAAATATTTATATAGGCGGACTTCTTCATGATATTGGGAAAATTGGTGTTCCGGAAGTACTCCTGAGTAAACCTGCTCGATTAACTAATGAGGAATTTGCAATAATCAAACAGCATCCAGTCATTGGATTTGATATGTTACAACATATTTCTAACTTCAAGCGTAATGGGATTTTGGATATAATTTTACATCATCATGAGCGGTATGATGGCAAAGGGTACCCGCATAGCTTGGAAGGCGCAAATATTCCATTAGCAGCTCGTATTATAGCAGTGGCCGATAGCTTTGATGCAATGACTTCAAAGCGAGTATATCGAGGAGAGCGTGATTTAGAATATGCAATTGATGAAATCCGTAAAAATGCTGGAAAGCAATTTGATCCTGAAGTAGTAAATGTTTTTTTGAAAATTTGGGATCGAGAAGGGAGAAAATTAATGTCTGTCCGTGAGGTTATGGCCGACGGCTCATAAGTTACTCCTTCCATCTGTCAGACAAGACAGGCAACAAGCCATATGCATACAAGAGTATATTTGCTTCGTAGAAAATTGAAAAAAGTGTATAATTTCCAACTATTCATGGAAATATACCCGAATAAGCGGTATGTTAGCTTGATGTAGAAAAGGACGAAGCGAAAACTCGCTCGTCCTTTTACGGCAGTTATTGATCGTCTACTATGTGCTAGCAGTTAGTGGTTTTCCATGCCAACCGACCGTTTATTTTACATGCATAATAACTCTTTGATTGCATTGTCGACGAAGTCAGAGTCCGATTTGTTAAGTCCTCTGCCGGCATAGTGACCGTAAATACTTGGAATTACGCGGATCTGGGCATTTGGAATAAACTTCGCTTCATATTGAATGTCCTCAAGTGGAAAATATAGATCCGTCTGTCCCGGAAGGATCATCGCTTTTGCTTTAATGCGGCTTAAAGCTTTCTCGCGGTTGCCGTCACAACCAGGTGTCATGCCAATATCGCCATGCTGCCATGTCCAAGCCATCGATAGCAAATTGTTTGCATCTTTGCGCAGGAAATTGCCTTCCCAAAAGCCGATCAGGAAATCCTCAAGCGATGAATATCCGTGCTCGAGATAAAGCCTTTGGTAATAAAAGGCTTGCGATAATCCCCATCCGGCATAAACACGTGCTAATGCCCGCAACCCTGTACTTGGCTGCAAACTATAGAAGCCGTTGTTCCAAGCCGCATCAGCACGCAAAGCATTTGCAAACCCCTCAATAAATACAAAATTGTGAGGTGTGGTGGATGCCGTTGCGCACCAAGGTGCAATGCGCTCGACCATGTCTGGATAAGCAGCAGCCCATTGGTAAGTTTGCTGCGCAGCCATTGAATAACCGCATACAAGCGCCACGCGTTCAATGCCGAATTTTTCAGTCACCAGCTTATGCTGGCATTCGACATTGTCAAGTATAGTTATGCGGGGAAAACGTCCTTGATTGTAAGGAGCGGGGGTATTGCTCGGCGAAGAAGATAATCCGTTCCCAAGCTGATTAAGCTGAATGATGAAATATTTGCCCGGGTCTAATGCTTTTCCTTCACCTATCATATATTCATCATTTTTATGCGTGCCGGAAAAGAAGGTTGGAAACAAAATCACATTATCTTTATTGGGGTTCAATGTCCCGTGGGTTTTATAGGCAAGCTTTGCATTGCGTAAAGTAGCTCCGCTTTTTAAACGAACATCGCCTAAATTAAAAGTTTCATAATCCGTAATAAGGTCATATTCCGTCATATTAAGAGTTCTCCTTCCTTGGTCATCTAGTTATTACCAGCCAATGGCCAAACCATCGCCTCTCGGATCGACGCCTCCGCTTAAAAAGCCTTGATCATCAATCCGAATCGCCTGTGCATGCCCCATTACTCCATCAAAATCAGTCACCATTTTAACCTTGTGACCCGCTTTTCTCAATAATTCAATCGTTTGCAAGTCAACACGATTTTCGATTTTTAAGTCTGACGAGCTTTCTCCCCAAGTACGTCCCCATACCCACCTTGGTTCGTTGATGGCTTGCTGTGGATCCATTCCGTAGTCAATCATTCTTGTAATAATGGCGGTCTGTGTTTGGGGCTGTCCTTCGCCGCCTTGAGTTCCGTATAATATACTTGGTTTCCCGTCCTTGCAGGCAAGGGCAGGCATTAAGGTATGGAAAGTTCTTTTATGAGGCTGCAGATAATTGACATGGCCGGGATCCAACGAAAAAAATGACCCGCGATTTTGCAACAGAATCCCCGTATCTCCAGCGACAACCGCTGAACCAAATTCGAAATACAGACTTTGAATAAACGATACCGCATTTCCTTCTTGATCCACCACTGCAGCATAAGCCGTATCGTTGCCCATTGAACGGGAAGTCACAGCTTGCTCTTGCTGCATGTCGATTTGTTGCACCAGTTCAGCAGCATAGCTTTTACTTATTAACTGATTGATTGGAATATCGTAAAATGCAGGGTCCGTTAATACATGATTCCGGTCACGGAAGCTGAGTTTTAATGCTTCTATAAGCAAATGATAATATTCGAACGATCCGTGGGGAATTTGATCCAGTTGAAAATTCTCCAGCATATTCAATGTCATTAACCCTGTAAAGCCTTGTGAATTGGGCGGAACTTGATAAACGTCATAACCCCGATAGGTGGTTGATAACGGCGTAACCCAATTGCCTATATGATCAGCAAAATCATCTAATGTCAGGTATCCGCCATTGCTTTGTAAATATGTAACGATTTTGTGAGCGATCTCTCCTTTATAAAAACCGTCTCTTCCTTCTTTAGCTATATATCGTAAGCTTTGCGCTAAATCTTTTTGTACAAATCTCTCACCGATACGGGGAATTGAACGGTTTGGTGTGTAAATATCAGAAGTAATGGGCATTTTAGACAGTAAATCAATATTTTTTTCTGTATTCTCGTATTGATCTTTTGTAAATGGAAATCCGTTCACTGCATACGAAATAGCTGGCTCTAATACTTCCGCGAAGGAAAGGCGACCATATTCTTGTAAAAGCGCGTTCCAACCATCTACCATTCCCGGAACGGTAATGGCACTTTTTATACCACGGTTCGGTATGGAGGCTTCACCTTCATATATGCCGGAATGAACCTTGTAACCAGAACGTCCGCTGGCATTATAGGCACGAACTTTTGAATCCTTGGCATTGTACATTAACCAGAAGGAATCACCGCCCAAACTGGTCATATGCGGATATACAACCGCCAAACATGCACTTACTGCAATTGCGGCATCAAACGCATTTCCGCCCTTTTGTAATATTTGACTGCCTGCCATTGAGGCAAGATAGTGAGGGCTGACTACCATCGTTTTTGTGCCGATTATCGGTTTATTCATTCATATTTTCCTCCTTAAGAACTCTAAGTGTCATATCTTATCCTTCGAAGATCTCTTTTGTTTCGGGAGAGAAGGAGGGTTGGACTGATTTCTCTTTCGTAAGCATAAATAAAATACCGCCAATCAATAATAATGCACCCGATATATAAAAACCAATTTGAAGCTCTCCGGTAGCTTGCGCAAAGTAACCTGTAATGTATGGGGCAAAAATCGACGAAAGCATCCCAGCAAAGTTAAAGAAGCTATATGCTCTTGAGTACATATGTGGCGGAGTATTTTCAGCAACAAAAGAGATAAGAATCGGGTCGAGCGCTAATTTTCCAACAAGTCCGTAAATGACCAAGCCAACGATCATTAGAGAAAAACTTTCCGCATAGGGAATTAAAAATTGACAGAAGGCACCGGCAAGTACCAAAAATAAAATGAGCGGTTTTTTACTTTTGGCTTTATCGGAAATATAGGCGAATAATAACGCCCCGGGAATGGAGGCCCAAGGAACCAATGAAGAAATAATGCCTGTTTGCGAGCCTTGTATGCCTCTTACTGTTTGCAAATAATAGGGCAGCCAAGTCAACATTCCGAAGAAGCCGTATAAGGAACAAAAGATCAAAATATACGTTAGAATATGATTCCGGGTGAAAAGAAGTTTTAAATCAGACTTTGGCTGATTCGTTACGTCAGCAGATTTTGCATCGAGTTTAACAGTATCTTTTACAAAGAAAGCGATCAGCAAGGCAACAATAATCGTTAATCCTGCGAATAGATAGAAAGTGAACTGCCAAGGTTTATTCAATGTAAATGTAAAGTAACTTGACGCAATAAAGCCAACAGATATACCGACTGCCATACCGCTATTGATCAATGCGGAGGAGATACCTCTATATTTGGCGGGAATGGCATTGGAAGATATTCCGTATACAGGTCCGTAGTAGGTTCCTTCTCCAAATCCGGTTATAACTCTGAAAAGGAGAAATATCGCGAAACCGGGAGCAACTCCACTCAAAAGCGTTCCAATACCAAATATGATATACCCGATGACCAAGACCTTAACTCTCCCGAAGCGATCAGCCAAATAACCCGCTGGAATTTGCATAGCAGCATACGCAATAAAAAACACGGTTGACATCAAGCCCAGTTGAACTTTATCAAGTCCCCATTCCTTGCCGATGACCCCCATGACAGGAGACAAAATGTTACGATCGGCATACATGAATGCCCATCCAAGGGCAAACAACAAAATAATTACAAAAGGCTTATTTGTTTTCATTTTGACAACTCCCTAATCTTTTTTTTAGAGTCTTACTTAACTAACGCAGTATTGCTAAATTCACCTCTTTTGAACGACACTTTCACTTCGGGAAATATGACATTTAAAGTCATATAACTGTTGTTTTGGGTCGTTATTTCTTTTTTTTAGAATTCGTGTTAGATAATGTTCCACGAATCAAAAATAGCATAGGGCATAAATTTTAGTCAACAGTTTTTTAATAAAAAAGAAAGTGTAATTGTTGTTTTATCTATATAAAGTAACTTACTTTATTATATATTGATAAAAAAGAATGTTGTTGTTATGATTATCCTGCATATTGAAATTATCAATACATTGCCAATAACCATGTATCCATAGGACTTTCAGCAATGAAACTTAGATGTTTTGTTAGTATATATTACGCGGAAGGGGACATATGAGATGATCAGTTGAACTTGGATTAATATGGGATTTGATTGTCGGACTCTATTTCAATAAAAGTCTTGTGGGAATGAAACTGAAAAAAAGGATGATATATACAATGTCTGTTACTAATCTTATTATCGCTATGGTCCGAACAGGTATCTTGGGGTACGGTGGCGGTCCCTCAGTAATTCCACTGATCCGTTATGAAGCAGTTATAAGATACAAATGGCTGGAAGATGACGAATTTGGTGAGATTCTCGCTCTTGCCAATGCACTTCCGGGGCCGATTGCGACGAAAATGGCGGCATATCTTGGGTACCGCATAAAAGGAACGATAGGAGCTGTAATTGCGATACTTGCACATATTCTACCGACAAGTGTCGGAATGGTTGCCTTGCTGGGCTTCCTTTACTCCCTTAATCACTCCCCCATTGTTGCAGGGATGATCAACGCGGTACGACCGGTAATTATGGTTATGCTAGGAATGATGGCATATGAATTTGCCGCTAAAGCATGGAAGGGGCTTGGTAAAATAGTGGGGATCAGCTTTGGAATTATTGCTTTTCTGCTGCTATCCTTTATTCACCCCGGTATTGTCGTCGCCATCTTCCTGGCTTACGGAGCATTTCATTTTAAAATCGCAGAACGTATAAAACATAATAGATCCGATAAAGGGAAAGGGGTTTCCTTATGAATTGGTGGGATATATTTTGTGGATTTTTTGTAGCCAACGTGCTTGGATACGGGGGTGGTCCCGCATCGATTCCACTTATGCAGGAAGAGATTGTAAATCATTACGGATGGTTGACAAACGGACAATTTGCGGACGTACTGGCTGTGGGGAATGCTTTACCTGGGCCGATCGCAACTAAGATTGCTGCCTTTGTCGGCTATGAAGCGGCTGGTTGGATTGGATTTTTGATTGCGACTATAGCGACAGTGGTCCCGTCAGCTATTGCTTTGATTGTGATGTTACGGATTCTTAATCATTACCGGCAATCTCCCGCAGTGAAAGGTATGACCCTTCTTGTACAGCCGGTAATCGCCATTATGATGGCAATATTGACGTGGGAATTGACGGATGTTTCCGTAGGGACGATTGGTATTTGGCAATCTCTCGGTATTTCCGTTGTCGCCTTCTGGGCATTAACAAAAGGAAAAATCCATCCTGCTTTTGTGATTATTGCCGCTTTCGTTTATGGTGGATTGGTTTTATCCCACACGAGCGTCTGATAAGGGATTTATCTATAGATGGTTGAAAAATGTATGCTACCGACTTCTTTTGCTTGCAGCTCTAAATGGATTGTGCTCCTTCTTCCACTTTAGACTGTTGCAGGCAAAATGGGTGAAAGGAAAAACTTTATGTGCTTCCGGGAATAACGAGTGTTGATTGTCAAATATTGATTACGCGATATAAAAATCAAATGGGAATCAATATGAAAACAAAATGAAGGGGGGACGAGCTTGCCAATTTCAGATCCTTAATCCTAACACCAGAACCCACCAGACTTGTAACTTAACCAATTCTTTAAGTTTTCATATGAAAAATTGCTATATACTAGTGATATTAAAATAATATTTTTTAAGGTTGATAGATATCGATATCTAAATTCCCGGAAAAGCTAGGTGGTTCTCATCAATAGTTATATTGCGAGAATAACATATTCAATTATTTGTACTTTATCGATAGAACTCGTGGTGCAAATGAACGTAGAGAAATATTTTTTTGATTAGAAAGAAATCGATTTCTGTTAGTGCGTGAATTTTATTCATTTGTCCCAAAAAATTCTGTTTTCGTCTTCGGCTTGATCGGCAGTCTTATCCCGGCATTCAGTTCATTCCGGAAGGAAGTGTCGAAAAATTTAGATTCTACGTAAAAAGGTGGGGAGACGAATGCCAAAAATTCGAAGGAGTTGTCTCCGAGCTGCCGCAATACTGTTGATGGCTTTATGGTGTGCTTTGTCGGCAAACACGATTCAAGCTCATTTTCAAACAATTGCGTATTCGGATATTACCATTCAAGACCAAACGATAGATTATTCGTTGTTGTTGGATCCTTATGAGCTGATGCAAGTGTTTCCGGATTTGGACGCAGATCTTGATATGTATGTAGAGCCTGAGGAAGTGTTGAATTATCAAGAGATGTTAATTGACTTTGTGAAAGACAATTTGTCGGCTAGGAACGAGGGAGTTGACGGAGAGGTTCAAATAAAGGAGGTGAGGCTTGAGGGTCATAAGGAAATACCGATGGTTCGTTTCGATCTGAATTACACATTTGCTCAACCGGTCAGCAGTTTCGAATTGGATTACCGCTTCTTCTTCGACAAAGAAGACCCTCTGCATCAAAATTTCGTTACCATGAAAGCGGGAGACCGCACGGTAGAAACGGTCGTGGAGAAAGATAATCATATTCTGACACCTGAGAATCTAGGGGTGAACACCATTACCGTAACTGTCCCGGACTGGACCAGTATTTTGCTCCATTACATGGGTCTTGGCATGGAACACATATGGTCGGGGATTGACCACATGCTGTTTCTTGTCGTACTTATTATCGGGGGCGGCAGCAGAAAAGAGTATTTGAAAATTTTAACGGCTTTTACAATCGGGCACAGCATTACCTTGGCCTTGTCGATCATGGAAGTGGTCACGATTCCGCCGGACATTATCGAGCCCTTGATCGCACTAAGTATTGTATATGTAGCTGTAGAAAACATTGTATGGAAGAAGCTGCAGTGGCGCTGGCTGGTTACCCTCATTTTTGGATTGATCCACGGCTTCGGGTTTTCTTATATCCTTCAAGGGATGTTAAGCGGTCATTTCGCCTTGTCCTTGTTTTCGTTCAATCTGGGTGTGGAATTGGGGCAAATCGTCGTGCTTGCCGTTCTCCTTCCGCTTGTATGGTACTTGACGAAAATAAAGTGGCTGCTTAAAACAAGCTATGTCTTATCGAGTTTAGTTGGACTTATCGGTGCTTATTGGTTTGTTGAACGGTTGTTTTAGTAAAGGGTCTAAAAGAACATGTTCGCAAAAGATAAAAAAAGATAATACCTCTGCTGCTTACAACGGGTATTGCATTGCAAGCGTTAGTTCCAAAGTCTGCAATGACCAATGATGTAAAGGCCGGTGTGAGCACTAATACTTTGCAAGGAGTAGGATGAATTTGATAACTAAAAGTACAGGTAAGAAATGGATTCACGTTTTGTTAATCGCATTGTTTGCTTTTAATATGATAGGGTTTCATGTAGGTGAAGTTTATGCGGATGCGGATGCGAACGTAACGACATTTGAAGCATTGGCATTGGAAGTTGCGAGTGCTCAGGAAGCGACCGAGAAGGTAATCATTCAAATTGACGCTGACATAAGGTTTAGCAATGACATAAACATTGGCAACAATGTTGAACTTGTTGCGATGTCTCCAGTTACCCTAAACCTGAATGATCATAGAATTAATGTTCAGCCTAGCGCCATTTTAACGATTAGAGGCAATATCACAGTATTGCAGCCTTCAACGGGTAATGGCCATCCGTTAGTTGTAAGAGACAACGCTACATTGAATGTTATTGGCGCGAAGATCGAGTCTCAGTTATCCAATACAAGCAGTTATACCATTGATGCGGTAGGTCCTAATATTAAGGTGAATCTGGACCATGCCACGATCACGACAATCAAAGGTCGTGCAGTTTACACGAATACGGCTTCCAATATTATTACCTTGAAAGATTCTACAATAACAGCAGCCGAATCGAGCGGGATCGGGATCTATCGCGGTGTTTACGTTATCACGGGTTCCACTACGATAAACGGTCAAATAGGCGGCGGAGCAGTCGTGTACGATTTCCGAAATGTTTCGCTACAGGTTACGCCGGAACCATCTAGCTTTACATCCGGGAATGCTGTTACGATTGTCAAAAGTGGTGACGGGGCCGGGAGTGCGATGGGGAGTCTCATTTACTACACTACCGATGGAAGTGATCCGTCGATATCGGAAACGGCAAAGCAATATACGTCCCCTTTTAAAATTCCAGTAAATACAGTCGTTAAAGCAGTTGTCGGCAAAAACGGCTATTATGGAGCGGTACAACAATTCAACTACAATTCAGATACAGACTCGGTAGCCGGCAATGTTTACTCCGTCAGCACTCTTGCTGATTTGGTTGCTCCTGCAGGCTCCGATATGAGCGACTTGGTTCTCCCAGACGCTCTTACGGTTACGCTTGGCGACACCAGACAGAAATATGTTGCAGTTGATTGGGTTGAATCCAATCTCGATTTAACAACGCTTGGTGACTATACGCTCGAGGGTACGCTTGTTCTTCCAACTACGATTACCAATACTAGCAATCTAAAAGCGAGCATTACCGTTCGAGTGCAAGAAACCGAAATTCAAGATTTCGAGATAACTCCAGCACCTTTTTTACAGAATGGTAAAACCAATGTTCTTCCCAATGCGACAGTGGCAACAATGTCGGCGAAGGGCGGAGATGGAAGAAACTATAATTATTCACTTGGAACCGATCTTTCATCGAATAACAATCTTTTCAACATTTCGAATAACGCTTTGATTGTTAAAGATGCCGTATTAACTTCAGGGAATTACACCATTAACGTAGCCGTATACAGCGGAACGAAGAATGCAACACAATCGTTTAACATCGAAGTTGATGCAGCTGATCCGAAATGGGATATTATTAACCCATATGAAGGGGTCAATTGGTCCACCACACATCAAGTGAAAGCAGCGTTACATAACCACACAGTCAATACGAATGCTCCAATCGGAGAGTGGAATGACGGTGTTTCCGGCACAGTCGCTTCGAGAATTCCCGTGTATCAAAGCCAAGGATATGGAGCGGTAGCCATTACGGATCATGATTATGTGTCCTATCCATGGAGCAATTTTGGTTTATCAGACTCTCCGCTTATTTCGATTCCTGGTAATGAACTAAGTAAAAATGCGCATATATTGAGCTATTTTTCTACTTACTTTGATCGAAAAGGCGAAGGCCCGGACGTTACGAACGGAATGGATCAGAACATAGTGAATGTTGGTAATCTGGGTGGTTTCCTCTACATCGCGCATCCGAAAAGAACGAGTGGCGCAGAACAAGATCCTACCAACAATCTGAATTTGTTGTCAAATCCTCAGGTCAGAGGCATTGAGGTGTTAAATGCGGGACAATTCACGAACAATCAAAGTGAAAAGATTTGGGATATGCTCCTGACTAGAACGATGCCGAACCGCAACATCTGGGGAACAGGTTCCGACGATACGCATGGTGACGGTCTAGGTTCTCTTGGATCAGGCTGGACAATGCTGCTGCTAGATGAAAAAAGCCAAGATGGGGCCAGAGAGGCATTAATCAATGGGCAAACGTATTTCTCCTCCTACCGTGTCGTAATGGGCGAAGATGATAATAAGACAAATCCTGGAATACCTGCTCCCACTATTAACAATATTAATGTAGATAAGGCAGCAGGAACGATCACGCTTGGTGTAAACGATGCAACGACGATCGAATGGGTGTCCGCTAATGGCGTGAAAGTAGCTGAAGGAAATGTCATTAACGTTGATACTACACCTGGAGTCAACCAATACGTAAGGGCTAGAATGTACGGTCCTGGCGGTCAAACGATGATCCAACCGTTCGGTCTCAAGAACTCCACATCAATAGATACTGATGCGCCTGTCATTACTCTGGATGCTGCTCTTCCTGTAACGGCGTCTTTAAACGACACTGTACATTTGTCGATAGCTTCTGCTACGGACAATGTGGATAATAAGGTGTTCGCATATGCATCTGTGACGGATCCGGAAGGAAATCGAATTGTTGCTATGGATAATAACTTGAATATTTCGAAGTCGGGCACCTATACGGTGAAATACAAAGCTGTCGACAGTTCCGGAAATCGCGCCGAAGCTGTCTATTCCATAGAAGCAAGCTATAGTAAACCGAATATTATTGTCGATCAAGTGCCACAAGAAGGTATTGTAGGTCAATCCATTACATTACCCGCAGGCTCTGCAACTGATGCTGCAGGAAGTGCTTTGATACCAGGAGTTTCAGTGACGGACCCGGCTAATAATCCAGTTCAGCTTCAAGGAAACATATTTGTACCTGGGCAAACAGGAACCTATACTGTAGTTTATTCGGCAACAGACAGTAATGATAATACAAGCACTCGCAGTTTTACAATCACGGTGTATGCGCCTCTTCTCTCCATTGGTTCGGAAAGAACCGGAGGTGCAGGATATACGAGGACGCTCAGCATTGACCCATCCTTCGACCGAACGGGTAAATACGTTGTGGTTCAACTGACAGAAGGAACAGGCGTAAGTGCAAAAGTATCTGTTATCATGATTTCTGCCGAAAGCAGCAATTTAACTGTCTCCTATCAAACGGCCGGTACCCGAATCGAATCGTGGCTTGCTAGCGGTATGCCAAACCTTGCCGATGCTGAATTGGGTGTGGAAATTTACGCTCATAGCAGCACGGCAAGCGAATAATTCGGGAGCTGGGGGAGAATGTATGAAAAATCGAATCACAGTATTCATCTTATTGGTGGCGTTAAATTTATCGTTCCTTACCGGTACAGCGTTAGCAGTCGTTGTTTCATCAATTACTGCGAATTATGCGAATGGAGTAGTAGCGGTTAGCGGAATCCATTTTGCAAACGATCAAGAATATACGCTAAGAGTAGTAAATACGGTTACGTCTGGTATCGTTGCAATGGGGCAAGCAAAAGCTGATGGAAGCGGAAACTTCTCCGCTTCCATCACGGCCGGCGCTTTGTCAGATTTGACAGACTACAAAGTATATGTAAATGCGCAGAATGGACTGCTTGTAGCAGAGGGTACATTTGCATCTTCAGATTATGGCACAATCAGCGGAACTGTAACAGACGGTAGCGTTCCGGTTCCGGGAGCGACTGTGAATCTGACCGTTAACGCAATTGAGTATAAGGCCGTTACGTCCGGTGATGGAAGTTACATCATCATCAGTGTTCCGGAGGGTACGGGCTATACCTTATCAGCGAGCAAGGACGGGTATACGAGCGGCAGTGTAGAAAATGTAAGCGTGACGGCGGACACCGTTGCCGCCAATGTAGATATTATCATGGATCGGAGCTTACCTTTAAGCTCGAACGCTAACTTAAAAGCTCTGCAATTAAGCAACTCAACCATTAATTTCTCGGCAGACAAAACAGAATATGCGGTAAGTGTAGGAAACAGTGTGAACAATGTTACCGTTACAGCAATTGCGAATGACACTCATGCTACCCTAGAAATTAATGGAGAAGCAGTAAGCAATAAGCAGATAAATCTAACCGACAGATTAAATACCATCACGGTTAAAGTGACGGCGGAAGACGAAACAACAGAAAAAATTTATCAACTATTCATCACAAGAGCTGTTTCTCAAACAGTAACCAATACACCGGTACAAGTATCAACTGATCCTTTAAGTTTGATCATTCCAACTGGAGTGACCGATGCAAGCATCCAAGTCGCACCTGTTCTAACAGGGACTGCTAAACAGGCTAAGCTGCCGTTAGTGGAAGCAAAGGCAATTACTACACTTGGAGAAGTTAATGTATCTTTCGCTTCGGGGACAACCATTTCGGCGCCCACTTCTTGGGATGGAACGATTAAACTTCCAGAGGTTCAACCCAATAACAGCATATCGGTTAGCAACGGAAATGTAAGTGCAGTCATCGAGGTAGGATTACCGAATATGACACTAACCTTTGATAAGGCTGTAAGGTTGTTAATACCGAACCAGGCAGGTAAGTCAGCCGGGTTTGTTAGAGAAGGAGTCGTAGCGCAGATTACGAACACAGTCAGCGCAGATACTCAAGAGGCTGCGGATAAAGAAATTGCCGCTGATGGTGAGGCTAAAATCAATGTAGGCAACGACTTGGTGATTTGGACAAAGCACTTCACCCAATTTGTCAGCTATACGCCAGTAGCCAGTCAACCAGCAACCCAACCTAGTGACTCGGGTGGTAGTACTTCAGCGATTAACACGGGTATGATCTCTGCATCTTCCGGAGGAACGGTTTCCATTAATGGAATCAAGATCGTAATTCCGGCAGCTACAATTGATACCGACATCGAGGTCACCGTTGATAAAGTGACAAGTACTGCTGACTTAGCTCCAGATGCTTCTTTCAAATTGATTAGCGACATTTTTGAAGTTAAGAAAGACAAAGAGAACAAATTTACCAAGCCTGTGTCAATTACGTTGCCGTTCGATAAAACGAAGGTTGACACTCTAAAGTCCAAGATCTCAATTTATTGGTTTGACGAGACAGCGCGCAAGTGGACTGCATTGGATAATCCTCAAGTGGATATCGAAAATGCTGTCGTAACCGGAACTGTAGATCATTTTACCAAGTTTGCCGTCTTAGCAATGGAAAATCGAGAAGTTTCTAATCCTGAACTACCAACGCCAGCTTCTGTAGATCTTTCCGACATGAAGGGACATTGGGCAGAAAATAGCATTCGTGAACTGATTAAGTCAGGCGCTATTGAAGGATACCCTGATGGAACCTTCGGTCCTGAGAAAAACATCACCCGTGCCGAATTTGCAGTCGTATTGGTAAAAGCATTCAAGCTTGGTGAAAAAAGCGGGAGGGCATTTGCGGATACTGTAAATCATTGGGCGAAAAAATCAGTTGAAACGGCAGCGGCCTACGAAATCATATCGGGCTATACCGACAACTCTTTCGGACCTGACGACCTAATTACTCGTGAGCAAATGGCTGCAATGATTGTTCGTACGGCGAAACTGCCATTGGTAACTAACCAAAATACATTTACAGATAGCTCAACTATTTCCGAATGGGCAAAATCAGCAGTGGCCACGGCTGCTGCAAATGGGATAATGGATGGTTATGGAAATGGAACATTCAGACCAACATCAAATGCAACACGTGCAGAAGCGGTAACTGTCATTTTAAAAGCAATAAAGAAGTAATGGGTTAAAATGTCCCCTCTAGAGCAAGTAGTTCTAGGGGGATTTCCTGCTTCAAGAAGTGCTGATCGGAGATACTTTTAATTGTCATGATTGAAATAGATGACCGTAGAACAGGAAAACGGTCAAAAATATATTAAATTACTACAAGATCGTTACATTTTTTTATCGTGTCTTTAACACTCAACTTATACAGCATTGCTAAGATAACAATAAGTTTCAAGAGAGGAGTTAGAGAAGATTGAATAATTTTAATAGCTCGGACATACATGGCTGGATGAAAAGGATTCGGCTGCTCGTATTGGATTTGGATGGCACTTTGTACCATGATCATGATTTTATCTCGCGTTACATGAGTCATTTGGTAAAAGAGACCAGGCACCAAAGCAAAGTCGATGTATTCATTAAAGAAGCCATCGATATTCTCGAAGGACGTCACGCCGTGAAGTTAGGGACGTTCTACGATTCTTTGAATAATGTCATACTGCATCAAGAAGGCAATTCCGTTGTAAGCAAGTTTTCATGGGATGGAGAATCGTTAAAATCATTGCTTGAAGAAGATAATGTTATAAGCTTACATCAGAGCCACATTCATTATGTAGGTGACGAATGGGGGGTTATTAAGGTTCTTTCCCATCGAATGGGTCTAACAGACGAACAACTACAAACGGCCTTTCTTGCGGTTCGAGAAGAGATGATTTCTCCCCAAGGTTTCCAACCACATGCGCGACTTGTCCAGTCTTTGAATAACTTGAAATCCCCAGCTTTTCGCAAAATATTGATTACGAATGCGCCTGTTTCGACCGGTTTTAATTTCGTTCGCCATGTAGGGCTTGAAGGTATGTTTGACAGCTACATTTTTGATGGCGGCAAGCCTGCAACATTGCCTGATCACTTGCAAGCCTGGATTCGTAAAGAACAACTTGCGTTTGATGAGATTGTCTCGATTGGCGATAATGCATGGAATGACTTATACCCGATCAAACATTGTGGCGGTCGGACAGTTTGGGTTTCTCCTTACGAATCCAATGAAACAAACACTTGGGATTTACAGGTACGCTCATTAGATGAGCTTGCCGATTTTATGGAAACATTAAAACTTTTAAATGAATAAGGAGGGAATGGCAAATTAATTAATGAATACAACCATTCATAGACGCAACTTGATTGTAAAGGCGATAAAAAGAAATGGTAGTGTCGAAGTAGATGCATTAGTGAAACAATTCGAAGTTTCCGTGGAAACAATTCGTCGGGATTTGCGGTATTTGGATGAAAGAGGTCTGATTAAACGCTCTTATGGCGGAGCGGTTAAACGAGAGCAAAGCACCTTTGAGATGCCCTTTAACGAAAGGATTTTATTTCAGCAAAATCTAAAAGAGGCTATTGTTCACGAAGCTGTAAAGCTGCTGGAAAGCGGAGACAGAATTTATATTGATGGGAACACAACCTGTGTTATATTATCCCAATTTATACCTGTAGATATCGAATTAAGCGTTGTGACCAATTCATTCCATATTGCCTGGATTTTAAAGCAGCTTAAAGGACGAATAACGATCTATTTAGTGGGTGGGGAGCTTGGAGATGAAGGAATGACCTTCGGACATAAGCTGATTACTGAGTTAAAGGGCTACTATTTTGACAAAGTGTTTTTCTCTTGTTTGGGTGTTAACGCTAAAGGCTGTTATTTCTCCAAGAGTGAGCCGATGCAGACAGCCCAAACCGTAGCAGCGCAGGCCGATCGAGTCATCCTTCTAGCTGATTCTTCCAAAATGAATCGAAACGGACTTTTTTTAGGGATGGAACATAAAGATATTGATTGCCTTATAACAGATGATGGAACGCCTGAATATCTGTTGGACAAGATTCGAGAAAAAATCAACGATGTCATTGTGGCGCCGATAACCGATGGCCATGACAAAGAAAGACCAGATATTGGACTGGAATCTCGAGATTCCAAAAGATATTAATCTGTGGAGGCGAATGTAGTTGAAAAATGTAAATGTGAAGATGACAGTAACGTTGCTATCATTTAGTTTGATTGTAACGGCATGTGGCGGAAATCCGAATAACACTGGAACTCAGCAGGCGCAATCGTCCGCTCCGGCGCCGGCAGTGGCAGTGGATAAGGTTGTTAATATTGAGTTTTGGAATAGTTTCTCTGGACCACTTGGGGATAAAGTAAAGGAACTTCTGTCACAATTCGAGGCGACACATCCGAATATTAAAGTCAAATCGGTGCAGGTTCCTTTTGACGCAATGCTCCAAACAATGCTCTCAGCGGTTGCTGCAAAAAAACCTCCTGCTGCCGTACAGCTTGAGACAACCTTGATGGGCCGGTTGGCAACCGACGGTGCTTTGGCCCCCATTGCCGATTTGGTAACAGCCGCAGAAGCGAAAACTCTTGGAGATTCGATCATTCCTAGTATTCGTGAAGCGAATTCATTTAATGGAAAATTATACACGGTTCCAATGGGTTACAATTCGAATGTACTTTATTACAATACGAACTTAATCAAAGATGCCGGCCTAACGCCCGCTGAGATGCCGAAGACTTGGGATCAATTAATCGAAGTGTCCAAAAAACTGACTAAAGATACGAATAACGATGGTCAACCTGATGTATACGGCTATGGATTCCCATCACGTGCTCCCTGGATTCTTGAAGTTCGTTTGTGGCAAGGGGAGGCGGAGTTGTTTGACCAGGCTGGGAAAAAAGCGACGTTCAACTCGGATGCTGCTGCAAATGTATTTAACAACTACTTGAAGCTATTGAATTCGAAATCGGCCAAAATGGTTCCGACGGATAGCGCTGTGAACCAACTCACCGATATGTTTGCTGCCGGCCAAGTTGCTATGTTTGAGCAATCTTCGACCGCCTTCCTCGGAATAATCGATAAAGCCAAATTTGATGTAGGCGTTGCCCAGTTTCCGACAATGGGAGATCAAGTCTTTAGTTTGGGCGGTTATAATTTAGGCATCTTTAAAGATGCACCGGACGACCAGAAAAAGGCTGCTGCCGAACTGGCGAGATGGTGGGCGAGCCCTGAAGGCGCAGCGAGATGGACAAGCATTTCCAATTATATGCCGGGAATTCAAGCCGCATGGGACACAGACACATTGAAAAATTGGCTGAAAGAAGATCCTCGCCGTGGCTTCGCTTCTCAGCAAATGCCAAATGCCCGTCCTCGCCCGACGCTGCCTGCATATCCGGAGATTTCCAACATTATCACGGATGCCTTTGAATCCAGTATGCTTAGCAAAGGAACCCCTAAAGAAAATTTGCAGGCTGCTGCCGATAAAGCTGACAAAATTTTAAACAAATAATAATTAATGGAGGGTTATCGATTATGAAAATTATACCTGCTGTTGCAACGTCCATCATGAATCTGGATACGATCAGAAGCTCTTCCTCTTTCATCCGGGCATTTGAATTATCCGTTGATTTTTCTATGAATATCGTGGATGACGCTCATCTTCGAGAGCTTAATAGGATTAAGCAAGAATACGGTATTGAATATACGGTTCATGCCCCTTTCCGAGACGTCAATATCGCTTCCATGAACCAAACGGTATTTGAAGCGGCACGACTAGATATGATTAAATCCATTGAGATGGCTGAGAAAATTGGAGCTTCGTTAGTCGTCGTTCATCCCGGTATCACGGGATTTTTCCCGGCTGAGTATTATCCTGAGATGAAACGTCGCGAGCTTAGCGTATTTGAAGCGCTTGGGGAATTTGGTGACAAGCACGGAATTCGGGTGACTGTCGAAAATCTGCCCAAAATGAATGTGCATTTTGAAGATACCTGGACTCTAGAGGGGACGATCAAGCTTCATGATGAATGGACATCGGAGCTTAAAGGGGTATGCTTTGACGTAGGACATGGCTATCATGCCGGACTTGATGTTGCTGCAGCGGTGCGTCGATTGGGAAGCCGCATCAAGCACCTTCACCTTCACGACAATCATGGCGGGATGATAGATGAGCATCTTCCGATTGGTCAAGGTACAATACCATGGGACAATTTCTTTCAAGCTTTAGATGAAATCGGATTTGAAGGATATGGCGTTTTTGAGTTCGGACCTCCAGATCGTCAGCGTGAAGCGGTTCAATCATTAGAAAACCGTATGAAGCAATTCAATGCGTGACCGATATGGCAGGTATACGCTTCTACCGCTGGATGCCGTTTGTATTTGTCATACCTTCCATCTTCATGCTGATTTTGTTTGTTTTTTATCCTACTGCCAATGCTGCGTGGATTAGCTTAACGGATTGGAACGGTATTGCGGATAAGGCGAAATTCCTTGGGGCCAGGAATTATGTGGAACTATTTCATGATGAGGATTTTCTAAAAGCTCTTATTCATACATGCGAGTATATCCTGATGACCCTTCCTGCAACAATCGTTTTGGCTTTAAGCGCAGCCCTGATCGTCGAGAAGAAAGGCTTGTTATCCTCCTTGCTCAGAATGACATTCACCGTTCCTTTTGTTGTCAGCATTGTAGTTGTATCTGTAGTTTGGTTATGGATATTAGATCCGAATTTCGGCATTTTGAATTACGTATTCGAACAATTGGGTTGGAAGAAGCAAAGCTGGCTAAACGATCCGGCGACGGCCATGGGTATGGTAGCTATACCTTCGGTCTGGCGTCAGTTCGGTTATTTTATGCTCATCATATTGGCTGGACTTAAGGGATTGGATTCCTCTTATCAAGAGGCTTCCAAAGTGGATGGGGCATCCTATTGGGTTCACACAACCCGAATTACGATCCCCCTTCTCGGACCTCAACTGTTTTTCTGTCTTGTCCTAGGCATGATCGACTCATTTCAAGTTTTTGCGCAAGTAGACCTGATGACTCACGGAGGTCCGTTAGATAGCACCAACGTAGTTGTGTATTACTTGTATCAGCAAAGTTTCGAATTTTTTCATACCGGCTACGGTTCTGCGATCGCAATTGTGATCATGGTATTGCTCGGGATTATTACTTATGCACAACAACGTTGGATTGGATCGAAGGTGTATTATCAGTGAATGCTTATCCTATAGTTTTGGTAAAACGACTGCTATTCATAAGTCTTAAATTGTTATTGGCTGGTGGGGTCGCTTTCCCAATAATTTGGATGTTACTAACGTCTTTGAAAAGTCAACCCGAATCGATCGCATGGCCTCCAACCATATTTCCTCATGAATGGAAATTTGAAAATTACTTGTTAGTACAAAAGGCCGGGCCATTCTTGCGTTGGTATATGAACAGCCTTGTTGTCGCTTTTTCTATCATAATAGGCAACTTGTTATTCGGAATTCCTGCCGCATTTGCCTTTTCCCGTGCCAACTTTCCCGGGCGCAATGCATTGTTTTTTGTCGTACTCAGTACGTTGATGATCCCGGGTGAAGTGCTGCTACTGCCGATATTCATTCTGCTTAGCAAGCTAGGATGGGTGGATACGTATCCGGCTTTAATTGTACCGTTTGTAGTTAATGGATTTATCATTTTCTTGCTAAAGCAATTTTTTGACACCATTCCGAGAGCCTTAGAAGAGGCGGCGATTATCGACGGGTGTGGTCCTATCCGTTTGATTCGTTACGTGTTCATTCCTCTTTCTTTGCCGGCGCTGGGAGTATGTTCATTCTTCACATTTATAGGGTCGTGGAACAGTTACTTGTATCCGCTGATCGTAACGCGCACGGAAACAATGCGAACCGTTACTGTGGGGTTATCCTTATTTAAGGATGAATACGGCACAAACTGGCCATTGTTGATGGCGGCTTCAACGTTGATCGCTCTTCCAGCCATAATTGGTTTCCTTTTCATTGAAAGACACTTGAAAGATACGATGGCGATTAGCGGGATCAAAGAGTAGCTCTCACAACTTAATTAATAAGCGATATTCACAAACTATTTCTGATATATAAGGAGTTGTTGATCTATGAAATACCGTAGACTTGGAAAGACGGAACTTAAGGTATCGGTTATAGGAGTTGGCACTTGGCAGTTTGGTGGAGCCTGGGGGAAGGATTTCGCCCAGGACGAAGTCAATGCTATTCTAGATAAGGCTAGAGATATCGGAATTAATTTACTTGACACAGCAGAATGCTACGGTCATCATCTTTCCGAGAGCTTTATTGGCCAATATATAGAAAGCCGGAAAAATCGAGCAGATTGGGTCATTGCGACAAAATTTGGCCATAATCATTTGGATAATAAGAATCCTTCAAAAAATTATTGGTCGGCGGAAGAAGTTTTGCAGCAGTTGGAGGATTCATTAAAAGCTTTAAAAACTGAATATGTTGACTTATATCAGTTCCATTCAGGATCAAATGAAGTATTTGATAATGACAAATTGTGGACGATGTTGGATAAACAGGTGCAAGCTGGGAAGGTTAGGCACCTTGGGATTTCCATCGCTAAGGACGGTCAAGGCAATTTGCATCAAACAGATTCTGCAACGAAAATAAATGCAAAAACCATACAAGTTGTTTACAATCGACTCGATCAAAGTCCTGAAAGCGAAGTGTTTCCATCTTGTCATAGTCAAGATCTTGGTGTGCTTGCGCGTGTACCGCTCGCCAGTGGGTACTTAAGCGGAAAGTATAAACCGGGAACCATATTTCCTGAGAATGATGTCAGGTCCAGACACGACCTAGAAGAAACAGTGATCAAGCTTAAGCGAGTTGAAGAGATTCAACGAAAAGAAGTGCCGCAAGGAGCCAACATGGCGGAGTGGGCTTTGGCATGGTGCTTGAAGCATCCAGCCGTAACCTGTGTTATTCCGGGATGCAAGAGCCCTGAACAGGTGGAAATGAATGCAAAAGCGGCATTTTTTGATTTTGTGAATGATAATCATCCACAAGCATGGAAAAAATAGAGTTAATTCAATTTCTGGGGCTGGTTAAACGATAAGCAAAAGATAACTAGGAGAGATCAAGAATGATGAAACATCAGTATAAACGGCTTGGCCGAGAAACCTCGGTCGTCATGTTTGGCGCTGCCAGTCTGGGAAAGGTGACGCAGGAAGAAGCCGATGCTTCCATATCTCTTGCACTGGAACACGGTGTCGATCATTTTGACACCGCTGCGGGCTACAGCAACGGCACCGCCGAACTGCGAATGGGCCCGTGGATGCCGAAGATCCGCTCTGACATTTTTCTTGCTACTAAAACCGCCGAGCGAACGAAAGAGCAGGCGAAAGCGCAATTTCACAGCTCTCTGGAGCGTCTGCAAGTCGATTACGTCGACCTACTGCAGTTGCACGCCGTAGGCGACATGGAAACTCTGGATTTATGCACGTATCCGGGAGGCGCGCTTGATGCACTGCTCGAGGCGAAAGAGGAAGGGCTTATCGGGGCGATCGGCATTACCGGTCACGGTCATGAGGCGCCGGCTGTTCATACAGAGGCGCTGCGTCGGTTCCCGTTCGATACCGTGATGACGCCGCTTAACTATCATTTGTATTCGCTGCCGGACTATCGTCGGGACTTTGATCGACTGGTGGATGCTTCCCGGGAAAGCGGGGCCGCTCTTCGCGTCATCAAAGCCATTGCCAAGGGGCCTTGGGCGGTGGAACAACCGCGTACATATACCACTTGGTACGAACCGTTCGACATGCAGGACGTGATCGATGCCTGCGTCCATTTCATACTTTCGTTCCCCAGTATCGCCGGCTTCGCCACCGCAGGCGACGTTCGCTTGTTTCCGAAAATCTTGGATGCCGTCGAACGTTACGGCTCCATGGACAGCGAACGGGTAGAAGAGGTGCTGAAAGCGGCTCAAGGGTACACAACCCCGTTTGGGGCACTGACGTCAATTAAGTAAGACTAAATTGCTTTCCAATGGCGGATTGCGACCCGCGAGAGATACAGAATAAGAAGGATAAGGGAGTGTCGTAAGCAAACTACTCTCCTTATTAAGCTCTAAAGTAATAACGTTAGTTGAACTACAATGGGAGCAGTTCGCCACGGCAACTGCTCTTTTCTAATTCATTTACATCAAGTCCCCGAAGAGAAAATTGATAATTTATGCATCGTATATATGTACAGTAATCGATTTCTAATAATATTTATAAATAAAAATTAATTGAATAAAAAAGCTTTTTGTCTTTTGTAAGTTTATGCTATAATAAATTATGTTATATTATGTAACACTTTATAATTAAAATTACGCTTATTTGGGGGTGATTTTCTATAAATATAACACAAATATAACTTTTGTTGTCACTGAATCCAACGAATTAAGGTTGTGTGAGGATCAGAAAGGTATTTATCTATGAAAGTAGCTAAAGTAGTGCTCGTAATGTAGGTGAATCTGGCATCATAGTAATCGATTACTACATAAAAAGAAATCGATTACTGTAAGTTTTTTTCTGGTTGGACGTTGCCAGAGTCTTTCGGATTCTTACATTAAAAATTCAAAGGGGGGTGAAAGCGATGCAAAAACGAAAAGGAATCTATGGAATATTATTTATTTCACCGGCGTTTCTTTTCATCTTTTCTTTTATGATTTATCCGCTGGTTTATTCATTTTTTATCAGTTTAAACAAATTCAACTTTGTTTATGATAGCTTTCCACAGTTTTATGGAATTCGAAATTATATTAATGCTTTTCAAGATGCCAATGTACTCGTTGCCCTGAAAAACACTTTCACCTTCGGTATTTGGTATTTTGTTTTAATTATGCTTCTCTCATTATCTGTTGCCTTGCTTCTCTTCCATATTAAGCGGGGGAATGAAATATTGCGCACGATCATTTTTATGCCGATCGTAGTACCGCTTTCATTGTCCGCGTTAGTGTTTATGTGGATTCTACAGGAGAATTACGGCCTACTCAACTACATTCTGCGGGATGTACTGAATCTATCATTTTTAGCTAAGCCGTGGCTCAATAATGGGCCAACTGCCATGGGAAGTCTTATAGGTGTCGGATTGTGGGCGACTGTAGGCTTTGAAACCATTCTTTTTCTTGGCGGGATTCAATCGATTTCCAAGGAAATTTTGGAGGCAGCCGAAATTGACGGGGCTAGCGGACTAAAGCGAATTTTCTACATCATCCTTCCTAACTTAAGAGAGACCTACGTATTGACTGGCTTGTGGGCAATCCTGCATGGTTTAAAAGTGTTTGTAGAACCGATGGTTATGACGAACGGAGGACCCGGAAATTCCACCATGGTCATGTATCAGGAAATTTATCAGACAGCTTTTACTA
Organism: Paenibacillus sp. J22R160; assembly: GCF_059692135.1. Lineage (NCBI taxonomy): Bacteria > Bacillati > Bacillota > Bacilli > Caryophanales > Paenibacillaceae > Paenibacillus > Paenibacillus sp. J22R160. The sequence goes on along the minus strand of NZ_JCAUAU010000001.1, from coordinate 477,722 downwards.
ATTTCGAGATGGGCTACGCTTCCGCCATGGCCTACATTCTTGGGGTGATAACCATGGCGTTTGCATTAATTAATTTCTATATTAACAGGTCAAAGGACCATGCATAAGGGGGAGAAGCTATGGCCAGAACCGCACCTATGAAACTTATCAATTATTTACTGTTAATTGCGGTAGCCGTTTTTATAGCTACTCCATTCATATACACTTTATTGGATTCATTCAAGACGGATAAGGAGATTTTACAAGTTCCGCAGTCTTTTTTTCCCAAACAATTCGTGTTGAATAACTATGCGAATATCCTTACGGGAAATTTTATCGATTACTTCCTAAACAGTGTCGTTATTACGTTTTGGGGCGTTTTATTCGTCGTGATCTTGAGCGCATTAGCTGGATACGCTTTGGCCTGGCTTCCTTTTAAAGGCCGAGAGTTTTTACTCGTATTACTTCTATTGATCATTACCATGCCGCTCGCTATTTTCCTCATTCCCATGTATATCATGGAAAATGCAATTGGAATCTTAAACACGAAGCTGGGCTTGATTCTGCCCAATGTCGCCGTTGTTCTCCCATTTGCTATCTTTATTATGCGCGGGACGTTTGTTGGAATCCCCAAGGAGCTTGAAGAATCTGCAGAGATGGATGGGTGCGGAGTACTCCGAACTTGGTGGAGCATTATGCTGCCAATTGCCAAAAACGGCTTGGTCATCATCATCATCCATGCTTTTTACAACATTTGGGGGGAATACACGCTAGCCAAAACGCTGTCAACGGATCAAAATTCGATGCCTTTAACAGTAGGCCTAACGTTGTTTAAAGGGGAGGCTTGGGCGTTTGGCACATTATCTTCCGTAATAGTTCTGTCCATGCTCCCGCCAATTATCATATTCATCTTATTTCAGCGTCAATTGGTCGAAGGCATCACGCAAGGATCAATTAAAGGCTAATAACAGTAAAAATAATAGAAAAGAGGAAAAACGATGTACACAAATAAAGTTAAAGCTTTTGCCATATTAAGCGTATGTTCCGCACTTATTTTTACAGTAGCTTGTTCAAATGCCCAACAAAACGCCCCTGCGAATTCTGGCAATGCAAGTGCACCTGCCGGTGCTGAACCAAAAACGCTAAAAATAGCACCTGACGCATGGATGATCGAAAAGCTGCAGATCAATACAGCAGTAGCCAAATTCAAAGAAAAGCATCCCGATATCAACGTAGTGCTCCAGCCCTATCCGGATAAAACCGTACTGGCAAACTTCGCATTACAATGGAGTCAGAACAAAACGGATGCCGATATCGTAATGGTTGACGGTTCACAGGAAGCTGTGCAATATCTGGCCAAAGATTTGTTGGTTGATTTTAACAAGACGAACTTTTTTACAGGTGCGACGGCAAAAGATAAGTTTGTTGGAACTACACTGAAATATGGGGATGTAGACGGTTTTCAATTTGCCATACCGTTTAGTTTGGAAACTTATGCGATCAATGTTAATAAGAAGATGTTTCAAGAAGCGGGGTTAACAGACACGCAAGGTAACGTGATCGTGCCTAAGAGTTGGCAGGAAGTTTATGAATATGCCAAGAAGCTGACAAAGAAAGACGCCAATAAAGTGACCCAGCAGGGCATGACGATTCAATGGGGCCCGAATGCGCAGTCCACGCTTATTGCCGTAGAGCAAGCGGCCAGGGGAAGCTTCTATAAAGATGACAAAGTGTTGACCTTCGATACGCCGGAAATGAGTGAAATCTTGAATGTTTGGAAAAAAGGAGCGGACGAAGGGGTATTCTCTATTGATACGTTTACGAACAAAGATGCAGGCCGCAATAATTTCAGCGCCGGGCAAGTAGCGATGCTCCTGCAAAGCGGTTCCACTGCAGCAGAAGCCGAGCCAACGATTGGAAAAGGAAATACAACCGTTATTCCGATTCCAGGTTCCGACAAAAACGGTTCCTATGCATTTACCGCCGGAATCATTGTGCCGAAAGCTTCCAAAGCTCAAAACCTTGCTGTTCAATTTATTCAAGAAGCGTTAATGGATGAACAAGTACAAATTGACGCAGCGACCAAATGGGGGAAGCTCCCGGTTATTAACGATTATTTTAATAAAATTAATGCGGAATGGAAAAGTAATCTGTATACAATTATTCAAAAGTCAGTAAATGCACCGTTCTACCGGGATTATCCTGTCTTGGACAAAAACATGCCGGTTGAATTGCAAAACTACTTAACAAACAAGACTGATTTGAATACATTCACCAAAAATGCTGAAAAAATAATCGCCGGCATCAATAAAAACGTGAAATAGCGCGAAAAATTATTTTCCATGAAAGTGAGGTAATGAAAGTGAGCGAAACATGGGTAGGTAAACATTGGCTGTCTGGAAAGACGATTAGTGTTACAACAGAGCACGGTACGATCGTTTCCGTTAGTGATACAGATCTATCATCAGAGCACTGGATTGCTCCGGGCTTGATTGATATACAGCTAAACGGAATCGGCGGGTTTGATTTAAATACGCCGGACCTTACGGTAGACACAGTTAAACAAATTGTAAAGGTGCTGAACAAAGGTGGAGTAACGCGATTTTGTCCAACGGTGGTTACTGGGACGAAGGAACGAATGCTTCACTGCATCCGCGTTATTGCAGAGGCATGCCAAGCCGATACTACGGTTGACCATGCGGTTATAGGCATACATGTAGAAGGACCATTCATCTCTCCGGATGACGGACCGCGTGGAGCACATAATTTGAACTGGGTAAGGGATCCTGATTGGACTGAATTTGAAGAGTGGAATGAAGCTAGCGGAGGCCGGATTTGCAAAGTGACGTTGGCACCGGAAAAAAATGGAGCAATTCCGTTCATTGAAAAACTTTCTAAATTAGGGATAGTCGCTTCAATAGGACATTGCAATTCTTCAGAGGAGCAAATTCAGGAGGCGGTTCGAGCTGGCGCCACAATGAGTACACACTTAGGCAATGGAGCCCATCCATATATTAAGCGGCACCCGAATTACATTTGGGCACAGCTGGCTGACGATCGCTTATGGGCCGGACTCATTGCAGACGGTTTTCACTTGCCTGCCTCCACTTTGAATGTAATGATTCGTGCGAAAGGGAAAAAAGCGATATTGACCAGCGATGCGGTCCATTTGGCAGGAATGCCGCCGGGGCGTTACAAAACTCACATCAATGATGATGTGATATTGGAAGATAATGGATTTCTTCATTTGGCCAGCACCCGAGATATTTTGGCTGGATCCGCAACACCGCTACATATCGGGGTACAAAATGTGGAGAAATTCGGAATTTGTTCACTTGGCGAGGCAATCAATATGGCGTCTCTGCATCCAGCGGAATTGTTTGGTTTGGCAGAAAAGGGAGTTGGAACTCTGGCTGAAGGCTCTCCGGCCGATTTTATCTTATATGAGCATGAGGAATTCGGTTCTTGGACGATTAAAAAAACCGTAGCGGCAGGTGAGACGGTATATGAACAATGAACGAATTCTTAAAAGCTTATCCTCGGAGTCTTTTAAGCACTATGGCGATATTATTGAGTTTAACACGAGCTTGCAAGATCGCTTTCAGGTGATTGTGAATGAGCCGCAAACGGAAGGTTGGCGTATCGCGATCTCGCGTTTGGCTAGAGGTAAAATTAGCAAACTGGGCTTGCATCCGAACACTCGCGAATCATTCGAGCCTTTAGAAGGAATCAGTGTTCTGCTTGTGGCCTTGGAAGAAACACCGGAACAACTAGAGTTGTTCTTACTGGATCGCCCGATTTGTATTCATCGAAACATTTGGCATGCTACGGCAGCCTTATCTTCTGAAGCTTATATCAAAATTACAGAAAACAGTATTGTCCAAAGTAGGGAACATATCTTGAAAGCGCCACTAGAGTTCGGAATGTTTTCTTTAGAGTCGACAGTGTGATTCTTGGCATTTTTTTAACTAAAAAGAAATCGATTACTGCTCTGCATTGTAATTAAAAACTATATGGATACGAAAAAGGAGAAGTATATATGAAGCTAAGCGTTTTGGAAACTGCTCAGGACTTAGGAAAAATGGCGGCGTCACTATCTGCTGAAATTATTAATGAGGTATTATCCCGAAAGGATAAGGCTAGGTTGGTGCTCTCTACAGGAGCTTCACAATTTGAAACACTGGAAGCGCTTGTGAACATGGATATTGATTGGAGCAGAGTTGAAATGTTTCACTTGGACGAATATGTAAATCTTTCGGAACAGCATCCGGCAAGCTTTAGAAAATATTTGAAAGAACGATTCGTTGAATTAATACCTATTCAAAAGGTTCATTTTGTTAATGGGGAAGGAGATATACAGAGCAATATTCAAGCACTAACAGATGAAATCAGGAAAGAACCTATCGATCTAGCTTTGATCGGAATCGGGGAAAACGGGCATATCGCCTTTAACGATCCTCCGGCCGACTACAATACACAAGAAGCCTATATTGTCGTGGATTTGGATGAGATCTGTAAAAAGCAACAAGTGGGAGAAGGCTGGTTTCCGACCATCGGAGATGTACCGAAACAAGCGATTACAATGACTGTACATCAAATTATGCAAAGCAATGCCATCATTTCATGTGTCCCGCATAAAGTGAAAGCGAACGCGATACGTGATTTTATTGACAATGAGGTCAACAATCGGTTTCCGGCAACCATATTAAAAACGCATTCCAATTTCAATCTATTCCTGGATAAAGAATCTTCATCAGAAGTCGATCAGCGCTTCATAGAAGAGGGTTGAGTATGGAGCAGGTATTTACGGCAAAGCACTGGCTAACCGGCGAAGTAGTGGATATCAATGTTTCTCATGGTCAAATTGTCTCAATTATACCATCGGATACGCTGACAAATTTGTGGGTTGCTCCTGGACTGATCGATATCCAATTAAACGGTATCGGAGGAATAAATTTAAATAATTCTGATTTAACGGTTGAAGACGTAAGTCAAATTGTAAGGCTCATACAGCAAGGCGGAGTTACCAGGTTTTGTCCGACTGTCGTAACAGGTCCCAAGGAGAGAATGCTGCATTGCATAGGTATTATTGCGGAAGCTTGTAAGAGAGATCCGTTAGTGAATTATGCAATCCTCGGTATTCACGTGGAAGGCCCTTTTATATCCGATGAAGACGGACCACGGGGTGCCCATAACAAAATATATGTGCGGGATCCGAACGAAGACGAGTTTATGGAATGGCTTGAGGTTGCAGAGGGGAAAATCTGCAAAGTAACTTTGGCCCCCGAAAAGCCAGGTGCCATCGAATTTATTCGACTGTTAAGACAGAACGGCATAGTGGCAGCAATCGGCCATTGCCATGCAACAGAAGAGCAGATTTGTTTGGCTGTTGAAGCCGGCGCCTCTATGAGTACGCATTTAGGCAATGGTGCCCATCCCTATATAAAACGTCATCCTAATTATATATGGGCGCAGCTTGCGGACGATCGCCTGTGGGCAGGAATGATCTCAGACGGTCATCATCTTCCGGCGTCAACTCTTAAGGTCATGATTCGTGTTAAAGGGCCAAGGGCCATACTTATAAGCGACGCGAATCATTTGACGGGACTCCCTCCTGGACGTTATACAACACATCACGCCGATGTGATCTTGGAGCCTAACGGATTGCTGCATTTGGCGCATACTCCTGACATTTTGGCAGGGGCCGCAACACCGTTGCATCGGGGCATCGAGTACGTAGCAAGAACGGGAATCTGCTCCTTGGAAGAAGCGATTCAGATGGCTTCGTTGCATCCAGCTCAACTATTCGGCTTAGATCAAAAAGGTGTAGGAACTTTGGAGTCTGGTTCCCCCGCTGATTTCATTTTGTACAATTGGGGAGAAGAAAAAGTATTCAATATTGTTCAAACAGTTTCAAACGGAACTGTCGTCTATACAGTGTAAGATCGAAAGTAAATTAATTTTACTAGCACAACGCCTGCAATGTTGCAGGCGTTGTGCTTCTAACAAGGATGGGTTGGAAGAGCAAAAATTACACGTAACTATAATAAAAGGAGCACATCTATGTCCAGAAAGAAACTATTGTCATTATTACTTGTATTTGCCTTGTGTGTATCTTTTTTTGCGCATTATTCCGCAATGGTTTCTGCGGAGGAGGTTCTTGCAGAGGACAAGCCGATCTTAAATAACGGGATTTACGAAATTTACAATCCGGAACAATTACTCTATTTAAGCCAGAATTTTGGTGATCCCGAGGTTCCCAAAGACGGTTACTACAAGCTGATGAGCGATATCGACATGAAATTAATTACTAACTTTATGCCATTTGGCAGATTTTACGGCACTTTCGACGGCAACTACAAAACGATATCCAATATCAGAATCGATACGCCGAACAGCGGGACCGTAGGTTTCTTTAACCATCTTGGCGATTCCGATGTTCAGGCGCTTGTCAAAAATCTTGGCCTTGTCGATGTTTATATCAGAGGAGGTCAGACGGTTGGCGGTGTGGCCGGTATGCTGTGGGGCACAGTTGAGAATGTATACGTGACGGGCGAGGTCATCGGTAGTGACCACAGTGTAGGTGGCATTGCGGGCCGAATTCCGGAGTATTCTTCGGGCACGATCAAGCAGACGCCACCACAGGAAAAGGCTGCACATCCAACGATCAGGAACAGTTATTCCCTCGTTAATGTCAGGGAAGAAGGCACTAAAGACAGCCAAGGCGGGCTGGCGGGACGTGTTCTGAACCCTAATACACTCATTGAAAACAGCTATGCTGCTGGCATTATAGAAGGTTACTTAAGAGTTGGTGGGCTTGTTGGCGATTTGAGAACCGGGATCATCAGAAACAGCGTAGCTGCTAATCCGGTGATAACAGCTAATACCGAAACGGGAATTGCAGGTTCTGCTGTGGGAAGAGTAAAGGCTGTTCCTGATCCCGATCCAGACCCGAATGTAGATTTGTATCCACAAGCTGTTGCTACGAACTTGTTGTCATTCAATAAAATGAAGAAAGTCGGTCCAGCGAACAGCGAGTCGTTTGACGGTACAAGCCAAACGGAAGCGCAGCTGTATGGACAGGCAACTTACGAAGCTTTAGGATGGGACTTTACGCACACATGGGAGATGCTTACCGTTACTGACGGAGGCAAGACGTTCAGTTCACCTGTGCTGCGAGGATTTGAACACCAGGGGCTTGCCTATGATTTCGAAAACTATCTTTCCAGTATAGAAGTAACGGCACAGGCGAACGATATCGAGTCCAATTCGGTCACCATCTCCGTTTATGCGTCCGATACGGAGAATCGGGAAGCTCTGATCACGGATTACAGCATTATTCAATCCGACAAGCGGCCTACCTCCGATCAAATCATATGGGAAAATCAGTCGCAGAAAACAATAACGGGTCTTTCTCCTGCAACACAGTATTCCTTCTGGATGAAGGTGAAAAGCGAAGATGGGAAGGAGAGCGGTTGGTCTCAAATTAAGCAATACACCAAATATGAAATTTTGACTGATAAATCGCCAAAGGATATAACCAATGCCATTACATTGGACCCTCAAACTAGCGTGTCATTGACTTGGGCGACAGACAATATTGATCTTGCGGACAGTACCGTCCAAATTGTCAAGAAGTCTGAATCAGCTGCACTGCCGTCAGATAAAGCGCAAATGTTCAAGGGGACTAACGAAGTTAAAGAAGTGCATATGACCCCCGCTGAGCTGGTCTTTGACGGAATAAGAAACTTTCACAGTGTAAATGTGTCAGGCCTCGAGCCGGGAACAGAATATATGTACCGGGTAGGCGACGCGATTGAAAATGTGTGGAGTCTGGCAGGCAGCTTCAAAACGGCGCCTACATCAGATGGACCGCTGATGTTCACTTACATGGCGGATCCGCAGGTTTCAACCTCGGGAGCTGCAAGTGCGGCAACATTCAAGACCGCCAAACAAATGTTCCCTGAAGCGACTTTCACCTATCTTGCCGGAGATTTCACCGAAAGTGGTTCTTCCAACGGTCAGTGGGACACCCTTTTTCAAGCTGGACAAGCCTACTTAATGAACACACCGGTCGCGTCCGTTCTGGGCAACCATGATAGGGAAGATTTGATTAATTATTATATTAATAATGCCAGCGATCCTGACGCCCCATTCTCCGAAATGTATTCTTTCGATTATGGTCCAGTTCACTTTGCAGCACTAAATACGGAGCATTACTCCGAGGAAGATCTGGACAAGCAGGTTGCATGGTTGAAGCAAGATATGGAAAGTTCGAATAAAGAATGGAAAATCGTTTTGCTTCATAAATCCGTGTACGCAGCGACGGACCATGTAGACGATCCGGATATTAACAATGAAAGAGTCAAGCTTGTGCCAGCATTTCAGGAATTGAAAATTGACGCTGTGCTGATGGGACATGACCATAGCTTTTCCAGAGGTTTTGTCAAGGATGGATACAATGCCAAACCTCAAAAGTTGCTAGACGGTGATAGCGAAATTTTCATCAAGCCTGATTCGCCTTTGTATCTTGTGAATGGTACGATGGGGAACTCGAAATGGTATCAAAAAATAGGTTACGATAATACCTTGTACCATGTTTCTCCGGAATATGAATTTGTCGATAAAACATCGGCAGACTATGGCAACGCCATCGATCAGCAGAGCTTTACAGCTGTAAAAATCGAAAATGGCGTCATGTCCGTGGATACGTATTTCCTCAACTTTGATCCGAATAACCCGAATGGATACACGGTAGATCCGTATCTGTACGATTCCATCAAAATTTCAAAAAACAATTATTGGCCAAGCAACAGTACGCTAACAGCAAGCAATATATCAAAAAGCGGTTTGACACTGAACTGGACAGACTTAACTACGTTACCGGATACCCAATATAAAATATATCAGGACGGATCAGTGCTTAATACCGTTTACGGCAACACTTACAACGTCATTAACCTGACACCGGGTAGAACGTACAACTTCAAAGTCGAAGCTGGCGATGCTGCCGGAAGCTGGAGTACCAACGGACCCGTTGTATCAGCAACGACACGGGAGTCTGATAATAGTGTCCCCACCGATAGTGGCGGAGGTAGTGCAGGACCGCAAGCCGTTACCTCCACTAACGGTTCGGCGACCATCACACCTGGTGTTGGCGGTACAGTCAGCTTCGGAAGTGAAGCGTACGTCGAGGTGCCGGCCGACGCGCTCAACGAAACCAGCGGAGTAGAAGTAAAAGTACAGAAAATAGCTGCCCCGCCCGCCGTGCCCGCAGGTATTAAACTGGTCGGCAGTGTATACGAGTTCAGTGTGGGAGATAAGAACAGCTACAGCTTTGCCAAAAATGTGACCATCAAACTCAGTTTTGATCCTAGTGCTATCAGCGAGGGCGAGTCCCCTACGATTCAATACTATGACGAAGCTCTGGGCAGATGGATAAACGTTGGCGGTACCGTATCCGGCAATACCGTAACCGTGCAGGTGAATCACTTCACCAAGTTTGCCGTAATGGCCGTGAAAGCTGAAAAAAATCCTGCCTCTGACAAGACCCCGGCTCCAACATTAAACATACAACTCAATGATATTGCCGGTCACTGGGCTGAGAGCAGTATAAACAGGCTGACCGAGCTTGGTGCCATCAACGGTTTCCCTAACGGCAGCTTCAAGCCCGATAATAACATTACCCGGGCTGAATTTACCACCATGCTGGTGAAGGCGTTCAAACTGACGTCCCAGGACGGCAAAGTATTCACAGATACAGCCAGTCACTGGGCCAGGGACTACATCGCGACAGCAGCAGTAAACGGGTTAGTCGACGGTTATGACGTAAACACCTTTGGTCCGGACAACCTGATTACTCGCGAGCAGATGGCAGTAATGGTCGTTAAGGCAGCCAAGGTCACCCCAGCAGCGAAAGAAATCCTATTCGCTGATGGCGAAAACATTTCCGATTGGGCCAAGGAAGCTATTGCAGCGGCAACGGGGAACGGAATTATGGATGGATACCAGGATAGTACGATTCGCCCCCAAGGCAAAGCAACACGGGCAGAGGCCGTGACAGTTATTGCAAACGCGTTGAAGTAAATAATGATCACTTCAGAGCCAATAACCCGTGGGTAAAACATCAAACAAAAAGAGAAGTCCCGCATCTGCCTGAAGGTGCGGGACTTCTCTTTATGGACTTTCATTACCGCAAAAAAACAATAATGACCGTTTTTCTATAATACTTGATCGTTGGACGGAATAACGGTCAATCTCAGAACCAATTGCTACGCATTCATTATAATTCTTTATCTTTGGGATGACAGAGCATTGATATTTGAAAACTACAATTAGTGCAGAAGCAGGAGAGGGGATGATAATCGTTTTGGCAGACAGGAGAATGTCATGAGGAAGCTACAAATATTTTGAAAGGAAACCACGCAGTAAAGTTGGACATGTTTAACGATTCACTGCATGATATCGTCCTGCATCACATGGCTTCGATTGGCAGCTGTAAATGGGAGGATGGCACTTGGGACATGCCTTTCAACGAACGGATCTTATGCAAGAAGGAACAGAAGGAGCTGTAGCCCGCAAGGCGGTCAGTTTGCTGGAGACTCTAAAGGATACAATAGCGATCAGCGGGATCAAGGAGTAATGCAAACACATAAAAAACTATTTTGGAGGGATTATCGTGAAGATCATACCATCAGCCTCTTTGTCCATTATGAATATTGAAACTATCAAAACGTCGTCGGAATTTATCAAAGCATTTGAACTGTCGTTGGATTTTGGAGAATGTGAAATTAACGACGAGCATATCTCGGCTTTGCGCGAGCTTCGTCAGCTTAAACAAATAGAATATTCCGTGCACGCCCCTTTTCGCGATCTGAATAGTGCGGCATTAAACGACGAGATTTATGAAGTGACCAAGGACCAACTGCTTCGTTCCGTTGAAATTGCTGGTGCAATCGGCGCCAAAGTAGTGACAGTCCACCCGGGACGTCACTCGTTCTACTCGCTGTCCAAGTTTCCAGAAATGAAGCGAAGAGATTTGATCGTTTTTAAGGAGATGTGCCAAAAAGGCGAGCAATTGGGAGTCCGGATTGCGCTCGAAAACTTGCTTGATCAGAAGGGAAGTTTTGAAGATACCTGGACGCTTGACTATCAAATCGAGCTGTTCGAGAAGTTACAATCGCCGGCATTCGGGATTTGCCTGGATGTGGGTCATGCCAATCAGGCCAGACTGAACATTAAAGAAACGATCCGCAGATTAGGGGCCAGATGCATCCATCTGCATTTCCACGACAATAATGGCGGCTGGGATGACCATCTTCCGGTCGGCGAAGGATCGATCGATTGGAGCGAAGTTGTGAACGCTCTAGGCGAAACGAATTATGAAGGCTTTGCCGTTTTCGAATTCGGTCCTCCAGAAAAACAAAAGCAGGCCATCGAGTTTCTGTCGCAACTGCAGCAATCCGTAACTCTATAGTTTAAAGGAGAGGACCCATGAAAAACTTTCGAATTGTGACATCGATCGTGCTTGCGTCGGTCATGGTAGCTCTTGCTGGCTGCGGAAGCAATAGCGCCGCTCCGGCGCCGACAAGCAGTCCAAGCGGCCAAACGCCGGCCAAGACAACAGAGCCTTGGGCCAATGGTCCGGTTACTCTTGAGTTTTGGCATTATTCTGCCGGCAATTATGGCGATTCGGTTAAGGAAATCGTCGCTCAGTTCAATAAGGAGTATGAAGGCAAAATCATTGTCAAGGAAACGTTCCAGGGCACTTACCTCGATTTAAACAAAAAAATTAGAGCGGCTATCCAAGGCGGAGGATTGCCCAACGTCGCGGTCGGCACCGATAATGAAATTTTGCAATACATGCAAGGGAACGCTGTTAGAGCTTTGGATTCCTTTATCAACGACCCCGTTTACGGATTGACCCAGCAGGATAAGGACGACCTGATTCCGGCCTTATTAACCAGTCAGATTCCTCAATATAAAGGGGTCACAACGGCTTGGCCGTTCGGAAACAGCTCTATGGGGATGTATTACAACATGGATTTGCTGAAGAAGGCGGGATACGATAAACCGGCTGCAACCTGGAAGGAATTCGAAAAGCAAGCAATAGATATTGCTGAAAAAACGGGAGTGCCGGCTCTTTCGATTACAAGCGGCAATAAGGGAAATCTGTATCGGATTTTATTCAAAACGCTCGGCTACGATCCGATTGCAAGCGAAGGCAATTCCGTTAATTTCGATAATCCGCAAACCATCGAGCTAGTAAGACTCACGAAAAACTTAGTCGAACATAAAGCTATCGTGTTTTCCCAGGATACCCAACAAGAATTTACAAATGGCCGTGCAGCCATGGAAATTGCTTCATCCGCTGGAACAACCACCAAGAACGATTTGATCAAAGATAAATTCAAGTGGGGTCTTACTCTTCCCCCTCAGGTTGACAGCAGTAAAGAGGCCAGAACCGTGCTGTTCGCCGTTAGGCAGGAGATGTTCAAATCAACGCCAGATAAAGAGTTGGCTTCATGGCTGTTCATGAAATATTTTGCAAGCGCAAAATCCCAGGCTATTTTCGCCTCCAAAACCGGGTATTTTCCGTCCGTCAAATCTTCGTTGGATTCGGACCTGCTAAAGAAAGATTATGCGAGTATTCCTCAGAAAAAACAAGGCTTTGATGAAGTGTTTGCCAATTCCGTTGTCGAATTCCCTTCCCCGGTTATGAACGCGATTGATTCGGCTATCGGCGATGCTTTGGAATTAGGATTAAATAACAAAATAAGTCCTGAGGATACCATGAAAAAGGCGCAAGCGGATTCGATGAAATTAATAAAAGAATAAAAGAAAATTAATGTCAAGCCAAATATTGTAATCTGGAAAGGGCGGCCGAATGAAGTAATTCGACATGCACTTTCCAGATCTTTTGATAGTTTCGAAAACCGGAAACGGTCTGGAGGTAGTCATAAGATGCTGTGGAATCATACAACCACTCATGCGGAAATAGTTAAGCTTGCCAAATCAAAGAAGTCGGCTCGACGACGCATCAGGAGTCAGCGGAGCAAAGAGGCGATCATCGGTCTGTGTTATGCATTGCCAGCCTTGCTGTTGCTGGTTCTTTTCCGTTTTTGGCCGCTTGGGCTCGGGATATGGATCAGCTTATGGAAATGGGGATTCGTACCCGAGAAGTTTATAGTTCTTGATAATTATGTCCGTATCTTTACGGAAGAATTTCTGGTGAAAGATTCGCAGAATGTGTTGCAGTTTGGACCTGTGGGTCAAAGTGTGCTGGTTACATTGTATTATGCGATAGGCACCATCCCTATTGCCATCGCATTATCTTTTATCGTCGCTTATTATTTGTTTCAAAATTTCAAGGGCAAAGGCGTGCTCCGTACGATCTTTTTTCTCCCCTATATTACTTCGCATGTGGCTGCGGCCATCGTATTTAAATGGATTTTCCATCCTGAAGTAGGCGTGGCCAATTCCGTTCTGCAAAAGCTAGGCTTCCCTAAACAAAACTGGCTTGTAGATCCGGATCCGATTGGACTGAAGCTGGTCGGTGTGCTTGGAGGCCATTGGCCTGCATGGCTCCCGGAGCAGCTTGGCGGACCGACCTTGGCGTTAATGGTAATTATGCTGTTCACGATATGGAGCAGCCTCGGTTTCAATGTTGTCGTATTGATGGCCGGTCTCGGCAATGTTCCGAAGGAATTAGTTGAAGCGGCGCGAATCGACGGAGCGCGAACGCCAGGCATTATCCGCCATGTGACCCTGCCTATGCTGTCGCCTATGCTGTTTTTGCTGACGATCGTGTCCCTCATTGGTGCATTTGAATCGTTTAACGCGTTTTATGTATTTTCCAATGGAGAAGGCGGTCCGATTAATTCAACGATGTCTTTGTCACTGTACATTTTTCGTAGCTTTTATGTCAATGGCCAGGTCGGCTACGCCTCGGCCGTGTCGATATTTCTGTTTGTCATCATTTTGCTGCTGACCTGGGTACAGTACCGTTTTGGCGAAAATCAAGTGCACTACCAGCACTAGGGAAAGGAGTCGAGCTTCATGAAAGACTGGAACCGGTCCCGATTCAATTCCCGTTTGATTTGGACTCTTATTACGTTAACGATCATAGCTTTGGCTTTCATTTCTATGTTTCCTTTTTTGTGGATGATTCTGACCTCGTTTAAATCGGAGGAAGAAATCAATATGATGCCGCCGACGTTTTTGCCGCAAACATGGCAGTTTGAAAATTACTCGCACGCCTGGAACACACCGGAATCCGGATTTGGACGATATTTTATCAATACGCTCGTTGTCGCCGGACTTGGCACACTGTTGCAGATTCTGATCTGCATTCCGATTGCGTTCGCGATTTCGCATTTCAGGTTCAGAGGCAGAGGCATAATTTTTTTGCTGGTGATTTCCACTATGATGATCCCTTATGATATCACGTTGATTCCGAACTTTGTTACGCTTCGCCATATACCGTTCGCAGGCGGTAACAATGCGCTGGGACAGAACGGTCAAGGCTTTTACGATAGCTACATGGGCATCATGGCTCCCTTCTTGGCGGAGGCGTTCACAATTTTTCTGATGCGTCAGGCATTTCTGTCGGTGCCTCGGGAATACTGGGAGGCGTCGCAGGTTGACGGCATGCCGCACTTTCGCTATTTATGGTCCGTTTTGCTGCCGTTGTCTGCTCCTCCTCTCGTTACAGCGGGACTGCTCGCGTTTATCGGCAAATGGAACGGCGTGCTATGGCCGCTCTTGATTACTTCCAGTGAAACACTACGACCGTTGCAGGTCGGATTGCTCTATTTTGTTAGCGAGGAAGGACCGAATTATCATCATTTGATGGCCGCTGCGACCTTTACCATTCTGCCGATTGTCATATTGTATTTTGTGTGCCAAAGATGGTTTCATGCCGGCGTTGCCACGACGGGAATTAAAGGCTAGAAGATCATCGGTACCAATCAGAGCATATCGTTACGACGATATGCTTTTTCCTGAAGAGATTTTCAATTTCAGCGGATCTCGATACTGTTTGAAATATCGAAAGCTGACACTCTTTCTTCAAAATCGCGTCGTTTGGAAGAAGTCGATAAACTCCTTAACGATCGGTGTAAAAAACCGGTTTTTGTTGTAAATGAAAAATATACCCCTCGATAAATTCTCTGAGTCCAAACTTTTATAAATCAGCTGTCCTTTCTTTACCTCTTCCTCTACGGCTAAACGCGAGAGCAACGATATGCCCACCCGGCATATGACGGCACGTTTAATCGCTTCCGTCGTCCCAAGCTCGATGCCGCCCTTGCTTTCGATCTGATGCTGACCTTTCCACTCCTCCATCATTCGACGGGAAGCCGAATCCTGTTCTCTTAAAATCCAATATTCGTTTTGAAGCAGCTCCGGTCCGATTTTGTCGACGTTAGCCAGCGTATGGCCGGGATAAACAACCAGACCAAGCTCATCGTCAACCAAAGGCATACAAACGAGATCAGGATCGTCGACTTTGTTTTCGGCGACAAGACCGAAATCAATTTCGAATTTTCTCACCATATCTACGATTTGCGGCGAATTCTTCACTTGCAGGACAATTTGAACGTCAGGATAAAACTCACGCATCCTGCCGAGCAGCTTAGGTAGGAAATATGTCGCCGGCGTATTGCTCGATCCGATTACGATTTTTCCGATTTTAAATTGTGCGTAGTCGGACAGTACCTGCTGTGCTTCATCTGCCCAGGAGATAATGCGGGAAGCATAATGAAGGAGCGCTTTCCCTTCTTCCGTTAATATCACCATCTTATGCTTATAAATAAAAAGCTGTACGTTCGCCTCCCTCTCCAGATTCTTCATATGAAATGTGACGGATGGTTGTTTGATCTGAAGCAATTCCGCGACAACCGTCAGCTTCTTATATTCGTGGATCAATACTAAAATCTTCAACTGCTGCAAATTGAACAAATATCCTCGTCTCCTTCAACTATAGATTATATCTATAGAATACCGCGAAATTATCATGTGATTATTAACTTTATATTAATTCCAGGTTAATCTTCCACTGACACTTGCTTATTAAAATGAGGATAATTCAGATAGATGAGGAGGAGATGGCCGGCGTGGAAGATCAAGTTGCAGCAAGCAGAATAGGAAGAGTGCAGGCCAAGCAAACGAAGCAAATGCCACAGAGAATAACGAACATCAGTCGTATACTGACGCCGTATCTATTCATATTTCCGGCAATGTTGTTTCTGTTTATATTTGTGCTTCTGCCGTTGATCCTGACGTTCGTACTGAGCTTAACGGATTGGAATTTAATCTCGATAGACTTTAATTGGGTCGCCTTAGACAATTATCGTAAAATGTTGGGAGACCGAGACTTTTGGAAAGTAGTTAAAAATACTCTGGTGTTTGGCTTTTTTTCAGTCGGCTTTACGATTGGCGCCGCTTTGCTTCTTGCGGTGATGCTTGATAAAAAAATGAAGGGGATCCGCTTTTTCAGGAGCTTGATTTTTTTGCCCTACATCACGCCAATGGTTGCAGTCAGCACGGTCTGGATATGGATGTACGATCAGCATTTCGGTTTGATCAACTGGTTTACAGGGCTACTAGGAGTGCCTCAAATTCCGTGGCTATCCAAGCCGGGTTGGGCAATGACTGCAATTATTATCGCAAAGGTTTGGAAGGTGGTGGGGTATTACACGATACTGCTGATTGCCGGGATGCAAACCATTCCCGAAGACTTGAATGAAGCAGCCCGGATTGATGGAGCCGGTAATAAGCAGATCTTTCTCAAAATTACACTGCCCCTGCTATCACCCTATATTCTGTTCATAATGATTGTGGCTATTCTCGCTTCATTCCAGGATTTCGATATGGTGTTCACAATGACCCATGGCGGTCCGGCCGATAGCACGAACATGCTCATTTATTATTTGTATCAATTCGGCTTCGAGTTTTTTGAGGTAGGCTATGCGTCTTCCGTCTCGGTGTTCCTGTTTATTGTATTGTTTCTGATCACTTGGCTGCAAATGTATGTTTCGAAAAAGTGGGTGCATTACTCATGAGAAGATTGCAGTCTCTGCAAAATATGGTGCTCATCGCATTCTTATCCGCACTGTCGCTGTTCATGGCACTTCCATTTATTTGGATGTTCGCCACATCTTTCAAAGTCTATGACGAAGTTTTCATTTATCCGCCGCAGTTTATCCCGGCGATGTTTCATTGGTCGAACTTTGCCGATGTGATGAAAGCTGCGCCTTTTGCGAGATACTTCTGGAACAGTGTTTCGATGACGATCCTGATTACAGTCCTTCAATTAGCCAGTACCGTATTTGCCGCCTATGCTTTTGCACGCATGAGCTTCAAGGGCCGGCAAACGATGTTTCTGATCGTTCTTTCCACAATGATGGTCCCGATTTATGTCACTTTTATACCTAATTTTTTGATTGTTAAACAAATCGGGATCTTCAACACGTATTGGGCATTGATTGTTCCGTTTTGCGCCAGCGCCTTCGGCATTTTTATGATGAGACAAGCCTTTCTACAGGTTCCGAAGGAATTGGAGGAGGCGGCCACGCTCGATGGATGCAATCATATGCAAATCATTTGGCATGTCATGATCCCGTTATCGATGTCATCGATCCTTACCTTTGGTTTGCTTAGCATAATTTGGCACTATAACGACTTCTTCTGGCCGCTTGTCGTAACGAACAGCGAAGAACTGCGAACGCTGCAGGTAGGTCTGGCGAGCTTGATTTCACAGGAGGGCGGGGGCAAAGGAACACAGTGGAATTTAGTAATGGCCGCATCGTCGCTCATTATTTTCCCGTTAATTATCTTATTCTTAATGGTTCAGAAGCACATCGTCAGAGGAATTGCCACTACAGGCTTAAAATAGTTAAGCCATTCGTTACCCACCATCATCTAATTGAGAAGGAGCAACTTCATATGAATAAGAAAAGTATTATTATGTTAACCTCTCTTGCCATGCTCACTTCGGCTTGCGCAAGCTCCAAGCCTGCTGCTACCAGTAACGCTAGCACGTCTGCCAATCCTGCAAGTTCTGCTGCGACAACGAATAAAGCACCCGTCGAAATCGAATTTTGGCATGCTATGGGCGGCGATTTAGGAAACGTTCTGAAAGAGCAAATCGACACGTTTAATCAATCACAATCTGAGGTTATCGTCAAACCGGTGTTCCAGCAAAGTTATGACGTAACCGGGGAGAAATTGCAGGCTGCCGTTGTGGCCGGAAACGTTCCGGATATAGTCCAGCTCAATACGCGTGTTTGGCCGGCATTTGCCCAAAACGGCGCCCTGCTAGCCTTGGACGACTATGTAAAAAACGATAAGGACTTTAACGCCGCTGATTTGAAAAAAGGCTTGATGGTCAACACTGCATTGAACGGCAAACAATATACGCTGCCTTATAACCGCAGCACACCGATATTGTACTACAATAAAGATATTATGAAGGAAATCGGCCTCAATCCGGAAGATCCGGTGCATACGTGGGATGAACTTGTTACCGCAGCGAAAAAAGCGACGATTGTCAATAATGGCAAAACTGAGCGCTTCGGCTTTGCCGCCAGTATGTCGGGATGGTACGATTATTCGATGATTTGGTCTGCCGGCGGCAATGTTCTCGGGTCTGACATGAAGACTGTTCTGCTTGACCAACCCGAAGCGGCGCGTGGATTGCAGTTGTGGGTCGATATGGTTAATAAAGATAAGAGCATGATGCCTCCTGTCGGTGGAACAAGCACAAGCGGCACAGGTGCAGGTCAAAGCTTGGATCAAGGTTTTTATAGCGGCAAAGTCGCCTTCTTCATCGGCAGTACAGCCAGTCTTTCGACTGTAATGAACAACGCGAAGTTCTCGCTTGGCGCTACATTCCTGCCGAAATTCAATGAATACGCGACTCCGACGGGTGGAGCTAACTTAGCGATTTTGGCCAAGACAACCAAGGAAAAGCAGGATGCGGCATGGAAGTTTATCAAGTTTATGACATCCAAGGAGCAGACCATTTTCTTCTCGCAAAAATCTGGTTATTTGACAATACGCGACTCCGCGGAGAAAGCGACGGAGATGCAAGACTATTATAAAAAATTTCCGCTCTTTACCGTTGCTTTGAAACAGCTGGATTATGCCAAAGAAGTGCCATCACTGGAACAAACAAAACGGATTGAGACGGAAATCGACAAAGCCATGGAAAAAGCAGTTACGACCAATATCCCTGCCGAGCAAGCGATGAAGGAAGCGGCTGATAAGATTAGAAGTTACATCAAATAACAATGGATTACACGGATCCACCGGGAAGGAACATCATACGTTTATGGAAATCAATATCTATCATTTCGTCGAAGGTGCGCAGCAGGCGAAAGGCTTAACGGTCATCATCGATGTATTTCGAGCTTTCTCGGTCGCCTGCTATGTAATGGACAACGGTGTTAAAGACCTGTTTCCGGTTGGAAGTATGGAGACGGCTTATGAACTGAAGCGGGAAAATCCCGATTATATTTTGATGGGGGAAAGGGGAGGACTCATTCAACCTGGTTTTGATTACGGCAACTCCCCTTACTCTGTGAAATCCGTTGATTTTACAGACAAAACCGTAGTGCATACGACAAGTGCAGGTACGCAAGGAATTGTAAATGCGGTTCACGCCGATGAAATCATTACAGGAAGTTTTGTCAACGCGCAAGCGATCATAGATTACATCCGCGGGATGAATCCGGACCAGGTGTCCTTGGTTTGCATGGGGTGGGAAGCGTTGGAAGAGGCGGATGAAGATACGTTATTCGCGAATTATGTGAAAAACGCGCTGGAAGGCAAGCCCAATGATTTTGCAGCCATCGTCCATTACATGCGCCACGAAAGCAAGACCGGCAAGTTTCTGGACGTCCGCGGAGAAGCTTCCGCACCGACTGAAGATTTCGATTTGTGCTTAAGTCTTGACCGTTTCCCGTTTGTTTTAAAAGCCGAGCAGTTCGGAGATTCTTTGATAAGGCTGAATAAATTGAATATAAATAAAGATTGGAGGGCTATAGGATGAATTTACATGAAAGGGATCATACAGGGGATCGTCGTGTGCTGATTATAGGAACGGACGGCTTGAGACCGGATAGCTTTGATCCCGAGCTTATGCCGACCTATGCCGAACTGATGAAACGCGGCACGCTGTTCACTTCGTTTCATGCTGCTTTTCCATCAGAAACGCGGGTCAGCATGACGACGCTCACGACCGGTAGTTACCCCGGCAGCCACGGTGTAGTCAGCAATCTGAAATATATACCTGGCTTTGGCGAGGACGGGTTTGTCCAAACAGGAAACGATAAGCATTTGTTGTCATATAGGGAGATGAAATCCGAGCCGTTCATCCTGCTTCCCACCTTGGGGGACCGGCTGCACGAACAAGGGAAATGTCTCGCAGTAGCCGCCTCCAGCTCGCCGGGAGCCTCGCTCTTGTGGAACTTGAATCATCCAGAACTGGTCATCAATCCGTCTTCTTGGTATGGAATAAGCGAGCTTGAACAGCTTCATAACCGGCTTGGCCCCGTTCCGGAAGAGCTAACCAATGTGAAGAAGGAACGCGCATTATGGGCTGTACGGGCGCTGACTGATATTCATTTGAAAAACCCAGATAACCAAGTAATGGTTTTATGGTTATCCGAACCGGACATGAGCCAGCACAATTACGGACTCGGGTCTCCGGAAAGCAAAGAAGCGCTCCAACTGATCGATCATTGCGTATCGGATGTTCTAAATGCAGTGGAAAAAGAAGGTCTAAGTGATCAACTGGACATCTTCCTGATCAGTGACCACGGTCATTCGACACTGCAAGCGCAGGGGTCGCTGGAGGGACATCTGCAAAAGGTGTTCGATGAATTGGGGCTGCAATCCCAGTTTGTTACATCCGGACATTATATCTACGCTTCCGAGGGACAAGAACCATCGTTACTGGATATCACTGCTGTCGTAAATTGGCTGCAAGCTCAGGAGTGGTGCGATACCGTTTTCTCCGGAGATCCATTACTCTGCGATTTACCTAGCGTCCTGCCGCTGGAGCTTTTACTCGGACCAATCAAACATAATCGCGCTCCGCTTCTTGCGATCCAGCCCAAATGGGATAACTCGACGAATGAATATGGAGTTCCCGGCACGATTCATGCTCTTACATCCTCTTTGATTCATTCGACGCACGGCACGGCGAGCCCGTACGATGTACATGCTTTTTGTTTGGGTGTCGGCAGCAGCTTCAAGCAAGGCCATGTTTCCGATATTCCTTGCGGCATTGTCGATATCGCTCCGACGGCCTGTCATTTGATCGGTCTTCGTACGGAATCCGGCTTCGATGGCAGGATCCTATCCGAAGCGTTCCAATCGGAGTTGATTGACGAGCGACTTCCGGATCTTCAAATTTCGAGAACGAAAGTGGACAATGGGCTTGTAAGCGCAAAAGGTATAAACGTGTTGAATGTAAACGGGACAACATACGTCTCCGGCTAGTAGAGGAAGAGCTGGACTGGCCCAATTACAGGATTCATTTTCTTGTGAAATACTCATGTTGTATTTGCATGAAGCCCTTAAACCTTTTTGCGCTGTTTTAGCTTCCTTTGTTATTCGAGATCGTTATCTCAACCAGCTTTAAACATTGTGTTTATTCAAGTAGGGGTAAACAGTCTAACACAAGGGAGGATGGTACCACGTTGAGTGACATTCTACCTTGGCACTGTTAAATATTCTCCTCAAACAGAGAGGTCAGCCAGAAGAAACTGGCTGACCTCTTAATCCAAAAGGGAACGATAGCACAAAGACAAACGGCTACCAATATCAATATTTATTTCAAGCTACGTAATTTGAACAGTTAACTCCAGGTAACTTAGTATAAACTTTTTCACTTCTTCTCAGGACAGGAATGATTATCTATAATTGAACAAACGTTAGTTGATCTGAGGTGATTGATGAATGATTTACGAATTGAGAATTTATACGATTCTTCCAGGAAGAATCGAAGCAATACGAAAACGCTTTTCCGATCATACGATTGGTATTTTCGACAGATTGGGCATGCAGATATGTGATTTCTGGGAAGATATGGAGGAACAACCCAAACTCTATTACACGATGAAATACGAAAGCATCGAAGAACGGACAAGACAGTGGGTAACGTTCTCACAGGACAAGGAATGGATCGAAGTGAGACAGAAATCCGAGGAGAGCGGAAAAATTGTCGAACGAGTCGACTCGATTTTTCTGAAACGAGCGGGCTATTTTGATAAAAGATAGAGGTTTACCACATCGACAATTAAAAAATGCAAAACTGCACATAGTGTAGAATCAGGAGGAGATTTGTTTATGAAATATCGTAAACTTGGCAAAAATGGTCCTGAAATTTCAGTTATTGGCTTCGGTTCCTGGGCGATCGGGGGAGGAGGCTGGGCGAGCGCTTGGGGCAACCAGGACGATGAGTTGTCCGTTGAAAGCGTGCGTGTTGCATTGTACAACGGAATCAACTTTTTTGATACTGCGGCAGTGTACGGACTAGGGCATTCCGAGGAAGTTATTGGGAAAGCGTTGAAAGGCGACCGAGACAAAGTGGTGTTGGCGACTAAATGCGGTCTGGTTTGGGACGAGAACAATAACATTTCCAAGAACGGAACCTACGACTCCATCCTTCGCGAAGCTGAAGCATCACTACGTCGTCTAGGTACCGACTATATCGATTTGTATCAAATGCACTGGCCGGATACGGATGCGAGCGCTCCGGCGGAAGAGACTATGCGCGCCATGGATAAGCTTGTACAAGACGGCAAAGTACGTTATGTAGGTGTAAGTAATTACAATGTTCCGTTATTGGAAGATTCACTCTCCGTTAGACATGTTGATTCACTTCAGCCGCCGTATTCCATACTAAGGCCTGCCGTTGAGAAGGAGATTCTACCTTTTTGTCTGGAGAAAGAAATCGGCGTCGTTGCTTACAGCCCGTTAACCTCAGGTCTCCTGTCAGGAAATTACACTTACGAAACCAAATTCTCAGACGACGACTGGCGCTCCCGTAACGCTGCACATACGGGGGAGGGTCTGAGGAAAAATGTGGACCGTGTCGAGAAACTGAAAGTTATCGCGAGCCGGTTTGGCGCTACCATGCCGCAGCTTGCCATCGCATATGATCTAGCCCATCCGGCTTTGACTAGCGCTCTTGTAGGCGTTCGAAAGCCGAGCCACATCTTAAGCGTATTGCCAGCCATCGATCTGATTTTGGACGATACTACAATTGCAGATATTCGCAAAATAGCTGTCGAATAAAAGACTCATATTACATCATAAGTGAGGGTTGGTTGAATGAGCGCAGTTGCAAAAGTAAGCCGCTTTGTAGGAGGGACATTTTCTCTATGGGTTATTGTATTTGCTTGTCTGGGATTTTTTTGGCCTGAGGTCTTTAAGCCCCTAAAGGGCTACATTTCTATTTTTCTTGGCATTGTCATGTTCGGAATGGGACTTACGCTGTCCTCTGCCGATTTCCGTGAAGTATTTCGTCGTCCGTTAGAAGTGTTGATTGGTGTTGTCGGCCATTATATTATTATGCCGCTGCTCGCCTATGTGCTGGCGATTGTGTTGAAGCTGCCGCCAGAAATAGCAGTTGGCGTCATTCTCGTCGGCTGCTGCCCGAGCGGCACTTCCTCCAATGTGATGGCGCTACTTGCTAAAGGCGACGTTGCGCTTGGTGTTTCCATCGCTTCCGTTTCCACACTTATCGCACCGATTGCTACACCAGCTTTAATCAGCCTGCTTGCGGGACGCTGGATGCCGATTGATGGCGGGGCGCTTATAAAGGATATTTTGATGGTTGTTATTTTCCCAATTCTTCTTGGTCTTATCGTCAAGAGTTTGTTTAAAAAGCAGGCCGAGGCCAGCGTCCAGGCGCTTCCACTCGTATCTACACTGGCGATTGTCATCATTGTGGCTATTGTTGTAGGTGGTAGCAAAGCTAAAATTATCGAAAGCGGCTTGATTATTTTTGCGGTCGTTATTTTGCACAACAGCCTCGGCTATTTATTGGGGTACTGGTTCGCCAAGTTGTTCCGGATGAATTTTAGCAAACGCAAGGCGATTTTGTTTGAAACAGGAATGCAGAACTCCGGTCTCGGAGCTGCGCTGGCCTCGGCTCATTTCAGCCCGATCGCAGCCGTTCCCAGTGCAATCTTCAGTGTATGGCATAACATTTCTGGTTCTCTGTTGGCCACATGGTTTGCGCATCGTGCTGAGAAAGAGGTCTTGAAGGCAAGCCAAGCCGATTGATACTCCTCTATCTAACGTAGATATAAAAGAAATAGGATTGGAGTAATCTAAAACATGCAAAAAGAGAAAAAAAGTAGCCGGAGACTCGTACTGTTGTTAGGTGCTTTTTCAGCTTTGGGGCCGCTGACGATTGATATGTATTTGCCGTCTTTTCCTGAAATTGCGTCGGATTTTGGCACGCGAGCGTCGCTGGTGCAACTGAGTCTTACTGCCTGCCTGATCGGCCTTGGGCTGGGGCAGATTATTATGGGCCCTCTGAGCGATGTGCATGGAAGACGCAGGCCTGTTATTTTATCGCTGATTCTTTATTTAACAGCTTCGTTTGTTTGCGCGATTTCGCCGAATATTTATTGTTTTGTTGTAGCACGTTTTATTCAGGGCTTCGCCGCCTCCGCAGGGATTGTGATTTCTAGGGCGGTCATTCGCGATTTGTATAGCGGGACGCAGCTGACACGGTTTTTTTCCCTCCTGATGTTGGTGAACAATTTGTTTCCGCTCATCGCGCCAGTGGCGGGAAGCGCCGTGATCTCATTTACGACTTGGGTTGGCGTTTTTATCGTTTTAGGTGCGGTGGGAATCGTGCTGGTTATTTTGGCAACCGCGGGCTTGAAAGAGACGCTGCCACCAGAGAATCGGATGTCCAGCAATTTGGATCAGCTGTTTAAAGGGATCATAACACTGCTTCGCGATCGTGAGTTTCTCGGATACGCGCTGGCACAGGGTATTATGATCGGTGGCGTCTTCGCGTACGTTTCGGGAACGCCATTTATTTACCAAAAGATTTATGGAGCATCTCCGCAGCTGTTTGCGTTATTGTTCGGCTCAAACGGTATCAGCCTGATTATCGGTTCCCAACTTGTGGGCCGCTTGAATCATGTCATTTCGGAGCGTTGGTTCCTGGTTTTTGGTCTGCTGTTGTCAGCGGCTGCCAGTTTGACGGCTCTGGTGGTTATTTTGCTGCACGGGCCGCTGTTAGCCCTGGTTGCACCGCTGTTCTGTTTTGTTGCATCGATTGGGATTACGTCCACTGCCGCATTCTCGCTGGCCATGGAATCCCAAAGCCATATGGCAGGAAGCGCATCGGCGCTGCTAGGTCTGATGCCGTTCCTGCTTGGCGCAGTCACGTCTCCGTTGGTTGGTATTGCCGGGGAATATTCGGCCGTTCCCATGGGCGTGATCATCCTGTCGACCAGTCTATTGGCGCTGCTGGCTTACTTTGGCTTTGCACAAAAATCCAAAAACATCAAGCTCGCCGTGCGAGGGGAATTGGGTTCGTAAGGGGAATTGAATACTGGAAGAGAATTTATGTGGACATTCCCGCCCTGGAAAAAGCACAATAACCGAGCACTTAAAAGGTACGGTTCGCTTAATGAAATGAATAAAATCCTATTGATAACAACTCAGGTTCGCGAATAATTAATAATAATATTAAGCTCCTAAACTAGGGATGCGGTCATATCAATCGACCGATCCTCTTTTTTATTGAATTTTTAAATAAAATATTAGTTTGGTGAAAACTACTAACAGTGTGTCGACTCTAAATTATTTCTTAGGAAATAATTTAGGTTTCCTATTCCGAATGCGCGCCTCAACTTTCGCAAAAATATCGGTTTTCTTGAAGCTTTTTTGCCAATTGCTTTTAAGTTCTGTCATACACCAAAAAAGAGAGTAGATGAAAAATTGAAAATAACATCAAATAGTGATCTCTTGGCAGTTGACCTTATTTGTTCCATTGAAAAGGCTCTCGATATTATTGAGGGAAAATGGTCTTTTCTCGTTATAAAACAACTATTAGGCGAAAAAAAAGGATTTGGCGAATTACGAAGGACTATCAGTAACATTAATTCAAAGTCGCTGTCCAACACACTTCGCCATTTGCAAAAAAAACAAATAATTGTGAAAACCATTTATCCGACAGTTCCTATAACAGTAGACTATGAGTTGACTGAAAAAGGAAGGGACTTACATAAGGTACTAAATGAAATGAAATTATGGGGGAGCCGATGGGGGTAAACGCAACTTTAAACGATGAAATGTTAATCGAATTGCAGTTACAGCCATGTTAAACAATGGCGGCGGTATCCACGCAACCCCATAGTTTCAAACTATAGAAGACGTAGACAAGCTTTTTCTAAATGGACTGTGCTCCTGCTTCCACTTTAGACTGTGTCGGGCAAAACGGAGCTATTTCCCATTCATTTTCAATTTTCAACAAGTATGATTGTTAGTTAATTTGAAGTATACTCTTTCTATAAGACACTTTTATTATTAAGGAGATCATACTGTGAGCAATAGTTTACCTTTTGATATGTCCAATATTCAAATTGATGATATTGACAAGAAAATCATTACCTTACTTCATGATAACGGTAGGATCTCTTATACCGATCTTGCTAAAGAAGTCGGACTCTCCCGTGTTGCCATTCAAGCAAGGGTGAATGCCTTGATGGATAACAATATTATTGAAAGATTTACAATCGTAATTAACACTGAAAACATAGGTATGGCTGTATCCGCCTTTTTGAACGTGGAAGTTGAACCGAAATATTTGGAGCAAGTCGCTGAAACACTTGCTGACGACCCTTTCATGACAGCTGTGTATCATATGACGGGTCCAAGTAAGCTTCATATGCACGGGGTGTTTGCAAATAATCAGGAAATGGAAAGGTTCTTAAAGGAAAAACTTTATGTACTTCCGGGGATAATGAGTGTTGATTGTCAAATATTGATTACACGATATAAAAATCAAATGGGAATCAATATTTAAACAAAATAACTTTGATGATAACAAAGATCAGGCTACCACTGCGGCCTGATCTTTTTTTAATTATGAATTTCGAACAACGCAATGACTAGCAGCAGAGTTGTGCAATCTCCTTCTTTGGTTCCTGGAACCATCGTCTTAACTGCCTATAAAGTTAGTATTTACTGCTATGGTTACTTCAAGGTAACTTATTAAACTATATTTCAGTACTTAAAATAATTGGCGTTATTCTATATCATTAATAGATACGCCTTGCAAAATTGAGCTGCAGTACTGAAGGGGGAAATAGAAGTGGGGGAATCACAACCGGTTGTCATGATTACAGGTGCGAGCAGAGGAATCGGCAAAAACGACAGCGCTTCTTCACACTGGATTATGATTCAGGGCGCGTACACCGTTTTGTCGGTTATATTATTGATCTGAATGGCGTTTCGTTAGAAGCTGAGAAGATCGACGTGGGGATGTACCGATCAACGGACGGTTAATGCATGAGAATTTTCTGGTTACTGGTGTGAAATTCCCCATAAGCCCAGGTAAACTAACACAACAAAGAAGGTGAATGGCTTGGGTTATGTTCTGCTCCTTCTTGCCACATTGGCCTGGAGCTTCGTAGGTGTTTTGGTTAAGACCGCGTCGACGATGGTGGATAGCTCCATTATTACGTTCTCCCGATTTTTCTTCGGTGTCGTCTTCCTCGGCATATTACTGCTGATTAAGGATCGGCGCATCCGGCTTCGGACGGGTCTGAAATGGATCTGGCTCGGAGCTGTTGGCAAATCCGCCAATTACATATTCGAGAATATCGCCATCACAATCGGATATTCGTATGGAAACATTCTTGTTCAGCCGGTACAGACGGTTACGTTACTGATCACTGCAAGCCTGCTGTTCAAGGAACGGGTGACTTTACGTGGATGGCTCTCCGCAGCGTTCTGCGTGGTTGGGGTGATCGTTGTCGGATGGAACGGATTGCCGCTTCATGAATTGATACAGAGCAGCGGACTGACAACGCTGCTGTTCACATTGTCAGGAATTGGTGCCGCCGTACATGTGTTGAGCCAGAGGCTGCTAGTGCGGACGATGGACTCAGGTAATATGAATTTCTCCGTCTTCTTCTGGAGCACACTTCTTGTTGCCTTGCCGGTACCGATCCAGTCGGAAGGTTTTACCGGCACTTTCACGTTATATGCTTGGGTCGCACTCATATTGCTTGGGGTCATTACGGGATTAAGCTTCTTTTGGTTTGCTGAAGCGATGAAGCGGGTACCTTTTGCGATCATCGCCATTGTGGGCAACAGTTCGGTAATGTTTAGTATTCTGTGGTCTTATCTGTTTTTTCGTGAGCCGATTACCGAGTATGTGATCGGAGGAACACTTGTATTCATTGCTGGCTTCCTTTTGATGAATTTTCCTGCTCCCCGCCGGGTGGCTAAAGAGGTATCGGTGTCAGAGGCATAGTAAAGGGTATGCGATTGAAAAAGCTTAAGTCTCGTGTGCCCTATGTGCTTGTGCACGTAGGCAGTAGGCTGGAAGCAGAATTTTTCCTGCACTAGGCGCAACGATTTGATGACTCGTTGCCGCAAAGCTCCGGATTCCATTTAATATGGAGCCCGGAGCTTTAGTTTGTTTGGCGATTAGGAACTTTCAGCAAATGATGCCGTAGTCGTCGCGTCCCTGTTGATCCTGTATGAATGCTGGATAACCATCTATCAGGATAGAAGGCTTATTCTCCCATTTCGTGCATTGATAATTCAGTTCATATGGTTAATTTAGGAATGATATTATTTTTAATGGGAATAACAATGTAAAGGTCCATAAAGTTTAGTTTTTAAGCCGGAGGATTTTATGAAAAGAGGGATTTTCAAATCATGGCTGATGAAAACTTCTACATATACGAAAACATTGAACAAAGCTGAGGTTTCCAATGAAATAAGTTCCAGTCTAAAGGATATAGAATTCAGCTCGGACATTTTACACAACGAACAAATGCTTAGGGATATCTTCAAAAATTGTTACGATGTTGTGTTCCGCTTTATCCAAATAAAGGATCAGAATAAACTTCTGCTGATTTTTATAGATGGACTCATTGACTCAAAAACTCTAGATCTAACCATCCTTAAACCATTGACGTTCGAAGGATTGCCGCAAGGTCTGGTTAAGCTGGACAGTATCGGACAAATGATTAATCAACAAGTTATCGCTACCGGGAAAACAAGATTGGTTAATCAAGTAGCAGATGCAATAGATGACATCTTACGAGGTCATATTGCAATCCTGGCTGATGGCGAAAGAAATATGTTACTTGCTGAGATGAGCGGTTTTGAAAAACGCGCAATTGAAGAACCTGTGGCAGAAGGAGTTGTTCGCGGTCCCCGGGAAGGATTTACGGAAACCTTGCAGGTAAATACCAGCTTATTAAGAAGAAGAATTCGGAATCCGCAGCTCAAAATGGAGTCGTTAACCCTCGGTAAGCTCTCGAAGACGGATGTCGTCATCACATATCTCGAGGGGACTGTAAATGAATCTGTGTTGGAGGAAGTCCGAAAAAGAATAAGCCGAATTCAGATTGACGGAATATTGGACTCGGAGTATATAGAAGAATTCATTCAAGACCGTCCATACTCACCTTTTCCGCAAGTGCAGAATACGGAACGTCCCGATGTTGTTGCTGCAAACCTTTTGGAGGGCAAAGTGGCAATTATTACGGATGGAAGTCCTTTTGCGCTTATTGTTCCCAGCACATTTTGGGGGTTTCTACAATCCGCAGAAGACTACTATGAACATTTTTTGATTATGTCTGCCATTCGGTTTGTTCGGTCTTTATTGCTAAGCGTATCGCTACTTTTTCCTTCGGTTTACGTTGCCGCATCAACCTTCCATCCGCAGTTAATTCCAACTCAATTATTACTAAGTATCACAGCTGCCCGGGAAGGCATCCCATTCCCCGCATTGATGGAAGCCCTATTAATGGAATTCATGTTTGAAGCTTTAAGAGAGGCGGGTATTCGTTTACCTAAAGCTGTTGGTGCCGCAGTCAGCATTGTAGGAGCCCTTATTATAGGGGATGCAGCAGTAAGTGCGGGGATCATATCCGCTCCGATGGTCATCGTTGTATCAACGACTGGAATCGCATCTTTCGTTATTCCACGCTATAATTTCGGGACAGCCATGAGGCTTCTTCGTTTTCCCATGTTAATTTTTTCAGGTACGCTTGGTTTTTATGGGATGGGTTTATTCATGCTCGTCTTGCTCATCCATTTAGTTAACCTTCGCTCGTTTGGCGTTCCGTATTTCACTCCGGCGGCCCCGCAGATTCCAGGTGAACTATTCAAGGAACTTTTTGTACGCGCACCTCATTGGTCGATGTATAATCTTCCTCGGGAAATTGCCGGACAGGACAAGCAACGTATACCTGAAGGACAAGCACCGTCTGAAAATAAAGGGAAGCAGCAAACTTAAAACGTGCAGGAAGGATAATTTGGACTTGAAAATAACCGGATTCCAGATGTTTTGGTTAATATTTTCTATGCAAATTGGGATGATTTTACTTCGATTAACGCAGGCTATAGCCGAGTCTAAACAAGACGCCTGGATTTCTGTCCTGATTGCCGGGGTAGTTGGTATTGGAATTACATACGTTTCTGCCAAGGTTTCCGTTCTTTATCCTAATCAAACCTTTATTGTATATACCCAGACGATCTTGGGGAAATGGCTTGGGAAGATCGTAATTATTACTTACTTTCTCCAGTGGTATACAGGATCGGCTGTTATTATACGCAGATCCTCGGATTTCATTCACCTCGCGTTGTTTCACAGGACACCCCTACTAATTCTCACTCTCTCCATGCTGCTCGTCGTGTTGTACGGAATATATGAAGGTGGCATAGGGGGAATAGCACGGTACAGCGAGGTAATAGGGCCCGTGATTTGTATCATGCTTCTTTTCATTTTCTGTCTGAGCTTGAACAATCTGGATTGGCATCTTTTGCTTCCGGTCTTTGCTGATTCCGGTTGGAAGGATATCATGAAAGGCTCCCTATCGCCAACTTCTCTGTTGGCGGAAACTTTTATGGTGACGATGCTCATATCCTTTATGAATGAACCAAGGAAAGGGCAATCGCAAGCGATATGGGGAGTGGGTCTTGCGGTCAGCTTTGTTTTTATCGCTACTCTATTCGTCATCATGACGTTCGGACCTAATTTCTCAAGTCAGATGATTTATTCATTTTATGATGTGGTCCGGTTTATTTCCATGATGGAGTTTATCCAAAACGTGGATGTAATTATTATCGTGGTCTGGATGGCCAGTTTTTTTATTAAAATGTGTTTATATGTGTTTTTATGCTGCTATGGGACTGCGCAATTTTTTCAGATCCGAAATTGGCGAGCATTGCTTTGGTTCGTAGTGCCTTGTGTTCTTATCCTAGCCATGCTGCCTGCTAACGAACTTTTCGGGATTGAATACAACCAGAAATACTTAATCCCCTTTGTTCTTCCAGTAAATTATATATTGATTCCACTGTTATTATGGTTTGTCGGTTCAATCCGCAAGAATACAAAGAAGGAAGGGGAGAACGCATGAGACGGATTACTTCTAGTCTGATTATGTTACTCTCCATGTTTATTATTGCAGGCTGCTGGGACCGGGTAGAGTTAAACGACCGTGCTTTTGTGCTGGGATGGGGAATGGATCACCTAGATAATGGTTCTTATCGGGGAAGCGCTCAAATCGTTGTCCCGTCGAAACTGGCTGGTCCTAGAGGTGGATCAGCCCAAGGTTCGCCATACATCGTGAAAACAGGAACTGGAAAAAATATCCTGGAAGCTGCGGATGCCATTCAAAAGAAGCT
The DNA here is from genome assembly GCF_059692135.1 of Paenibacillus sp. J22R160. Classification (NCBI taxonomy): domain Bacteria; kingdom Bacillati; phylum Bacillota; class Bacilli; order Caryophanales; family Paenibacillaceae; genus Paenibacillus; species Paenibacillus sp. J22R160. Next base: position 445,829 of record NZ_JCAUAU010000001.1, on the reverse strand, counting down.
TTCTCGTATGTCTTTCGGAGGCCATCGCAGAGCAATCTTTGTGGGAGAGCAATTAGCGAAACACGGTATTCATGATGTAATTGATGAATACGTCCGCAACCCGGATATTCGTTTGCGTTCGGATATGTTTGTTATAAAAGGCGGCGAGGCACTTGATATTCTAAAAATGCCTTATCCTTTTGAACGTATTCCATCTATGGCTTTGATAAAAACACATGAAAATGTTGGCGTTAAGCCTGAAACAACATTACGAAATTTCCTAATGGCAGCCTCTGGAGTGGAGAGCAACCCAATCCTTCCTGTCTTGGAGATGGGAAGTGTTAAAGGTGAAAGTAATTCCAAAGAATGGGCACTTGGAGGCATTGCTATCTTCGATAGGGAACTAAAAATGGTCGGATACTTATCTGCAAATGATGCTTTCTTACGGCGGTGGATCGTTGGAGGTATTACGGCTAAGATTCTGTCGACTTCTCTACCTGAGGATAAAGGGACTTTTGTCGTTGAGGCCGTTCAGTTAAAAAGTAAAATTCAGCCTGACATGATCGATAAGAAAATTAAGATCACCCTATCCGGCAAGGGGATGATGAGGGAAAATAATACCAATTTAGACATAAGCAAATCCAAGAATCTTAAACTCCTGGAGGACACATTAAACAAGAACACAGAAAAGGAAGTTTTAAATGTTATTCAAAAAGTACAAAAGCAGTATGGTACGGATGTTTTTAATTTTGGTACAGCCATTCACCGGAAATATCCATATAACTGGAAAAAAATAAAGGACAATTGGAATGATGAATTCTCAAAAACAGATGTTTCTGTAGAAGTAAAATTGACTATTCAGAGGGTAGGACTAACCGGACCGCCGGTAAGCTCAAAAGAAAAATAATGACAGCTGTCTCTTCCGCCTTCTTCAGCAATAGCCACAGCAACTTTTGATTTGAACACGTCTAAACCAACGTATTTTGTGGAATTACTGATAATTGAAACCGACTCCTTTTGTTTTGTAGTTTTGTAACAGCGAACAGGATGTCGGTTTCGTTCACATTGTTATATTATAAGCTCATTTGCAGGATATTCTTGACATCTTGCTCGGAGAGTGGATTGAACATGCCGACTGGTCCGAAACGTACGGTTTCCTTGGCCATGCGGTCCAACTCTTGTTCGCCGATGCCAAGTTCCGTAAGGCAGGCCGGCGCTCCAATGCGCGTGAAGAATGCCCGGGTAGCTTGAATACCTTCGAGAGCCGTTTCTTCCATGCTCTTGCCCACAGGATCTACATTCCAAACGCGGACGGCAAATTGGGCAAAGCGATCCAAGCGTTCACGGTACACATATTGCATCCAGCTCGGGAACAGAACGGAAAGTCCTGCAGCATGGGGGATGTCATAAATCGCACTTACTTCGTGTTCAATCATATGAGTGGCCCAGTCGTTCTGCATGCCAACGCTGATCATCCCGCCGTTCAAAGCGTAGGTACCGCAAAGCATCAGGTTTGCACGCGCAGCGTAATTTATCGGGTCGTTAAGCGCAATTTCGCTGTTCTCGATTACCGTTTGAAGGATCGATTCGCACAAGCGCTCTTGAAGAGGCGTATCTGGAGTCTGGCTGAAATATTGCTCGAATACATGAGACATCATGTCAACGATCCCGTTAATTGTTTGGTCTGAAGGTACCGAGTAAGTTAAGGTAGGATCCAAGATCGAAAATTTAGGGAAAGCGTGAATGCTGCCAAACGACTTCTTCAGTTTTTCTTCCCAGTTCGTAATAACGGAGTTTCCGTTCATTTCCGACCCAGTGGCGGAAAGCGTGAGCACCGTGCCGAGAGGCAGTGCACTTGTAATTTCAGCTTTGCGCATCATGAAATCCCATACGTCTCCTTCGTATGGCACGCCAACGGCGACGGCTTTAGCGGCGTCCAGCACGCTGCCTCCGCCTACAGCCAAAATCAAATCGACGCCTTCGGAACGACAAAGCTCAATGCCCTTACGCACCGTCGTTACCCGAGGATTCGGTTCCACACCGGGCAATTCGACCGTCTTAGCTCCAATTTGCTCGAGTTGCGAAAGAACGCGGTCAAACAAGCCGTTCTTTTTAATGCTACCCCCACCGTATACGAGCAACACCTTTTTGCTGCCTAATGCTGCGACCTGTTTCCCGAGTTGGTCAACCATTCCCGCACCGAATATAATTTGGGTGGGGTTATAAAATGAAAATGTATTCAACTTTTTTCCTCCTTATTTTGTTGCTAGATACTAGAAACCCCTTTAGTATACTTCTCGAAAGTGAAGAAGAAAATAAGTGAAAAAAGGATAAGTAACTAACCTTAAAGTTAGCAAGCGGTTAGATTGCGTGTATTTTTGCTTTCATAAAAGAGTATGTAATCGAATTTTTCTCTGAAATAATCTTTATCTAAAGATTAGAGAACGTTCGGTGGTTTGTATTATCTTTCTATTTTCAAGCTATAGTTAACTTGAAGTAACTTAGTTAGAAATTATTCACTCCTTCTCATAACAGGTATGACTATCTATAATTGAAAATGTTAGGGGCGCCATCCAACGCTTAGAATATTGAATTTTCATAGAAATCGATATCTAAAAAATTAGAAAAACTAGGTAATTATCATCAATCACCACATTTTATTTCAAAAAATGTATGTAATTAAATATAACATGTTAGTAACATAATCAATCGTTATGTTGCGGTTTGATTGTTAATTCTATTGACAGGAAGTATGTTAGTTAGTATTATGTTATTAAAACTAACATATAAATTAAGAGAGGAGACTAAAATTCAATCAACTAGAGCTTTTCTTTATGAATAGAACTCGTGGTGCAAATGATCGTAAGCATAACATTTTTTTGAAGTAAAAAGAAATCGATTTCTATTATTGCATGAACTTGGTTCACTTGTCCCAAAAAATTTCTGAAAAAGAGGGAATATCGATGATTAGAAAATGGAAAATGATTGTAACGTCTATTTTAGCCATTTCATTGCTTTCAGCTTGCTCCAGTCCAACGGACACGTCAACGAGTTCGACAAGCACTCCATCCGGAGCTGGAACCGGAAGCAATCAAAACGTAACCATCGATTATTGGTCGGAATTCAGTCAAGGCGAACCGCTGCAAATTTGGCTAGACGATGCGTTTAAACAATTTGAAACAGAAACGGGCATCAAAGTAAAGCCGACCTGGGCAGGCAGAGATGTTATCACCACGTTGCGAAGTAAATTAATGTCAAACCAAGTTCCCGATCTTGTCGAGCAGTCGAACTCAGAGCTGACGGCAGGCCTGGTCGATAATGGTCTTGCTGCTCCGTTGGATAATTATTTGGCGACGAAAGCGTACAATTCCGATCAAAACTGGGTGGACACGTTTTCGCCAAATGTATTAAACCTAATGAAATATAAAGACAATAGCATTTATGTGCTGCCAAGGGATACTTATACTTCAGGATTTTTTTACAGCGCTGCTTTGTTTAAGAAAATGGGTCTTCAGCCTCCGCAAACCTGGGATCAATTCTTACAAGTATGTGAAGCTTTTAAGCAGCAGGGAATCGCTCCGCTAGCTGCAGACGGCAATATTCAGTTCTATAACTTCTGGTATTTCGCTTGGCTTGCAATGCGCGAGGTTGGACCGGACAAGCTCTATGCGGCAGCCGCAGACAAAACGGGCGAGTCCTGGAAGGATCCGGGATTCCTTGAAGCGGCTAAGAAATTGCGTTACCTGGTCGATCAACAATATTTTGCCAAAGGTTATGAAGGCTCCGCATACCCAGCCGGCCAAGTGAACTGGGTAAACGGCAAAGCGGGAATGATTCTAAACGGAGCTTGGCTGCCATCCGAATTAGCGAAGCAAACACCGGATGGTTTCGATATGCAAATGTTCAAGTTCCCTGACCTCGGCAAGTATGATGGGAAAGTAGCGGAAGTATGGGTGAACGGTTGGGTTATGCTAAAGGATTCCAAAAATAAAGACGCTTCCGCACAGCTTCTGAAGTTTTTAACGTCCAAAGTGCAGATGGATAAGCTGGTGCAATTGGGTACCCCTGGGTCGTTGAAGGATGCGGCAATGCCGAGCGGATTAAGCGCTCAGACCGAGATTTTCAATACAGCAACGAAGGTTGTTGCAAAATGGGGCGGCTTGGAGAAGGATTTCGCCGAATTAGATAAGAGGGTACTGTGGGCTGTTGATGATCAATTATTTTTCGGCAAAATTACGCCGGAACAATTCATTGAAGAAATGGTGAAACAGCAAAAGGCTTACTACGCTAGTAAATAAGATTGAAGTAACTATTAAACTTATAGCGTCCCGATCTGTTCTTAAACTGATCGGGATACTAGGGGAGGGAATTATGAGGCAAATCGGTGGGTCGAAGATCATTATCCCTTTTTTAGCACCGGCAGTTATCATCTACGGTCTATTTTTTTTCTACCCCACGCTTCAGGCCCTCTGGGTTAGCTTTAACGAGTGGTCGGGATTTGTTCCGCAGATGCAATTCGTCGGCTTGAAGAATTTTAAAGAGTTGTTTAAAGACGGCATGTTTCTAACTTCGTTGAAGAACACCTTAACGATAGCTTTTGTCGGTGGTTTATTTGTTATCGGATTGGCGCTGCTGTTTTCGGGAATGTTGAATAGGCCTAATCTGAAAGGCACTAAGTTGATGCGCTCCATCATTTTTTATCCGAATGTCGTGCCAGCCGTTGGGTTAGGAGTACTTTGGGTATTCATGTACAATGATACGTTTGGCCTAATCAACGGTATTTTAAGGTTATTAGGACTAGATGCCTGGACGCAAACATGGCTGAATACCAGTTGGGCTCTTCCATCCGTGCTGGCGGCGATGGTCTGGACTTATGTAGGGTTTTACCTAGTCATTCTGATGGCAGGTATCAGTAAAATTCCGGAGACACTGTTTGAAGCAGCTAGAGTGGAAGGGGCTGGGCATTGGAAAATATTTTTTACGATTACCATTCCATTGATCATGGATACAATCGTCGTTGTAATCGTCCTTTGGTTTATTAACGCAATCAAAGCATTCGATTTGATATATGCGATGACAGAAGGCGGGCCTTCCGGGGCGACGCAGACGGTGAGTATTTATTTGTATGATATCGCGTTCGGCAAGCGTGTGGCGATATTCAGAATGGGTTACGGAACTTCGATGGCGGTCGTATTGCTCGTGTTGGTCATTGTAGGGACCTCGATCATCCGTTTTGCTTCGCGACGTGAAAAAATCGAATTTTGAGGAGGGGATCACGTGTCAGGAACGAATTCCGCTTATAAACGTAAGTTCGTAAGACAGCTTGCCGAGTTACCGTATTACGTGTTATTGGGCGGTTGGTCCATTTTCACGATTTTCACCTTCATCTGGATGATTTACACTTCGTTTAAAAACAACAAAGAATTATTTTCTAATGTTTGGAGCTTGCCTTCCGTGCTGCAATGGCAAAATTATGAGACAGCATGGGTTTCTGCGAAGATGGGCGCTTATTTTTTGAACAGCGTCTGGGTAGTGGGCGGCTCGATCGTATTTACAATTGCCTTGGCTGCGCCGGCAGCCTACGTATTGGCCAGGTATAAATTTTGGGGCAATTCGGGGATTATGTCCTTGTTTCTAGCGGGGTTGGGGGTACCGATCCAACTGCTGCTAGTCCCGCTGTTCACGCTGCTGAACAAAATCCATTTAACCAACTCGCTCACTGGCTTAATTCTAGTATACACAGCCGTTTCATTACCATTTACGATATTCTTGCTGCTGGGCTTTTTTAGATCGCTGCCTTCGGAATTGGAAGAATCTGCAGCGATTGACGGCGCGTCGGAATTTACGACCTATTATAAGATCATGTTTCCACTGGCGCTTCCGGGTGTCGTAACGGCGGTCATCTTAAACTTCATTATCCTTTGGAGCGAATATTTGCTCGCGTTGGTATTAATCAACGACGAGGCGAAACGCACGTTGTCGCTAGGCGTTTACAATTTGAAGAATACGATGACCTACACTTCCGACTGGGTCGGCATGTTTGCGGGGGTCGTAATCTTATTGCTTCCTTCGATGATTATCTTTGCTGTCTTGTCGGAGAAAATCACTTCCGGAATGACCGTCGGCGCGACAAAAGGATAATTTGTTGGAAACATAACCAATTTTGGAGGCTGATGAAATGCTTCACATATCCATGTCCGGTACACCAAAGGAACGCGGTAGAGTACAAGGTGAATCCTTTCGACCGCAAATTCATGAGCTCTTGGAGCTATCGAGATCGATGTTCTTATCAAGCATAAAGTTAGATGATGTGAGTAAACTGTTGACTCAGATGTATTTTTATACAAAGCAATTTGAGCCTGACTTGATTGAAGAGATGGTTGGCATAAGCGAAGCGGCGGCGGTCGATCTCCAGGAAATATTTTTACTGCATGCGGCTTCGGCAGTGTCTTCATTAGGTCCGAATTGCACCAACATCGTGCTCAATCAGAATCCGGATGGGCCACTGTTGGGAAAAACAAGCGATATTGGCGATGATTACAAATATTATATGCTGCAGCAAACCACCACGCACGACGGTCAGCGGTTTATCGCGATCGGTTGGGTTGGAACTGTATGGATCGAAGTCGGAATGAATCATCACGGGCTTGCCATCGGACAATCGTCAGCCCCGGTCGCGCCAAACCAGGACGGTTCCGGGTTGCCGACTTTGATCTGTCCGAGACCGGCGTTAACCCGCTGCAAGAACGTCTCAGAGGCAATTCAATTTTTCGAAACTCGCAAAATGGCCGGCAAAGGTCTGAATATGATGCTTCTCGATCAGGACGGAAATAGCGCTGTCGTGGAAAAATCGGGTTCGTACCAGAATGTGCGTTCTGCGGTCAATTCGGTTCTCTTCTGCACGAATCATTTTATTTCGGAAGAAATGAAAGAATTTCAGGGATTGAATATTGACGGTATTCAAGAAAATTCGCACGCTAGATTTACTTATTTAAGCAAGACGCTTTCAAGAAATCCGGAGCAATTTGATAAACATATGCTTCAAGAAGTGCTCAAAAGCCATGAAGCCCCTATCTGTCAGCACGCCGATGCGAACCTAAGCACTCATTACGCTTATATCTTGGCTCCGCGTCAGTTGGAATTCAGTATTACCGACGGTCATCCTTGCGAGAATGAGTTTCAGACATATCGAGTATAAGGAGGTAGATGAACATTAGCAATTTTATAGACGTTCATTGTACGGTAGGCTCAGAGCAGGATGTTCCTTTTTCCGTTGAAGAGCTGCTTGAAGTTATGGATCGATTTGGAATCGAGAAAACCGTATTATCACCTTCACATCAACAGATGGCAGTTGAAAATGAAATAGGAAACAATACTATCCTTACTTATATGAAGAAATATCCCGATCGTTTATTAGGCTATGCCACCGTGAATCCATGGTATGGAAGCAAGGCAGAGCTCGAGCTGGAAAGAGCTCTTGACTCAGGAATGTCGGGGGTTAAATTCCACCCGGCGCTGCAAGGATTTTTTGCATTTGACAGCGGCAAGATGGATCCTCTGATGAAGATAGTGGAAAAGCACCAAGTTCCAGTGTACATTCACACGGGTACTCCGGTTTTTGCGCTGCCGCTTCAAGTGGCGGAGTTGGCCTTGAACTATCCGAGCATCCCGTTCATTCTGGGCCGTATGGGGAATACGGATTTTTGGATAGATACACCAAGAGCTTTTGCATTGGCATCCAACTTGTATGTAGATACTCCGTATACAATGCCCCGAAATATTTCACGCTTAGCCGACATTGATATGAACCGGATTTTATTTAGCGCCGACCTACCTTATTCCCATGCTGAAATTGAGATGAAAAAAATTAAGGACATCGGGCTGGAAACAATCGACTTTAATAAAATCGTTAGGGATAATTTCTATCGGATTTTTGGCAATAAGTCTCTGAACGGAGGGATTTCCGGATGATCATCGACTTTCATACGCATCTGCTAGGAGGCAATGCATTTAACATCGGTCTAAAGACAGGCCATGAAGCGATTGAGGTCATGGATCGGCATGCGGTTGATAAAGCTGTGATCTTTACCGTTGACGGGTTTTGGGGAGATTATGTCGACGACAACACTTATATGTACGAGCAATCTAAAGCTTATCCAGATCGGTTGTTTCCGTTTGCGACGATAAATCCGCGAGACGGTGAGCGGGGGCTGCTTGAGCTGAAACGGTGTTTGTCGGACTTGCACATGCGAGGAATCAAATTTCATCCATGGCTGCAAGGATTTTCGCCGCTCGAGCCTTTTATGGACGATATTGCGAAAGTCGCCATCGAGTATGACGTGCCTATATTGTTTCACGACGGAACGCCGCCGTATACAAGTCCGCTTCAAATCGCGCTGCTTGCCGCAAAGTTTCCTGAACTGAAGGTCATATTAGGACATGCCGGCTTGATGGATTTGTGGCCGGAGGCAATCGTTGCTGCAAATCGCCATCCGAATATCATGTTATGCTTCAGCGGTGGGACTCCTTATAAGATATATGAAAAAATCATCGGTTTGACGGATGTGGACAAAATTGTATTCGGCTCCGATGTATTCGGCGACGATTACGTGCTTCCCTATCAACTGGAGAAAATCAGAAAGCTTGCGGTCGATGATGATACAAAAAGAAAAATATTAGGTGAAAATGCGAAGCGGCTGCTCAAGCTGAACTAAAAATCGACTTCATGGAGGTAAAACAATGGAACTGAAAGTTACTGCAAACCCTAAGGAGCTTGGTAAGGAGGCTGCTCGAATAGCAGCTGAATCGATCCGAAAGGCAATCAATCAGCAAGGAGAGGCGCGAATCGTGTTATCAACTGGCGCATCACAATTCGAGACTATCGAGGAGTTGATCGTCTCCGACATCGATTGGAGTAAGGTGGAGATGTTTCATTTGGATGAATATGTCGGCCTATCGGAGCAGCATCCGGCAAGCTTTCGCAAATACTTGAAGGAACGTTTTACGAGCAAAGTTTCATTAAAGAAAGTTCATTTTGTTGACGGCGAAGGAGATTATTTAGTAAAAATGGCAGCATTGTCGGATGAGCTGCTTAAAGCGCCAATCGATCTGGCCTTGATCGGAATCGGGGAGAATGCACACATCGCATTTAACGACCCGCCGGCGGATTTTAATACGGAAATACCTTTCATCGTCGTTAACTTGGATGATGCGTGCAAATCTCAGCAGGTGCGGGAAGGATGGTTCCCGACCCTAGACGATGTGCCGAAGCAGGCAATATCCATGTCGGTGCATCAAATCATGCAGAGTAAACATATTATTTCTTCCGTTCCTCACAAAGTAAAGGCAGAGGCTATCAAAAATACGTTGGCGAATGAGATTACTCCGGAGATTCCCGCAACGATATTAAAGAGCCATTCTCAATGGTCGCTGGTTTTGGATGCCGAGTCGGCTGCCACTATAAAATAGAGGTGATGTGAAATGTTGAAGTCCAGGGCTTACAAAATTATGGATCAAACGTTCGATAATTGGGATGATGTAGTTGAGGGCAAGTGGCTTTACGACGACTTTTTACAAAATCACGATTATAAACACGGCTGGATCTCTCTGACCAGCTTGCTGAATGATGAAAAACATAAATCGATTTACGTCGGTATCGGGGCATTTGACACGAATCTGCTGTATGCTTTCGATCGGGAAAATAAGACGTTTAGCGATTTGCAGTATAAGGAGGTTGCAGATCCGTATGACGCAAAGTTCCATTGCTCGCTGGAAATGGACGATAACGGGGACATTTACGGAGCATTAGCCCAGTTTCACGACGTTGACAAACAGTTTGAAGCTAAAGGCGGGCGTATCGTAAAATATGTTCCCTCGACCCAAACTTATGAATTTTTGGGGATTCCTGTGGAGGGGGCCTACATCCAGTCTATAACCTTGGATCGGAAACGCCGAATGATTTATGGCTTTACGCTGTCACCGGAATATTTGTTCCAACATAATTTGGTAACCGGAGAATCGAATATCGTGATGAATGTTGGCAATAACTTTGAGCTCTGCCAGAGCCACAACCCGGTCATCGATGAGGAAGGGAACGTCTGGGGTACATATGGTATCACCCGCGCTTTCCTATACGATATGGGAATCGATTCCATTCGCTTGTTCAAATACAATCCGGTCGATAGCAAGGTTCAATTTTTCAAGCACGGGCTGCCCAGGCTCGGCGAGAAGGATAAGGGGAAGATTGATCGAGCCATCAACATTGGCGATGGCTATTTATATTTCGGTGGGGTTGCTGGCTCTTTTTCGCGCTTGAATCCGGCAAATGGCGAGGTGAAAAGCTACGGGCAGCCTTGCCCTAACAAGAGGCTTGCCGGTCTTTGTTACGGGAAAGACGGATATATCTATGGAGCCGGTGGAGATAATTATTACGTGTTCATATTCCGCTTCGATCCTGTAAAGGAGTCTTTCGAGACACTTGGTAGAATATATGACGAGACGACTGGGGATGCGCCCGTACGTATTCATACGATGACGATAACGGATGACGGTGTCCTTTATTGCGGAGAAAACGATAACAATCATCGTTCAAGCTATTTGTGGGAAGTACAAATTGTATAATGGTTTACAAGGAATATATTGGAATCTGAGGTGAACGGTTTATGAACCAGGTATTTACGGCTAAACATTGGTTGAGCGACCAGACTGTAAATGTTACCATGGCGAACGGCCGAATCGCCAGCATATCGGAAACGAATCATCCATCTCATTTGTCGATTGCGCCCGGATTAATTGATGTTCAGCTGAACGGAATCGGTGGATTTGATTTGAATTCTTACGATATGACCGTGCAAACGGTGAAAGATATCGTAAAGATTTTGCATATCGGCGGAGTCACCCGATTTTGCCCTACGATCGTTACCGGTCCGAAGGATCGAATGCTGCATTGTATTCGAACGGTGGCGGAAGCATGCGAATCTGATCCGATGGTCGATCATGCTGTCATCGGTATTCATATCGAAGGACCTTTTATCAGTGATGAAGACGGACCTCGGGGAGCGCATGACAAAGATTGCGTACGTGATCCGGATGAAGAAGAATTTAAACAGTTGGATATCGCTTCGAACGGTAAAATTTGCAAGGTAACACTAGCTCCTGAAAAGCCCGGGGCAATTGAGTTTATCCACCTGCTGAAGGAAAAAGGAATTGTAGCGGCGATCGGACACTGTCATGCAACGGAAGAGCAAATCCTTATGGCTGTTGAAGCAGGTGCGACGATGAGCACGCACCTCGGGAACGGGGCTCATCCTTATTTGAAGCGGCACCCGAATTATATTTGGACCCAGCTAGCGGATGATCGCCTTTGGGCAGGTTTAATACCAGACGGGCATCACCTGCCCGCATCCACATTAAAGGTCATGATCCGCGTCAAAGGACAGAAAGCTATTCTCACTAGCGACGCTGTTCATATTGCCGGTCTTCCGCCAGGACGTTATTCCACCAGCCTGAGTGGCGAGGTAATTTTGGAGGAAAATGGATTTCTTCATTTGGCGCATACCAAGGACATTATGGCAGGTGCGGCTACACCGCTGCATCTCGGTATTCAGTATGCAGTTCGCTCGGGTGCCTGCACCTTGGTAGAGGCGATACGAATGGCTACTCTGCACCCTGCGCAGCTCTTTGGATTGGAGCAACAAGGCGTGGGAGCTTTAGAGATCGGATCCCCAGCCGATTTCATCTTATACGAATGGGGAGAAAACCAAACATTTCAAATTGTCCAGACGATTTCGAACGGATCGGTTGTATATCAATCTTCGTGATTTTACGTGTGCAACTGCTCCTCGTCTCAACGTGAGAGCACAAAATTCAATAAAATATTTATGATAAAGCTGTTGGGTTCTTTTTATTCCAACAGCTTTTTCTTTTCTCTGGATCAATCCTCCGTTAATGTGTTCATATGGTATAATATACGTAACGAATTGCAAATTAACGACTTGATCCTCGTAAAAAATAAACGAATGGAGAAGCATATGAATAAACCGGTAACTATTCATGATATGGCCAAAATGCTAAACGTATCGCCGGCAACGGTATCTCGAGTCGTTAGCAACAGCTCTTATCCTGTTAGTAGTGAACTACGCAAAAAAATTAAAACTTTAGCCAAGGAACTCAACTATACGCCTAACTCGTTCGCCAGACAGCTGAAAACTAATAATAGTATGACTATTGGAGTGGTCATTCCGACCATCAGCAACCCTTTTTATGCCGAAATAGTTTTGGGTATTGAGGAGGTTGCCCGCAATCACGGCTATCAAGTGTTGCTTTGCAACTCCCAGCAAGATTCAAAATTTGAAGGACAATATCTTCAAACGCTTCATGAGAAGCAGGTTAAAGGACTCATCATTTCAACTGTTTCCAATCCAAAAAATTTGCTGAATGAATATATATCTAAAGGCATGAATATCATTTGCATCGATCAGATGATCGATGATGCCAATGTTTATCAGATTGGTTTTAATTACAGGCGAGGCGGGTATTTGGCTACAAAATATTTAATTGAGAATAATCACAAGAAAATAGCGTTTCTTTCCGCTCCTCTGAACCGACCGAGCAGGTTGGGCTTTTTTCGAGGGTACCAGGATGCGCTGCAAGAATCGGGGATAACGATGTCCGATTCATGGGTGCAGGTTTCCGTATCTGACACAAACGGGGACGAAATCCGGGGGAGCACGTTTGAATTTATGAACGGTAAACAATTAGTCCGTAATCTGTTGAAACTGGATGATCGTCCCACAGCCATTTTAACTTGTAACGATTTGACGGCTTTCGGTATTATCAATGAATTAAACACGCAAGGAATAGATGTACCGGGCCAAATGTCCGTAATCGGCTTGGACAATATTGAATTATCTCAAATGACCACCCCCCCTTTAACAACAGTCGACCATCCCAAATATGAAATGGGCAAGTTTGCATGCAATATGCTCATGGATATACTAAATGGTTCTCAAATTAACGTAAAAGAAATCGTTCTTCAGCCTAAGATGGTCATAAGAAATTCAGTAAGAAGCATCTAGGCCTTAACAGAACCGTCACAAAATGGATCCCAATAATAGAATATGGATAATCACCCTGACAAAGAAGCCGGTTCTACACAGACCGTGCTTTTTTGTTGTTACCTTCCATTCACAATCCACATATTTTTCTCAAATTTTGCACAAAATAGTTAAAAACGACAAGCTGAATAGGGAAACAGGGGGGGCTGACAAATGCTTGAGAAAGGAAAAATTTCCGCATTTCAAATGGCCTTCTTGATGTTCCCGACTGTTGTATCGACAGGGGTTCTTCTCGTTCCGGGCATCTCGGGACGATTGGCGGGCCGTGATATGTGGATGACTCCGCTGATCGGTTCGATCGCGGGTTATCTCATTGTTTACATAGCTATTACGCTGCATAAACTTTACCCTCAAAAAACAATAGTGGAATATAGCGTGCAAATCATTGGACTTATACCGGGTAAAATTATTGGAGCGGCTGTCTTGCTTTTTTTTCTGCATATGAATGCCGTCATTACAAGGCAATACGGCGAATTTCTCGTTGGAAACTTTTTGCCTCAAACGCCACTCATAGTGGTGATGGCCAGTTGTTTGCTGGTATGCTCCTATACAATACACGGGGGTATCGAGGCTATGGCTAGAACTTCCCAGCTCATCGCACCGTTGGTACTTGTGCTTATCACACTGCTGTCACTGCTGCTTTTTCCCGATATGACGTTCACAAAGATGCTCCCAGTCTTGGATCAGGGTATCGTTCCCGTCCTGAAAGGATCAGTCATTTTGCAGAGTTGGTATTCCGGTTTTTTCCTGATCACGTTTGTGCTCCCTTCGTTGAAGGATCCGGAAAAGGCGATGAAATGGGGAATGATCGCGGTCTTCTTTGTCATGCTGATTTTACTTCTAGCCACGTTTGTATGCCTGTTCTTATTTGGAGATATGAATGCCGAAATCCTTTATCCGATGATGCTGGCGGCCCGTTATATTAGCTACGCGGACTTTTTCGAGCATTTGGAAGTCATTGTCATGGCCGTATGGGTAATGGGGAACTTTATTCAAATGATCATTTTTTATTACGGTGTCGTTCTCGGTACCGCCCAGCTGCTCAATCTCAAAGATTTTCGGCCTCTCATTATCCCGGTCAATTTTTTGATTTTAGTCATGGGTTTCTGGATTTCGCCCAATTTGGCTGAGTTATCCAAATTTCTAGGAACTATACTGCCTTTCGAAACTTTTTCCATGCGGTTCTTTATTCCAGTACTCCTGCTCTGCATCGCTTGGATTCGCCGGAGTAACCGGCGTAAAGGCGGCTCCGAAAGCAGAATGACAGGAGGGGTAAAAGATGAGCCTTACGAATAAATCCATCACTCATCCGCTTTCCGTGAGCTTGAATGAAAATATGAAATACCTTCATTCACTTTATGAGGACTGCCCGGATATCATCTTCCGGGAATGGTTCATTTTCGGAACGACAGCCGGTGTCCTCATTTACAATGACGGTCTTACCAACGTCGAAGAAATCCATGAAAACGTTCTTGCCCCGCTGATGGAAGAACGGGATTCCCATCAAACGGAAAATCCAGTTGAGATATTGAAGCAAATAACTCGTGTAGCCAAAATGAAAGAGATTCATAATTATGGGGATATCGTCGAGAGCGTTTCAACCGGGCAGCCCGTCGTTCTGATCGAGGGACAAAACAAGGGTATCTCGCTCGGCTTGGGTAAATGGGAAAAGCGAGGCATGGAAGAGCCGAAGGCTGAAAGCGTAATCCGAGGGTCACGGGAAGGCTTCCTGGAAAGCTTATCGGATAATACCGCCATGCTTCGTAGAAAAATTAAGAGCCCGTCATTAAAATTCAAACTTTTCACTATCGGCCGCTTAACCCGGACCCAGGTATGGGTGGCTTATGTGGATGGCATTGCAAATCCAGATGTGGTCAGGGAAGCTGCCGACCGACTGCGCAGAATCGAAACGGATGATATGCTTGAAAGCGGGAACATCGAAGAGTTGATCAAGGATAACCCCTATTCCCCGTTTCCTCTGCTTCAATCGACGGAACGTCCCGATGTCGTTTCTTCAGCATTATTGGAGGGACGCATCGCGATTTTGACAGAGGGTACCCCCTTTGTGTTGATCGCTCCAACCACCCTTCCGGCTTTGCTGCAGTCACCAGAAGATTATTATCAGAACTTTATGTTCGGCACGGCCATACGCTGGCTGCGTTATTTATTCATGTGCATTGCTTTGCTGGGACCATCCGCTTATATTGCCGTCGCTTCCTATCATCAAGAAATGATACCTTCCGCGCTCTACCTGACAATTGCCAGATCGCGGGAGGGAATCCCGTTTCCCGTCGTGGTTGAAGGCTTAATTATGGAGCTCATTTTCGAAGGGATAAGAGAGGCAGGAGCAAGACTGCCCAAACAGACCGGTGCGGCGGTCAGCATCGTGGGCGCACTTGTCATTGGCGAGGCAGCAACCGCTGCCGGAATCGTATCTTTCCCAATGGTTATGATCGTGGCGCTCGCCGGGATCGCTTCTTTTATGATGCCGACCTACACCACGGGGATTGCGTTTCGAATGCTGAGGTTCCCGATGATGATTCTTTCGGGATCATTGGGATTGCTCGGTTTAATCCTCGGCATCCTTATGATCTGGGTGCATTTGTGCAAACTTCGGTCTTTCGGGGTTCCTTATCTGACCCCCGTGGCCCCGTTGATTCCGGGCGATCTGAAAGACGTTGTGATCAAGGCTCCTTACTGGATGCACGATGAATATGCGGGTACGAAGGAAAATACGTCGAATATGCATCAAGAAGCTGGACAGATCGATAAAAGGAGGGAAGATCGATGACTATTCCGTTTCCGTGCCGAAAACTCGTACATGTGTTTCTCCTTTCGGTTTGCTGTTGCTCCCTTGTATTACTTACCGGCTGCTGGGACCGAACCGAGATTAATGATTTGGCTCTCGTTACAGCGGCCGGATTCGACTTTAATGGTGACAACGATGTTGAATTGTCCATTCAAATGTTCCTTCCGAAAGGCGATGAAAAAGGTCATGAAAAGGGAGGCAGTGGCGGCCAGACGGTCGTGAAAGAGATGACAGGCAAAACGATTGCGGACGCGATGTCGCGGCTCCAGGAGCAGATTCCCCGCCAAATATTTTGGGGTCACTGTGATGTGTTCATCTTCGGGATGAGACAGGCCAGGGACGGAATACCTAGCCTCATCGACTTTATCCCAAGATTTACGGAACCTCGTGAACGATCGTATGTTTTTGTCAGCAGCGGAGCCGCGAAAGAGGTTTTAAAGGTAATTTCCCCGTTCGAACTGAGTTCGGCGGAAGCCCTTCGGGAATTAGCTAAGTCGCAGGTGCAAATTAGCATGACCGTGAAGGAGCTGTGGGAATCGTTAGCCAATAAAGATCAGTCCGTTCCACTCCCGATTGTTGTAATAATGAAGCCGGAGGAAGAAGACAATCAGCAGAAAATGCGGACGAATTCATTGAATAAAGGAACAGCGATTTTAAAAAACGGAAGGCTGGTCGGAAGTGTTAATGACAAGGTGACAAGGGGAGTCTTATGGATTCGAAACGAAATAACAAGAGGCGTTATGACGGTTAAACCGAACGAGGCGAAAGGATTGGCATCCATTAAATTGATTAGGAGCAGAACGAAACTGCAGCCTCTTATCCGGGACGGGAAATGGAGCTTAACGATCGATGTCGCTATGGAAGGAGAAGTCATTCAAACCACGGCAAGGCTGAATGTCGGGAAACCACCCGAGATTGCGGAGCTGGAAAACCAGCTGACCAATGAAATCAATTGGTATATTACAATGGCCCTCGCGGAAATCAAGGAGGGAATGCATGCCGATGTATTCGGATTCAACGAAGCTTTTCACCGAAAGTATCCATCGGAATGGAAAGAAGTAAAAGGACGTTGGGATGAAAAGTTACCGGAAGTGGAAATTCATACAAATATAAAGACGAGTATATTACGACCGGGTTTAATCAGGTAGAAGTCCGCAGAAACGAGGTAAGTCGTCATGAAATGGGGAGATTTGGGACTGTTAACGTTTCTAATGATCATATTCGCTCTTTATGAGTGGCCAAAAATAGATAAAAGTTTGAAGAAAGAACGGGCAGCCTATGCTGTGCTGAACGTTACGGTATGGATTTTGTCTCTACTGCTCGTTCTCTTCCCCAAGCTTCTCGGACCCACCCAGCTGGTGGAAGCTGTGTTTAAACCGTTATCCAAGATTTTAGAAACTAAATAAGCAACCTTATGTTTGCAGCAGTCCGTATCGCGGTTATAAATTAAAAGCGCTCTGGTCAGTAATTATTGCTATGGTTACTTCGAGGTAACTTATTAAACTATATTTCAGTACTTAAAATAATTTGCATTATTGTATATCATTAAAAGATGTATCCTGCAAAATTAGAGCTGCAGTACTAAAGGGTAACTTAAAGTAAGCGAATTAAAGTATCAGACACGGACAAAGCGGCGGAGTGTGTTTTTGCAACAGGTTTTGTAGCAACGCCAGCCTATCGTGAGGTTAATAGTGATACAGTTGCAGCAATAGGGAAACAGTTCAGGGGCATTCGTCTTTTAGGTTCAGCGGCTTTAAGTCTGGCATACGTAGGAATTTCTTGATATAAAAAGCCCAGGGGTCCATCACATCGCATTAAAAGTAAGAAATAGGCGTCTCGATTGTATCAATGGCACACTTGGAAGCGGTAGCCACATCTTCAAACAAAATAACGAAAAAATCAAACGAAAGTATGATACGGGGCATTTGGATCAGCCAAGCATGCGTATTTCGAAAAAGAATGCACCATTTTCAAACATCTGTCTGTGCGAAAATAAGCGCATTCCAACTAAAATTAGAGAGTAGGTTGTAATCGTTAACTAAACACAAGGTGAGGAGTCATACTAAGGTGATAAACATTGAGAAATATTGGGAAAACTTAGATATTCTGCATATTAATAGAATTGCTCCGCGAGCCTATTATATCCCCTATGCGAATGAGACAAGCGCATTCAATCACAAGAGAGGAAAATCCCCGTATTATCAGACTTTGAACGGACTTTGGAAGTTTCAATATATGCGTAGCGTTAAAGAGGTGCAGGACGGTTTCTATCATGCCGCAGCCGATGTGAACGGTTGGGATGATATGATCGTGCCATCCTGCTGGCAAGTGAACGGATATGACCAGAATCATTACACGAATGTAAACTATCCATTTCCATGCGATCCACCTTTTGTGCCCAATGAGAATCCGGCAGGGTTGTATGTAAGGGACTTCCAAATTTCAGAGCAGTGGGCGGACAAAGAGAAATATATAGTTTTCGAAGGTGTCAACTCCTGTATGTATCTATGGGTGAATGGCGCGTTCGTCGGTTACAGTCAAGGCAGCCGAGTCCCTGCAGAGTTCGATATCTCACCTTATCTTAAGGGTGGCAAGAATCGGATGGCGGTCATGGTATTAAAGTGGTGTGACGGGACGTATCTGGAGGATCAAGATCTGTGGAGATTTTCCGGAATTTTCAGGGATGTCTACCTGCTTGCGCGCAGCAAGAACCATATCCGGGACGTGTTCAACCGTCAGGAATTATCGGAAGATATGCGCCAAGCCACCATTCGCTGTGAGATTACAACAACGGGCGCTTTACCAACGAGGGTCGAATTAAAAGATGCCGCAGACCAGCTCATCCAAGAGGGAAACTCAATTATAGATAAACGCGGAACCATCGAACTTCAAATAGACGACCCTAAGCTGTGGAATGCAGAGCAACCTTATTTGTATCAGCTTTACGTTTACGCTGGCGACGAAGTGCTGTTGTTTCAAGTCGGATTTAGAAAAATAGAGATTAAAAATGGTGTATTCTTAATCAACGGTATGCCGGTCAAATTAAAAGGGGTCAACCGTCATGACTCGCATCCGGAGCTAGGGCAAACGATTCCTATGAATCATATGATCAAGGATTTAATCTTAATGAAGAACCACAATATTAACACAGTTCGAACATCCCATTATCCGAACGATCCTCGGTTTTTAAATCTGTGTAACGAATATGGGTTCTATGTCATCGATGAGGCCGATTTGGAATGTCATGGCGTGTTCCACGCAGGGGACTACCATATGCTGACTAAGAATCCGGCTTGGCAGCGAGCTTTTGTCGATAGGGCGGAACGAATGGTAGAAAGGGATAAAAATCATCCTTCCATCGTGATGTGGTCAATGGGCAACGAGTCCGGTTATGACGTGAACCATATTGCCATGGCTGCATGGACGAAGGGCAGAGACCGTTCCAGACCGGTCCATTATGAGGGCATCGATCCTCGGCACAAGGGCAGCGCTAACAGGGAAGTGATCGATGTGGAAGGCCGCATGTATTCTTCGCCTGCCTATATTGATGCTTATGCCAGTGACGAGAATAGCACCAAGCCAATGTTCTTATGCGAATACAGCCACGCGATGGGTAATGGGCCGGGCGATCTGAAAGATTACTGGGATGTCATCTATAAGCATCCCAAACTCATGGGCGGCTGTGTCTGGGAATGGTCGGATCACGGCATCAAGACGCGTACCCAGGGCGGCACACCATTCTTTGCTTACGGTGGCGATTTCGGTGATCAACCGAATGACGGCAACTTCTGTATTGATGGGCTCGTGGACCCCGACCGCAAACCGCATACAGGTCTTTTGGAACTCAAAAAAGTGATTGCGCCAATTCGGGTAGAGGCCACGGACCTGCGTAACGGAGTCATCTCAGTGACGAACCTGTATGACTTTCTGGATCTTGCCCATGTCGTTATGACTTGGAAAGTGGAGAAGGATGGGCGAACCACTGAAATGGGCGAGATGAACGAAGTCAATGCCGCTCCTCATCAGACGCGAACTGTAATCATCCCATATAAGCTGCCGGAGGACCCATCAGCAAGTCGATATTTCCTTACAGTAAGCTTCAAACTGCGCAAGGATACCGAGTGGGCTGCAGCAGGTCACGAGATTACGTTTGAGCAGTTCGAGTTGCCGGTTATTGTGGAGAAGCAGCCAGTGATCGAGTCGAATGTCAAGATTGAGTTGCAGCAGCAAGATCACAGCCTAATCGTAGAAGGATTTGATTTCCGCCATGTTTTTGATCTGCATGACGGTACATTCACGCGGATAACCAAGCATGGCGTGAATATGATTGAGGCTCCTCCGAAGTTCACTATTTGGCGGGCGCCAACGGATAACGACCGCAAAGTCAAACGTTTGTGGTTTGAAGACAATTACGATCGTACGATTATGCATGTGTACAAGGCGGAGATCAGCAAGCAATCGCCAACAGATGTGGAGATTACGGTTGATTTTTCACTGGGCGGTTATATTAAGATTCCCCTGCTTCACGGTACAGCGATCTGGAGAATCGACGGTACAGGGGCAATTGCCCTGTGTGTGAACGTGAACGTCAGAGAGGGACTTACGTTCCTTCCACGCTTTGGCTTGCAATTGACGATGCCTGGCGGAACGGAAGAAGTAGAGTATTTTGGACTGGGTCCGCATGAAAGCTACATCGATAAACGCCAAAGCGTAAGAAAAGGCAAATATCTGCTGCGTGTGGATGATATGTTCGAGAATTATATTATGCCGCAAGAGAATGGAGCCAGATACGGCACCGAATGGGCGATAGTGTCCAATGAGCAGGGGATGGGCTTGCGCTTTACAAGCAATGGCGAATTCAGCTTTAACGCATCACACTATAGCTCGGAGGACTTAACGCTTGCTTCGCATGATGTTGAGCTGGTGAAACGGAAGGAAACGTTCGTTCATCTCGATTACAAGATGAGCGGTGTTGGATCGAATTCGTGCGGTCCAGAGCTTCTGGAGCAATATCGATTGGATGAGAGAGAATTCCAGTTTGAACTGCATATCATGCCGATTTTTAAAGAAGACGAATTATAATCCCGATAAATACGTATGGAAGTGTCCCCAAAGTTGCTGACCTAGGGGGCACTTGTTCGTCTTTTCCCGTTGTTGATACTATAAATACGAGTTTATGTGATAAAATATAGGAACTCGATGATTATTCTTACTCCATGTTGAAGAAGGCTGATAGGGATGAAATCCAAATATTTTCCGTTGATTAAGAGCGTGAACACCAAACTACTTGTTTTTTTCTTGACGGTAGCGATCCTGCCTCTACTTACGCTCTGTTATTTTTCAACCAATAAGTCGTCTGAGATCGTGAATAAGCAGTTTGGCAATTATGGACTTTACGCGGTAGACCAGCTCAAACTTCATCTGGATGCCAGTTTAAAGCAAATGGATAATATTTCTGGCAATATATTAACTTACCTGATCTCCTCGTCGATCGTCATTGATGATCATGAACCGACAACGTATAGTGAGTATACGGAAGAAAAGGGATTCAAGCGGTATATGTCTTCTTTTGAGAATACCAATATATTAAGTGTGAATGTGGTAACACCGAGTGGAAAATTCATCGGCAATGATGGAATCGTGACGGAGCGGCTGCTGAACTCTGATTTTTGGCAGCAAGCGTCGCTGCAATCAGGTAAGCGCATTCTTATTCATCATCCCGATTATTATTCTTTTGCGCTTGCTGGTGATGTCATCAGTTTAATTCTTCCTATTAAGGATCATTATGGCTTGCCTGCACAAAGTAAAATACTAATCGACATGAAAGCGGATTCAATCATGAGTCTGCTAAAGGCATTTGAAGACGACACGAAGAGCCATTTGCAAGTTCGCAATTTGGATGGGGGTATCGTGCTGCAAACATCAGCTTCTTATGTCTCGCATGCGAACGACATCGTATGGTCGAAGCCGTTGGAATCGGAGAATTGGGTGGTAGAAGCCAGTATTCCATATCCTTTATTCTTCGAATCTTCCCGTATTATTTTGAAATATTCGTTATTTATTGCTGTGATGAGTCTGGTTCTTGGCCTCGTGATAGCCGGCTTCTTCTCTTTCCAGATTACGAAACCGATCAAGAAGATGGCCCAATCTATGCGGAGGTTCGGACAAGGAGAGCTTTCGATTCAGACGCCGATCTATGCCTCGGACGAATTAGGTTATCTGGGCGAGACTTTCAATCGGATGACGGGCCAGATTAGGGATTTAATCGATGAGATTAGCACGACGGAGAAGCTTAAAAGCGAAGCCGAATTAAAAGCGCTTCACTATCAGATTAATCCCCATTTATTATTCAATACCTTAAACAGCATTCAGTGGAAGGCTCGGCTTGCAGGTCAGACAGACATTCTCAAGATGCTGGAGCATCTAGTGGCGGTGTTGGAAGGCAGCTTTAACGTGAAGCAAGTCTTGGTGCCCCTGCATACGGAACTTGAGATCATTCATCATTATTTACAGATGCAGCGTTACCGATATGGAGATGTTTTTACGTATACTTTACAGATCGAACCGGGACTTGAGCAGCGCCTGGTTCCGCGTATGGTGCTGCAACCATTGTTTGAGAACATCTTTTTCCACGGATTTATAGATGGTCAAGGCCATATCGCATTTACGATTAGTTCCAAGAATAATCACATTCATGCAGAGATTGTCGATGACGGCATTGGCATTCGAGCAGAACATATGGCATTCATTTCTACTGGTCAAGTCATTCCAGGGAAAACGGGTGGACTTGGGATGAGAAATGTGGATGAACGGTTTAAACATCATTTTGGCGAACCCTATGGATTAGTTGTCCATTCGGAAAGAAATAAAGGAACAAAGGTGAAGTTAAAATGGCCGAAAACACTGTAAGCGAACCTTACATTAAAGTGCTCATTGTCGATGATGAACAATTGGTTCGCAAAGGACTGCGCCTAACAACGGATTGGGCCAAGCATCAGATGGTCGTCGTTGACGACGCGCCCAATGGAAGTAGAGGCTGGGACAAGTTTCTGGAACACCGGCCGCATGTGGTTATTACGGACATTGTGATGCCAGAGATGAGCGGCATTGAACTCGCCCAGAAGGTGAGAGCGGAAGCGCCAGATACCAAGATTTTATTCCTGAGCTGCCATAAAGATTTTGATTATGCCAAACAAGGGATACAGATTGGCATTACGGATTACATCGTGAAGACAAGCCTGGATGAACAGAAGTTGGATCAATGTTTGGATCATCTGCACCAGGAAATTGCCAAGCAGTTGTCTAAATCAACGGGTGCAACCCCTGATGAGCCCTCTGTGGAGCTTAGTAGATTGGATGAATGGCTTATTGATAAGAAACAGACGGCCAGAAATCAGTTCATGCTGCGATTGGAGAAGGAATGGAATTGGATGACGGCCGATGGTTACATGATCCATATATTTCAAGGTGGGAATTCGTCTTCGAATCGGTCTGATGTATTAAGGGAATTATCCTTTATTATCACAGAACAAGAGGATATGTTGCTGCTGCCTAGCGAGGAAGATAGTTATTTCTTGTTCTGCCGCAGTCAAGGTCTTCAGACTTGCAGCGAGGAACTGCTACAAAGCAAGATCAACAACCACGCCATCGGCTGGAGGCAGGCAGGACCTATCACGAGCCCTGATCAGTGGATGGCATCCGTACATCGTTTGCATCGTCTGAGGCATATTGAACAGGAGTTCGAACTGGTTAATGACGCGCATAAGGAGGATATTCTGAATGCGATTGACTATATCGACCAGCACTTGTATCTGGATCTCCGGGCGGCGGATATTGCCAGCAAAATAGGCGTAAGCCGCAGTTATTTTAGCACGATTTTTAAGGAAGCGACGGGTTCCAGCCTCATTTCATTTATTTCCGACCGGAAATTGGAAAGGGCCAAAGCATTGTTACGGAGCACCTCGTTCCGGGCTGATGAGATTGCGGAGAAAGTCGGCATTAATGACGCCAAATATTTTTCCAAATGGTTTAAAAAGAGCGCTTCCTTGACGCCAGGGCAGTACCGGCTTCAAACAAAATGACGAGAAAACCAGACAAAAATGCACCTGTCCCTGAAGGGGGGCAGGCATTTTTTCGTTTTCGATAAAGATTGCACTTTTTCCAAACATTCGTCGGTATGAAACCCTTTTCATTTACTTTAACATAAGGATATAAACATACAGGGAGGCATTCTTCATGAAAAGAAAAAGTTGGTCACTCTTATTGGCAAGCTGCTTGTCAATAAGCTTAGTAGGGACAGCTTGTTCCAATTCTTCATCCACTACCAATTCGGCGGGCGGTGCTGCAAGTCCAGCCAATTCTACCGGGAAAGTCAAGTTAGTGGTGTGGATCTGGGAGTCGGCTAAAGTTGGTTTGGACGCAAACATGGAAGCGTTCCAAAAAGAGAATCCAAATATTGAAGTGGAATATCAGATCATGAAATCCACTGATTTATACCAGAAGTATCTGATCTCTTCCAATACGCAAGATGCGGTACCAGATATTGTAGGTCTGGAGTCTACCAATATGGCCCAGATGGTGCAGATCGATTCACTCTTGGATATTACCAAGCGTGTTGAACCGTATAAGGATAAAATGAACGCCTACAAATGGGAAGATGCGACCAAAGATAACAAAGTATACGCAATGCCTTGGGATAGCGGTCCAGTTGTGATGTTCTACCGGAATGATATTTTTGCCAAAGCAGGTCTGCCAACGGATCCGAAAGAAGTCGCTCAGAAGATCCAAACATGGGACGATTATTACCAAGCAGCCAAACAAATTAAAGAGAAAACTGGCGTTCTCATGTTCGGCGACTCCAAGACGAATTCGAGCAACCGTGTTTTTGAATCGATGATGTGGCAGCGGGGACTTTGGTATTTTGACAAAGAAGGCAATGTATCGGTGGAAAAACCGGAAGTCAAAGAAATTGCCGATTATCTAGTCAAAATGCAAAAGGAAGATCTTGTCTATGACGCGCGTGCTAATACCGATCCTTGGGGCAACGCGATTAAAGAAGGCAAGGTTGCAACTGTAGTAGGCGGTTCCTGGCACGATGCGATTATTGAAGGCCAATATGCGCCTGATGATAAAGGCAAATGGTCGGTAACAACGATGCCAAAATGGTCCAAAGATGATAAGTATACGGGCGCCAACCAAGGCGGATCGAACTTAGCAATCAATAAAAATTCCAAGCATCCGGAAGAAGCGTGGAAGTTCATTGAATTCATGTTAGGTAAAGAAACGTCGCAAATTAACATGATGAAAAAAGCAGGTCTATTTCCATCTTTAACGACTACTTACAGCAACGAAGCAATTAATGAGCCATCTGCTTATTTTAACAACCAACCAATCCGTCAGGTGTATGCGGAGTCTCTAAAACAAACGTTTCCGCTTGCTTATACATCGGACTTTCCGATGGCCAATAAACGGATGACGGATGTATGGGCGCAAATTTTCTTGAATAATGTGCCAACTGATCAAGCTTTGAAAGCAATGGCTGACGAGCTGCGTCAGAAAACAAAAAGGAAGTAAATCACTTTCGGCATCCTGTTCGATAAACGCGTGCATCGCTGCAGCCGTTTATCGGAGCGATGCCTCCTTTTTTCTTTTTACCCTTTAAGGAGGTACAATCATGAGAAGTCCAGGCTGGAAACTGCAGCTTCGTTTAGCCCCCTATTTTTACATTTCGCTTTACTTTCTGTTGTTCTTACTTTTTTCGCTGTATCCAATTATCTATTCGTTCTATCTTAGCTTTACGGATTGGAATGGCTCCAAGGAAAAGAGTTTTATCGGCTTTGATAACTATGTCGTTCTACTAAAAGATCATACTTTTTGGCTTTCCCTGTGGAACTGTGTTGTTATTTTCCTGCTCTATGTGCCGATCATGCTGTTCTTAGCTTTGATTTTTGCTAGTCTGTTAAATGCGAATTGGATGGTAGGCAAGGGCTTTTTCAGGATGGCTCTGTTTGTTCCCAATTTTGTGTCCGTTGTTGCCGTGTCCTTTGTATTCGTGCTGTTATTCAATACACAGGATGGGCTGATCAATACGCTGTTGTCGAATTTGCACTGGACCAGTAAACCGATCCCTTGGTTAGAGTCGCCTTGGTGGGCTCGAATATCTGTTGCGATGATGGTGCTGTATCGTTGGCTCGGCTACAATATGTTGCTGGTGTTGACTGGTCTGCAAAGTATTCCCAAGGACTTGTATGAGGCTGCCTATGTGGATGGTGCAACCAAAATTAAAAGCTTTTTCCTGATTACGGTGCCGCTCGTCAAGCAGATTTTACTTTTTTGCACGGTATTGTCAACGATCGGGACTTTCTCCCTGTTTACAGAACCGTTCATTCTGACCAAAGGTGGACCACTTAATTCGACATTAACGCCCGTTCTGATGCTATTTAACGAAAGCTTCCAAAATTTTAATTTCGGCTATGCCTCTTCGATAGCTGTTTGCTTTTTTATTCTGATGATGGTCATATCTTTGATCCAGATGCGTTTGTTTGATGAAAAATAAGACGTAAGGAGGGAACACTTTGCAAAGTACGGTCAGTCTTAACCGGCCGGTTAGGCCGAAATCAAGTACGGGAAAGACGCGATGGACAGCCATCATCCTGTTCATTTTGATGGTCTTGGTCTCGTTTCTCATGATTTTTCCGCTGCTGTGGCTGTTCGGCTCATCTGTTAAGTCCATCAGCGAAATATTCACCAATCCACCGACCTGGCTTCCGCACGTATGGCAATGGGGGAATTTCACCGAACTTTTTGTAAATAGAGGCTTTGGTACAGTGGCATGGAACAGCTTGCTGCTGTCCAGTGTTTTTACCATAGCAACGCTATTCCTATGTGGTTTGGGGGGATTCGCTTTTGCGAAATATCAATTCAGGGGCAAACAAGTGTTATTTATTTTTGTGCTTGCTTCGCTGATGATTCCCCATGAGGCCACAATGGTACCGCTATTTGTTATTTATAAAAGCTTTCACTTGATCGATAATCTCTGGGGGGTTATTCTTCCTGATTTGGCCAATGCGTTCGGCATCTTCTTTATGCGTCAATACTGCAGGTCTATTCCTGATGAGATGATGGAAGCAGCGCGCATTGACGGATGCTCCGAATTTACCTTGTTCCGTAAAGTAATTTTACCGAATTTGCGATCCGCTTTTGCGGCGCTCGGCATCATTTTATTTGTAAAACAATGGAATAACTTTATGTGGCCCGTTGTCATTCTAAGATCCAAAGAAAATATGACCCTCGCTGTCGCTCTGAAGGCGCTGGAGGACAGCAACAATACGCCCTATCATTTGATTATGGCTGGCTCGGTGATCAGTGTGCTGCCTCTTTTAATCATTGTGCTTATTTTTCAAAAGCAATTAATTTCGGGCTTGACCGAAGGGGCTGTCAAAGGATAACAGGAATTGGAAGGAGCAGAATCGCATGTCCATCTTGTCACAGATTCTTGAACACAAAATTATCAGCATTGTGCGGGGTACGGAACTGCAGCATGTGCTGCCCGTAGCACAGGCGCTGCATGCTGGAGGCATCCGGCTGATCGAAGTCACTATGAACACGCCAGGTGCTCTAGAGGCCATTCGTCTGCTGCGCGCCGAATTCGGCGATGACATGTTGATTGGGGCGGGGACCGTACTCGATCCAGAGTCGGCACGAGCAGCGCTGCTTGCCGGAGCCTCGTTCCTCCTCTCGCCGTCGCTTAACGTGGAAACGATACGTTTGACTAAACGTTATGGTGCAATCAGTATTCCCGGCGCTTATACGCCTACGGAAATCGTGACAGCTTATGAACACGGTGCCGATATCGTGAAAATTTTCCCGGCTGACACCATCTCTCCTTCATTTATTAAGAGCCTGCGAGGACCCCTGCCGCAAATTCCGTTAATGCCAACTGGCGGTATAGATCTGAACAATATTCGCGCTTTTGTTGACGCTGGCGCTGCTGCCATCGGAATTGGCAGTTCGCTTGTTCCAGCCAAGTGGGTTATCAATATCGATTCTTTAGAACAATTAACACACAAAGCAGCCCAATTCGTCAGGGCGACCCAATAGAGAGGAGATAAGATTTATGAAAATTACCAGCTATGAACTATTCAAAGTACCTCCGAGGTGGCTATTCCTCAAATTGGAAACCGATGAAGGCCTTATAGGCTGGGGGGAGCCTGTGATCGAAGGCAAGGCAGCCACGGTGGAAACGGCGGTTCATGAATTGATGACTTATCTGATTGGTAAAGATGCACTACGTATCGAAGATCATTGGCAAACAATGTATCGCGCAGGCTTCTATCGCGGGGGACCGATTCTGATGAGTGCGATTGCTGGCATCGATCAGGCGTTGTGGGATCTTAAAGGCAAATATTATAATGCCCCCGTCTATCAATTATTAGGTGGCGCTTGCCGGGATTCGATCCGTGTCTATTCCTGGATTGGCGGAGACCGTCCAAGTGATGTCGGTCAAGCTGCTAAATCAATTGTTGACGCGGGATTCACGGCCGTCAAGATGAATGGGACAGAGGAACTCCAGTATATTGATTCCTATGAAAAGATCGATCAAGTCTTGGAACGTGTTGCTGCTATTCGCGAATCTGTTGGCAAATATGTGGGGATTGGCGTTGATTTTCATGGTCGCGTCCATAAACCGATGGCGAAGATTCTCGCTAAAGAGTTAGAGCCTTTCAAGCTGATGTTTATTGAGGAGCCTGTCTTAGCAGAAAATAACGAGGCAATACGCGAAATTGCCCGGCATACATCTATACCTATCGCAACTGGAGAGAGAATGTACTCCCGGTGGGATTTCAAGTCTCTGCTGGCGGATGGGTATGTGGATATAATCCAACCCGATCTCTCGCATGCCGGGGGGATTACAGAGTGTAAGAAAATTGCTTCGATGGCGGAGGCCTATGATGTTGCTCTGGCACCGCATTGTCCGCTTGGACCTATTGCTTTGGCGGCATGTCTTCAGGTGGACGCAACAGCACATAACGCGTTCATCCAGGAACAAAGTCTGGGCATTCACTATAATCAAGGCAGTGATCTACTAGATTATATAGTTGATGGTTCTGTATTTGCGTACAAGGATGGATTCGTCCAAATCCCTCAAGGGCCTGGTTTAGGTATTGAAGTGAACGAAGCGCATGTCAGGAAGATGGCAGCCATCGGGCACCAATGGCAGAACCCTGTATGGCGGCATAAAGATGGGAGTATCGCCGAGTGGTAGGTGAAGTCAAATTTTGAATTTGATTCGTGCCTACAGGGTTAAATAGAGAACGTGTAGTTGGCCAGGATGTGTCATTATAGCCCAACTAGCGTGTTTTGTAGGAGCAAACGGCTTTTGTTCTGGGCGAGAGATTAGGGAAACGATTTAGTGTAACCCTAGTTGAAGTTTGGTTCTGGCATAGTGAATTTTCGTTGCTCTAAAGGCCCATAGCTTAATTCTAGGAAGAATACTGCATGAACTGGAATTTTTCAATGCAAATAATTTTGAAACAGGACTTTTTATAGCGGAGCTTCAACATTTAATTAGAATTAATTATGAAACAATAAAAACGGAGCGCTGCGGGTTTGCGGGCTCCGTTTTATAAATAATTAGAGGTAAACGATAACATAAATCGTTTGCCTCTTTTTATAATAATCGTAGAAGTAATGGAGCTGAGGAACTATGAATAGAAAGAAATTGCAATTTTCGCAGCGTAGTTCGCCAAACAAACCCTTGATATAACAAGGCACACTAGAGATCCATTCGCTGAGTTGACAAAATACTAACGGCTTTTCACGTTTGGTTCTTGCATGAGTCAACTGTATAAATAAAGCCATAAGTTGCTGTAGAGCAGTCTGATAATCTTAAAGCAGTTTGCCGATTTGCAGAGTTGAAACAAGTTGGAAAAACGAGTTTTTGCCTGTTCAGACAAGGATTTTTGGTGTACTATAGGAGTTGCTCACCTTTCATTGTTTGCATGGTTGCTAAACACTTCCATGATACCAAACTAAGAGGGTTTTTTTCTGTCAAGAGGAGCAAAGAGAAGTCAAAACGATCGTCAGGTATATTAATTTGAATTCCGTACGGGAAATGCTATCATAGGTTGCAGTATCTAGGATGAAAAGGTGATGACAGAAGTGAAACACATAACGATATATGACATAGCCAACGAAGCGAAAGTATCTGTAGCAACCGTTTCAAGAGTTTTGAACAATACGGCTCCCGTAAAAGAAAGCACCCGAAACAAAATCATGCATGTAATTGACAAGTACCAATTTCATCCAAATGCGCTTGCTCGAAGCCTGTCCAAGAAAGAAACGGGAACTTTAGGCATCATTGTGCCGGACATAACAAACCCTTTTTACCCGGAAGTCATCAGTGGGATTTACAGTCAGGCGCACGAAAAAGGATACACTTTCTTTCTGTGCGATTCGCTAGGGGATTACGAAAAGGAATCGCAATATTTGAACAAGTTTCGGGAAAATCAGGTCGAAGGCATCATTTTCCTTGGCGGACGCATTAACCTTTCTAAATGCAAAGTGGAAATGATCGAAGAAGTAGTGGAAGTCGCCTCACGCATTCCTCTCGTGCTGGTCAACGGAAATTTACCGGGCAGCCGTCTGCATCGTGTGATCACGGACGAGGCGAAAGGCGCGGAAATCGCGACCCGCCATTGTATCGAACTCGGTCATAGGGAAATCGCCTGCATTGCAGGGAACGCTTACATGTCAACCACAGAGCAGAAGGTTAAAGCTTTTAAGAGTGTCATGGATCAAAACGGGCTCCGTGTCCCCAAAGAGCGCATCCTTTACGGCGATTTCTCGATGTCCTGGGGAGAACGCGCTATGGATATACTGCTTGATTTACCGTCTCGTCCGACGGCGGTGATTTGCATCAATGACAATACAGCCGTTGGCGCGGTAAAATCGGCTTTCAAAAAGGGACTGAGGATTCCGGAAGACATATCGATCGTCGGTTTCGACGATATTCCGTTAGCTTCAGTTATCAACCCGGAGCTTACGACGGTGTCCCAGAAAACGGATCTGCTCGGAAGGACGGCTTTGGACGTTCTTCACAAACTGATCAGCAAGGAAAAGGCGAAGCGAGTCACCGTTATAGAGCCGGAACTGGTTGTTCGCGGTAGCAGTCGGGTATTATCAAACTAAAATCATCGAAGATCCGAGACGCGGCATTAGCCCTTAAAATGTCTTGATGCCGCTAAAAATCGAAAAAAGGATATTGACAGAGCGAGATTTGTGGCATACAATTTCAAATATGAAACCCCTTTCATAAAGAAATAGATTGTGACTGTAATAAGCGCATTCTTTTTTTTATTTGAAAAATGTAACCCGTTTCATGAAACGGGTTACATTTTAAAAGCGGGTTTCAATAATAGACTGGAGGGGTCTACATGAAGAAGTTTCGGTTATGGACAGCATTGGTTATTTGCGTAACGATCATACTAGCTGGTTGCGGTAAAAATGATGGTACAACGACAAACAGTTCCCCAAGTGTAAGCGATGCGGCCAGCCAACCGCCGTCTAAGGAGGCAAAACCTTCGGGCGAAGTCTCTGTTTCCTTCTGGGGAAGCGAAAATGACATGAAACGGATGGAAGCGATCAAAGCGGAATTCGAGAAAGTGAATCAGGATATCAAAATTAAACTGGTTCAAATTCCGAATGGTAATAATTCTGCCTATGAGACAAAAATGCTATCGACCATGACGGCAGGAAATCCTTACGATGTCGTTGCGCAGGGTGAAGCGTTCACCAGATATGCTGCTAAAGACCAGTTGGAGGATCTTACTCCTTACATTCAAAAAAGCGGATTAAAAATCGACGACTATTACAAAGCCGGGGTCGACGCTTACAGCTATGATGGCAAAGTAATGGGCGTTCCGTTCCGTATTGGTACGATGCTTCTTTTCTATAACAAAACGTTGTTTGACAAAGCGCAAGTTGCATACCCGACCGACAAATGGACGTGGGACGATTTCCTGAATGCGTCCCAGAAAATCGCAAATAAAAAAGAGGGCATCTGGGCACTGCCGAAAATCGATGACTGGTTTGCTTTCCAACAATTGTTCGTAGAAACGCAAGGCGGCTCGTTGCTTAATGCTGATAAGACAAAGTTTACAATGGATTCTCCGGAAGCGCTGAAGGGATTGCAATTGATGCAGGACTTGTTGAACAAATACAACGTCGTTCCTCGTGCGGACCAAAGAGCTCAAGGCGCGGATCTGTGGACGAGCGGCAAGGCGGCCATGATGATCGACGGTCCTTGGTGGATTGTCGATAGCCAAAAAATCAAAAACTTTGATTGGGATATCGCACCTCCGCCTGTAGGTACTAAAGCGGCAAATCCGTTGTTCTCCAGCGCTTTCTCGATTACGAAAGCTTCCAAAAACAAGGATGCGGCTTGGGTCGTCCTGCAGTTCTTGACGGGCAAAGAAGGAATGGCTGTTGTCGCTAAAGAACATGCAGATATTCCTGCACTCAAATCCGCGGCAGGTTCCGATGCGTATCTCGATCTTGGCGGCAAAGCGCCGGTCCACTTCAAATCGCAGCTGGTTGCGGCTGAAGGGGCTACTGCTCCTCCAATTACGACCAAATGGGAAGAAATATCCAACAAAATCGCCAAAACGTACATAACACAAATCCTCGATCAGAATAAACCGGTGGCAGAAGCCATGGCTAAGATGAAAGTGGACGTAGATAAATTGCTTTCTGCAAAGTAAGAGGTTCGAAGCAGGGCGGGGGTGGGTGGGGCCCGCCTTACTTCTTATAAGGAGGGAAGAAGTATGGCTAGAACAACGGCATTAAAAGGATATGACAAAAATGAAGCGAGACAATTTTGGTTTTATGTGACGCCCTGGATCATAGGGTTTCTGGCTTTTTATGCAATACCTTTTTTTGTCTCAATCGTCCTTAGCTTTATGGAGTGGGATATTCTGTCGCCAGCTAAATGGGTCGGTTTGCAAAATTACATCGAGTTGAATACAGATCCTTATTTTTGGCCTGCTTTTAAAAATACAATTTATTACGCAATTGTCGGTGTTCCGATAGGCACGCTCGGCGGACTCCTCGTTTCCTTATTGTTATTTAAAGCAATAAGAGGAATCAACTTCTTTCGAATCGGATTCTATATTCCGTCCATTTTTGGCGGAGTTGCCGTCGTCATCATGTTTCAATATATGCTCTTGCCTGGCGATGCTACCGGAAACAATATGGGACTTATCAATACGGTGTTATCCTGGTTCGGAATCGATGGCCCGGGTTGGTATACTGCCGAGAATTGGGCCAAACCTTCCGTTCTACTAATATGGCTCTGGGGCAACGTAACGAGCAGCATCGTTATATGGCTTCCGGCGCTGGCAACCGTTCCGAAAGATTTGCTCGAAGCGGCGGAAATGGATGGGGCGAGCCGATATAGAAGATTTCTTACCGTTATTACACCCTATATATCTCCGATTATCTTTTTCCAAATTACAACGAATATGATCAACATATTCAAAATTTTTAACGAACCTCAGGTCTTGCCGGTCACTCAACAAGCCTGGACCGACAGCTTGATGGTCAATTTGGTCGAAAACGCTTTTCAATTTTACAGGATGGGTTTTGCTTCCGCTATTGCTTGGGTTATCGTGACGTTGATATTCATTGTTACTGTGTTGAATATGTATGTTTCCAAAAGGTGGGTCCACTATGAAACCGATTGAGGCACAACTTGCATCGGGTCTAAATCAGAAGACGGCGTCAAGGTTCAAACCTTTAAAAGCGGCGAAACGTCTAATCCGTTATCTCGTTTTGTCTGTTGGGTTGCTTTCTTTTATTTTGCCGCTCATTTGGACTCTCTCAGGCTCGTTCAAGCCTTCGCAAGACGTATTTTTAATACCAATCAGATGGATTCCAGAAGTATGGGAATGGAACAATTACGTTCTCGTTTTTACTGAGTTTAATTTTTTTCGCTATTTTGGCAATTCGCTTTTTATTACGGTCATGAACGTCATCGGTCAAGTCATTTCATCGATGATCTTTGCATACGGTTTCGCGAGGTTTCGCAGTCGGGCCAACGAGCCGCTTTTCTTGCTGGTACTGGCTACGCTGATGCTCCCGAGCGAAGTGCTGCTTATTCCTACATTTTTAATGTATAAACAATTGGGCTGGGTCGGTAGCTATTTGCCTCTAATCGTTCCGGCGTTCTTCGGTAATGCCTATAATCTGTTCTTCCTGCGCCAGTTTATTATGGGGATTCCGAAAGAAATCGATGAATCCGCCAAAATCGACGGCACGACAAGTTTCGGGATTTTGGTTAGAATCATCGTTCCCTTATGCGCCCCGGTCATCGCAACCGTTGTGGTGTGGACGGTTAACAGTACATGGAGGGATTTTCTCAATCCGCTTATTTACATTAGTGAACCGCTTCGGTACACGCTGCAACTTGGGATTAGTAACTTGATCGGCGGCCAAGGAACCGTTGTCGACTACGGCTATGTATTTGCCGCCACGATTGTCGTATTGATTCCGAATTTAATCATCTACGCCTTCGGACAAAAGTATATTTCCCGAGGGTTAACTTTGTCGGGCTCCGTCAAAGGCTAAGCAATTAAGAGGAGGATTTATGTTGAATTCAGACAACTTAGCTCAGAGCCGGGAAATAAATGAGATGAAAACCGACAATCTGATTCGTGTACAGCCTTCTGAAGGATATGAAGGTTTTGAAGGCTGGGGGACCACGCTTGCCTGGTGGGGGCATATGCTTGGTCAGTGGCAGAATAAAGATCGTCTAAACGAAGTTCTGGACCTTATATTCGATACGAACAAAGGACTCGGTCTTAATATCGTTCGTTATAATATCGGGGGCGGCGAGAATCCAGCTATTCAACCGAATTCTTTGCGTCCAGGCGGCGATGTTCCAGGATTTCAGCCGCAAGAGGGACAATGGGATTGGACGGCGGACAATGGCCAGAAGTTTGTGTTACTTGGAGCATTCGAGCGCGGAGCGACGATTGCGGAAGCATTTTCGAACTCGCCGCCTTATTGGATGACCATAAGCGGATCGGTAACCGGAGCGGTAGACGGCGGAAACAATTTGAAGGAGGAGTACTACAATAATTTTGCCGACTATCTGACGGAAGTGGTGAAGCATTATAAAGAAGAATACGGGATTTCGTTCAGAACGTTGAATCCGTTGAACGAGCCCATATCGAATTGGTGGAAGAAGGGCAATATTCAAGAAGGCGCTCACTTTACGCTTGATAAACAGATGGTCCTCATAAAGGAAACCGCCCGTTCTCTTCGTATGAAAGGCTTGACCGGAACGACTGTCAGCGCGCCCGATGAAAACAGCGTAGACGAGACGGTAGAGATGCTGTATGGCTATGATGATGAAACGTTGAACAGCATCTCTCAAATCAATACCCACACCTATAATGGCTCCAAGCTGGAAGAGCTTCGTGTGCTGGCAAAGGAAAAAGGGAAGAGGTTATGGATGTCCGAGTTCGGAACCGGCGGCTCCGAGCCGCATGACCATGAAGATATGAGCGGAGTGATGGAGCTTGCGGAGAGAATTATATCCGATTTGAGGATCCTGCAGCCCTCCGCTTGGGTCTATTGGCAAGCTGTTGAAGATGAGGGTGCGCAGAACAATTGGGGCTTTATTCATTCTGATTTCACACAAGGCGAAAGCTATGAATTTACGAAGCAATATTACGCAATGGCTAGTTTCAGTAAATTTATTCGGCCAGGCAGCCGAATCATTTTTACCGATAACGAGTGTTCCGTTGCGGCATATGACAAGGATAAAAAGCAGCTCACCATCGTTGTACGAAACGAAGGCGATGAAAGAGAGGTTCATTTCGACCTGACGGCATTTACTTATGACAGCCTTACGGCCAAAGTCTATCAGACGTCGCAGCTCGCGAATTTATCGGAATCGGAGCTTCTGATTGCCGGCAGTGGATTCAGAACCGTTCTTGGCAAGCAATCGGTAACGACGATTGTCATCTCAAATATGGTGATCGGCAAGCAGTGAATTGGAGGAAAGCAGCGATGAATGAGACGATTGTCGTGAACCAAGGTGTGGGGGGAGTGAATGTGTTTAAGCATCTCAAACGAGGTGCTTTTTACTTTCCGAATTAAATGCAACATCACGGGTAAAATAACAAAAACGTGGCAGGATCACGAGGCCTGTCATCACGATGTCGGAGCAAGGGGAATCCGGTATGAGAGTTGCAATTAGAGTGCCCGACGAATGAGCATAAGGGAGAAGATACCATGAATGTAATTGAAGTAACAGCAGAAACAGCAGAAACAGTAGAAACATCGTATATTGATGCTAAAGGAATCCGATTTGCATACCGGACATTCGGCAAACCATCTGAAGTGCCGCTAGTGTTCTGCCAACGTTTTAGAGGTACGATGGATGACTGGGATCCTGCCTTGGTCAATGCTTTGGCGGAGGAACGCAGGGTCATCCTGTTTGATAGTGCAGGTATCGGATTGACATCGGGAGAAGTTGCAGAATCATTCTTTGAAACAGGGGAATATGCAATCACTTTTATTGAAGCGCTTGGTCTTAAACAAGTGGATCTCATCGGTTTCTCTATGGGGGGTTACATTGCGCAGGTAGTGACAGTGGCTCGCCCTGATTTGATCCGTCGTTTAATCTTGGCAGGTACAGGGGGCGGGACCGGGGAAGGTACACAATCTGGTAAACCTGAAGTGTTCAAAGTTGCTTTTAAACCGGTGAACGAGCCGGAAGATTTCCTTTACTTGTTCTTCGAACCGACAGATACAAGCAAAGCGTCAGGATTACAGTACCTAGACCGGCTTGCTAATAGAAGAGAAGACGACCGTGCGCCACTAGTTAGGGCTGAGTCGGTTCAAGCGCAGATAAAATCGGTTGTGGCGTGGGGGAAGGATTCGACTTTTGACAGACTCGGGGAGATTAAGCATCCCGTACTTGTTGCTAATGGAAATAATGACATCATGATTCCGACTATCAATTCTTATATTGTTTCCCAACGCATACCGAATGCGCAATTGATTATTTATCCGGATTCAGGTCATGGGTTCTTGTTCCAATACGCAGATTTATTTGCCGAACATGTTAATTTGTTTTTAAACACTTAGCAGGATCGTTATCTGAAGAGCTTGTGGAAAGGAGGGGATTGCTACGCGGCAGCTCCTTTTTCATGATTACGGACAAGAGTGAAAGCACCTGTAAACGGTAGCGCTCACTCTGTCCGTTTTTTTATGTTTTTTATTGGAATTATCCAAGGTCCCACTTCCTTAATATCTTGTAAGAAATTCTTGAAATCACAGAAATTTATCCGAAAGGGGGGTGCTATTATACAAATATAAATAAAGACGAGGTGATGATATGCAAGCGAAATTGGCAGCGGACGCCATTTCCCTCCCCAAAAAGCGGAATTCATGGATAAGAACGATACAGAAGTATAAAGTGTTGTATGCTCTCTTATTCCCGGCATTGGTTTACTTTGCCGTATTCAAATATATTCCCATGGCAGGAATCATCATTGCTTTTAAAAACTACAACCTAGCCTTGGGACTATGGGAAAGCCCATGGGTGGGATTGAAAAATTTCAAGGATTTTATGAATGGCGTTTATTTCTGGGACATTATGAGAAATACGATTATCATTTCGCTGTATAAGCTATTGTTCGGTTTCTCCGCTCCCATCATACTTGCTTTGCTTCTCAATGAAGTTTATACCCAATGGTTCAAAAAAATTGTACAAACGATCACGTATTTGCCTCATTTTCTTTCATGGGTCATTGTTTATGGACTGATGGTGGCATTATTAGCCCCAGGGGAAGGCCTTTTTAACATGATTTTAAAGCAAAATGGTATTGGGCCGATCTCTTTTCTAACGGAACCTGCCTGGGGCAGAGTGTTGATCATCTCATCTGAGATATGGAAGGATATTGGCTGGGGAGCGATATTGTATCTCGCCGCATTAGCAGGAATTGATCCAAGCTTATATGAAGCTGCTCGAATTGATGGCGCTTCCAAGTGGAGACAGCTATGGCATGTCACATTACCCGGCATTCGAGGCGTTATTATTCTGATGCTGATCCTCAAATTAAGCCATATTCTGGATGCTGGTTTTGACCAAATATTCATGTTTGCCAACAGCTTTAACCAGGAGAAGATCGATATTATCGACACATGGGTATACCGTGAAGGGTTGGAGCGTCTTAAGATTGGCTTGGCAACGGCTGTGGGATTGTTTAAAGCTATCATCGGATTTGCTTTAGTTTTGGCTGCGAACAAGCTTGCAAAAAAATTCGATGGGCAAATTTGGTGAGGTGGTTTTCAAAATGATTAACATGACAATTGGGGAAAAAGTATGGCAAGCAGCCGTATATATGATTCTTATTGTACTATCCCTGCTTTGCTTACTCCCTTTTTTATATGTGGTTGCTGTTTCAGTGACGCCAGAATCGGAAGTGTTAAGAAGAGGAATTGTGATTATACCTGAATCCTTTACCTTTCTAGCCTACAAAGAAGTATTTTTTTCTCATGGTATAGGGCAGGCGTATAAAATCACGTTGTTTCGAACGATTGTAGGTACTGCGCTTAATGTGTTTTTTACGATCATAGCGGCTTATCCGTTATCCAAAAAATATTTGCCAGGACGCAGCATATTTTTAATATTCATTGTGTTTACCATGATGTTTGGTGGAGGGTTAATTCCAACGTATTTGTTAATCCGCTCTCTGGGATTGCTAAACAGTCCGTGGGTATTAATTATTCCACATCTCATTAGTGCATTTAATCTGGTGATCATTAAAGGCTTTTTCGAGCAATTGCCTGCCGAAATCGAGGAATCAGCGAGGGTCGATGGCGCAAGTGAACTTCAGTCGCTATGGAGAATCATTTTACCCCTGTCCTTGCCCGTCCTTGCCACGATTTCCCTCTTTTATGCCGTGGGGCATTGGAACAGTTATTTCGATGCGATTGTTTACTTGAATGATTCAAACTTAATGCCGCTTCAAGTTGTCTTGCGCAACATTCTGCTTAACGTCGCAACACAAAGTGCGGACTCGATGGCCAATTCCGGAACGATTAGCAAGTTCGCCGTGCAAATGGCTGCTGTTGTCGTGACTACGGTTCCGATCTTGATCGTTTATCCATTTATGCAAAAGCATTTTACGAAGGGTGTACTCATGGGATCGATTAAAGGTTAAAAAGCAATTCCTACCTAGGTTGTTACGGGGAAGCCGTGATAATATAGATACAAGCAAAAGGAGAGGTCAATATGCTACGTAAAAAGGTTTCATTTACTGTTCTGGCTGCTACCATAGGGCTGGGAGCGCTATTGTCAGGATGTGCGGACAAAGAAGAAGTTAAGCCTGCAGCTTCAAGCGGCCCTCAATCCGAAGCTAACAAGTTCGCGACCAAAATGAAAATCACAATGTTTAACCAAGGTACTTTCAATGCTGCCGCTCCGATACCTCCACGTGATGAAGATGTTCAACGCCAAATGTTGGAGAAGGCAGTAAACATTGACTTGGATATGATGGTTCCCCAAGCTGGGCAAGCAACAACCAAACTGAATACGCTTATTGCGGGCGGGGATATTCCCGATTTGCTCTTCTTGAAGAGTCGAGCCGATCTCGCACAATATTATGATCAAGGTGTTCTTGCGGATCTGACGCCATACTTGGATCAATTTCCTGAATTGAAGAAGCGTTTTGGTAATGACTCCTGGGAGGCGACGTCCTATCTGGGAAAAACCATCGGAGTTCCGGGTTATGATAATGTAAACGGTATCAGTCGAAGCTACTTCATCCGCAACGATTGGTTAAAAAAGCTGAATATGAAAGTGCCGACAACCCCTGACGAGCTGTACGAAGTAATGAAAGCCTTTACGGAGAAAGACCCGGACGGAAACGGCAAAAACGATACGTACGGATTCATAGGCGGTATGAATAAAGAAGGCAACCTGCAAACCTACGGCTTCGATAGCTTGATGTGGATGTTTGGCGTTAATCCGCCTTCTGCCATTGAAGTGAAAGACAATAAACCAGTGTTCCTATTTATCGATCCCAAAATGAAAGAGGCGCTCGCTTACATCAATAAAATGATGACAGCGAAAGTTGTGGACCCAGACTGGGTGACGATGAATACGCCAGATTTGTTGGACCAAAAGTTATTTAAAGGTAAAGTTGGCTTCATGATCAGAGACGCCCGCAGGCTGGAACCGGATTATCAGCAGAAAATGAAAGAAATCGGTGGAGAGATACCGGAATGGATCGTCATTCCTCCAATGAAGGGGCCATACGGCGATCAAATCGTGGAGAGAAAATCATTCCAAGGCAATTCATGGGCGATTTCCAAGAAAGCCGACAAAGATAAAATCATTCGAATCTTGTCAATGCTGGAATATCTCTTTACGGACAAAGAGGCCTATCCCAACTTTGCATACGGAATTAAAGGGATTCATTGGGATGTGGTAGACGGCAAGATCAAAAATAAAACCTCTGAATTATCCAAGGAAATGAAAGAAAAGTACTTATGGGTCGATCATTATAGAATGCCGCGCCGTGGCGAGGATGCCGAGTACTTCAGCTTCCAGAACCCGAAGACAGCAGAAGCGTTCACGAACAATCAGCAATATGTGGGTCTTACTTTGCCCGGAAATTTGTTGACGGCAGACCCGAGCGATACCTTGGCAGCGGACCGCACACGTTTCATTAATGAAAGCTTAGTCAAGTTTATGTCTGGCAAAGACCCTCTTACGAACTGGGACAATTTCCTCAAAACATTGGATACGAAGTTTGACATGCAGAAATATAAGGATACGGCAGTTAAGCAATTTAAAGAAGCTGGCCTAATCAAGTAAATAAACGAAGAGAGTGGCGATAAATAGCCCCTCTCTTTGTTGTCCTATGCTATGCTTAGTTGAATACAGATGTAAAAGGAAGATGACCGATGCGAAGAAGAATTAGCTTGCCTTTAAAACTATTTTTGATTGTGTTTGCGTTTGTATTAAGCTGCATCATCTTGATAAGCCAATTGTCCTATCGCTATGTTCAAAAGGAGATAAGAACCAACGATATTTATTACACAAACCAAATCTTGGACAAAGTTGACCAGTATTTGACTGTTAATTTTTCCTCCTTCCAGACGATCTTGTTTTCGGTCGAAACATCAGTGAAAGCAAACATTGACAATACAGAAGTAATCAAAAAGCAATTAAGAGAGTTATATGAACTCAACAGTAATTACGTCAGCAACATATACTTGATTAAAAGTGATTTATCCATTCTAGGCGGAAGCACGCCTACGCGAATTTTCGATGAACCTTTATCCGACAGAAAACCTTTATTTGATGCGGCCGACAAGAATAGAAGGACTACGTTTGTAAGTGATCCTTATCAATCGAAATATTCCGGCTGGACCGTTACGATGGTGCGATATCTGAACGGCTCTCCGTTTCCTATGGCTATAGCAGTAGATTTGGATCTAAATGCCATTGAAGAAACCTTGTTCAAGATTAATAAGAAAGAACAA
Organism: Paenibacillus sp. J22R160; assembly: GCF_059692135.1. Classification (NCBI taxonomy): domain Bacteria; kingdom Bacillati; phylum Bacillota; class Bacilli; order Caryophanales; family Paenibacillaceae; genus Paenibacillus; species Paenibacillus sp. J22R160. Next base: position 404,360 of record NZ_JCAUAU010000001.1, on the reverse strand, counting down.
ATGAATCTGGCTCTTATCACCGCATCGGGTAAAATCATTGCCGGATTTTCGGAAAATAGAGGACCCCTGAATATTCAAGATCATACTTTTTCAATCGGGGAAACGTCGGCGGAACAAATTCTTGATACGACAGGAACAAGTCTTCACCTGCATACTAAAGAGGGTTTACCGGTCTACATTCTGAAGAAACCGACGGAGAAATTCAATTGGTCCATCATTTCGATCAACGATGAATCTCGTTTGGAAGCTGCGTTGTCCAGATTGGAAACTTACTATATCGGGCTTCTAGTTGCAGGTCTTCTCTTAAGTTTGTTCATTTCCTTTTTTATTGCCAAATATATAAGGAATCCGCTCTATGCGCTCAAAACAAAAATGAAGCGGGTAGAGCAAGGCGATCTGACCACGACAGTTACCATTAAGCGAAACGATGAATTCGGCGACCTTTCCCGCGCATTCGACCGTATGCTGCAGCAAATTGTGGAACTGATTCGTAGAGGAGAACAGCATAATGAACTCGAGCGGAAGCTGGAAATCCAAGTGCTGCAATCTCAAATAAACCCTCATTTTCTATATAACACACTTGGAGCTATTAGCAATGTCATACGCCTCGGTCAAATAGAGAAAGTAGATGTGGTAATCGGGTCTCTCATTTCATCATTGGAATATGGGATCGCCGACGCTTCTGAGAAGGTTTCACTACGTCAGGAGTTGCAAAATGTTTCGGACTATATTGCGATTCAGAACATCCGATATAACAGGCACTTCGACTTGATTGAGCATATCGAAGAGGGGTTAATGGATTTTCCGGTTTTTCGAATGCTGCTGCAGCCCATTGTGGAGAATAGTATTTTTCATGGCTATAACGGAGGGGGAATCGAAGGTTCGATTACGATTCATGCCTACAGGGAGGGCGGCATCGTCATAATAGAAGTCATAGATCAAGGCGAGGGAATTCCAACGGATAAAATAAAGCATATTTTAACGGCGGAACCGAGTGATCTGGAAGTAAAAAGAAAAAGAATCGGGTTAAATAATATTCATGGTCGAATAAGACTTCACTGTGGGGAGCAGTACGGGCTCCAAATCATAAGCGTACCGAAGGAAATAACCCGTGTCCGCGCCATATTCCCGGCAGGTTTGTTTAGAGGAGATGTATGAGGGTGAGAGAGTACACTTGCTTCATTGTTGACGACGAAGATCTAATTATTCAACGATTGGAATTATTTTTTAGCGAGCTCTCCCATAAGGAAAGGCGATTCCAGTTAGTGGGAAAAGCGAATAATGGGCAGAAGGGGATAGAGGAGATATTAAAACGAAAGCCAGATATCGTCATTTCCGATATCGTTATGCCGAGAATGGATGGGATATCCATGATTGAGCAGTTGAAGCCGGAGCTGCCTCATACCCAATACATTCTTTTGACTGCCTATTCGTCATTTGAATATGCACAGCGAGCTATTCATGCCAACGTATTGGAGTACATCGTTAAGGTTCCATTAAATGAAGCAGATTTGGATCGAACTTTGAATAAGGCAGCTGGAATTTTGGATGAGGTTAAGAAAAAAGAAGAGGAATTCCAATCTTTAAACGTAACCGTTCTTGAAAATAAATATAGAGTTCGCAAACAATTGTTTAACGAACTGATCAGAGGCGAATTACCTTCGCATCGGGCATCGAATCTTGTGGGTAGCATGCAGTTTCATTTCTTTCAAGCTAACTATTGCTGCTTTATTGTTGAAATGAATCAGTATGAAAATTTTCGAAATGAATATTCAGCGGTTGATCAAAACATCTTGAAATATGCGATTACGAATGTCATCGAAGAAACGGTGTTGAATTGTGGCAGTGGTGTAGCAACGGATCTATCCAATAATCGGTTTATTGGCTTTCTTTCCTGGGAACATAATCGCAGTGACATGGATACGGAATATGCTTGCCAGGCATTGGGGAGTCAGATCGTCTCTCACCTGTATAAGTACTTGAATCAAAGGGTTTCCGTAGCTTTTGGCGGTCCGCATCGAGGCTGGGAATCCATCAAACAAGCTTACACGGAAGCTCACAATGTGAGTGAGGATTTCTATTATCATGCAGAGAAAGTAGTCAAAACACCAGCGCATCGGTTCCATTATCGGAATGACAAAAGAGATGACTTTCAGCAGAAACTGGCTGATTTTCTTGTATGGGTGCAAAGACAAGTTGCCAAAGAAGAGCTGGAGAAAGAATTTGATGATTTAAATCAATTTGTTACAGATCATAAAATCCATAAGTCCATCATGGCACCTATGCTTCGAGACTTCTACAGAGATATTACTGTGAAATTTAAATCGGGGAATACGCCATCCACGGAAGTAGCGGAGTTTCCCATCGAATTTATGGCATTTCGGGAGCAACTAGCCTATATTAGCGACTTTACATTCGAATATGTACACGCTGGCCAACTAGTACATCGTGCAGAAATCATGGGAGCCATGCGGTTTATAGAGAAAAATTTGAAACAACGTTTAACCCTGGAGGCTATTGCAGAGGATGTGAATTTAGCGCCATCGTATTTTAGCAGCCTATTTAAAAAAACAATGAACGAAGGGGTTATCAGCTACATCAATCGAAAAAAAATACAGTTGGCTCTCGAACTGTTAAATGTTCAGGATTATTCTTTATTGGAATTGTGCGAGGAAGTAGGCATTGTCAATGAAGGGTATTTTTGCAAACTATTTAAAGAATATACGGGGGATACACCTAAGCAATATCGGATAAAAATGACAAGATATGAAACCAAATAAGTTTGCAAAAAAATGTATGAATTTTTCTCGAAATCATGTAAAAAAAAGGGGGTTAAAAGGACTACCATGATAGATGTAAATTATCATGGAGGTTATCAAAATGGAGCTTATTAAAGCGGATGTAACCGTCGTAGGCGGAGGTATTGCTGGACTATGTGCCGCCATTGCTGCCGCTCGTCAAGGGTTGCAAGTGTCACTTATTAATGATCGGCCGGTTCTTGGGGGAAATGCCAGCAGCGAGGTTAGGGTCCATATTAACGGGGCGGCCTATCTCGGCAAAAGTCCATCCTATTATGCGCGTGAGGGCGGGTTGGTGGAAGAGCTCAAATTGAAGATTTTTCACTATAATCCGTTGTATAACAAAAAGCTTATGCTTTCGCTTTCGGATACGGTCTTGTTGGATATGGTCTATGATGAACCTAACATTTCTCTATTTCTGAATACATGCGTGCATGAAACGGGAATGGAGAACGGTAGAATCAAATGGGTGGAGGGCCTTCAATTAGCTTCCGAAAGGAAATTCCGTTTTGAAAGCAGAACCTACATCGATTGCTCCGGAGACGGGATTGTCGGATATCAGGCAGGTGCTCTCTTCCGATGGGGAAGAGAAGCGAGGCATGAATACGGGGAAAACTTAGCCCCTGAAGTGGCGGACCACTACACCATGGGAGACACGATCCTTTTTCAAGCTCGTGATGTAGAGTATCACGTTCCATACAAGAGGCCTGGCTTTGCGTATGATATTACGAAGTTGCCCTTTTTCGATAGTATTAGAAAGGGTTTAAATCATCGGGCTTTTCCTAGAAAAATCAACGGGCTTGGCGGATTGTGGTGGCTGGAATACGGCGGGCATATGGATGTAATCACAAACAATGAAGACATCGCATTAGAGCTGCGGAAATTGGTTTACGGGATTTGGGATTATATCAAAAACAGCGGCGAATTTGATGATGTGGACAATCTCATCTTGGATTATGTATGCCCGATTCCGGGAAAGCGGGAATCGAGGCGCTTTATAGGGAATCACATGTTGTCTCAAAACGATCTTACAGCAAAGCCGTATTTCGAAGATGCTGTATCCGTCGGGGGATGGTATATGGATTTACATGCTGCTAAGGGCATCTACGATGAGGGACCGGCTACAGCATGGAATTTCGTTCCTGGCTTGTACAATATTCCGTTCCGTAGTTTATTTTCCCGAAATATACCTAATCTCATGTTCGCTGGTCGCAATATAAGTGCTACCCATGTTGCTTTCGGGTCTACGAGGGTAATGGCAACCTGCGGTTGTATGGGGCAGGCGGTTGGAACGGCCGCTTCGTTATGCCTGAAATATGAGGTAGACCCCGCAGACATCGCCCGAGCTCATATGGGAGAGCTGCAGGCGATGCTGCTTCGGGACGGGCAAACGATTGTAGGGCTTAAAGAGGAATTAGATCCTTACTTCGCTGAAGGATTACATATTCGTGCCTCGTCTCAGCGCAGCTATGACAATCTTCATCCAACCGAAGCGATTTCCTTGGAGCAAGGGGTATGTTTGGTCTTGCCCATTCAGACATCTGTTGCGGAGAGCGTACGGATCAAAATTAAAAATAGTTCCGAGCATTCGGAAATGCTGCATGTGAAGCTGTTTGGCGGGGAACGGAAGGAAAACTACATTCCCACCAGCCGAATGAAGGACTACCGCTTGGCCATTACAGCTGGTCATGACGACTGGATTACGCTGGACTTGGGCTGCACGAAGCCAGCGGACGACAAAATATACATCGTACTTGAAGGTACGGAGAGCCTTGCCGTATACAGCAATGAAGAAAAATTGACTGGAGCGGTCAGCTTCTATTATAGGCCAGAAGAGCCGTCCAGACTGAAGAAATTCAATAAGAGCATTTGCTTTAAAGACCTACAGCCATCCCAGAATATGTATAACCCCGAGAATGTCGTCAACGGCTACTCTAGACCTTATGGTCTGCCGAACGGCTGGATTTCGGAGCGTACAGAGGGACAGGAATGGTTGGAGTTCTGTTTCGCTAACCCCAAAAATCTGGATGAAATCCATCTTGTTTTCAATTCACAGCTGGATTTGGAGCATTTCGACGATCCGATCGAATCCCTTATCCAAGATTATGATGTGATCTTAACCTTTGAAGACGGAACCGAGAGGGAAATCAGTATCCGTGAAAATTATCTCACGTTGAATAGGCATATCGTGGATGCGAAATGTGTAACCCGAATCCTGATTCATTTCTATGCAACCTATGGTTCGCCTTATCATGAAGTGTTTGCTGTAAAATTGTTTGCTCCTAAAAACGAAAAGTGAGGTCAGGTGAAGTCGCGATGCAGGAATTATTCCCTCGAAGAGGGTTACCTAATGTCATTCAGAAGTTGGAAAATGGGGAAACCGTGACAATGGTCTATTTTGGCGGCAGTAATACGCGCTCTGAAGGATACAGGGTTATGACGGCGGATTGGCTTCGGGGACAATATCCCAAGGCGGATATCCGCTGTGTGAATGCAGGCATAGACGGTACGGGATCGGATTTGGGCTGCGCCCGTTTGGAGACGGATGTATTGCGCCATCAGCCTGATCTAGTGTTTGTTGAATTTGTCGGTAATGATGGCGGCGTTCCCGAGTCGAAGGCGCGGATCGAAGGCATTGTCCGTCAAATCCGCAAGCGGAGCCGGTATATTGATATCCTGTTCGTTTATACGCTGAAAGAGCGGGATGTAGTAGGATTCCAGTCTGGGGAATACCAGAAGGGAGCTCTTATGCAGGAGGATGTGGGCGACTATTACGGTATTCCTTCGATTCATCTGGGTGTAGCGGTCAGTCATTTGGTGACGGAGGGCAAGCTCGTTTTCACTTTAAGATCAGGAGAGTCCATTCCTGGGACCGTTGTTTTTACGCATGATTCGATCCATCCGATAATTCCTGAAGGACACCAGATTTATACGGATACGATCACTCGGTCATTTGAGCGGATTCGTGACCTTCAGGTTAGTTCGGGAAGTGTTGAACATAACCTGCCTCAGATCCCTCTGGTCCCGTCCAATCCTTGGGAGTACGCAACAATGCTGCAACTGGATGGCCATGCCCATTTATCGGCAGGATGGTCTTACGTGACTCCCGATGATTTTGCGCTGGCCCGCAAGTACGATTGGTTGTTCCCCGGCCTATGGCGGGCTGTCGTTCCGGGAGAGGCTATCACGGTGGAGTTTCAAGGCACCCACATCGGGTTGTTCGATATCGGGGGACCTGATTCCGGCAGGTTGAAGGTGACGGTGGATGGCGGGGAGCCGTTCCTAGTCGACCGATTCACGCCGTACAACGATCATAATCGGAATCAATATGTATTTTTGCCGGAGCTTCCGAATGGGAACCATACGGTTCGTTTCGAAATCGATAACGAGAAGACAGACAAAGCGGCAGTGTTTGAGGCATCCGGCAATGAACGAAGTAAAGAGCATGTTCAGCAACATCCGGATTGGTACAATCAAACAGTGATTCAGCTTGGGAAATTGTTGTTGGTTCAGCCGCCAGTATAACTGATGTGTCCCCTTGAAAGACCTTGGATTGCTGACCCCTCAAAGCCTTGATGGAGCAACAGCTCACATTGAGGTATGGGCCACCGTAACGATGGACGGAGTGACCTTAACAACACTGCCTTTGACCATAGCGATCAGAGATCTGACGGTTATCGTCAACAGCACGAATACGACCGGGTTATACACGACGGAAGGGTCTTGGAGATAAAGTAATTTAGCCGGCTACAAAATTGGTGTTAAGTCTCGTTATTCTACGGTTCAAGGATCATCGGCGACTTGGAAGGCTCAGTTTCCAGACAGTCGGTTCGTCGGGTTGGGTTAATCTTGGAACGTTCGACTTTACAGGAGACGGCAGCGAGTGTTTTCAAGAAATTTCTATTGAATTGTTTCCCTTGGCCACAAAAGGAGACGAGGTTATTAAATTTAAAGCAGATATTGGGAAGCTCATTGATAATTATTTTAAAAATCAAAAAGGATAAAGGACTATTACTCCTAATAAAACTACTGAAAAAATAATCTTCTCAGAGCTTATGGTTAACTGTCGCTTATTTAGCGACAGTTTTTTTCGTTGTCATTTAGAGTCGAGTGTCTACCAACACCTTCATCAAGTTTCGGGCGAAGTTAAAGTTTACCTTGGAAAAATGTTATTTCCAGACGTTAGAGGATCCTAAGCGCTCATTCAGGATTATTGTATAGAGGAGAAAAGATGTAAATTGCAAGTAGGATAGGTGTAAGTTATAGTAGCCTCATTGTATTTGAAGGAAACTTCCAACAATGGAGGAGACGTATTGTATGGAAAATCGCCCCAACATACTTTATATCATGAGTGACGATCATGCAGCCCATGCGATGAGCTGTTACGGGAGCAAGATCAACCAAACGCCTAATCTGGATAGGATTGCGAACGAGGGAATGCGCTTTGAGAACTGTTTCTGCACCAATGCACTTTGTACGCCAAGCCGGGCTTCGATTCTAACGGGTACATACAATCATATCAATGGTGTCAGGACCCTCGACTCACAGCTGGACGGGAGAGGGATCACCTTTCCGAAGCTGCTGCAGCAAGCAGGTTATCAGACCGCCATAATTGGCAAATGGCATCTGGGACACGGAGGGTTCAACGATCCAACCGGCTTTGATTATTGGAATATACTTCCTGGACAAGGGGCCTATCATGATCCCGAATTTATAGAAATGGGAGAAGAGAAGACCGTGCCCGGTTATGTGACTGACTTAATTACGGATTATTCCTTGCAATGGCTGGAACAGAGGGATAAAAATAAACCTTTCCTGCTGATGTGTCATCATAAAGCGCCGCACGATAAGTTCGAATACCATCCGAAGCATGCACATTTGTACGAAAATATTGACATTCCGGAGCCGGAAACTTTCTTGGACGACTATGCCAACCGATCCGATGCAGCCAAAGAGGCTACCTGCAAAATATCCGATATGGACAGACATTTAACGGAGACTGCACCCGAACATCTTACAGGCGAAGCACGGAAAAAATGGAACTATCAGAAATTCATTAAAAACTATTTACGCTGCATCGCTTCAATTGATGAAAATGTCGGGCGGCTATTGGATTATTTGGACGAGCAGGAATTAACGGATAATACGATAGTCGTCTACACATCCGATCAAGGATTTTTCCTCGGCGATCATGGCTGGTACGATAAAAGGTTTATGTACGAAGAATCGCTGAGGATGCCATTCATTATGCGTTACCCGCAGGAGATTAAACGTTTTGCGTCGAATTCATCGATAGTTCTTAATGTAGACTTTGCACCTACGCTGCTGGACTGCGCTGGCGTGGAAATTCCGACGGACATGCAAGGAAGAAGCTTCCGAACGATGTTTAAAGAGCAAGTCCCTCCTGATTGGCGGCAATCAATGTATTACCGTTATTGGATGCATTTGGCTCATTTTCATATTAAAGCGCACTATGGCATGCGAACCGACCGATACAAGTTGATTTATTATTATGCAGAAGCGCTTGGGGTGGAAGGTGCGATCGATGAGACGAAACCGACGGAATGGGAATTGTTCGATCTAGAGCGTGATCCTTACGAGCTGCTTAACGTATATGATCATCCGTATTACCGTGATAGGGTAAGAGAACTTAAAGAGGAGCTTATCAGGCTCCGGCACGAAGTGAAAGACGATAGTTGTGATTTTCGCATGGAACTAAAGCCTTAACCTGAAAGGGTTAGGCTTTTTTCATTGTATTGTCAGCAAGTAGACGAACTGATAAAATGATAGCGTTACCATAAAACTCGTATAGAAAGGAAGATGTTGATGAAGAAAACATGGTATTACCGCTTGCTTTTTTCTTACATGCCGGTTTTCCTTTTGATCATTTCCTTTTTGTTTTTTATTTTTTTTCAAATTTTAAGCGAGCGGGCGCAGCAGGATGCGGCCAGTGTTTACACAAGCATTAATAACCAGTCGCTTCAGACAGTGGAGCAGACGCTGCAATCGATTGATCATTTAATGGTGACCAAACAGACAAGAAATAATAACCCATCCGATTTCAATATGTTAGACTTTTTCAATCAGAGGGCCCAACCTTCAACCTATTTTACCTACCAAGTCACTCAAGAATTCAATAATATGAAGCAGTTGAATCAATTTATACATTCCCTTTATCTCGTACGAGATAGTGATGGATATGTGCTCAGCTCCAATACGGTAGCTCCTTTGCAAGATTTTGCCGATCGGGAATATATTAAAGGACTGATGAAGGATACTTATTCTTATCATTGGACAGATAGGCGGCTGTTCAAGGAGTTTGGAACGTCCAGAATGGAAGCAGTAGTCTCATTAGCGCGCAAGTATGTAACAAGCTCGGGAGAAAGCGGCCTCATGGTAGTAAATGTGTCAATCAATGCCTTGCATCAGCTGATCTCAAAAAGTTTGGATCAATCGGTCAGTTTTGTTATGGTTACCGGCTCAGAAGGGATAAAAATGTTTCCGGAGAGCGAAGATAATGACGATACCCGAAAGGTTATGTCTACGATTGTATCCGAATATACGGGATGGACGTATCAAAGCGGCTTGGTTAATGGGAATCGCTTTTCTATTCTCCAAGTGTTCTCAGGAATTTGGTTTGTTTTTGCCGCAGTTGTCGTGTTGATTGGGTTATTATCCATTCTTTATATGACGAACCGGAACTATAAGCCGCTGCGGGCGCTTATTTCCAAATTGGATGAGATGTCGCAAGCTGGCGCGACCCAAAGCGGAAATAACGATAATGAATTTCATTATATCGAGACAACGTTCCATTCGCTCGTTGAACGATTCAATGTGTTTAAGACCCAGTCGGATCAAAATATTAATTATCGTAAAAAATCCATTTTCCTCGAGGTTATGAACGGTTCCAGATCGTTAGCGAACGAGGAGTGGGTTGACGAGCTGGAGAGGCACGGGTTCAAAGGCGGGTTCAAAAAAGCGGCAGTCTTAGTTGCTTCTATCGATAAATATTCTGAAATCCGCAGCCGGTTCACGGACCATGATCTTATTTTATACCGCTTCATCATTCAGAACATGTATACCGAGCTTGTTCAGAAATCGTCGCTTCGCAGCTGGACCGAGTGGATTAACGATAAGGAAATGTGCGTTTTCATTTTTACGCAGGAGGATATTCCTAACGAATTATTCGATAACATCAAGCCATTCACGGAGCATGCGCTTTCCTGGGTTCGTAACAACCTGCCTTTTACAGTAACTTTTGGCATAGGTCAGGTAACGGAGACAGTGCCTCAGCTCAAAAACTCCTATAAGTCAGCCATCGAAGCGATTAATTACAGGTTCGTGCTTGGCAATGACCGTGTAATCGGGTACTGGGAGACTTCCAAAGAATACGAGGTTGAGCTGTATTACCATCTTGAACGGGTTCGCAGTATGGTGTATTCAATTCGGATGTTGGAGCCGGATTGGCGGACCAAATATAACCGAATTTTTGCGGAAATCATTGCGGACCGGCTGAAGCGTGACGATATTGTCAATTTGCTTCATTACTTATCTTTCCATTTGTTTGATCATATTCAAGGTCTTGTTAGGAACGATGAGATCGTGCGTACGAATAAAGCGATTATGAAGGATGTTATCGAACAATTCGAAACGCTTGAGGATGTACAGGATCAGCTGCTTGAAATTATGGAGAAGTTGGAATATGTTATGTCGGAGAAAGCCAGTAATGGTAGTGAACAGGTCATGGCACTTGAAATGAAGCAGTATATCGCCGAACACCTCTCAAATCATGATTTGTCGCTTGTTCATCTTAGCGAGCAATTCGGCATTCCTTCAAAAAATGTCAGCTCGTTGTTCAAAGAGCAATTCGATATTAAGTTTATTGATTATCTCATCAACCGTAGAGTCGAGTTTGCGAAGCAGCTCCTGACAGAGACGGAGTTTAGCATACAAGAGGTCGGCTATCGGGTAGGTTATTTGAATCCTGTATCGTTTAACCGCGTTTTCAAGCGATTAGTAGGCTTGACTCCAGGCGATTACCGGAAAGAGCGGCAATGTTAATAGCAGAAAATTGTTAATCATTACGTCGGATCGGGTCATTATGGCCTGATCCGATTTTTGTTTACCGCCAGAAACATGTAAATTGCAGGGCTGTTCTTGGATGGGGTATAGTTGCCTCATCAACAACAATTGCCTTATGGAAGGAGAAGGGTTCAAAATGGCGGAAACAGCCAAAATGTCATCTGTGTCAAAAGTAAAGAGCAGATCTTCAAGCAGCACGCTCTTGGGCGGATCACTCAAAAAGATGCGGCGGCATTGGCAGCTTTATCTTTTAGTTTCACTGCCGGTTGCCTATTTCATTCTTTTTAAGTATGTGCCCATCCTTGGCGTACAGATTGCCTTTAAGGATCTGAATCCGATCAAAGGCATATGGGGCAGCCCATGGGTAGGGTTCAAGCATTTTCAATCATTTTTCGAACACCCGAATTTCTGGTTGCTTATTAAGAACACCTTATATTTAAGCTTGTATTCGTTAGCTGTAGGTTTCCCTGCACCTATTTTACTTGCGCTCATGCTGAATGAGTTGAAGAATGGATTGTTTAAACGTTCTGTACAAATGATTACTTATGCGCCCTATTTCATCTCTACAGTCGTTATGGTCTCGATGATTATTTTGTTTCTGTCGCCTAGAATTGGCGTTATCGATCATATCCGGACATCGCTTGGCTTGACTTCGATTAACTTTATGGGCAAGCCTTCCTTATTCTCGACCATCTTCGTTCTCTCCGATGTATGGCAGTTCATGGGGTACAGCGCAATTATCTATATTGCAGCCCTTGCCGGCGTGAATCCGCATTTGTACGAAGCATCCAAAATAGACGGGGCGACCCGAATGCAGAAAATCATTCACATCGATATTCCCAGCATTATGCCGGTTATGGTGCTGCTGCTCATTTTGAACATGGGTCATCTGCTCAGCATCGGGTTTGAGAAGGTGTATTTGCTGCAGAATCCGCTAAACATTGGAACCTCGGAAATTATTTCGACCTATGTGTACAAAGTCGGCCTCGTCCAAGCGAATTACAGCTTTTCATCGGCAGTCGGCCTGTTCAATTCTTTCATCAATTTAATACTGCTACTGTTTGCAAATTACGGGGCAAGACGAATTACAGGATCGGGGTTGTTCTGACATGGAGAAAACAGTCAAAATCAAGGAACCGCTTGCGGATAAAATTTTACTCGTAATCATTCATGTCGTTCTGTTCCTCATCCTTGTTATTGTACTGTACCCTCTTATTTACATCATCAGTTCTTCGATCAGCTCTCCGCAGGCTGTGGTAGCAGGAAGAGTTTGGTTATTTCCGGTGGAGCTATCTTTGAAAGGGTATACGGCAGTTTTAAATAATCCGCGTATTTGGTCAGGTTATTACAACTCTCTCCTTTATACGGGAATAGGGACACTAATCAGTGTATCACTAACGATTGCGCTCGCCTATCCGTTGTCCAAACGAACCTTTCATGGCAGAAAGCTCCTTATGTACATGATTATGATCACAATGATTTTCAGCGGTGGGTTGATTCCTTACTATTTGACCGTAAAGGATTTAGGACTGATCGATACGCGTTGGGCTCTGCTTCTTCCGCAAGCGATAGCCGTATGGCAGGTTTTTATTGCGAAGACATTCTTTGAAGAAACGATTCCGGAAGAATTGAATGAGGCTGCTCAACTTGACGGCTGCAGTGACTTCAAATTTTTAAGCGCAATTGCGTTGCCGTTATCGAAGCCGATCATTGCCGTGCTTGTACTTATGTATGCGATTGCAAACTGGAACGCGTATTTTGATGCACTCATCTTTCTGCGAAAGCCTGACTTGTTTCCGCTGCAGCTCATATTAAGGGAAATTTTAATCCAAAATTCGGTTGATAATACAATGATGGTTGATGTGCGAACAATGGAAGCCAGACAAGGGATGAAAGATTTATTGAAATTTTCGCTGATCGTCGTCTCTAGTTTGCCGGTACTTCTCATATATCCATTCGTTCAACAATACTTCGTGAAGGGGGTTATGATCGGTTCATTGAAAGGATAAAGGAAAAAGGTTGCGTAAAGTAGAACTGTATGTGCAATCATTATTCAGGAGGGTGTCAAATGGGGAATTTATGGAAAGCAGTTGCCTGTACAGCTCTAACGGCCGTATTGCTGCTCAGCGCTTGTTCGAATGATGGCAGCGGAGGCAAGGGGCAGGAATCCAGCACAAGTCCTAGTGGCGGTGACGGGGCGCAAAAGGCATTAATGATAAGCGCGTTTATTAACCAGTCGCCTAACCTTACAACCTTAGACAATCCGTTTACGAAGCAAGTTGAACAGAAAACAAATGTGAAGCTGAATTTCGTCGTCGGACCGCCGAATGATAATAATGACAAGCGCAATGTTCTGATGGCAAGCGGCGATTATCCGGAAATTTTCCTGAGCGGCAACTTCGCGACTGCGGATCAAATGAAGTACGGTAAGCAGGGCATTTTCCTTCCATTGAACGATCTCATTGATCAGTACGCACCGAATATTAAACAAGTACTCAAGGATCGTCCGGATTTAAAGACGGCGGTAACGTCTTCCGACGGAAAAATCTACGCAATGCCGGAAGTAAATGAATGTTATCACTGCTGGTATTCCCAGAAGTTGTGGATTAACCAAGCGTGGCTAGATAAGCTTGGTCTGAAAATGCCGACGACCACTGAGGAATATGCGAGTGTGCTGCGTGCCTTTAAGACGAAGGATCCGAACGGCAACGGCAAAGCTGACGAAGTTCCGCTAAGCGGAGCATTGTATACGTGGCATGGCGACTTGACCGGCTTTCTCATGAACGCGTTTATTTATAACACAGGAGACGGACAGTCTTATTCTTATATCCGAGTTAAGGATGGCAAAATTCAGCTTTCGGCGAGCCAACCGGAATGGAGAGACGGTCTACGTTATATGAATTCGCTTTATAAAGAAGGATTGATCGATCCGCAAGCTTTTACGCAAAATCAAGAAGGCTTGCAGCAACTCGGCAATAAAGCAGGAGAAACTGTACTGGGATCATTTACGATCGGCCATGTACGAATGGCGGTTGGCGCCGCCGACCCTCGGAATAAGGACTATACGGCGGTTCCTCCGTTAAAAGGGCCGAATGGTGTGCAGTTATCGGGTTTTTACAAATCCGTAGGCAACCAGGGCCGATTCGTTATTACCAACAAAGCAAGCAAAGAAAAGCAGATTGCGGCCATCAAAATGCTAGATTATTTATGGACCGAAGAAGCAACAAGAGGCCAAGAGTTTGGTGTTGAAGGCCATATGTGGAAAAAGGCCGACGAAGGTCAGTTGAATGTCAACGGCAAACCTGCAAAATATCAAGTGGACGAGAAATATCGCACAGAGACGATTCATACCGACGGCTGGGATCAGGCCGGTCCGGATTTTCGACCTCGTGAGCGCTTTGAATCGCAAGCGGTTTCACAGGATATGTTTTCACCGGAAGGTTATGAGTTGCGATTGGTGAAGGAAACGCAGAAGTACGACGGGTTCCAACCGAAAGAGCAGGATTTCTTCCCGATCGACATTTTTATTAGCGCTGAGGAAGGCGAAGCAGCCGCTCAACTAAAGGCGACCATCGAAGATTACGTCAAATCAAATATGCTTCAGTTCATTACAGGAGATAAAAACATCGAGAGTGGCTGGGATACTTATATCAAAGGCTTTGACGGCTTAAAGCTGAATGATTACTTGAAAATTTTGCAAAATGCTTATGATGCCGATCGCAAAAAAGTAAAATAATCACATCAGAAACATGAATGGGAAAGACGGCCTGCGGCAGAGTGCTGCAGGCCGATTGTATAAGAAAGCAGAGGGTGGAGCAGATGAATGAAACGTTAAAAGGACGCCATCTTGTGTTTGTAATCGGAGAAGATGAATATGAGTCGGAAATCACGATGCCGCTTATCGCTCAAGAGGCTGAGCATAAGCATGGAGCTCAAGTGACTGTGTTATTCGCGCATCCGGGACCAGCTGAGCCTGCAAATATTCCAGGACTGGAGGCACTTCAAACAGCTGATCTCGCCGTGTTCTACCTGCGGTTTCGGCAGCTGCCCGAAGAGCAGTTTGGTTATATTCGAGCGTATTTGGAGGCGGGGAAGCCGGTGATCGGTTTGCGTACCAGCACGCACAGCTTCCAGTATCCGGAGGGGCATCGGCTGGCGCGCTGGAATGACGGCTTCGGCATCGATGTGCTTGGCGCGCCATGGATTCGGCATTTCGGGCATTCGTCTTCGACGGATGTGTCCATTGCCTGGGGGGCGAATGAGCATCCAATTCTAAGAGGCGTACCAACGCATTTCTCATGCCGTTCTTGGCTGTATCAGGTACTGCCGTATCCTCCGGAAGAAGCATTACTGCTGTTGAACGGACATACGGTAAACCCGGAGGATAACGGCTGGTCGTATACGGAAGATACGCCGAGGATACAACCAGTGGCGTGGACGCGTACACATTTCGGAGGCGGCCGTGTCTTGACGACGACGATGGGGCATCCCGAGGATTTCGAGCAGCCTGCTTTTAGAAGACTGCTGTTGAATGGCATCCACTGGGCAGTCGGAGCCGAACATTTGATATCGGAAGGAGAATGAGGATGAAAATTGCAGCGATTACAGGTGTAAGACAAGCGGAATTGGTAGACAGAGAGAAGCCGGTCCTCATGGAGGGCTGGGCGCTAGTTAAAGTGCATGCAGCGCCGATGTGCGCGGAATATAAAGGGTTTGTTCATGGACACACATCGGACTGCCTCGGGCATGAAGCGGCCGGTGAAGTGGTTGAAGTGGCGCCGGGCAGCAAGGTGAAGGTTGGCGACCGGGTCGTCGTCATGCCGCAGTATCCTTGCGGTGAGTGCGAGCTATGTATTGCAGGTGATTTCATCTATTGTGAGCACAATATGGATCATTACGAGCCTACGATGACCCAGTATATTTCCAAGCCTTCCTGGATGCTGGCACGAATACCTGACGGAATCACTTACGAGCAAGCGTCGCTTGCCTGCTGTGGGCTCGGCCCCTCTCATGGCGCCTTCCAGGCGATGGGAGTAGACGCTTTCACGACAATCCTCATCACCGGGCTTGGTCCTGTTGGACTCGGGGCAATAGTCAATGCGAAATTTCGCGGTGCGAAGGTCATTGCGGTTGAGATGAATCCGTATCGCGTCGAACTGGCGAACAAGATGGGAGTCGACAGTATTGTCGATCCGCGTGATCCCGATGCGGTACAGCAAATCAAAGCTTTAACCGGCGGCAAAGGGCCGGACTGCGGACTAGATTGCTCAGGCGTCGTCTCGGCTCATCGGCTTCAGATTGATGCGGTGAAGCGCAAAGGCAAGGTCGCTTTTGTTGGAGAGAGCTTTACGGAGACACCGATTAAAGTTAGTGATGATATGCTCCGTAAGGGCATTCATCTGATCGGATCGTGGCATTACAATATGAATGAATTTCCGCAATTAATGAAAGTGATCGAGCAATCGCCGTTAACCGGATTGCTGATCTCACATACGTTTCCAATGAGCCGCATTCAGGAAGCTTTCGAAGTGTCAGCCTCACAGCAAAGCGGAAAAATCATTTTGAAGCCATGGGAGTGAGCGATTAATGAAGATCGGTATGAATTTATTGCTTTGGACGGATCAGCCTAAGCCTTCCGAGCATTTAGAATTGCTACAGTCTATCAAGCAGTGGGGCTTTGACGGGGTGGAGTTAGCTGCCGACTCGATGGATTCAGCGGATGCGCGCGCTTTTGGCTTGATATTGAGGGAGCTTGGCCTCGGATGCACCGCAATTGCCGCACTTGATGCAGGCTCGGCGGATCCGGCGAGCCGGGACAAGGTGCTGCGGCAGTCTGCACTTAAAACGCTGAAGCGGGCGATCGACAACACGAAATCTTTGGGGGCGGAAGTGCTGTGCGGGCCATTATTTCAGGGATTGGGACGTTTTTCCGGCCATGCTCCACAGCGGGATGAGTGGGATTATGCCGTTGAAACGCTGCGCGAGGCCGGAGAATACGCGGGTTCAGTTGGCGTAAAGCTAGCGCTGGAGCCGATAAACCGCTTCGAGATGTATTTGGTGAACACGCTTGCAGATGGAGTGCGTTTCGTGAAGCAGATAGGCTTGTCTAACGTTGGCTTACTAGCGGATACGCATCATGGCAACATCGAGGAACGCAATGTGCCTGAAGCTTGGCGTCAGGCGGCGGCGCACATCGTGCATGTTCATATTTCAGAAAATGACCGCGGAGTGCCTGGCTGCGGTCATGCGGTACCAAAAGAAATATTTGAGGCGCTTACAGAAATCGGTTATGACGGTTGGCTCACAATCGAAGCATTCGGGCAACAGGTTCCCAGACTGATCTCACGACTCCATTTGTGGCGGGATTATGCGAACCACCCGGATGATGCCGCACGTTTGGGTGTTCAATATATTCGGCAGCAATTAGGTTAAGGAGGTTCGGTTCATGCCAATCGTTCACGCAAACGGGATAGAGCTTCATTATACGGAAAGAGGCCAAGGCCAGCCCTTGGTTTTACTGATGGGTCTTGGGGCGGACGGGAGCGTCTGGGAGGAGCATGTGCGCGTCTATGAACAGCATTATCGCTGCATTATGGTTGATAACCGGGGAGCGGGCAGCTCCGACAAGCCGGAAGGCCCTTATACGACACGGATGATGGCCTTAGACACCATCGGATTGTTGGACGCGCTTAGGATCGACCAAGTGCATTTGTCCGGCATCTCGATGGGCAGCGCCATTGCGCAGGAGGTGGCTTTGGCCGCTCCGGAGCGTGTCAGGTCTTTAACGCTGAACTGCTCGTGGTCGGAATGCGATACGTACACTACGCGCATCTTCGAAACGTTCCGTGCAGGCTATCAAGCGATGAGAGCAGATGATTTCCAGAAGCTGCTGCAGCTCATTATTTACACGCCGGCTTATCACGAACAGCATCTAGATAGACTTATTGAAGGTCAAGACAACGCATTGACAAACGACAATCCGATGCCGCTTCATGCGTTTCAAGCGCAATGCAGCGCTTGTATGTCTCACCATACGATTGGCAAGCTCGGGGCAATCACTGCTCCTACGCTGATCACTGTTGGAGACCAAGATATATTTACGCCGGTTCATCTGTCGTTGTCGATTGCAAGAGAGATTCCTCATGCTGAGCTAAGCATATTTGAAGGCAGCGGCCATACGCATCACTGGGATCGGCTGCAGGATTTTAACCGGATGACGCTAGATTTTCTTAACCGTCATCAATGATCTGAATAAAGCTTAAGGAGTGATTGCATTGAATCCCAAAATATCAATTGGCTCTTGGGCGTTCGCTTTCGGCCCGTTCGCTCGGTCCCCGTGGCCGTTTACACAAATTTTGCAGTATGCCGGGGCATCCGGTTATGACGGTGTGGAAATCAATGGCTTTGCGCCTCACCCTACCCCATACAGCCATCCGACCAAGGAGAGCCGTCAGGTGCTGTTGGAAGAGATTCAATCTTATGGGCTCGGGATATCCGGCTATGCGCCGGATTTCACCTCGGTGCCCCCCGACCGGTGCAACAAGGACGATTATTTGGAGCTGCTGAGAACGTATATCACGTTTAGCGCTGATTTGGGCATTGATACAATTCGTGTGGATACGGTCAGTCCGCCGGTGGAATTGTCCGTGGGTGAGTATGAGGACAATTTCAATAGACTCGTTGCTACTTGGAGGGCATCGGCAGAGCTCGCTGCAGTGGCGGGAATGACCATCGTTTGGGAGTTCGAGCCCGGCTTTTGGCTGAATAAGCCAAGCGAAGTGAAGCGGCTTGTGGAAGCCGTGGGTCACCCTGCCTTCAAAGTATTGTTCGATACGAGCCATGCGTATATGAGCGGAGTTGTCGGTGCGCGCCATATTGGAGAGAAGGAGCTGCTGCAGGGAGGTATTATTGAATATGCAAAGTTGCTCCAAGATCATATCGGTCATCTGCATCTCATCGATTCAGATGGAACGCTTCACGATGAAGAAACGAGCACGCATGCTGCATTTGGGGCGGGGAAAGTGGATTTTGCCGGCTTTTTATCGGCAATGAGACCGGTCATATCGCAGATGGAATGGTGGTGCGTGGATTTCTGCTTTAATGCGGAAGTTGAGGAATGGGGCCGGCGCGCAATTCCTTTCATTCGCGAGGCGATCAAGGAGGTTGATTAAGCGGTGGCAATTCAATATGGATTTCAAACATATACGTGGCAAATGTCTTATGCGAAATATGGCAATCAGTTGGACCATATTCTCGATGTGATCAAGCAAGCGGGAGCTGCAGGTGTAGAGCCAGAAGTATGCATGCTCGGGCCGTATACGCAGGAACCGGCTGCATTGCAGGAAGCGCTGGCGCGCCGGAACTTGCGGCTCAGCGCCCTGTGTCTCGCGCTCGATTGGCGCGGACCTGAAGAAACAGAGGCTGAACGAATGGAAGCGGATCGGGTGATTCAGTATTTACAGCTTTTCCCCGATACGGTTCTGACGCTGGTACAGCTTCCAGGCAAGGACCGGAGCGATCTGGAGCAGCGGCAAAAGAATGCGGTGGCAAACATTAACGTCGTTAGCCGCCGAGCATCCGAGAAAGGGATCGTTTGCGCCTATCATCCGAATTCGCCCGCGGGGTCTGTCTTCCGCATCGAGCAGGACTATCGAATTTTGCTGGAAGGACTCGATCCTCGGTACTGCGGCTACGCCCCGGATACGGGACATATTGCCAAAGGAGGGATGGACGTGGAAACGGTTTTCCGCACGTACCGCTCCCTGATCAAGCATGTTCATTTCAAAGATATGAACACCATGACGGGTGCATGGTCAGCTCTGGGTCTAGGCTTAATCGATCATCTGCGCATTGCGCAGTATTTGAGCGCTACGGGGTACGACGGGTGGATTATGGTCGAAGAGGAATCAGCTGCAGCGGAGGCGGATCCCGATCTGGTGACTTTGGAGAACGGAATTTATATACGAGAAAGGCTAACCGCAGCAGATCAATAACGAATCAAATGCTAAAAAACGCCATCCCGCTTAACAATGCGAAGGGATGGCTTATCTTGACTTAAATCAGTTCAAATGACTTCAGATGAGGCATAATCGTTGAACTGTGCATGTTCTTCCTGTGCGATTTCGAGTTTAGCTCGTAAATCGATCATTTCTTTTGCGATTTGAACGAATCGGGCATTGAGCGCGCAGGCCGTCTCAAAATCATTTTCATTACATAGGCGCATAAGCAGGCTATCAAGTTGAACTTCCAACTCCTTAATACGAGCCATCATGCTGTCATGAACCGAATGCGGAAAGGCTGATAGTGGTGTCAGCGCATACGTCTCACCATTGCGGATGTAATGAGCTGAACGGCGGCATGTGCCGCAATTGTTCAAACACCGCTCGACCTGTATGGAGCAGCCGACTTGCTGCAGCTTGGCCAAGTCATCGCTCAGCTTATGATGGATAACGTTCGAAAGACAGAAACGGATGCTGTTAGAATCTCCTGACATGTCAATCACTCCACTCCGGAGCTGAATATCGCTACCAGTAATGCTGCGCATTTCATTGCGCTCACCTCGCTTGCTTGAGGTACACATACTCGCCATTCTTCGTCATGACCGGTCCGTTATCAAACGCAATCCCGGTCTCGGGATTCACAGCACCTGCTGCGGAATATTGAAGCACCAAGCCTTTGCGGGTTGCGCTGCTGCGGTTCGGCGTGCTGCGGTGGAACAATAGGGAATGAAATATCACCATACTCCCGCTTTTCAGCGGAACCGGAATGCCCGGGTCTTCTCCAAAGTAGCACTGCCATCCGATATCTGTCTTCTTGTGTTCCACAAAACCTTGTTTATGAGATTCCGGCATAACCCAGATGCAGCCATTTTCTAAAGTAGCGTCCTCCAAGGCGATCCAGCAGGTTAAATAATGCATCGGTTCGATCGGTGCATAGCCGTTGTCCTGGTGCCAAGGGAAATCCCGGTTTGCCTCAGGGCGTTTATACACCGACTGGTCAAAATAGAGCTGGACATCCGGACCCAAAATATCCATTGCGATGGCTGCCATTTTATCCTGACAACAAAACTGTTGGATATCTTCACTTTTTTTGTTGAGCTGCGCGTTGAAATTGATTTGCCCAGGGATATTAAGAAAATTTTGTCCTAATTTTTTCAATTCTTTTTCGGCTTGCTCATCGAGTGCATCAATCTGCGCCGTCACTGCGTCGATCTCCGCTTTCGAAAAAAATTGATCAAAAATAATATAGCCTTGATCTTTGTACTGCTTCAGCTGTTCATTGGTTAGCATGGCTATTCGCTCCTTCAAGTTGGTTTTAGGAAGAATGTGATTGTGATTTTATTATGCTTACAGGCAGGATCTTCTCACAATGGCGAAACCGAACTACTTATTGTAAATTTGGAACATGACGGGGGTGCTGTTGGTGCACACAAAGCTTAGTATCCGTGAAAATATGGACTTTTCTTTGTATCATGTCGAGAAAGCCGCGTATGACTCGTTTCACCTGGAAATGGTCAAACCGTATTGGACGGTTTCATTTGTGCTGGAAGGAGAAGTGGAATCAAGGTCGTGCGGTGTGGCGGATATGGCGAAGACCGGGGATGTGATGATCCACCCTCCGAATTTGCCATTCACGGAAATTGCCGTCGGACCAGGGGTTCATCTGTGGATGTTGATCGATGTACGGGTCATTCCGCAGCTCAGCTTTTTTCAACGGTTTCCCGTAAGCCGGGTCATCACGCTGCTTCATGCGGATAGTTATGCATCCGCCTTTGAGGTGCTGCTCCATGTTTGGAATGAGCCGCCGTCACCGCTTCGCGATTATAAGGGGATATCGATTGCCATTCAGCTATTGGGTGACATTTTGGAGAGCTGGATGGTTTCCGGCAGCCCAAGCCGACCTGCCTCGAAGCTTTCTGCCGAGGACCGATTTCTTCAAGTCGTGAAGCATATGGAAGATAATCTCGACAAAAAGCTGATGAGAGAAGATTTGGCCCAGCTGATGCATCTGCATCCGAGTTATTTTAACAGGGTGTTCAAGCAAACTTACGGCGTGTCGTCGGTGCAGATGCTGAAAATGCTGAGGCTGCGCAAAGCTATGCAGATGCTGGAGGAGCCGGACAATACGCTCGATCGGATCGCAGCGATGTGCGGGTTTGGCGATGCCGCCTATTTCAGCAAAATATTTAAGGAAAGCATAGGGAAAACGCCGGGAGATTACCGAAAAAGTATCAAAAGTACAAAAGAAGGCTTTGTATCCACTTGAGCGCACAACGGATTCTTCAGGCTGCAAATTTTTATCGCGCTGCCTGATAAAGATGTTCCAAAAATACAATAGGTTGTTCACATCGTAGATTGTCCGCGGTTTGAAAGCTCCCCTATACTTTATGTATGTTCCAACATGACATGTTTAAGGAGTGTAGACCATGATCCGGAACCAATTAGCGGGAAGGGGCAACAAACAAATGAAAAACAGAAGTTTCAGGTTCGTATCTTTGATGCTTGCAATGATGATCTGGATGATCGGTTGTTCCAATGCCAGCACTACGAATCAAAACGCAACCGCTTCCAATGCACCAAAATCGCAGACGGACGACCTGTCAAAACCAGCAAAGCCACCTGTGACATTTACTTACTTTAATGCGGCGCGTCCAGGCAAAGATGTCAATACGAACGAAACGACGATCGGTAAAAAGTTAGAGGAGCAGACTGGGGTTAATTTTAAAATTGAACATCTAGTCGGTGATATTAATACGAAAATCGGGGTTATGGTTGCCAGCGGAGATTACCCGGATGTGCTTATTCCGGATAGTGCAATGGATAAAGTTCTCGATGCCGGGGCCTTTATTCCGTTGAACGAGCTTTTGAAGGAACACGCGCCTAACATTATGAAGCTCTATGGTCCTTACTTGGAAATGATGAAGGCTAAGGATGGAAACATATATCATATTCCATTCGAGGCGGCGCAGGGATATATGCCTGACCCGAATCCGACTTCCGGCTTCTGGATTCAGCGGGGCGTGCTGAAGGAATTCGGTTATCCAACCGTTACAACGCTGGATGAATACTTCGACATTATTAAGCGTTATAAGGAGAAACATCCTCAAATCAATGGAAAAGATACAATCGGATTCGAAACTCTGACGCATGATTGGAGATTCTTCACGCTTACGAATCCGCCTATGCATCTGGCCGGTTATCCGAATGACGGCGGCGTTATCGTCGATATGAAGACGCACGAGGCGCAATATTACGGCGATAATGAGGTTACGAAAAGGTATTTAAAAAAGTTGAACGAAGCGAACAATCAAGGCTTATTCGATAAAGAATCGTTGGTAGCGAATTATGATCAATATTTGGCCAAAATTTCATCTGGTCGCGTGCTCGGCATGTTCGATTACGCATGGCAATTCCAGCCAGCGAGCCAAAGCTTGCTAAAAGAAGGCGACGACGATAGAAGATATATTGCTTTGCCTATCGTATTTGACAAGGGGACGAAGGACCAATTCTTGGATCCGCCTACATTTGTTCAAAATCGTGGAATCGGCATCACCGTCAAAGCTAAAGATCCGGTTCGCATTATTGAATATTTCGATAACATGGTGAGGGAAGAGAATCAGAAACTCATTAACTGGGGGATTAAAGGTGAAACCTACGAGGTGGAGGCCAACGGTAAATTTACCCGCTCACCGGAACAAATTAAGAAAACGAGCGATCCGAGCTTTCAGCAGCAATTTGGCATCGAAATTTACGGCTACTTATGGCCGATGATGGGCAACTTCAGCGTATTCGCCGACGGCAATCCCAAAAATCCGAGTTTGCAGCCGACAGTAGTGGAACAAGGTTATACGGATGGAGACAGAGCAATTTTGAAGGCCTATCACGCAAAAGTATTCTCCGATATGTTCTCGCCGCCTGATGAACGCAAATGGTACCCGGCATGGAGTGCAGGGATTGAAAAAGGCACGCCGGAAGATATATTTGTCCCAAAAAGCGGTGACCTGCAACGCAAATATTTCCCGAAAATGATCTTAGCCTCGGCAGCCGATTTTGGATCGCTATGGGATGAATACATCAAAGAATTCAACAAATTAGATGCCAAAACTTATGAAAATACGATAACCCGAATTGTAAAAGACCGCATTAACGGTAAATGGTAAACGCTTTCGATTGGGGTGAATACAGTGGCTGATTCTATTGCAAAGCCAGCAACCCTTAAGAGGACGCTGGTACTTAAACCGACAGGGGCTAAACTTTTTTTCATCAAATTGAGAAATCAAAAAGCATTAGCCGCCATGTCCTTGCCGTTCGTTATTTGGCTGCTCTTTTTTAAATATGTCCCCATATGGGGCTGGACGATCGCTTTCCAAAACTTTAAACCGGCGAAAAAGCTGGCTGATCAGCAGTGGGTGGGATTCGATAACTTTAAATTTTTGTTTCTGGACGATGGATTTTATCGAGTCATGCGCAATACTGTGGTCATGAGCTCCATCAATCTGGTGCTTGGCTTTGTGACTGCGATTACGCTGGCTATCTTATTAAACGAGTTGCGCAGGGCAATGTTCAAACGGTTCGTGCAAACCATCAGTTACTTACCTCATTTTATTTCTTGGGTCGTGGCGGCCAGCATCGTTTCTAGCGCTCTATCGACTGAGGACGGTATTGTCAATATTTTGTTGATGAAGCTTCATGTGATTAACGAGCCTATTCTTTGGTTGGCTGAGGGGAAGTATTTTTGGGGCATTCTTGGTGCAGCCGAAGTGTGGAAAAATGTAGGGTGGAATACGATCATTTATTTGGCTGCGATGACGACGATCGATCCGACCTTGTATGAGGCGGCAGAAATGGATGGGGCGAGCCGATTTAGGAGAATTGTGCATGTCACTTTACCTGCATTGAAGCCGATTATTGTTATTTTGCTTATTATGAATTTAGGCAACATCCTGGAATCTGGCTTTGAGCCTCAATACTTGCTCGGCAACGGATTGACAGCAGACTATTCCGAAAATCTGGATATATTCGTTCTGAAATACGGGATTGCGATGGGTAAATTTTCGTTCGCGACCGCTGCTGGTATGTTCAAGACAGTCATCAGTTTTATTTTTCTCTTCTCTGCAAATCATTTGGCTAAGAAATTAGGCCAACCACGGCTGTTTTAAGGGGGGACGAGGACGTTGTCAATGAAATCCATTTCAGCCAAAAGAAGTGACAGCCGTTTAGGCGATCGTATTTTTGATTGTAGCAACTATGTGTTTATGATTATGCTCATCGTCGTTACGCTTTATCCTTTCATGAATACGCTGGCGATTTCATTGAATGATGCCAACGATTCGATTAGGGGCGGCATCTTCCTCAAGCCGAGAGTGTTTACTTGGTATAACTACGCGTATGTGTTCAAGGAAGCGAGCATTTTTCATGCGACACTTGTTTCCGTGTTGCGGACCGTGCTCGGTACTGTTATATGCGTATTTTGCTCAGCGATGGTAGCTTATACCATCAGCAGGCAGGAGTTCGTGCTGCGCAAGTTCGTAACCATCGCTTTTGTGCTGACGATGTATTTTAACGGGGGATTGATTCCGAATTATTTGCTGATCAAAGAGCTTCATTTGCTTAATAGTTTCTGGGTGTACATTATTCCAGGCGCGGTGGGCGTGTTCAATGTAATCGTCATTCGCTCCTTTATCGAGGGGCTTCCGGAGGGGATTTTGGAAAGTGCTCGCATGGACGGATGCGGCGAATTTACTACATTTATGAGAATTGTCCTTCCGCTATGTACTCCGGTGCTTGCCACCGTCTCGTTATTTGTTGCGGTCTGGCAATGGAATTCTTGGTTCGATGTGTTTCTATATAATTCATCTAATATTAATTTAAGCACATTACAATATGAATTAATGAAAGTATTGCAAAGCTCGAACGCTTCTCTATCGCAGAAATCGGCTGCAGATGTGTTCAGCAATGTGGCCGGACAAACGACGAATCAGGTTACGCCGCTTTCCTTAAGGGCAACAATGACCATTGTGGCGAGTCTGCCAATCATCGCAGTCTATCCATTCTTGCAAAAATATTTTGTGAAAGGGATGACCTTGGGCGGAATTAAGGGATAAGGGGGATAAAAAATGGCTAATCCCAATGTAAAAAGAAGAGACTATCGTGTGAGTGGTCCTGAAAACAAACGCGCACAGGACAAGGGACTGGCAGAGGCGGATTGGTATACGTGTCCGATTCCACGCCAGCGGCTTAAGGAGCTTATGAAACGAAAAGACAGGCCTGCGATTCGAGACACAATCATCTGGTTTGGCATGCTTATCGTACTGGGAATTTTTGCTTACTATTCTTGGGGATCATGGTTGGCCATTCCAGCATTCGCACTTTACGGCATTCTATACGCAACTCCCGGTGATTCAAGATGGCATGAATGCGGTCATGGGACAGCTTTCAAGACGCCATGGATGAATGAAGTTCTGTATCAGATCGCATCCTTCATGGTTTTGAGGTCGGCAACACCAATGCGATGGAGTCACACCCGCCATCATACCGATACGATTATCGTCGGCAGAGATCCGGAAATCGTGATGGAGCGACCTCCTATTTGGAAAATTATATTTATGCAAATTTTTCATCTCTATGGGGGACCGCGAGAATTTTATAAATTCTTCCTTCATTGCTTCGGCAAGCTCGACAAGGAGGAATATACATATATTCCTCCATCGGAGCACAGGAAAACATTTTTGGAAGCTCGTGTATACTTGCTTATTTATGCAGCTATCATCGTGTGGTGTATGCAAGCGGGAAGCCTTTTACCGGCCATGTTTGTCGGCTTACCTTCTTTTTATGGCATGGTATTTGTGCTTCTATTCGGTATGACACAGCATTTAGGGCTGCATGAAGATGTGCTTGACCATCGGTTGAACACGCGTACGATCTACATGAACCCTATTCTACGGTTTCTTTATTGGAATATGAATTATCATGTCGAACACCATATGTTCCCCATGGTACCCTATCATGCTTTAGCGGAGCTGCATGAAGAGATCAAAGGGGACTGCCCGCCAGCATCCCGTAGTTTCGGGTCTGCTCTTAAGGATGTGATAGTTGCACTTGTGAAACAGGGGAAGGATCCTGCATTTACAATCGATCGTCCTTTACCAGGTACTGCCCGTTCCTATAAGTTTGGTCCAGAGGAAGGGGTGCTTGAGTCGGATCGTGTTGCCACTTGAATGATGCGAATAGCTGGAGGAATCGGAGATGGAACATAAAGGTTGGATTGAAACATGTGCTGCTGAAGATATCAACCAAGAGGATGTCGTGCGGTTTGACCTTGGAGACCGTACATTTGCTGTCTACCGAACGGATAATAACGAGTTTTTCGCGTCAGACGGCTTTTGTACACATCAAAAAATTCATTTGGCTGACGGCTTAGTTATGGGCCATACCATAGAGTGTCCGAAGCATAACGGTCGATTTGATGTGAAGACCGGAGAGCCTAAGCGTGCGCCGGTTTGTGTCAAGCTTAGAACTTATCCTGTCAAAGTAGAGGTTGGCAAAGTGTATATCAAAATTGACTGAGCCAACGCTCCCCCATTAATATTGCCGGGAGCCCTATCAGCAATTAATATCTTCTTAATACGCCAAGTCATGTCGGCGATACCCAAAGAACTTTATGAAAGCGCACGTTTGGACGGCAGTGCAGAATGGGGGACGATGCGGCAGGAGCTGTAAAAGGATGATCAATCAAGCCCGGCATTTCGCTTTGTAAGCGCTGGCCGTGCTTGATTCTAAATCCCTATGGTTTCGTTTCTCCAGAACCAAATGGCTTGTTGTAGTTCTCCTTTCGAATTTCACTGGGTGTCAGACCGGTATGGCGCTTTATGGTGCGGGCAAAATGGTAGGAGGTTTTGAAGCCGGACTGTTCGGCTACTTCACCGATATTGAGGCCTGTGCTGCGCAGTAATTCCAAGCCCTTCTTAACTCGGTACTGCCACAAGTATTGTATCGGCGTAACCCCTTCATCACGCTGGAACAGGCGTATCATATGCTCGGGCGTTTTCCCGGTAATTTGGGATAAATCGTTAAGGTTTAGCTCTTCACCAAATCTTTCGTGTATGGTTTCTACAGCAAGGAGAACAGCTGGATGTTTCAGGTGATTCAGTCCCAAATGCAAATACTCCGTCGCATACAACCACACAGCGGAATGGCCTAGAGCTTTTACGACTTCCTCCCCCGAAGAGCATCCGTCGTTTTGCAAAGAAATCAGCATATTCGTCAATTGATTTAGTCGCGTCGTCAAAGGGATGTAAAGCGGTAGCGACTCGAAATAAGCCGCTGCATCCGGTAATAGTGGCTCGACAGTCACAGCAATCCAACGGTGCCACGTGTCACGTTTCTCATGAAAATGAAACATCTCCTCATGTCCCGGTTTGAGCAGCGCAATGCTCTCTGGAGGAACAGTGAAGGGTACACCGTCAATTTCTACAATCATGGAGCCGCTATGTACCAGGACAAGCTGCAGATCCATCTGAATACGGGGACCATATTTTCCGCCGGGGCCATAGACTACGGTACCTGCGTAGGTATGGGTTACAACAAAAGAAGGTGGAATGACTTCCACCTTGGTTTCTGTTTCCATTCGATCATTCCATCCCTCTCGGAAAACCTTTTCTTTCATTATACAAGAGGGATTTTCTTTTTTAAATCTTCTCTCTCAATCGTTGAGTCATGGCGGATGTAGTGGCAGACATAGGAACGTCTCCAACGGTTGGATCGGTTTCGTGTAGAAGAGTGAATAAGGTTGCTGTCAAAAATTAATACATCCCCTTTATCCAAAATAACCGGAATTTCCTTGCTTAAATCGATGTCTTCCACCTCATGGGTCCAAGCTTCGTGTTCCTGTAGGTTTTTCACATCGCCGTGGGGTAGAATTCCGAGTTTCTGAGAGCGGGGGATGACATACAGACAGCCGTTTTCTTCATTTGTATATTCCATGGCAACCCATGCTGCGGTCAACGTATTCGGATCGTTCTTAATATAGTAATAGTCTTGATGCGCAGCTTGCCCGGGAGAGCCGGGTTCTTTGTAAAAGTACATGCTTTGTACGCCTGTGGCTTCATCACCCAGAACTTGGGCCAGTGCCCCGCGTACAACCGGCAATTTCATCATTTGTAAAGAAAAGCCGTCATTCAGATGAGGATTGAACAACCGGATGGAAAAGCGGTCCTTGTCATCCACCACGGCTCCGCCTTTTCTTGGTTTTGCCCATTCGGGCATAGATTCGGAAGAACGGATAGAATGAATATGCGAGTTAAAGGCATCGATCAGGTCGTCGCTGCAGCCTTTTTTAATAATAATATATCCGTCTTCATGGTACTGCTTGATCTGTTCCGGTGTTAGTGGATTTACTCTCTCCGATTGAACTTGAATATTCATAAAAAAGCCTCCTTGGTTAGTTTAAAACTGATGAGTAATTCCTTCATATCTATAATAATAGCCCCTTTAAAAGGGGAATAAAATGCACATGAATTAATAATTTTGTGTCTGTAATTGATAAAAACGGAGCACCGCGACTTGGCGGGCTCCGTTTTCTAGTTAATTATGGATTATCACATATACAGAACTATCTGTATGATTATGAGTTCTATCCTTATACTTGTCTACTAATAACTTACAACTACACGTGAGTTTTACTAACGGTGTTTTCATTATTGAAGTCAATTTCACCAAGAACTTTACCGTAATTAAGTTCGAGATCGCTGTATGTGCCGTGGCCATGTTTAGTGAGGATAGGAATCCGTTTAGGAGGACCTTCCCACTTGTAGGCGCTGAAAAAGATTTTCATCGATTCATCAAGCTCCTGCGCCGTCGGCAAATCGTGACGAATATTGACAAGATGCTTGATTTCCGTAATAGCTCGTTTATCGAAGGAAGCCACACGTTGCGCGAATCGTTCTACGAAATTTTCAAACTCGGCATCTGGGATAGCACGATTTACCCAACCATAACGCTCGGCCGTAGCAGCATCGTAATCATCGGCGCTAAGCGCAATTTCGAGCGCGCGAGCGCGGCCAACGACTCTTGGGAGTTGTTCCAGGCCACCACCGCCAGGGAACAGTCCGAGTCCGATTTCAAATTGACTTAGAATTGCTTTTTCCAAGCTGGCGAAACGGATATCTGTCGCAAGAACAAATTCCGATCCGATACCGCGTGCGCGCCCACGGATGGCGGAAATTGTCACAACAGGGAGTCTAGACAGTTGAGAAGCAAAATGAGCCCACGGGAGCAACCCGTCTGGACGAGGGGTGAGCAGGTATTTCGTTCCAGCAGCCGGAGTGAAGTGAGAAATGAAGAAATCTGGATTCGCGCTGTCAAACACAATGACTTTAAGCTCTTGATCAGCCTCAGCCAGCTCCAAAAGCCTCATATACTCAGGGATTGTGTTATCATCAATCAAATTTAGAGGCGGATTGTTAAAAGTAACTCTCCAATAGTTAGCGTTTTTACGATCAATCGTTAGCTGCGTTAATTCGGACATCGTTCATACACTCCTAATGATTTTTGATTAAAGCAAACCTGGATGGAGCCGAAGGAAGGATTGATTCGCAACTAACTTTCCCCGACACGATTGATGGTATTCTAAATCCAGAATTTTTTGTTGTTCATTGGAAAAAATAATACAGTAGGATATTCATTGTAATTTCAGTTATCACCGTACTCTTAAATAGAATCAAGCATACGGAGTGTGGAACTAATGAAAACATGCAATCAAACAAAAGTAATTGTAGTGACGGTAATCATCACTTTGACTGTTGTATCCGGTTGTCGCGTCAAAGGTACTGACCAAACAGCTTCTCCTGAGCCAAGCCCTATAGTAACACCGACGCCCACCCCAATGCCCACTCCTACGCCTGTGCCAAGCCTGCCAATGCCGACTCAGTCGGCAGCGCCAAAGCAGACGCCTGAGACTAAGCCAAAACCGAAGACTGCGGTTCAAGTAGTAGCTAATCCGACAACCATTGCCGTGTTAGTTAATAAATCATTTTCATTACCGAATCCATATATTCCTAAAGATCTAGTTGAACCAAACGTAGACTTTATTTTCCCGGAGCACTCAGAAAAACGATACATGCGCAAAGAAGCTGCAGGAGCCCTTGAAAGCCTTTTTAAAGCTGCCAATGCCGATGGTTTGCCGCTTGCAGGCGTATCTGCTTACCGCTCATTTGAAACTCAACAGTATCTATATAGCCATTATGTGGAAAAGGACGGCGAAGCGGAAGCAAACAAATATAGTGCTAAGCCCGGGCAAAGTGAGCATCAAACAGGACTGGCCATTGATGTATCTGGGGACGATGGCAAGTGTGCGGCAACCGATTGCTTTGCGGCGACACAGGAAGCAACATGGCTTAAAAATCACGCTGCGGATTGGGGCTTTATTATCCGATATCCGAAGGGCAAGGAGAAAATTACGGGATATCAATATGAACCTTGGCATATCCGATATGTCGGGGTAGACATGGCAAAAGAAATTGCAAAGCAAGGGACCACACTAGAAGAGTTCCTTGCTAAAACCTTGCCAGTCAATAAATAAATCAGCGTTAAGGGTAGTACCAGTACGTATGCTCTCATAAGCCGCTAACGGCGACTCCGAAAGGGTGATCACTTAATTAATAATTAATTTATACCTTCCATTTTATATCCATTTACTACATTATTAGAATATTATTGAAACTATAATGAATCGTTGGAAAGGGGGGCAGGTATGAAAATTGAAGTTCAACAATTATCTATTAACAGTTGTAATGAAAAGTATGAAATGCTACAAAGCATAAGGAACAACGAAAATGGTTTTTTCAACCCAGTATATGAAATGTCGTACAAAGAATATCTTCTGTGGCTTCAAAGGGAAGACGATTATTCGAAAGGGCTTAATCTGCCTGATGGTTGGATTCCTCAAACAACTTTCTTCTTATACATTGATGAAAAGCCTGTTGGTATAGGAAGAATTAGACATAGTTCTAGCAAATATTTAGAAAGCCTAGGTGTCGGCAACATGGGGTATGCAATTAGTAAAGTGCACCGTGGTAAGGGTTACGGGAATATTCTATTTAAGGAATTATTAGAGAAATGTCTCTCGTTTGGTTATGACAATATTAAGTTATTTCCATACAAAAACAATATTCCAACTGTTAACATCATGCTCAAGAATGGCGGACAGATAGTTGATTCTCTTGATGACAATAAATATATAGTAGTAATACCCACGAAATAGCATGTAAACGATAAACTATGAGAATAAACAGGGAGCATTGCCATGGCAATGCTCCCTGTTTTCGTTGGTTGTGTTTGAAAAGCAAAATGCCATACTCTTTTATAGGATTAGCAACTTAAGAAATAATTACTCAGCTAAATTAAAACAGAGTTTTCTCAATTGTTCAATGATGCTTTTAAGCTCATGCTCTTTCTTCAAAAACTGAAGCATAGCAAGGATTAGTACAGATCTAGGCTGCTCTCGCTCTACTTCCTCCTGGAGTATAACGAGCGCTTCATGCAGTTCGGTTTTGTGATGATTCGTTATTGCCAATTCTTTTAGGGTAGAGAAAAGAAGTTCGAACAACTTACGTCTTTGATCAATTACAGAAACAGAGTTTCCCTTACAAGTTGATTCTACATAACTATCCATCATCGTATTTTGTAAAATTGCTTTTGGTTTCTTATTGAGGACGCCGACAACAACCTCCTCCAAGAGATCCACAATAAATACAGAAACATCTTTGATATTTAACGGCCTGTTATCAAAAATGATTAAGAATATATACTCTTTAACGATTCCGTTATAAATCGACACAAGGTCCCATATATTAAGTTCTATTAGATAAATTTGGAGCCAAACGAATATTCCTTATTACGATTACCTTGTTTACTATTGGTTCAGTGCTTTGTGCTTTCGCCCAAACTCCTGAGATGCTCATATTATTTCGTATCATACAAGGTCTTGGCGGTGGAATGGTAACTCCGATCGGTATGGCAATGGCTTTTAAGATGGCCCCTCCCGAAAAAAGAGGAGCCGTTATGGGGATGCTTGGTATTCCTATGTTAATTGCCCCAGCTACAGGCCCTTTGCTATCTGGATGGTTAATTGGAATAGCAGCTTGGCATTGGATTTTCCTAATCAATTTGCCTATTGGCGTCGCTGCCCTGATTTTAGGTCTTAAACTTCTGCCCAATCAGCAGCGTGGTAAAGCACCTGCCCTCGATATTCTAGGAATGATTCTCGCACCGATCGCCTTTTCCATGCTAACTTATGGTGTGAGTGAGGGGGGACAGGGCTGGAGTTCCACTGGCGCATTAACGGGATTGATTGTTGGGGGTGTCACACTTCTCCTATTCATTTTCGTGGAGCTACGTCATAAGCAACCATTACTGGAGCTGCGTGCATTTAAATCATCAGATTTTACCCGCGGTATTCTTATAACTTGGGCTTTACAAGCCTCCATGATCGGGACGATTCTTTTGAATCCCTTATTCCAACAAAGCGTATTAGGTCGAACCCCCCTCGTAAGTGCGGCGATCTCTCTCCCCATTTCTTTCGGAGGTCTACTATTTACGCCATTCGCGGGGAGATGCAAAAAGCAGGTATGCCTTCTGAATCGTCGAAGGCTTGTTAGAACATTATCAACTTATGAAGTTAGGACACACAGCAAAAGTTTCCAATGCCGTAGAAGAAATAACCGGACAAAAAGCAACCTCTTTTGAGACTTTTGCTCAAGTAAATAAGGAAGCATTTAAGTAGACCCCCTTTAAAATATAAATAATTATGACCCACAGCCCGTCGCTGTGGGTCACTTTTTTCAACCATTAAAGTAGAAGGTTTATTTTCTACAAATAGTAAGACATTCGCGCTATTGGATAACAATATACGGTCTCATCATTTCATTATCCTCATGCTCCAATACATGACAGTGCCATACATACAATCCTGTATAAGGACCAAACTTCATAATAATTCGAGTTACTTGGTTAGGATTAGCTCGAACAGTATCCTTCAATCCTCGTTCTTGCGGTTCTGGAGGGATCGCCGGACCCGTATACTGGATGATTCCCTCCTTGTTAAACTTTTCAGCATCAATATCTCTGCGGTCGATTATTTGAAAATCAACTAAGTGAAGATGAATCGGGTGTGAATCCGGAGAAACGTTAATGAGATACCATATTTCTGTTGATCCTAATTTAGGGTTTTCACTTATCGGGGCGTCCCACTGTTTATTATCCAAAAGCATGTATGGGCGACCGAACTTATCCAGATCTTTTTTAAATGATAAATATCTATTCTTTGAGACTGCCTGTTCGTTTATTTCTGGCACCGAAACCAGATTAGCAGGAATCACACTTGTATCAATAGTTGAGAGCGGTAGCACCACTCTAAACTGCATCACGATACCTGTATTTTCGTCTACCGGAACCCCGCTCGGGAAGGGAGTAGGGGCATCGTTGGTCATGATTACATTCTTGCCTTCCAGATTGGTAAAATCAATGATTACTTCTGCTCGTTCTGCTGGAGATAACATAATTTCTGTAACTCCTATTGGGAACTGCATGAAACCTCCGTCCGTAGCAATTTGATACAGAAGTTGTCCTGAATCAAGCTTAATCCTAAAAAAACGAGTATTGGCTCCATTTAACAGCCTAAATCGGTATTTTCGTGGTTCCACGTTTAAATAGGGATGTACTTTGCCATTAACCAAATTGGTTTCTCCAATAAATTGAGGAACGACTGACGTTTCTAATTCTGGAATAGATGGATCTGGCTGCTTTGGATAAAATAGAGAACCGTCTTTATTCAAAGTCTTGTCCTGAATAATGAGGGGAATTTCATATTGTCCACTTGGTAAATTCAATAAGCGTTCCCGTTGATCTCTAACCAAATAGAAGCCTGCCAATCCAGCATAAACGTTAAGCCTTGTAATCCCAAGCGTATGATCATGATACCAGAGGGTACATGCTTGATTGCAATTATCATACCGATAGACTTGCTTTCTAAAATAACGGCCAACTTCTTTGAATCCTTTTGTAAACCAAGCCTCCGGGTAGCCATCGCTTTCCCATTCGACACAAGCACCATGTACGTGTACTACCGTTCGAACTTCCGGTACATCCTTATGTGCACCATGTACTGTATGGTCTACTGGCAAAAGATGCTGATTTGGAAGATTGTTGATCCATTTAATAAACACTACCTCTCCGCTAGATACTTCAATCGTAGGTCCTGGATAGCTGCCTTCATAGCCCCAAACCGTTGTATCATTTAACTCACTATGGAGAGATTGTTTGAATTCCGTCATATTCACCTCGTAATAAGTATGAAATTGATCTTTCCTACGAGGTTTCAAAACAGGAGGAATGGGAAGTTCATCTACAAATTTAGAAAGCGTTTTATTAGGACAGGGTTTAGAGAAGGCTTGCAAGTTATGCGAAAAGCCGTTACTAAACTTCATAAAAATACCCCCATCTGCTTGCCCAGAAATACGAAACTCTGTCGTCATAAATTACTGTTATGACAATATAGAAGTCTCTATTCAACAATTTTAGGTCATATAGTGAACAGTATGTTGATGAGGATTAGGAAAATGAGAGGGTTATGGTGGCATATTATGCAAGCAACAGTTAACTTCAGGTAACTTAGTATAAAAGTTTTCACTTCTTCTCATAACAGGAATGACTATCTATAATTGAAATGTTAGATGAATGCACATGTTGATTCTAAAAGTATTCTTTTTCATTATTAACGAGAGGTGAGAGATCATGGAATATGTAAAGCTTGGGAAGTCAGGCTTGAAGGTATCGCGAATCAGCTTGGGATGTTGGAACTTCGGAAGCGCGACACCGCGTTGGGGAAAACCGGGCAAAGTGAGCCCGGAGGATTCGATACGGATTATTCATGCCGCAGTGGATAAAGGAATCAATTTAATCGACAATGCCAATCGGTATACAGGCGGCGAAGCGGAAGAAATTCTCGGCCGAGCGGTCAAGGGAATGAGAAATAGGGTTGTCATAGCTACAAAGGTACACGGAGAAGTAGGGAGTGGTCCGAACGAGAAAGGGCAATCCCGTCAACATATCATGAGAGAAGTCGAAAATAGCCTTCGGCGTCTTGGAACAGACTATATCGATCTTTATCAGGCTCACGGCGTAGATTGGGATACCCCTCTGGAGGAATCGCTTCGCGCTTATGACGATTTGATTCGTCAGGGCAAAGTAAGATATATAGGATGCTCTAATTTTCCGGCATGGGTCCTCGCCAAATCGCTATGGGTCAGCGATGTCAACAAGATCTCAAGTTTTGTATCTGTTCAGCCCAATTACAGCCTGATCAACAGGGCTGTGGAGAAGGAACTGCAGCCGCTCTGCGTGGATCAAGGAGTTGGCATGATTCTGTACAGCCCTATAGGAGGAGGAATTCTCTCTGGAAAGTACGAGAATGTGATTCCCGAAGGAAGCCGTGGGTACATGGAGCCGGCAGTTGCCGAAAAGGCGGGAAAAGTTCAGTACGCGGTCAAGCAGTTGAGGGCAATAGCAAGCGAATTGGGAAAAACTCCTGCACAAGTCAGCTTGAACTGGATCATCCATCGTCCGGCTGTATCTTCCGCAATCATAGGTGTGAGTCGATTAGAGCAGCTGGAGGAAAACGTTGGGGCAGTCGGCTGGAAGCTCTCCGAAGAGCATGTACGTCAGTTGGATGAAGCTTTCGCCGAATAAACTGTATCCAATGCTGCTGAAGAATTTGATAGGAAACTGCCGTTTTAAAAAACTTGAACTTGTAAGGAGATTGCTGCGATGACAATACCTTTATTGTTCGGTCCTTACGGTAGCGCAGAGCTGCCCGATAATGTGAAGGATTATGGGGTCAATGCTGTGTGGTTTCACGGTTTTAACGAACATTCGTTCATGGAATGTGAAAAACGGGATCTGCATGCCTGTGTGGAATTTAAAACGTTTCGAGCAGATTTTGGACAGCATCCTGAACTGATTCCAATAGGAAAAGACGGTAAGCCGATTCGTTATGGCAAACTGGTGCAGGGCATTTGCTTATCGCAAAGAGAGTATCTGTCCCAAATCGAGGAGCAATTGATAGACGGGTTGAAGAAATTTCAACCAAGAGGCATCTGGCTTGACTATTTGACCTACGGAGGTTGGTTCGAAGAGCCGGAACCCGATTTGCAGGAAAGCTGTTTTTGTTCAACATGTATCGAGGATTTTTGTCTTCATACAAACATTGATGCAACGACATCGGATGAAATTTTATCGAATTATGCGAAGGAATGGACATTACACAACTGCCGGAAAATAGCCGGATTTGCGCTTCATTATTCGAAGATAATCAAGAACAAATTACCAGAATGTATAGTTGGTGCTTACATGTGCCCGTGGACTCCCGAACAATTCGACGGGGCTTTGACACGGATATTCGCCCAGGACTACAGATTGTTAAAAAAATCCATTGATGTTTTCACACCTCTCATCTACTGCACAAAAAGCGGCCAAAATCCGGGCTGGGGAAGGACTTGGCTCGAGCATTCGCATCATTTCGTACCCCGGGATTGTAATGTTCAACTGATCCTGGATGTTTTGGATTTTCCGATGAGCCTTACGAGATCAGCGACTTCCCAAGTACCGTCTTTTGGATTGCAAATGTTTGGTGGAGCCCCTTTATTCCAAGATCCGGATAAAGCCCTCTTGTTTAAATTCTCAGTTGAAGTGATCAGGGATCGTCTAAGTCAATGAACGCGAACGCATTGTTTCAAGGGATTACGATGCTAGTACGCTGTCTCATTTTACTCTTAGCTCCCCCCGAGGGGTGACTTTAAATCCATAACATATCTCTAAAACCTCATGAATAGACTTAGATGTGGCTCAGCATGGATCATACGAAGGGAAGTTGCTAGCCAACATCTTATGCAATTATTCGGAGGCGGTTACCCATGCAATTCTCCTATCCCGTGTACCCATTCCTTGGTTATCAAACGAAGGTCATACAGGAGCCAATAGCATTTCCACCACAGCATCAGGATCAGGTCCCTGGTCTCGAGTATCTCATGGTGCCGCGTCCCATATTTGATTACCCTGGGTACGTGGGCAGCTGCAAACTGAAAGGGAAGGTAGCGATCATTACGGGAGGCGACAGCGGATTTGGACGTGCGATTGCAGCCGCTTATGCGAAAGAAGGAGCCGACCTGGTTATTGTCTATTTAAATGAACATATAGATGCGGAAGAAACCAAAAAATACGTG
Organism: Paenibacillus sp. J22R160; assembly: GCF_059692135.1. NCBI lineage: Bacteria > Bacillati > Bacillota > Bacilli > Caryophanales > Paenibacillaceae > Paenibacillus > Paenibacillus sp. J22R160. The sequence goes on along the minus strand of NZ_JCAUAU010000001.1, from coordinate 366,206 downwards.
GAGCAATTTGGTGTTCGCTGTTTGCTTTTGGCCCGAGATCTTCGCGATCCAGCGAGTTCGCCAGATATTATAGCTCAAACACTGAGCCATTTTAATAAATTGGATATCTTAATTAATAATGCGGGGGTTCAACCTTTTACTGGCAGTATCATGGACATTTCCGATGAACAACTTGAAAACACGTTTCGAACGAATATATTCCCCTTGTTTTATTTAACGAAAGCGGCTTTACCTTATTTGGCAAAAGGCAGTGCCATCATTAATACAACTTCAAGGGTCGCCTATGAAGGAGACAAGGATGTCATTGATTACTCCGCAACGAAAGGTGCAATTGTAAGTTTTACTCGCAGTATGTCACTGTCTTTGGCTGAGAAAGGGATCCGGGTCAATGCGGTCGCTCCTGGTCCGTCCTGGACGCCTCTGAATGTTAGTACCTACTCGAAGGAACATGTAGCCACTTTAGGTACAAACAGCCCGCTCGGACGTGCAGGACAACCTTTCGAGATAGCGCCAGCCTATGTATACCTTGCAGCTAATGAATCGATGTATGTCACAGGTCAAGTCATTCATGTGAATGGAGGTTTGATCCGCTACTCGTGAAAATAACCTAATTAGGAAATCTTGATTTCCAAGTTCACGAACAGTGAGGAGGTCAACACTCATATGCCTGCAAAAGTAAAACTTCAAAAATTCGTGGATAAACTACCGATTCCAAAAACCATTTCACCGAAAAAACGAGATAAGAAAGGTTCGTATTATGAAGTTACCATGAAGGAATTTTGTCAAAAACTACATCGTGATCTTGGGCCTACCCGCTTATGGGGGTATAACGGAATGTATCCTGGCCCTACTTTCGACGTGAGGAAAGATGAAACGGCATATGTCAAATGGATGAATGATCTGCCCAGAAAGCATTTTCTCCCCGTCGATACGACCATTCACGGTGCAGGAAAATCTTTTCCACAGGTTAGGACTGTGGTTCATTTACACGGTGGAAAACAGCATGACCATAGTGATGGGTACCCTGAAGCTTGGTTTACGAAAAACTTTGAACAAACAGGACCTATGTTTCGAAGAAAAGTAAGCGAGTACCCCAACCTTGAAGCCACTACGTTATTTTATCATGACCACACCATGGGTATTACAAGATTGAACAATTATGCTGGACTTGGGGGCTTTTATATTATACGTGATCAGCATGAACAATCGCTGAATCTACCTGCTGGAACCTATGAAATCCCTCTTATGATCCAGGATCGCTCTTTTAACCCGGACGGCTCGCTTTATTACCCCGCTACGCCAGATAAAAATAATCCTCGACTTCCTTATCCTTCAATTGTTACACCTTTTGATGCAGATTACATGCTAGTAAACGGTAAAGTATCCCCCTATCTTGAAGTAGAACCGAGAAAATACCGATTCCGCTTGTTAAATTATTGCAATAGTCGAGCTATTACATGCCACCTGGACTCTGGACAGCCATTTTATCAAATTGGAACCGATCGCGGATTATTGGAGAAACCAGTGAAAATGAACGAGATCCTCCTTCTAACGACCGAGCGGGCAGATGTTATCGTTGATTTTTCTCGATCCTTTGGCAAGACGATCATTCTTAAGAATGGCTTCAAAGGTGCTTCTCCCGATACAACCGATGTGATGCAGTTTAGAGTAACCACTCCGTTAAAAGGTAAAGATACCAGTTCGCTTCCAGATGAATTAACGAAAATTGATTTTCTCACTAGAGAGATGGCAATTAGGACAAGAGACCTTACACTCATACGGGTGGAGGATGGATATGGAAGGTCGCTGAATTTACTTGATGGTAAAAGGTGGAGTGACCCTATATCCGAGAAAATGGACTTAGGAGCTGTTGAGATCTGGCGGTTAATCAACCCTACTGCGGATGACCATCCCGTTCATTTACATGTCGTTGACATGCAAATTCTAGAGCGCCAGCCTTTCAGTGCTGCTCAATTTCGAGCCACAGGTAAACTTCAATTTACAGGACCGGCGCGTCCTCCTGAACCAAATGAAAGGGGATTTAAAGATTCGATTCGTGCTCCCGCTGGTTGCGTTACCTCCTTTATCGCGAAATTCGATCCTTTCCCTGGGCTTTTTGTATGGCATTGTCACATGCTCGAACATGAGGATTATGATATGATGCGGCCATTTGAAATCCTGAAGGAGAAAAATAGTATTAAAAAAATACGAAAGGGGATTTTTTGGTAAATCAAGATAGTTATATTTTTAACATAGTTATATTTTTAACTTTTTCGTTAAATCCTTCATATTTGGCGGGCTAAGGAAGCTTTATAATGATGACATAAAGAGAGCCTTTGGCGGATTGAAGGAGGAATTTCTAATGTTTTCTGATAAAAGCATCTATGTCAAAGATTTTACCCGTCCCTCTGAGGAGGACAGCGCAGCAGGTATTCGCGAAGCGATTGATAAGGCTATTGCTGTAGGAGCGGAGAGGGTCGTGTTTGAACCAGGGAGATATCGATTAGTTTCCGTTCATCTGCTGCAGACCGAGGGGATGGTACATGATGCCGGAAGCGGCAATCAACACTCGAAAGAATGCCACCTTCCAATTAAGGGTGCTAGTGGCTTAACACTGCAAGGTGCGGCAGGAGAAAACGGCGAACCTTCCACTGTCCTTGTCGGTTATAATGACGGAACTATTCATGGCTATATGCCAGCCATTCTTTGGTGCGAGGACAATGAGAGTCTGACACTCCAAAATCTAGCATTTACGAGAGAGCCTGTGTTCGCATCTGCAGGAGTCGTTATAGATCGCACGGAGAAATCGATTGCAGTTGAGGTCTTCGAGGGCAATCCGTGCTATGAGAGAATGGGTACATACTGTATGAACCGATTAGATCCCGTAACGGGGGCACTGATAGGGGAAAGTGTCACTTATGGCGGTGGGGCTGACGCCGGTTGGAAACAAATAGGTGAAAGAACGCTTATTCTAAATAGTGAGAGCGTTGCTTCCAAGGTTCGACTTGGCGAGCATCTTTCATGGCATCAAGGAGCGCAAACAGACTTCCAAACTTACTTTGCAAGATGCAATCACCTTGTGCTGAACAATCTACGTGTTATGAATGCCAATGGTTTTGCGATGCTAGCAGAAAGCTGCCGCCATATTACAGCAGATCGAGTCGTTTTTAAACCGGATGGGAACCGTTTGTTCACTGCACCGCGAGATGCATGGAAGCTGTTTAAGTGTGGGGGACAAATTGAAATCAGCGGGATGTATGTGGAAGGCGTTAGAATGGACGGGCAAAATATTCAAAGCAACTGGCTGTTCTTTGGCAGCAGGCTATCGCCTGAAGAAGCACTGTTCTTTGGGAAGTATACGTTCGCAGCTTTGCAGTCCGGCAGTCACATTGAATTCTACAATGGTGAATATATGGAGAAAAGAGTGATTGCCCATTGGTCGCACGAAGGGAAGAAAGATGGGGGCCATTTATATCGCATTCGATTCACGGAGGATATTCCTGAATATGCCGCAGAGGGATCTTTATGTGCAGCCGATTACTGGGAGGCTGACAGCTATACGTGTTCCCACTCCGTGTTTTTCAACATTGCAGGAGCTGGGCATCTGGTGAGGAATGATCATGTCCTTATTACGAATTGCACCTATCGAAACACGATGAATCCGGGGATTCTGCTAGGTGCGGAACTGCCGACTCATGCCGAGGGAGGACATGCAACGAACATTCGAATTGAGGATTGCGAATTCGATCATTGTGGATTTTATCCGCGATATGGCGCTGAGGGATGCATAGGCATCAAATCCGCAGGATTCGAAGGAAAGCATAATCGGAATATTACGATTACGGGGAACCTCTTCAAGAATTCATCAATTGGCGTTCATGCCATTGACGCAGATGAAGTGGTCATAAATAACAATCGATTTGAACGTGTGGATCAGCCCTTGGTTGTTAGTTCAGGAATCACGGGCACAATTGATTTCATAATTTGAGCCAGATAGCAGGAACTCAGAAAAAAAGATTGCCAACCACCTGGCCAGGAAGGCAGGAGAGGAGGCAATCTTTTTTTGTAGTGAATGGTCAAGGATTCACAAGAGGTTGATGGGCGTGTTTGTATTCATTAGGCGTTAACCCTGAGTATTTCTTGAATAAGGTGCAGAAATACGAGTAACTGCGAAAGCCGACCTTCGATGCAAGTTCATAATTCCTGTACTGCCCGGTCTGCAAGTACACCTTGGCTGTTTCCATGCGCTGCTCAAGGATGTAGTCCACAATGGAAACGCCAACTTCTTTTTTGAACAGATGCCCTAGGTAGGATGGACTTAGCTTTACTTTGACTGCGATCGACTCCACATTGAGATCATCGCTTAGATGCGCCTTGATGAACTGGATCGCGGAGGAAAGCTCATGTCTCAATTGCAGCGATTGCGTGCTTCGCTTCCTAATTTCGATGAATCGTCCTATGACTGCATCGAGAGCGCGGAGGAAAGAAGTCTCTGATTTCAGACTGACAGGAGCTAGCGGATTCATTTCAGGAGCTCCGCTACCTGAAGTAAGTAGAGATTCCAGCCAACTTATCGCTATGGATGGATCTGGCTTATACATGAGATATTCATTCCGCACCATTGCAGCCCAATCTCGATAATCCGGTTCTTCCGGATGGTTAATCAATTCTTCTAGACGCATTCGCATTTTATTTAGTGTTTTATCTGGTATCGTCCGGAATGGCAGCGCTTGATCTACGAACAAAGGCTCAGCCGCATCTGAATAAAAGTGGTAAACACCATATTTCACTGTATCCATATAGACGGAACGAAGGGAGGAAATAGTCGTAAAAGGCCGGCTGACGGTTACTATGAGCCGGAGCTTTAAATATTGCTTGAGCGGGTTTGAGAGTTTGCGAATAAATAAGATCATACTTTCCTTAAGAAGACCGTTACTTGATAGTGGTTGACCTGTCAGGAGTAGAATGAACCTCCCGAAACTAACAGGAAACAGCTCGAACCTGCAAGGGAAATCGGCTTGAGCACATTCTCGAATGATCTCGAGCATACTGAATTCAATCAATGAACGGTCTTTAATTGGGTAACGCTGCTCGAATTTGGTCAGCTCATCGACACAGCATTCCATTAATACATAAGAAGACTGAACGAGGTCGATACCAAGCTTCTGCCCATGTGCTACGATTTCCTCCGGTTTGGCTAGTAAAGAAGAGAGAATATCCTCAAGAAACTTTTGACGAAGCGGGTACTGATAATTTTGCACCAGCACCTTGTAGCTATGTTCACTGCTTTGTAGTCGACTCGTCTTGTCAAGCTCCTCACAAGCCTTCGCTAGTGCGGCTTTAAGCTCTTCTGCTTCAATAGGGGATTTCAAAATATAGCCATCGGCACCACTTCTAATCGCTTCTTGTGCAAAGGAGAAGTCCCGGTGAGCGGTTAACATAATGCAGCGCACATGAGGATAATCCTTCTTCAGATGATGGAGAAGTTCCAATCCGCTCATTAGCGGCATTGTAATATCCAGCAGCATGATGTCCGGCTGAATGGAGCCGCACTTCTGCAAAGCTTCAACCCCATTTTCCGCTTCGCCAGCAATCAAGTATCCCCAATATTCCCAGGGAAACTGCGTGCGTATGTATTGACGGGCCAACGGCTCGTCATCCACGATCAAGATGCTCTTCATTCGGATCTGCCCCCAATCTGATTAATAGCCTCGTGCCTTCTTCTTCTGTGCTTTCCAAGTGAATACGGTATCTGTCTCCGTACATCATTTGAAGTCTGCGGTGAACATTCACAAGACCGATGCTATGTCCGTTATTCGTTTCTTCCGTTGTTATTATTCCATTACTGCTATCCGAAGAAATCGTCAGTCGCTCCATGATATCCGATATCGTCTTAGCCGACATGCCCTTGCCGTTATCTTCGATCATAATATCCCAGCCTTCCATCCCAATGGTTGTGCCAATGAACAACACGCCATCCTTGTGATCCGGCACCAAGCCGTGGAAAATGCTATTTTCCACCAAAGGCTGCAGTACGAACTTCGGCAGCTTTCTCTCCAAGGTCAGTGGATCTAGGTCCATGTGAAACGAAAATTTGCCCGGATACCGGATATGCATCAGATGAACATAGTTCTCTAAGGCGATAATTTCCTCTCTTAAGGTAACAGGTCCCGGACTTGCTTTTAATGTATAATCCAGCTGAGCTGTCAAGGAAGAGACAAGCTGATCGACTTTGTTGTACTCACCGGAACGAGCGGCCATGCTGATGGAATTCAACGTATTAAATAGAAAATGCGGTTTGATCTGGGCCTGCAGAGCTAGAAAGTCAGAGATCTGTTTCTGTTTCTCTGACTGCTTCAAATTCGCGATAAGATCGCGAATACGAGCTGTCATTTGATTGAAATGTTTAGCGAGCAGTCCGAGCTCGTCCTGTCGATTTAGCTGAATCGATGTGTCCAAATTGCCAGCGCTGACAGTGTTCATGGAGTTAGCGATCTTACGTATGGGTCTGCTTATCAGCAAGGAAATGATATAAGACATCCCAATGGACAATAACAACGAGATCAAGCCTAGCGCCCAAGTAAACGAAACGGTTTCTTGAAGTGGCTTCAACAGTGCTGCTTTGTCGAGGATCCAAACAACATCCCAGCCGATTGCCGAATTAGTCACTCTTGTAAGGACCAGATTTCGCCCATCAGCTGTTTGACGTTCGGATTGTTTCCATCCACCTTCGAACCATCCGGCTTCGAGTCCATGTAGCTCATACGATTTATTAAATACATTATATTGCGAATAGGGAGGACGTCCAAAGACAGGGCGGTGCAATCGATCAAGCAAAATGATTTCACCAGTAATCCGATTTGTGGACTGGGACTGCAAGGAATCATACAATCTGGCTAAATATAGATCGAGCAGAATAATCTTGTCTCCATCGGTGGAAGGAAGCTTCATTGCTGCTGTCACCGTATAATTGGAGGGCAGTGAGAAATAGGGTCCGATCCAATACACGATGCCGCTTAGCTTAATTTGCTCTAATTCCTTGGTTAATGAGGGGCTATCTAATAGAGCCCATTGCACATAAGAAGTGCTGGCAGCTAATCTTCCCTGTTCAAGCAAATGAATATTGTACACGTTAGGCATATAAGGCAGCAGGCTGTTATTAAACCAACGAATGATTTCCTCGCTTGAGCCGTGCTGAAACCGGCTATCAGTACCAACTGTAATGAATAAGTTACGGATATTCTCCAAAGTTACATTTAAATAGTCATTCGATTTGCTTGCAATCTGGTCCGCATAAGCATACTGGGCATTCAATAAGGAATCTGAGGCATACCGGTAATACCGGTAACCCAGCAAGATAATAATGGATTCCACCAGCAAGAAGGAGATAACGAACACTTGGACAGCAATACGGCGTTTCATAGATGTCCCCCTAAACCGATCTTCTCCTCTCCATTATAAAGGCTTTTCGAGTGAAAGTTAGTGTAAAAGGTAACTTCGTTGAATTTTGAAGCATTTTAATAAATTTTGAATACAGGTGATGGATCAAATGAAGTGATAATGAGGATGTTATTCGAATTCATTGGAAAATAGGGGGGATTTGTCATGTATCAATCGTTCAGACGTACGGTTTACGGCTTTCTTGTACTAGTGCTTCTAATGGCTTCAGGGATAGGCGGCATTTTTGAAGCATTTGGAGCTAATCAAGCCTATGCATCAGAAGCTGTGCAACAAACCATCATTATCGATAACGATAATGATGGGGCGTCCAATAGCGTAGGTGGACTGCCCACGACGACGAAGGGCTATTCCAGCTCGGGCATGCTGGGCGGCGGTGTCAAAAGCACACTTGCCTATGCGAAGGGCTCGCAGAACGCCAATACGAATACAGCCTACGCCACGTACACGCCATCTTTAAGCGAGCAGGGTTTTACAATGGGGACATATCGCGTATCCGTATGGGTTGTTCAAAGAACGGCGGCAAGTGCGAGACTAATGACCGAGGTATATCGGAATGGAGAGTCAACCAAGACGGCATATGATAATGCGGCTCCAGCTGGTGGTTGGGTAGAGGTTGGCATTTTTGATTTTCAAGGAACGGGGGAGGAGTATGTGAAGCTATCCAGAGACCCGGGAGGACCAACCGGTTATTTCAACTCGGATTCAGTGAAGTTCGAGAAGCTGCCATCGCGAATCCATACGCTCAGTCATCTTCAAGTAGGCAGCGCTTCGATTTTACAGCCTACAGTAACTTCATATACATACCTTGTTAGTAATTCCGTTCAAGTGATAACAATTACACCGACAGCGACAGACCCAACATCCGAAATCAAGGTAAATGGTTCGGTTGTAAATAGTGGAAATTCAAGTGAGCCCATTCCACTTAGCGTTGGCGATAATGACATTCAAATTATCGTTCAAGCGGAAAATACGAGCTACATGCAACCCTATCACGTTATCGTTAAGCGTTCCACTGGCAACAACACGAATACACAGTTAAGCGCTTTGCAGTTGAATGGGGTTCCCTTGCAGGGGTTTAACCCAAGTGTGACCACGTATACGTATACAGCTTATTATGAGAGCGCATCCATTTCTATCCTTCCTACAGCAGCTGATGCTGCCGCATATGTATTGGTGAACGGAGCAGTATTCAACTCTGAACAACCGGTGCCTGTTGATTTAACTGTGGGAAATAATGAGATTGAAGTGAAGGTCATAGCTCAAGATCCAGCTTATACGCAGACGTATATGCTGCATATTTACCGTCAGAATGCGGATGCAACGCTGAGAAAATTACAGATCAACGGTCAAGAGCTGACGAGAGGCTACAATGCTATGCCTGGACAAAATCAATCGCCAGGCTTTGAGCCCGATTTGATGACATATGCCTATGAGGTTCCGGCGGGAGTGAATGAAATTATCGTAACGGCAGAGCCAAATGATTCGAAGGCGATCTTTTCCGTAAACGGTGATCTGATAAATAGCGGTACAGATTCTTTACCGATCACGCTGGCACATGGTGTTCAAACCATTCAAGTCGAAGTGCAAGCGGAGGATCGTTCCATCAAGAAGCAATATAACCTTACGGTAGGTAAAGGGAATCATACGAGTGGAAAACCGGCTAAAGCTTCTCAGGAATATTATTTGACGCCGGGGAAACAAGCTGTGGATGGCGACGGGGCCACCGAATGGCGGAACGTGCTGGCAGATGGCACCCCGTATGTCTGGTTGGAGGTAGATTTACGCCGTCATACATCGTTTAATCGGGCGGTTGCTGCATTTTACAACTACACAGACATGCAAAATTTCAAAATTCAATATTCGGACGATGGCATGCAATGGCAGGATGCTTATGTCAGCCATGCAAAGCCTTCCTCGATTGAAAGCGTCAGCTTCCCTGAAGTGACAGCCAGATACGTGAGATTTTATGCGGATAAAGCCAAAGATTTGGTATTTACCGGGCTTTATTCCTTTGAAATTTATGGGACGACGCCACCCACGGACGAACCTGGTGAGAATTATGAACGGTTATCCAACATGTTATTAACAAACGGGCTTATTTCATTTGATCCTTATCTAACCGATTATACGATCGTAACGGATCAAGACATTACAGTAACACCGGTGAAGAGCGCCCTAGGTCAGACATTAAAAATGGATGGTCAAATTCAAAATAGCCTACTTGTTACCAAAGAATCTTTATTCGGCCAAGTCAGAACCGTTCCCATCGAGGTTACGTCCCAGGATGGGGGTCGCAAGATCATCTATCATTTGCATATTGAATTGGTGCCGTCTGTACCGGGATCCGGCTATACGCTTGCTTTTGAGGACGAATTTAATGGCTCTGCGCTGAATAACGATCAGTGGTACTATCGAATTGGAAGCAATGCGTATACCGAGAATAAGAAGGAAAATGTGTCTGTATCGGATGGCTTTCTTAGAATCGCTTTGAAAAAGGAGCCTGCTGGCAGCGGCGGAAAATCCTATTCCGGCGGAGGCATCATCACCAAGCCGCTTCTGGGTTATGGTTACTATGAAACCAGATTTAAGCAATGGAACAAGGAAGGGTTTCACAGCTCCTTTTGGATTGCGGGCTTGAATCAGCGTGTATCCGTTCTTGATGGGGATCAGCTCTACTCACCATCAACGGACTATCAAGTAAATGAAATTGACGGCTTTGAGATTGATACTTCACACCCGGATGGATTAATGACAGCGGGTCATTATTGGTGGCCTGGAGATGCTCATTTGACTTATGTGCCATATACCGCGTACAAGGAAGTGGACTCCTCGGATGGATACCATACCTACGGAATGGAGTGGACTCCGACAAAAATTAAATTTTATGTGGATGGTAAAATGTTCAGAGAAGAATTCTATCCCGGACCGCATGGAGCGGGAACGCAAGGAAGAGGTCAGCATCTATGGTTGACATCATTGGTGTATAAACTTCCTGTCGCGGATGATCAACTGCCTGCAGAAGTAACCTATGATTATTTCAAATTTTACACGAAGGATTATGGATTGGACGCACCTCTTGATGCTGTTATCGTAGACAACGGAGATCCAGGCTATTCGGAAACAGGTACTTGGTCTTCCTCATCAGACGCTTTCGGTTATGACGACAATGACACCAGATTTACAAGGAATATAGGCGATCAAGCCAATTGGAGCAAGGCTGTTGAATCGGAGGGGAACTACGAAGTCCGGATATGGAATCCGTCCTTTCATAATAGTACAACGCAAGCATCTTACACTGTGCAGCATGCGGGTGGAGCAACGTCCGTCATGGTCGATCAGAAGCTGGGAGGCCAGCAGTGGATATCGCTCGGCACTTATCACTTTACACAAGAAGTGGAAGCATCCGTTACGATGACTGCCATGGATAAGGGATACCTACGTGCGGATGCGGTGATGTTCATTCCTACTACGAATGATCCAACCGATCCGGCAAGTGTATTGAAATATTGAAGATTTTTATGAAATGTTGAAAGGCTATTTGGGCTCGTAGACTGTACAATAGACGTATAGCATCACTTTTATTGCAATGAGGGAGAGAGATTTATGGACTTGAAACGATGGCAATCGATTCCCGCTTTGGTGATATGCGTATGTTTGGCCATAAACTTAGCCGGCTGTAATCAACAGTCTGCGAGCCCGAACTCATCTGATGCGAACAATCAAGTCGGAGGAGGGGTGAAGATTGAGGTGCTGGTAAGCGCAATTAACAACCTGCCAACCGATCCGGCCATGGATATGATTAAGAAGGAGCTAGATACAAAGCTTGGTATTGATTTGAAAATAACAGCAGTTGTGGGGGACGAAGATTATAGGAATCAGCGCAATCTTCGCTTAGCGAGCAACACTTCTGCAGATCTGTTTTATGTGGATCGGAGGGATATGATTAAGCTATCACAGCAGGGTAGTTTATTGGATCTATCACCTTATGTGGATCAGCTTCAAGCGACGAAGCAATTTGTCGGTGGAGAAGAGGCGATGGCGGCGGGGACGTTCAAAGGTAAGGTGTTCGGGATTCCGAAGGTACCGCCTGCATCACAATTCACCTTGTGGCTGCGTCAAGATTGGCTGGAACAGGTTGACATGCAGGCACCGATATCACTCGTCGAACTGCTTCAGCTTATGAAAGCATTCACCGAGAAGGATCCAGATCAAAATGGTAAAAACGATACTTACGGTTTTACCGGCAATCCACAATTTAATGCGCTGGATCAAATATTCGGAGCCTACGGTACTACGTATCCAGGCAAGTTTTATTTGAAAGACGGAAAGCTTATGAACTCCATCTACGATCCTCGTCTGAAGCAAGCGCTTCGGTTTATGAATGACATGGTCCAGCAAGGTGTCGTTGATCCCGATTTTCTGGCGAATACGAAAGGACAACAGAAAGATAAAGCCTATCAAGGACAGGTTGGATTGCTGAATATCAATTGGCCAATCGTGGTGAATAGCGATGCCGCTAAACAAATTAGTGCCTTGCAGCCGCAAGCAAAATGGGTTCAAATACAAGCGCCAATAGGACCGGGAGGCTCCTATAACGGTTATGACGACGTGGGTGCACGCAGCATGCTGGTTATGCCTGCTTCGCTTCAACAAGAATCGGAAAAAATGAAGAAGGTTATGGAACTGCTGAATTATTTATCCTCTACAGAGGGTTCTCGTCTTGTGCAGTATGGACTCCCTGGCATTCACTATCAATTGGATGGGGATACCATTACGGCAACCAATCAAATTCATGATGTTGTATATTCGCACTTGTACCAATTAGTCGGACGTGATGAAATGACCTATTTACGAACGAAATTCCCAGATGCCGAACCTTATTATCGTTTCGCGATTGAGCAGCCAAGGTTGAAGGTTTATGACGCTTTTATCGAGCTGCCGCTTGGATATAATGCTACGGACGCGAATCGGTACATAATGGAGGAGACGTTCAAATTCATTTACAATAAACGGCCGATTTCGGAGTATGACGATTTCGTTCACACGTTGGAGAACACCTATCATTATGATCTATACATGGAAGCAGCTAACAAGCAGCTAGTAGAACAAAATTTGGTTAAACCGTAATTCGTTATCTAGGAAGGTGCTATAACATGCTGAATGTAACAGAACAAGATTCACAGAACTGTGTACTTGCCAGGGACTTTGGAGCCGTACCGGATGACCCATCTGATCAGGCTGAGGCGCTTCGAAGGGCTATAACGTTTGCTGCTGCGAATGGAAAATCGCGCGTACTGCTTGATCCTGGAAAATACTACCTGCATAGCTATGTGACAGATAGGGAAACGGAGCATCAGAATTGGGCTCGCAGACATCTTTGGATTCGCGATACGCATGACTTGACGCTTGAAGGCGCGGTGGATGAGGGTGGCAATCCGGCATCAATGCTAGTTGGTTGTCACAAAGGAGAAAACGAAGTCTATTTGCCTGCTATCTTATGGGCAGAGCGCTGCTCCAATTTGCAGCTGCGAAACTTGAAATTTTCGAGGGAGCCAGCGTATTCCAGTGCTGGAGTCATCGTCGACAAAGGGGATGATTTCGTTGTCGTAGAGGTATTTGAAAGCAATCCATATATAGATGGCATGGCGTGCTTCTGTGCAAATCGCTTTGATTTGCAAGCTGGCGCACTGGTTGGCGAAAGTGTCACTTACGGCAAGGGCGCAGGTGTCAATTGGCGAAGCATTGAAGGAGGCGAGGGATGCAGGTTGAGGCTTGAAAGCCCTGATGTTGCTGAGAAAGTAGCCATTGGCGAAGGGCTATCATGGCATTTTGGAGCGAATACGGAGTTTCAAGTGCAGTTCAAGGAATGCCATCATTTGAAGCTCGACAATCTGCACACGGTTAGCTCGAACGGGTTTGCGATGCAGACAGAATGCTGCGATGGCGTGAAAGCAAGTCGTGTGCGATTTCAACCGGAAGGGAAGCTGCTGTTCACAGCGCCAAGAGATGCGTGGAAAATTTATAAGTGTGAAGGTGATTTTGAGATCGAGCACATGTTTGTAGAGGGTGTGCGGATGGACGGTCAGAACATGCACAGCACGTTCCTCTTGGTTGACAAGGCGATTGATCGCCATCGCCTGCGCCTCTGGGCGAAATGGAGCTATGCTCCGCTTCGGAATGGCAGTCGACTTACCTTCTATAACGGCGAAGAACAGATGGAGAATGCGATTCGATCCTGGAAACCGGACGGTCATGGCAATGGTGGTCACTATTACTTGATCGAATGTGAAGAACCAGTGGATTTGCAACTGGACCTGAACGCGCATGCTGTCCCATCCTGCTGGGAGCTAAACGCTTATACGATGAAACATTCCGTGTTTCGTAATATAGCTGGCAGCGGACATATCGTGAAGTACAGTCAGGTTACCATTGAGGACGTTTCCTATGAGAATTTAATGAATGCCGGCATTATAATTGGTGCCGAGTGGACTGAATTTTACGAGGGTGGCCATCCGAAGGGAATTGCAATTCGCCGATGCAGCTTTGATAACTGCGGCTATACGCCCCGTTGCGGAGTAACTGGCGGCATTGGCATTCGTTCGGAGGGACTTGAGGGTTACTATAACAAAAACATCGTCATTGATGAATGTACGTTTCGGCATGTACCCATCGGGGTGGACATTCATCATGCGGAAGGTGTTCACCTCGTTTGTAACCGCTTTCACAGTGTTGAGCGGCCATACAGAATCGACCCGCATACAACCAGAATGATCGTTACGGAAGAAAGGAAGTGAAGCGTTTGGACATAACTGTGGAAAAACATATCACCTCAAGGCAGATAGAACGAAGAAGTGCGACCTTGAAGCACTTTAAGCATCACAAATGGCTGTATATCTTTTTGATACCGGGACTGCTTTATTTGCTAGTTTTCAAATATATTCCCATGTTCGGAATTGTTATCGCCTTCAAAGACTTCAGCTTAGTTCGGGGAATATGGGCAAGCAAATGGATAGGCTTTGAGAATTTCACCTACTTGTTTCAATCACGTGACTTTTACAAAGTGTTAAGCAACTCGTTAATCATTAGCTTTTATCAGATATTGTTCGGATTTCCGGCTCCTATCCTATTGGCCGTCATGCTCAATGAAGTCAGAAATCTCATGTTCAAACGAATATCTCAGACGATCCTGTATTTGCCTCACTTTATTTCCTGGGTCGTGCTCGCAGGGATGATCATTAATTTTTTATCGCCATCAACGGGACCGGTCAACTTTCTGATTAAAGCCTTGGACTATGAGCCGATTTCTTTTCTGTTAAAGCCGGAGTATTTCAGAACGATTCTCGTATCGGCTGAAGTTTGGAAAGGAGTTGGGTGGGGAACCATCATCTATCTAGCTGCAATGACCGGTATCGATCCCTCCTTGTATGAATCGGCCAAAATGGATGGGGCATCCAGACTGCAGCAAATCCGCTATATCACATTGCCGGGTATTACGACGACGGTCGTCGTCCTGCTCATTTTGCAGCTCGGCAACATTCTTGACAATGGCTTCGAGCAAGTATTCCTTTTGTATAATCCAATGACCTACGAGGTGGCCGATGTCTTCGAGACGTATACGTACCGAATTGGTTTAATCGACGGCAGATTGTCATTCGCTGCAGCAGTAGGACTGTTTAAAGCTGTGATCGGTTTCGTTCTCATACTAGCGGCGAATCGGATTGCAAGATTGTTCGGAAAACAAATTTGGTAGGTGAGAGTACATGAGCATTAAGAAACTAGAGCTTTTCGATGCCATCAACTATACGCTGCTCACGCTCATCTGTGTGGTTATGCTGTATCCGTTTATCAATGTAGCCTCAGTTTCCCTGAGTTCCTACTCGGCTTACGTTAATAATCCAATGATGATCTGGCCGCATGAGTTCAACTTAGCTGCTTATCAAGAGATCATGTCGCGTGCACTACTGTGGAGAAGCTACTTGAATACAGTGATTGTTACGATCTGCGGAGTAAGCATTGGCATTTTCTTATATATCATCACGGCATATCCATTGTCCAAAAGTGTGCTCAAAGGTCGAAAGCTTCTCATGGTGCTCATCGTATTCACGATGCTATTCAACGGGGGATTGATTCCCAATTATTACTTGATGCGCTCGCTGGGGCTGCTAGATACCCTTGCAGCTTTAATTCTGCCAGCCTTGTTCTCAGGCTTCAGTCTTATTCTGATGAAGAATTTCTTTGAATCGCTGCCCGAGGAGCTGGAGGAAGCAGCACGAATGGATGGCGCATCGGATCCCTATATCTTATTTCGGATTATCGTTCCTTTATCGATGCCAATTATCGCGACCTTGTGTTTGTTCGCAGCGGTAGGCTATTGGAACAACTTTTTTAATGCGATCATTTACATTCGGAGTGTAACGAATTGGCCGCTCATGCTCTACCTGCGTGAGGTGATTGAAGCGGCTAGTATGATGGCTCAGCAATCGAATGCCGCGGAGACGGGCTCTCAGCAGGTGACAAGTGAAACCTTAAAGTACGCCACTCTGATGATTGTGATGATTCCCATATTATCTGTTTACCCTTTTCTGCAAAAGTATTTCGTTAAAGGGATCATGTTAGGTTCAGTCAAAGGATAGTCATCGGGGAAACCCGCACTATAGTTCAGCTTTACTTAGAGGAGGGTATTAGAAATGAGTAAGAAACGTAAAGGAATGGTGGTTGTACTTGCAGGTATGATGCTGTTAACGGCTTGTGCTTCAAATTCAACGGATCCAAGCCCAGGTTCAACGGCAGCAAGCACGCAACCGGCACAATCATCAAGTCCAGTAGCTTTGAAAATCATGGCTATGCACGACCAACCAGAAATATCGGTAACAGATGCCAAGTTTATTGCGGAGTTGGAAAAGAAGAACAACGTGAAGCTGACTTTTGATATTCCACCGGTTACAGGGTATAAAGAGAGGCTGCAACTCATGCTCGCATCAGGCGAATATCCAGACATTGTTTTCTTCGAAAATACGACGGATCAGGCTTTCCAGAACGCTGTTCGTGATGGCATCATTGTTCCGGTAACCGATTATCTGAAGTCAGCTGCCAACTTGAACAAGTATACGTACCAAGCTTCTTGGGATCAGCTGAAAGTTAACCAGGATGGAAAGATTTATGGTATTCCACGGACCTCAGTCGTTCGCAATGACGGGTATTGGATAAGGAAAGATTGGCTCACGAATGTAGGTCTTTCGGCTCCGGAAAATGCGGAAATAACGATTGCGCAGTTTGAAGACATTTTGAAGAAGTTCACCTTCAACGATCCTGACAAAAATGGGAAAAACGATACGTACGGATATGCTGGGGCATATAACGCACGCAAGGTGCTGGATCCGGTTTTAACGGGACCATTTGGTCTCTTGGGTTGGCAGAAGACAGCAGGCGGCGAGTATGAATATATGAACGCCATGTATGATCAGAAAGGGGATGCCTTCAAAAAGGCCCTCGAGTTCTCGGGCAGGCTCTACAAAGAAGGCGTCTTCGACCCAGATTCGGCGACGAACGACGGGACGAAACAGCGTGAACGCTTCTGGCGCGGATTGACTGGAGTTTATCCTGGCTTCGCAGGACACTACACTTGGCATCTTCCCGAGTTGAAAAAGCAGCAGCCAAATGCGGAATTGACTTTTGTTCATGTGAAGAATGAAAAAGGTGAAGTTAAGGGCGGTAATCTGGCGACAAGTCCGACAGGACTATGGGGCTTCTGGGCCGTTACCAAAAATGCAAAGAATCCTCAAAAAGTAGTGGATTTGTTTGATTCATGGATTTCGGATGACATGTGGCCGACTGTCGTCGATGGGTATGAAGGCTCGGATTACACAATAACGGGTACTGAGAAGAAAGCGATTGTGTCGCCACCGAAATTCTATATTCGTCGTAACTCTATGCGAAGAGCGAATGATACAGAATTCTTCATCACTACAGGAACTCCTAAGGATGTCGTGGATCAAGTGAAACCATGGCTGAAAAAGTCGGTAGACACGGTTGTTCCTGGTATGGATCTTGGTTTCCAGCCGGAAGCTGCGAAAAAGCCAAATTATATGGATTTCCAAAAAACATGGGATACAACAACGATGAAAATTCTGATCGGTGAGGTTCCGGCTAGTGAATTCGATACGCTGTTAGCTGGTTGGTACAAAAACGGCGGTGCCGATTATGTGAAGCAAATGAATGAATTTATTAAAAAAATCAATACAGGTAAATAAAGCAATAATGACAAAGGGAAGCGGTGCACGATGGGGCTGCTTCCTTTATTAATTGGGGGAGAGAAAAATGGAACAATCGCTTAAACAAGATGCCGAGAGAATGGAGAGTGAACCCGTTGGAATGCGGGTAGAAGGACCAAGTCCGCAAAGGGTGTATCAGCGCAATACGATGGGGCTAGCCGAATTGACTTATTCATTAAGGTTTACTTTGCCAGCTAATGGACATGTGGAAGTACGAACCGCGATGGACGGAGACTGGATATATGCAGGATTGATCCGTGATCAAGAATCGTTCGATGGTGTTCTGACTGGGCTGTCTGCTGGAAGCCATTGTCTGCAATTTCGCATTCGCGATAGCTCAACTGAAGAGCTAATAGCTGAGACGAAAGTGGAGCCTGTCTTCGTTGGAGATCTCTGGGTGCTTGCCGGTCAATCGAATATGCAAGGCTGCGGCACGCTTCTTGAAGTGGAAGAGCCACAGGAAGGGGTGAGCTGCTTCTACCTTGATGACCGTTGGGGCATAGCGGAGGACCCTATGTGTTGGTATTTTGAAGCCGTGGATCCTGTACATTGGAGCGTTCCCGATGAAAATCTACCAGAGGCGCGCATCAAGGATCGGCAGACCAGGTCGCGCGGGGCAAGCCTTGGCATTTCATTCGGCAAAGAATTGCTGCGAAATACCGGTGTCCCCGTCGGACTCATCGTTTGTGCACATGGGGGAACAAGGATGACACAATGGGACCCAGCGCTGCGGGAGCAGGAAGGAAACTCCTTATACGGGGCCATGCTGCGCCGGGTTAAAGCAACCGGGGGCAAAGTGACAGGTTGCTTATGGTATCAGGGAGAGAGCGATGCCAATTCGGAGCAGGCTCCGATGTATGCACAGCGAATGGAGGCGTTCGTCCAACGACTGAGAGAAGACTTACAGGAGCTTCAGTTGCCTTTTATTTATGCGCAACTGGCACACTTTCATTCGTGGGATAAACAGCATGAATGTTGGTGGGACTTTATTCAACACGAGCAATTACGTCTAGAGCAGAACTTGGAGCCATGTGCTCTTGTATCAACGGCGGATGCTACACTTTCCGATCCTATTCATCTGGATGCCTCTTCTTTGAAGGAGATCGGCAAACGATTCGCATGGCAAGCGTTAAGGCTGGCTTATAGCGAGAGCCGCCCAACAGGCCCACGCGCAAGTGCCTTCACATGGAATGCCGATCGTACGGAATTGATGGTTCATTTTACGGGATTGAACGGCTCATTTCAGCAAGTTAATAGAGTCTTCGGTTTCCAGATCGAGTTGGCAGACCAGGTCTGTCTGCCCGTCGCATCTATTCTTTCAGAAAATCGGCTGGCCGTTATACTCCGTTTCGAGCAAAATATTTCCTATACAGCTAAGCTGAAGTATGGAGCCGGCTACTATCCGGCACTTAATTTAAAAGATGAGTTAGGGATACCCATGACGTTATTTGGTCCGGTTCATGTTCCTTAATTCGATATAACTTTTGTATGTTCGGGATAGGCGTTTGAGTGAAGTTGGATAGGTGGGTATATGAACCGGAACTCCGTTGGAGTTCCGGTTTGTTGTTTTTTCAGGAGCGATTATCGTGCAATTGATCTTGTTGAGGAAATGGATCAGCGTGATCAGCGACAGTATGTCTCTGTTCCCTTGACAAGTTTCCTGGTATTCCTTACGATTGACCAAGTCCTCTTGTATCCGAAAATAGAGTTTATTCTGGTAAAGCAATTTCACTTCTTAGGAGATGACCGACGGCTCATGATGAAAAAAGAAATCGCACATATTCGCAAGCAATTTAAATTAGATCACGAGATGCTTAAACTTTTCGATATTTTTAACGTGTATATTATGAAGGAAAGCAACGAGATCTACCACTATGAGCGCCAGCCATTCGCCCTATTGGACAGGGAGAAGCAGGAGTTATATATGGCCAATTTCAAAAAACTGCTGACCGGCGAATTAGATCAGAAGATGTTCGAGTTAAAATTTCAAGAGGAAGCGGAAGAGCCTACACAGGTGCTTCTTCATCAAGGTTTGATAACCGGCAATGCGCAAGAATGGCAGGACTTAATGCTCTTGTTGGTGGACAAAATGTTGGTAGATACCGTATACGAACAGGATACGGTGATTACTTTCGTTCGCGGACAATATTCCCGCCCGACCAAGGCGAGAAACGATGAAGCCGAACAGAGCGAAAAGGACGAAATGTTCGCGAATTTGTTCATTCTGTGCAGCGTGAATTCCACAGAGCAACAGCGGAAAACGCTCATGTTTGATTACGTCGAGAGGGAATTTAAGTATAATGTCTTCGTAGATCCGATCATTAAATTAAACACGCCAGAGCAAGGTTTTTTCTACCCTAGTGTGACGGACAACTATTCCGACGTTAATCGTATTCTATATTGCTCAGGGAGAGCGAATGAACCCAACGTGGCCTTCATCGATCAAGTCTTAAATGCCGAGAAGACCGTAACGGCGTTAGAAGAGAGAGCCATTTTTGAGGATATCGTGAAGGAAGTGGCAGGCGAACACCTGGATGCGGCAACGATCGCTCAAGTGTACGAGGAAATTCATCGGGTCATCGAATCCAACGAGGAAGAAGAGCCTCCGAAGCTGGATTATAAAGATGTGGAACGCATGCTGGCGGTGAGCGGCGTGGAGGACGTGACGAGGGAAAAGGTAGAACGGGCATTCCAGAATGTTGTCGACGACAAAAACTACGAAATCAAAGCAAGCAGCGTCATTCCGAAGTTCACTTCGAAATCAATTAAGATTGATACGAAGGTAGCCACGATTACGATCAGTCCGCAAGATTTAAAGTACGTGAAACAGGTGAATTATCAAGGAAAACGATGTATTTTAATTGAGGTTGACGAAGACGCCGTGATCGAAGGATTTACGCTCAGTACGGAGACGTTGTAAGGTATAGTATTTTAAGTTAAAAGAATTAATTTAGCAGCATGCAATAGACCGCCGCAAGGGTCCAATGACAAACTTCACTTTGTCAATCGTCCCGAGTGGCGGTCTTTTGTCTATCTTTGATGCTTCCGGAAATCTCCCGGCGTCGCGATAACAATCACCACTGATTTTTGAACAAATAGGTATGATTTTTAACCTACCCCTTGACCGGCTCGTGGTGTAAGGTGGGATTAACTGGATATCGCAGCGATTCTGGTGGATTTACGACGAAATGAAATAAGAGGGGGTGAATTGAATGGTCCACGCCAACTAATTAAAATCGCGAGATTAAAGTTAAGTGAAAATTCCTCCGGTCTGCATGAAGGATATAACGCATCTCCAAACGAAGCGGAAAAATGCTGCGATAGATATTCCTAGTCTTGTAGAATCATAAGCTGCGCAGAGATCCACTGTGCATCACATAATTTCCAATCACTACTTTCCACCATGATCCGCGTAACGTACCCATATGCTGGAATAGTTTCACATCATATAAAACAATTTTAGAAAGCGTTTCCATTTTTTCTTTGGCACTATACAACGGATCAACCCGTTGACACATCAACATTTGTTGAAGGAGGAGAACAAAAAAATGCAAAAGACAATGCAAAAACTCGTATCTCTGTCCCTAGCGCTGGCCATGTGCCTGTCCCTGCTGACCTTTAGCGTCCCGGCTGCGGCTGATGACGGGGGGCGCAATCTGCGCCAGGTAGAGTATCTGACACGCGGCTTGGTCGCTGCCCAGGTCACAGGCGGTATATTCCTGAGCTGGCGCTTTCTGGGAGACGAGCCCGATGGCCTCTCATGGAACGTCTACCGTAAAGACGGTGAAGCAGATTTTGTGAAGATCACCACGATCACACCCCGGAATGTACAACCCGAGAGCAACTACGAGACAAACCCCGGCATTGTGAAAGAAAATGTCACCCCATCGAACTACACCGACCCGAATGGTCTCCTATCTTCCATCTATGAGGTAGCACCGGTCATTAGCGGCATTGAAGGTTTGAGACAAGGGATGTCTGTCCCCATGTTGTCGGCCTTGGCGGGAAGCGCGGGACAGGCTGGCAGAGGCGCCGTACAATATATCCCGATGAAGCCAGCTCCGGCACCAGTGCCGCTCGCGCACTTCATGTACCGAGACAACAGGTTCGGCCCAGGCACTAATCTGAACGCGGCTAACATGGTGATCCCAGGAACGGGCGGGCAGCACTGGTACGTCGTCGATATGGATTTGCTCAAAGCTTTCCGCGAGCCCCATGACAACAAGACACCGGTCAGCGTGACTGATCTGAGCGGATGGGTCACTAAGCTGGACGCGTACAATCATGAAACCTGGCAGCCGACCAACTCCCTTGGGAACGACGGCATCATCAGCGACGCCTTGTACACGGAGCTGGAGGCCAAGTTCATCAAGTACGTCGAGGAACTGGACAACGGCACCAAGCTGGCCTACGCGAAAACCAGCACTGGCGCCATCTATACATCCCAAAGCTCCGCCTACGCCACCCATGACATGACGGTGGGCGATTTCGACGGCGACGGCGAATACGAGATCGTCGTTAAGTGGCGCAGTACCCAGCAAGACCCCATGTATTCCGAACCGATCTTCAGCGGCGGTAACAACTTAACCGCTCCCGAGTACATAGACGTGTACAAATTGGATGGAACCCTGCTGTTCCGTGTCGACATGGGCTATAACGTAAGGGCGGGGAACGACCACGAGACTACACTGTTTAGCGAAGACTTTGACGGTGACGGCAAGGCGGAGCTAATGCTCAAGACGGCCTTAGGCACCCGTATCGGCAACTGGGATGAAGCGTCGCAGTCCGTTGTATACCCAGATACCGTGAGCACCGTCGTTGGTGGCGAGAACGGTCTGAACGCGACCACGGACAAGTTCAAGGAATACTTCACCTCGGGCAACGAACAGGCCCTTGACAACAATTGGTCTCTCCTTAACAGCTTCACCATCTCCTACCGCAGCCCGATAGCCGGAGGCGGCAACGACGGAGTTAATGATCCGACAGTCAAACGGTGGATTAAAACCTATCACGTCGGTCCGATCGGCCCCGCCAAAGACGACCAGGAGTTTTTCTCGGCCTATAAGTGGGACGATGAAGCGGGTAAAGGCGTGCTCGTAGACAGCGCCAAGTATCCGTTCCCCTACAAGGGCAGTGTTGATGGCGATAACTGGGCTATGACGCCAGAATCCCAGCGCGGCAATTTCTCATATCTGGCCTTCCCCGGCCCTGGAGTTGGTAGTTCAGCTAGTGATTATAAAGCACAGATTATGGCTGAGAAAGAAGCCTACTGGCTTGAGCATCCATGGAAGGCTGCTGTATGGGGCGACGCGCAGGGCAACCGCGCCAACCGCTACCTCGGCATTGTGGCCGCTCTTGACGGCGTTAACAAATACGCCGTTTCGCAGCGTGGCTATTACGCAAGGACGACATTCGCCGCCTTCAATATCGTGAACGGCAAGGTCAAACTCCAGGCCAGCTTCGACTCGGCCGATCCGCGATACTGGGCTCTGGGCGGCACCGCCTACGATTACCAGAACCGTGGCAACCATCAAACCCAAACCGCCGACCTTGACGGCGACGGTCGGGATGAGATCGTGATGAAAGCCATGGTCCTAGGCCTGAGTTCCGACAAGACCATGATCCTGCCCAAGGTACTTAACGGCGATATCATGCCTACAATTGAGGGGCAGAACAGCATCCCTCCGGTTGCTGACAGCTTTGAGTTCGCGACCGACGCGGTGCGCAGCAACCCGCTGAACAGGTGGGCACCGCTCCGCCACGGTGACCGCAGCGCACTGCTCCCGGTCGACAAGGACAACAGTATCAAAATGTGGTCAGGCAGCGAGGAGCACATTTTTGATGACATCCGCAACGGCAAGCAATACGGATGGCTGCCTGGTCCGGAGGCCCACGACCCGATGAAGGGCAAACGGCTTAACGAACAAGGCCAGATTATCTATGAAAACTCGCTGATCTTCGGTGTATACGCCGGCAGCGACGCCGAAGGCGCAGTGGCGGGCAACTTCTCTAACCGCTGGCCAGGCGCGCAAGGATATTCGGAGAACGGCGCCAGAAGCATGATTACCGGCGAACTTCTGAACGGCAGCAGAAACCTGGGCAGCGGCCAGAACGCTATCTGGTTCGGTGGCGGCTTGACGGCCATGGCTGTCAGCAGCGCCACCATCAGCACGGTCAACGATCTGACCTTCGCGACCTCCTCTTATCTCGCGACCGGCCTCACGTCGACCGGCAATAAAAGCACACCAACACTCAAGGCTGATATGTTCGGAGATTGGCGCGAGGAGCTCATTCTCCGAGGCAGCAATAACCGTTTGGCTATCGTCACAACCCTATCACCGACGGAGTACGGCATTCGCACACTGATGCACGACCCGATGTACCGCAGCGGTGTGGCCAACAAGAACACGGGCTACGATCAGATGGGCTTCGCCAGCTTCTATCTGGGTGACGAGGCTAGGCTGCCGTCCAAGAGGACTGATATCTCAGTCCCAACGATGGCACCCAATACCCAGAGTAAAATCAAGCTTACGGGCCCGGCCACGGTACGGCCCGGCGAAACGTTCGAGCTGATTTACAGCGGGAAGGATCTGGAGTCCGGAGTCATAGCGCAGGATCTGACCTTCGAGTTCGATCCGACAGTCGTGGAGCAGGTATATAATCCAGTCACGATGGCCGAGGGGCAATTCGTCATTGTTAATCAGAAACTGGTGGACGGCAAGCTGCGCGTACTGGGTGTTCATCTTGGCGACAAGCAGACAGATCCGAACGGAGATCTATTGAAGCTGAGCCTGAGGGCGAAGCCGGAATCGGAAGGGAATACGTCGATTCTGCTCAGCAAGGTGGTTACGGCGGATGCAAACGGCGTTGAGACGACGCTCGCAAGTGTGAGCCACAGCCTGAGAATTGAGCAGCAGGCGGTGGTAGATAAGACGGCTCTGAATGCGTTGATTGCGGATGCACAGGCTAAGCATGACCAAGCGTCGGAGGGTAGCGGAGTCGGTCAGTATCCTGCAGGCTCGAAGGCGACGCTGCAGGCGGCGATCGATCAAGCCAAGGCGGTTGCGAATAACCCGGCAGCCGATCAGGCGGCGGTGGATCAGGCGACTGTGCTGCTGCAGACAGCGTTGCAGACGTTCGTGAATTCGGTGAACAAGCCGATTGGCGGCGACTACAACAATGACAACAAGGTCAGCGTCGGCGACCTTGCGATGGCGGCTCAAGCCTATGGCAAGTCGTCCACGGATTCTGACTGGAGCACTTGGCAGAAGTTTGATCTGAGCGGTGACGGCAAGGTAGACATTCAGGATCTGGCTATGCTTGCTAGCCAGATTCTGAATTAGCAAACAACAACAACGGAGTACCGCGTGTTCGCGGGCTCCGTTTTCTATTTATCGTGTTTTTCGATAAAAAATCATGCTTTACGTCAAAGACGCTCCAAGTAAAAACATTTATATTGAAAATGAGATCACTATGAAGGAGTGTTTCGACGCGATGAACAACAAAAAAGTAATTTTTCTTAATCCGTGGCAGGTTGAAACGGTGGAAGAGAATTTCTCTAGGCAGATTGGCGAAGGGGATGTTCTGGTCAAGAAGCTTTATACATTAATCAGTCCAGGAACTGAATTGGCTATGCTGTCTGGAAATGAAGCCTGGTTCCAGATGCCAGGCATACCAGGTTATGCGGCTGTGAGTGAGATTGTGGAAGTGGGAGCGGGAGTGACGGGGTTTAAATCCGGTGATGTTGTATTTCATTATGGGAGCCACTCCAAGTATGAGGTTGTTTCAATAAGGGGGACTTTTCTTAAAGTTCCGGAGAACCTGGATTTGAAATGGGTGCCGTTTACTCGCATGGCCACTGTCGCAACGACGGCAATTCGTGTTTCAAATATTGAGTTTGGGGATTATGTAAGCGTAACTGGGCTTGGACTCATAGGGAATATGGCCGCTCAACTGGCGCAGGCTCAGGGAGCTGCTGTTATTGGGATAGATTTATCGGTGGAACGACTTCGAATTGCCGAGCAGTGTGGTTTGATCTATGGTGTGAATGGTGGACAAGTCAGTGTGAAGGAACGGATTGCCGAAATCACTCAAGGGAAGGGAGTGTCTACGCATATAGAGGCTACGGGAGTCCCCAGTGTAGCGGTCCAGAGTCTTTCCTATATCGCGAAATTAGGGGAAATCATTCTCTTAGGTAGTCCTCGCGGTGAATATAACACGGATGTGACGGAAGTTTTGAATTACTGCCATTTATATGGCAGGGGCAGCATTACGTTCAAGGGTGCGCATGAATGGCGTTATCCTATTGAACCTAATGAGTTTGTCAAACATTCTTTGGTCAGAAACTCGAACATCATATTCGAAATGATGAAGCAGAAACGGCTGCAGATCGAACCTTTAATCAGCCATGTGCTGAAGCCGGAGGAAGCCAAGACTGCTTACGAGGGTCTCCGATTGAATAAGGATCAGTATAGCGGAGTTTTATTTGACTGGAGCGAGTCATGAGTTTTAAAAAAGCAGTTCGCCGCCGTTGCGGCTCTGGTCAATAGGAATCCCCATCCGTTATACTTGGGAAATGATGGGCAATCATTCATTATCATTCGGCAGGAGGGAAGTACATGGAGACATGGATGAACAGCTTGACGCCTTTCGTCAGAGTGGTCAAAATTCATAAATCCTTCTCTCTGGCTGGTGAATGGATGGATTATGACCATGTGTTTACCTATATCGAGCAAGGAGAAGCTGAGTTTTTTTTGGATGGGGTCAAATATCAGGTGAAGGAAGGGG
Organism: Paenibacillus sp. J22R160; assembly: GCF_059692135.1. NCBI lineage: Bacteria > Bacillati > Bacillota > Bacilli > Caryophanales > Paenibacillaceae > Paenibacillus > Paenibacillus sp. J22R160. The sequence continues at coordinate 339,687 of NZ_JCAUAU010000001.1, read as the reverse complement.
ACATTCTCCTAATGCCTCCCTTCATGGCGCATATTATTCGCTCTACGTCAGAGGTGCCATTGATTCAATATATCGTTCATTTTGATTTGTATTATGACGAAGAACGAAGCTCTTGGAAGGACCAAGCGATGACGGAAGAGCGTAAATTAGTGGTGGAGAAGGAGATGCAGCTAGCATCTACAATCCCCATTTCCCGTCTGACGCTTCCCGATCGGATGGAGTTGAAGAAAAGATTTCTGATCATGCAGAAGGAGTTTCTGGATAGGAGATCGGGTTATTCGTTGGTCCTAAAAGGAATTTGTTTGGAATTATTAGTTCTTTTTATGAAGGGACAAGTGAGCTGTAACGATAAAGAAGGTAAGATGACGAAGGGTTGGGTGTTCATTGAAAACACCATCAAATTCATTAATGAAAGATACTGGGACCCAGAACTGGATAACCATACGATAAGTGAGCATGTCGGAATATCGACCAATCATTTGTCGTTTTTATTTAAAGATCAGCTTGGCATTACGATTCATAAATATTTGACACATATTCGAATCGAACAATCGAAAATACGTATGATCGAAGGGACTCAGACATTAACCGCTATTGCTGAACAGGTGGGCTTCTCGAGCATTTATTTATTCAGCAGATCTTTCAAGGCTATGGTTGGAGTGATGCCCAGCCAGTTTATGGCGATGAATTCCGATATTGAGTTATAAAGTTCGTTAATTATCGTTATATTTCTGAAAATAATCGTGTAGAGATCTCTCTGACTTCATTCCTATAATGGATATGAAAGGGTTTGCACACCTTGAAAAGGAGAGATTTTATGCGAAGAAGGATTTCAAAATGGCTCGCTTTGCTCATGCTTTTGATGGTTGCCGTCCCTACCAACATCGGAATCGGCGTACAAACGGCTTATGCGGACAGCCAAACGTATGAAGCGGAAGCACCAGGTAATGCTTTAAACGGCAATTCAGCGGTCGCCGATTGTGGGGAATGCTCGGGCGGCAAGAAGGTTGGTGGCCTATATCAAGGCAGTACGCTGCAATTTAACGAAATTACAGTGAGCGAGGAGGGAAGTTATAAAGTAACGGTATCGTACATTTCCGGTGATCCTCGCTCGGTGAACATCCGTGCAAACGGTGGGAGCGCGGAAAACTATGATTTTCCGAAAACAGCGGACTGGAACACGGTCGGCAGCTTCGATATCACGCTGCAACTGAATGCCGGTAAGAATACGATCTTATTCGCCGACGGCAACTGGTATTCACCGGATATCGACAAGATCGAGGTCGCTCCTTCGACGGATCCAAATCCCGGAGACGGTGATGGAGATGGTGACGGATCGGAGCCGATATTTGCTCAAATTTATGAGGCGGAGTCAGCCGTGAACACGCTCGCAGGTAAAGCGGCCGTGTCCAACTGCGGCTCTTGCTCAGGAGGCAAAAAAGTCGGCGATTTATACCAGGGCAGCTCGCTGCAATTCAATCAGATCCAAGCAAAAGCCCCGGGTATTTATACGATCAAGCTGATCTATATTTCTGGCGATCCGAGGTCCATTCAAGTCAGTGTGAACAGTGGAGCGGCCGAGGTGTACGATCTTCCGAAAACGACGGACTGGAATACGGTCGGTACATTTGACGTCGATGTCACTTTAATGGCCGGCAACAACATCATCCTGTTGTCGGACGGTAATTCGTACTCGCCAGATATCGATAAAATTGAGGTCGGTCCTAAAGTGGTTGCGAATCCCGGAGATGACAATAACGTCGACGCCAGTCTCGGCGAGCCGGGAGATTCGAAACAATACGGCTCTATTACCGTAACGCATTATACGTACGGCGCTACGTTTTCGAACGGTGAGACTTCAATTGCCTACCATACGGACACAGGTCTAGCGGATTACTCCTGGAAAGACGTCAAAATTGTAAAAGGGGCATACGGCAGCTTGCAACTGGAGCAACCCCTCACTAGTAAGAGTTATACCAGTCATGCGTTATCGGATGCTGCGATCGTCCCGGTTCATGACGCATTCGGCACCGGAATCAGATTCACTGTCATCAATGAATCCTCCGGTAAGCCTGCGCTGCATCAAATTTATACCTTGTATGAAGGAAAAAGCTTTTTCTTGACACAGTTAAAAGCAGTAAATGCCTCTTCCATGACAACCAACAACATGGCTCCTGTCGTGGTGAACAATAGTGGCGGTGTGAATATCGGGAGCGGCACAGACAATCGAGTGCTGTTTGTTCCTTTCGATAATGATAATTGGATCCGATATAAGGCGCAACAGATCAACACGGCGAATACGGGGTATGAAGTAACAGCTATTTACGATAATACAAGTCGTAATGGCCTTGTAATTGGTTCGGTGACTCATGATACCTGGAAAACGGGCATTGCCTGGACCGGTTTTAATAACAAATTGAACAACCTGACAGTGTACGGGGGAGCATCTTCCAACATTACGCATGACGTTGAACCTCATGGCAGCATTTCGGGGGCACAAATCACTTCACCGACCGTGTTTGTCGGCTATTTTGCAGATTACCGTACCGGTCTTGAAGAATACGGCCATGCGAATGCCTTCATTACACCGCCCTTAAGCTTCCACGGCGCAGTTGCCGATGAAGTGCCGGTTGGATGGAACAGTTGGGGAGCTTTCGGCAGCAATCTAACCTACCAAGATGTCATCGATACGTCGAATTACTTCAAAACAAATCTTCAAAATAAGAATTTTAATAACGGCGGAGCGCTATACATTAATTTGGATTCTTACTGGGATAATTTATCGGATACCGAGCTGCAAAATGCCGTGAAGACGATTCGGGAAAATGACCAGCAGGCCGGCATTTATTGGGCGCCATTCGTCTACTGGGGCAACGATATGAGTCAGTTCGTTGAAGGAACGAATCATTCCTATACGTACGGCGACATTGTATTAAAAGACAGTACAGGAAAAGTTCTTCCTACTTTGGATGGCGCCTACGCGCTTGATCCGACTCACCCGGGCACGAAGGCTCGCATCGACTATTTCCTGGGCAAGTTTAAGTCCTTAGGCTTTACATATATTAAACTAGATTTCTTAACCCACGGTTCATTGGAAGGAAGACATGCCGATCCGTCCGTGACGACCGGCATCCAGGCGTACAATCAAGGGATGGCTTACGTGAACAGCGTTATTGACGGCAGTATGTTCATCAGCGAATCGATCGCTCCGATATTCCCTAGCCAATATGCGCACAGCCGTCGAATCTCCTGCGATGTGTACGGCAAAATTAGCGAAACGGAATATGAGCTGAACTCGCTCACCTATGGCTGGTGGCAGAACGGCACGATTTATCCTTATACGGATCCTGATCATATGGTGTTGTCCAAGGCCAGTTCCTTGAACGAAGCTCGCAGCAGAGTGAATTCCGCCGTTATTTCCGGCACGGTATTTTTGAATTCGGACGACGTTCATAATACGACCGCTCAAGCTTATATGAACGAGCTGCTAACGAACAAGGAAGTCAACCAAGTCGCTTTGCTGGGCAAAGCTTTCCAAGCGGTTGAAGGGAATACCGGTGCTGGTGCGGCCGATACTTTCGTGTTAAATGACAATGGCACTTATTACTTGGCTGTCTTCAATTACAATGCCGCTTCCTCCGTAGAGAAGACCATCCAATTGGACCGTGCAGGCATGGCCGGAGTCGGATCTTACCTTCGAACGGATCTATGGACAGGGGCTGAAGATACGGTGAGCGGAACCCTTCATGTATCTTTGCAGCCTGCCGAGTCAAAGCTTTTCAAGTTTCAGCTGGACTCTACGCCTCCTGTAACGAACGTCACTTTAGGCGGAATTAGCGGTTCTGGAACTTTTACGAACAAGAACGTCATCATGACGTTTCGTGCAGAGGATCAGCGGGGAGGTACCGGCGTCCTTTTGACTGAGTATAGGCTGAATGAAGGAGACTGGGTGACGGTTAAAGGGCCTGTGACTTTATCCGAAGAGCGCTTATACAGCATCGACTATCGTTCAAAGGACAGATCCGGCAATGTGGAGCAAGCCAAGCAAATAACGGCAGGCATCGACCGGACAGCGCCAGTCATCCAGATTACGGAGCCGCTAGCGATTTGGCAAACGGATACGTTGAATCTGCCTGTTCAAATCACAGATTCATTAAGTGGTATTAGCGGTAGCACCGTTCGATTGGATAACAAAACTGCCGGCAATCCGATTAAAGTTGGCCCCGCAGCATTAGCCGTCGGCAATCACCTGATCGATATAAAGGCAATGGATTTAGCCGGCAATGTGACATCGAATACGTATACGCTGCAGGTGAAGATTGATGCCAATCATTTCATGGATCTGATTAACATCGGCGTTGCGAACGGTTCGATCACGATTTCGGACAGAGGGAAGGAACTGCTGGCCAAAGTGGAAGCGATTGTGCGAAGCAGCAATAAAGAAGCGACGGTTCGGCAATTAAAGGCACTGCGCATCTTTGTCGAAGTTTTATCGGGCAAAAAAATCAGCAAACCATTTGCCACGATCCTCATCGCCGACATTGATTACTTCATCCAACAAGCAAACAAATAAATGAGAATCACAAAAGGCTGTCCCGAAAGTCATTGAATGACTGGGGGACAGCCTTTTGTGAACTTTTGGGAGTGCCTCATTAGATGAACGGGAAATACTACCGCTAAATCGCCCAATAACTCAGCTACATGTGTGAATAAATGGCATTTCTCCTGTTAATGCGGACGATTGAGCTTGGAAACAGGGTTAATGGAGATAATTAACGGGATTTTTTCCAGTTATTAGCTTTGCCTAGCCGAGGATTGCTTGAAATAAAGGGAATTTTTCCCGCTATTCAGCTAGCCCAAATCATCCAATAATCGAGGGGGCGCCTTCTATTGTTCAATAAGACTATGAACTAGTACCGTGCAGCGGAATGCGAATCTGTGCCTTCGTGCCGATACCGAACTTACTGTACAGCGTAACGCCGTATTCATCGCCAAATGCCAGTTTAATCCGCTGATCTACATTGGTAATCCCATATCCCGATACATTGTCGGTTTTATTCAAAGCACGTTCGAGCGTTTCGGGTCGCATGCCCATCCCGTCGTCGATCACTTCCAAATAAATATCACGATCATCCTTATAGGCTTTAATAATGATATTAATGCCTAATTCGTCATCCCAAATCGCATGATTAATGGCGTTCTCGACAAAAGGCTGCAGTGCCAGCTTGACCGTCTGGTACACAAGCACCGAGTCGTCAATCACATAATGAAGCCGAAGCAGTCCTTCGAACCGATTCTGCTGGATGGCAATGTAATACTTGGTCAGCTTGATCTCCTCACTGATCGGCAGGATCATTTTGCCTTTGTTCAAGGAGATACGGTAAAACTTGGCGAGGTGCGAGACCATTTCGTTAGTGGTAGTGTCATTGTGCTTGATAGCTAGCGCTGATATCGAGGCCAACGTATTGTACAAGAAATGCGGATTGATCTGGGCTTGCAGCATGTTCATTTCCGCTTCTTTTTTTGAAATTTCTTTCTTATAGACCTCGTTGATCAGTTCTTTCAAGCGGCTAGTCATTTTCTGAAAGGCGAAGGACAGCTGACCGATCTCGTCATGCCCCATAAATCTCATCTTGACATTAAAATCTTCCCGTTCTATTCGTCTGATGACATGAAGCAGCGACTCGATCCGCTTGGTGAAAAACCGGGCTGTGATGTATATCAACAGGATGGAAATGGCCATGCTGCCGAGTGCGATGAACAGAATCCTCTTGGAGGCGTTCTGCGCGTTCGTAATGAAGCTCTTATACGGGATGACGGAAATCGTCTTCCAGCCGTTTTTAATCGTATTATAGACGACAAATGATTTCTCGCCATTATATATGCTGTCGAAGCTGCCAGAAGTGCTTTCCCCGAACGTGCCAGGAATTAGCTGGCTTATATGTTGATTCAGAAGAGATTTATTCTGATTAGACAAGATCGTCCCGTTTTCGTCAACGATATAAATATCTTTTTGTTTGTCTTCCTTTGCCATGAGCCTGTAAATTTCGGCTTCGGCAATATTGAACGTAAGAATACCGTAAGGATAGTTAAGGCTGTTGTTATTGAGCAGACGCGCCAGAGTGAAGATCGGCTCAGGGTTTGTCGTATCTGAAGATACACTATATGTCACATTCCCGTACGTATGGCTGATCGCCTCGTACCACCTTGTTGCTTTGGCCGCATCGTCAATCCGTTTAATAAACACGCTGTCAGCTGGAAATGTCGTGTTGTTCGTGTAGATGGAGGCTGTCCGAATGTCGGGATTCGCAGCCAACACATTGTTAATGACATTATTAAAGTAAGTATACGAGTCCAGGTAGTCTGTACTGTCTGTATAATCTTTGGTTAACAGAAGCCGAAGTGTGCTGTCCAAATAGATGGAGGCGGATATTTTGGAATAGGAATCTAGCTTCGTTTCCAAGTTGGCGTTAATTTGATCCGTCGTTGCGATCATATTCGTGTAAACTTGCGCTGTTAGCTCCCGCTTGGTCGTGTCATACGAATATTTAACGAAAAATAACAACGGAAGAATCGAGACGATGCAAAAAACCGTAAACAGCTTTCTGTGCAGGCTGAGATTAAGGAATGTTTTGGCTATAAACCGGAATGGCATTGGCAATCGTCCTTGTATCATAAAAGTTTTTTGCGATATTCGTTAGGGGTCGTCCCTTTGAATTTCTGAAACACAGAACAAAAGTAAGAGACGTTCTCGTAACCTACCGCTGTAGAAATCTCATGAATTTTCTTAGATTTGTCTTTGAGCAGCTCAGCAGCATGTTGAATCCGCATACGTGTCAAATATTCAAGAATCGTTTCCCCGGTTTTTTCCTTAAAAAGGGTTCGTACGTAATTGTGGGAGAGATACACCTGCTTGGCAATATCCTCAATGGTCAACGGCATGCTGAAGCTTCGGTCGATCAGATTCGTAATTTGATGAACGATATGAAGGTTTTTGTCCTTGTCCTTATCCTTCATCAGGGCAAGAATCGAAAGGCATACGTCCGTTATGTGCGCTTCGATTTCGTAGATCGTTGCATATCTCGAAATCCGCTTCCAATCATCGACATACATGGAATGGACCGAGCCCCCTCCGAGTAAATTGGCAAAGTGCTGCTCAATGGCCGTAACCAGACGCAGAGAGGTGGAGCCTACCAGATCTTGATCGACCCTTGAATTGCGCATTGCGGCAAAAAAGCTTTGAATCCCGGCAACAGCCGTTGATTCTTGCAAGTGAGCGATGGCGTGGCATATTGAAGTAATCGCCGGTTCAGGATTCACCTCTTCGTACACCGGAACGACCGTTTGATCGGCCGATATGCATGTACCCAAGCCATAATAAAATTTGCTCGCATTCGCTTGATTGGCGGCTGCGCACAAGTCGTACAGGCTTTCTATGCCCATAGCGACGTTGGAAATGCCGATGGAGATGGTGACGCCACTGCTCCTGTCGCTTGCATGCCGAATCAGCTGCTCCGCCATATCGTAGAGTTCTGTGGATGATGCATCCAGCTTGCGGCAGTAGAGAACGGCGAACGTGCCTTCCTTGATTTGACAGAGAAAGGCACTAGGCATCTCCGTCTGCACGAATCGGCGAATAGGCATCACGGCTTCCATGCCATGTTGGCTGAAAGAATCAGCCGTTATATATAAAATTTGAAAGAAACCGCTCGCCGGTAGGGGGGACGGCAGAAGCTGCAATTTCTCAATCCATTGTGTTCTAACCTTATGATTGCTTTCCAAGAAAAGCTCTCGCAGATACGTTTCCTTGAGTACGCCCGAGGTTTGCGAAGAAATGCTAATTTCTTCACATTTGTGTTTGATTCTATCCATCAGAGCTTGGAGCTCCTCCATATCGAGCGGCTTTAGCAAATAGCCAATCGCTTCCACAGACAAAGCCGCTTTAATGTAGTGAAACTCATCGTGCCCGCTTAGAAAAGCGATTTGGACGTTGCGGTCGATCTGCTTGGCCCGTCTGCTGAATTCCAGTCCGTCCATAATCGGCATCCGCACGTCCGTCAAAATAATATCAGGACGAAGCTCTTCCATGCGCTGAAGCGCCTCTCGGCCATTCTTCGCCGTTCCGGCGACACGAATGCCCATATCTCCCCAACGGATGTAATCGGCCAGCATCTCGAGTTCCATTTTTTCATCGTCAACCAGCAGGATACTATACATTGAAAGCGTTACCACCTTTCCAGACGCATGTTTTTACTCATTTATTGTAGAACGTATAACACAAATAAACAATGACTTCCCAGAAGGATTGTTATTTTGGTATATGATTCTGAAAATGCTTGTATAGAATTCTTCTCAGCCTGTTCCTATAATGAGATCATACCAAAGATTATGGAGCTGATGAGCGGCTCGGCCGCCGCAGCCTGGAAAAGGCGGGTTGTACATATGGAAGCGTCACTCAAAAGGATGAAAGGACAGAAATATTTATACTTGATGATGCTGCCTGCTTTCATCACCACCTTGTTATTTTCGTATGGGCCGATGTTCGGGTTGTACATGGCATTTATCAATTACTCGCCTGGCGGGGGTTCTTTTTTTCAACAGTTTTTTACAAGCAAGTTCGTCGGCTTCGAATGGTTTCGGTACTTTTTTACAAGCGGAGACTTTTATATCATTATGCGTAATACGATTGCGCAAAGCTTCTTGTCACTGCTGGTCGGTTTTCCGGCACCGATCCTGCTGGCTTTGATGATCAACGAAGTGAAGACAGGCTTATTTAAAAAAGTGGTGCAAACGGTTTCCTATTTGCCTCATTTTATTTCTTGGGTTATTGCTGCGAACATCATCATCACACTGCTTTCATCGCAGGGACTTATCAACAAGCTCTTGGTGATGCTGCATATCACGGATGAGCCAGTGCAATTTTTCCAGAATGGACATTATTTTTGGGGGATCATTGCCGTATCCAACATGTGGAAAGATATGGGGTTTAACGCGATCATGTATTTGGCTGCCATATCCGCGATTAACCCCGAACTATATGAAGCAGCGAGAGTTGACGGAGCAAGCCGCATGCGCCAAATGTTTCACGTCACGCTGCCTTCCTTGCGCCCGACAATCGTGATTTTGGCTATTCTGGCAATTGGGGGCATCTTGAACGCCGGGTTCGACCAGCAGTATCTGCTGCAAAATAATACGATCTTGAAATATTCCGACGTCATCGATACGTATACGTACCGATATGGGCTGCAAAATGGTATGTTCTCTTACGGGGCAGCAGTCGGGCTGTTCAAATCGTTCATCGCCTTCATCTTGGTCGTCAGTGTTAATTCGCTCTCCAAGCGAATGAATCAGCAATCCTTATTTTAGCGAGAGTAGACGGGAAAGGGTGGGTCTGAATGAGAACTAAATCCAGTGGCGATATTGTTTTCGCCGGGTTCGTATATGTATTTCTCATATTGGTGTTTATTGTGACGTTCTATCCATTCTGGAACATCCTCGTACTGTCTTTGAATAGTGCGGAGGATACGATTCGGGGTGGCATTTATTTCTGGCCGAGGGTATTTTCCTTAACAAGCTACCAGCAGATTTTAAGCGATCAGGAAATTTTAAACGGAGTCAAAGTGACAGTTGCGCGTACGCTGATCGGCACGCCACTCGCTGTGTTCGTGATTAGCCTGCTCTCTTATCCGCTCAGCAAGCGCGATTTGGTCGGAGGAAAGTTCTTGACGCTTTTCTTCATATTCACGATGTACTTCGGCGGCGGATTAATTCCGTACTATATGATCTTAAAAAGCTTACACCTCATCGATACCTTCTGGGTATATATAGCTCCAGGTCTAATGAATGTATTTTTCATGATACTGGTGCGCACGTTTATTCAGCAGCTGCCTGGGGAATTGGATGAATCTGCGAAAATAGACGGTGCGAACGATGTGCAAATCTTCCTCAAAATCGTGCTCCCATTGACAGTTCCGGTGTTGGCTACGATAGGTTTGTTTACTGCGATCGGTCATTGGAATTCATGGTTTGATTCCTATGTCTTCACCTATAAACCGGAGCTGAAGACGCTGCAGGCTGTTCTCGTCAAAATTTTGAACCAATATCAGACGTCAACGATGGTGTCGGATGCGCAGCAGATGGCCGATTCAGCCAAACGTCTTGCCGTATCGTCGGATTCGATCCGGATGGCAGCAACAATTGTCGCGACACTACCTATTGTCATTGTATATCCGTTCTTGCAAAAGTATTTTGTCAAAGGCATGACTGTAGGAGCGGTGAAAGCGTAATCGAGCTTTTCTTAGGTATGAAAGGCGGTGGTTTGGGGCGGATCTTGCATGAAGCAATGAATTTGCAGTAATTAATCATGATGAGTCGAGGGGGAAATAGTTCTATGTTTAAAACAAGGAAAACGTTCAACGTCCTGCTTTCAACGGTACTAATGGGTTCTGTCATCGCTGGCTGCTCCACAAAGGAAAATACAGCTTCTTCCAGCGAGAAACCAGCTGTTTCAGCAGATAGCAAAGCAAACGATACGACGCCGATTAAATTGACGTTTTTTGATAAAAATACAGGCGATGCCTTCACGAATGAGGTTGCCAAAGAAATTACGAAACGGACAGGTGTTACGATCGAAATTCAGCAGCCGACGGGCAATCCTGCGGAGAAACTGAATCTGATGCTCGCCAGCAGCGATCTGCCGGATGTCGTGCTGATGGACCGTGGAGGCGATATCGTCAGCAAATATATTGCTGCTGGGGCGATCATTCCGCTAGATGATCTGATTGCGAAATTCGGTCCCAACGTGAAAAAAATGTACGGCGACACCTTGAACAAGACACGCTTCACTGACGGAAAGAATTACTATCTTTCCAACTGGTACGGTGCAGAGAACGAGCCGGTATTCGGCATGAGCATGCGGATGGATTGGCTTAAGCAGATCGCGCCTGACAAGGCCGAAGGCGGGAAGCCTTTCACGACGGACGAATTCGAAACGCTGCTGAAAGATTTTAAATCGAAGCTCGGTAAAGTCGACGGCAAAGACGTATTCCCAATGTCGTTTAACGGTGAAAATATGAGTGCCGTGCTAGGAACGTTTAAAGGCATGTGGGGAATGAAGTCCTTTTATGAAAATAACGGGACGCTGAAATACGATGTGAAAGATCCAAAATATAAGGATATGCTGCTGTATTTGAACAAACTGTATCGTGAAGGCTTAATCGACCCGGAATGGCCGGTCAACAAGAAGCAGACATGGGAGCAGAAAATTTCTAACGGTCTCGTCTTCGCAACACCAGGCGCTTATTGGGATTTCGGTACGCCGAATGGCGTGCTGAAGAAATCAGGCGGACCCGAAAAGCAGATGTATCCTTATAAAATTGTAGGACCTGGCGTCGACCCGTCTAAGACAACATTGGGGCCTAAGAGCACGCTCGGCTGGGATGCGATTGCCATTACGAAGACGAACAAAAATCCTGAAAGAACGATGAAGCTCATTGACTTCCTGGCAAGCGAAGAAGGCCAGTACCTGCTCATGTGGGGCATCGAGGGTGTTCATTGGGATATGAAGGACGGCAAACATACGCCGCGTCCGGAAGTGCTCCAAGGATTTAAAGACGATTGGGATAACTATGCGAAGAAAACCGGTATCCGTAAATGGACTTGGTTCGTTAAGAACGGCAAAGGCTCCGACGGTACGCCGTTTGATTTGCCAGGCCGTTACATACGCGGTGAAATTGACCAGATGGCGCTCAAGAACTTGTCGGATACGGTATGGGATACATCGATATACGACAACTTGGGCCCAGCCGGCGGCACGCCAGATGCGTTAGTCAGTCAAAAGGTTACCGATATTATGAACCAAACGATTACCAAAATCATTATTTCTAAGAGCGAAGCCGATGCAGCTGCTCTGTTCGATAAAATGCTTGCTGACATGAAGGCAGCCGGTGACGAGAAAGTAGAGAAAATCCTTAGCGACAACTATAAGAAACGCACGGATCTTTGGAAATAAGGATGCGGTTCAGGGAGGCCGGAGCATAATCCGGCTTCCTTTTTTCTTTTATCAGCTATGCATATGGAAGGGAGCGGGTTTATCAATGGCATCCGATATTAGGATTCAAATGACCAATGGGCAAGTGATTGGGGAAAATGAAGCATGCCGAATTACAATCGATTTGACGAGCGGTTCGGCTGATTATGAATGGTCTTCCGGCAGCGGAGTGACAGGCGCTTATAGTACAGCGAAGCTTGGAGAGAAGCTTGTTCGATCGACCGAATACACGGAGCACAGACTGGACGATGGAGGCGCTCGAACGATTCACGATGATTTCGGTTCTGGCTGCCAATTTTCCGTCATTCATACCGCTGAAGAGCTTCCCGTCATGCGACAAACATTTTGGATGTATGAAACATTGCCCTACTTTTTCGTTCAAGTTGCGTTAGAGGGCGGAACTGATGCACTGGAGACGAACTATATGTCGCCGTTGACGGTTGATGCAGCACTGGGATCATCGGCGATTTCATTGGGGACAGGCGCAGCCGAACTGAGGGCGCTGCTAATTCCTTTCGATAACGACAAGTGGGTACGTTACGAATCAGTCGTCATGCCCGGCCAGTTGGAAAGCTACGAGGTTACCGCTATTCTTGAGCCAGCCTCCAGAAAAGGCTTAATCGTCGGTTCTGTCACACATGAGACATGGAAAACCGGGCTGAAAGTCGCCGGAGAAGAAGGAGCAGCGATCCATCGATTGGAAGTATACGGCGGAGCGGCCGGCGAGTATACGCGCGATACGGTTCCTCACGGGTCGCTAATCGGGCAAACCATTGCTTCACCTCGAATCTTTGTAGGTATGTATGACGATTATAGAGAGGGACTGGAACAATTCGGGATGGCGAATGCCAAAGTGGCGCCTCCGCTTCGATGGGAGCACGGTGTTCCTTTCGGATGGAATAGCTGGTCGGCCGCAGGGGCTGACCTTGACTACGATCTTTATGTCCATACATCGGACTTCTTGAAAAGCTTATACGACGGAGGTTTCCACCATCATGGGACCGTCTACATCAACTTTGATTCGTTCTGGACAAACTTAAGCGAGGTGCAGCTCGAGGACGCCGTGCGTCACGTTCGTGACAACGGGCAGAAAGCAGGCATTTATTGGACGCCTTTTGCCTTCTGGGGGAATGATTTCGACCGGATTGTGGAAGGAACGGACGGCAAGTATACGTATCGAGATCTCTTGCTTCAAGATGATCAAGGGCAAATATTGCCTGATTTGGACGGCGGGCTTGCGATCGATCCTACGCACCCGGGCAGTCTGCTGCGAACGGAGTGGTACCTGGAGCGTTATGTCCGAGCGGGTTTCGAATATATTAAGCTTGATTTCCTCGGCCATGGTGCTCTGGAAGGAAGGCACTTCGACCCAGAGATACGTACAGGAATTCAGGCATACAACTTTGGCATGGAGCTAATCAAGAGAAGGCTCGATCCGGAAGTGATCGGACGCCCGTTCTTTATTAATTTGTCTATCGCGCCGATGTTCCCGCATCAATATGCCCATAGCCGGCGCATTTCCTGTGATGCCTTCGGTACTTTGAAAGATACGGAATATATGTTGAATTCACTTACTTATGGCTGGTGGATGAATGGGACTTTGTTTCCTTACAATGATCCTGATCACACCGTGCTGTACAAAAGCTTTAACCAAGAACCTACGATAACGCAGGAAGGTCGCAGCCGTCTTAACGCTTCCATTATTGCCGGGACGGTTCTCTTGATGGGAGACGATTTCCGTCTGGAGGAAGCGAGAGACAGGGCCAGCGCCTGGTTGACCCGCTCGGAGCTGCTAGAAATCGGACGGACAGGAAAGAGCTTTAAGCCGCATGAGGGAAATATCCATAACTCTGCTGATGATGTTTTCTTCAAAATGGAAGGAAATAAGGAAGTTTATATCGCGGTGTTTAACTATAATAAAGATGAAACGGTTGAGAAAACCATTTCCGTAGAGCGTTTGGGCCTGCCCAAAGAGGACTCTTATACGCTATTTGATCTTTGGGAGGAAACTGCCCTTTCATCGTCAGGGGATATCCAGGTTCGCTTGGAACCGGCCATGTCGAAAGTTTTCAAGTTGTTAATATAACGAGGTTTGCAATGATTTCAATAATCACCTATAATACTGAATGAATGTTCAGTATTATAGGTGATTTTCATTTTTAAGATCTGCAAGCTAGAAGGTGTGGTGAAGCATGTGTGAATAAAAAGAAACAACAAACCGAGCAAACGAAGAAAAAGATTGCTGATGCCGCAAGAGTTTTATTTGCTCAAAAGGGCTACAAAGCAACCGCTATAGAAGACATTGTAAAAGCAGTCGGGTGCAGTGCAGGTAACATTTATTATCATTTCAAGAACAAGGAAGGGCTTTTTCTATATTTACTTGAGGATTGGAACAGGGAATGGGATAGCAATTGGTTGGTCAAGGAAAAGTTGTATACGACTACAATCGATAAATTATACGGCATGGTCGAATATTTGGCGCTTGATCAATTGAATCATCCGCTTACGAGGGCTGCTGATGAGTTTTTCAATAACGCGGAGAAAGCTCCAGATGTGGAGGAGCGAATAAACGCAATGGTCAAAGGGTATATTGACTTTAATCGGCAGTTGCTTCAGAAGGGGATCGATAACAACGAATTTGAAATAACGAATGTCACCGGTCACGCGATTATCTTGGACAGTCTGTTGCTTGGTCTAAGTCAACATAGTCGGAGAATGGAACGAGACGAAGCGCTAGCGGCATATCGGTTGGCTATGAATGTGTTTCTGCAGGGCATTGCCAAGCCGAGCCACTAGCCTTTTTTTCGCAATAATACTGAATATCCATTCAGTATTATTCGATAATAGGAGGAATAATAAATGACATTATTAACAAGACATCAGGGAGCTTTATTAGTACTCATGCTTAATCTTTTTCTAGTCTTTTCGGGAATCGGACTTGTTATTCCTATTATGCCTAAATTCATGGATAGTCTAGGCATTACAGGAGGGATAATCGGCTTGTTGATTGCCTCTTTTTCGCTGACGCAGTTTCTTTGTTCGCCATTAGCGGGTCGTTTGGCCGATTCTTTTGGCAGAAAAAGAATGATTGTCATTGGCATGATTGTGTTCGCCGTCTCAGAGGGAATCTTTGGATTAGCTTGTTCGTCTGTCCTGCTCTTTGTTTCGAGGATGCTAGGCGGCATCAGTGCAGCAATGATCATGCCGGCCGTTATGGCTTACGCAGCAGATATTACGACAAAGGAAGAACGGGCGACAGGGATGGGGTATATTACAGCTGCAATTACGACGGGCTTTATTATTGGACCGGGAGTAGGTGGTTATATTGCTGAATTTGGTATCCGCGTACCGTTTTATTCCGCTGCAGGTGCGGGGCTTTTCGCGGCATGTATCACAATGTTTATCCTTCGGGAGTCGCTGCCTACAAAAGAGATTACAACAGATACGCCACCAAGCGCAGTTGAACGAAGAGGGCTTTTTTCACAATTGAAGTATGCCTACAAAGAGCCCTACTTTTTAAGTTTAATCATCGTTTTTGTTATGTCCTTCGGGCTTGCTAATTATGAAACGATCTACGGGCTTTTTGTGGATCAAAAATTTGGTTTTCAGCCAAAGGATATCGCCTTTATCATAACATTCGGGTCCATAGCTGGCGCCGTAATTCAAGTTACGGCCTTCAGCTGGATTTTGAATCGTTTTGGGGAGCAACGCGTCATTTCTCTTTGTCTTTTCTTTGCAGGTTTGTTTATTCTGCTGACGCTTTTCGTTCACCAATTCTGGATGATTTTTGCTGTTACCTTTGTTGTATTTTTGGCCATCGATATCTTACGGCCAGCCATCAGTACCCAATTGTCAATGGTAGCTAAGGATCAGCAAGGCTATGTTGCCGGCTTGAACTCTGCCTTTACCAGTCTTGGCAATATAGCTGGACCTATTGCAGCAGGTTTTTTATTAGACTTGAATGTCAATTATCCGTATACACTGGCGTGCTTAGTCTTGTTTATTTGTTGCGCCTTATCGGTTAGGGCTACAAGGCTTAGCTTGCAGAGCGCCTAATCATGAAATTAAAAATATAAACGGAGCCCCGCAGGTTTGCGGGCTCCGTTTTCTTGTTTAGAACGGAAATCCTTCCATAATCGCTCGTATTACTCAAATCATTTGGGTTGCAGCCAAATTTATCAACTAAATTTAGATAGACTCTTGCTCTTTTACATTTTCTTAAGAGCAAGTTAACACAGCAATAATCATGGGCTGATAAGCTTGACTCATTAATAAGTCAAATTATTTTACTAAGAGATATCGACAACAATAGCGTGCTCGAAAAGGAGGATCATAGTTTTGAAAGAAAAGAAGTGGAAAACGAACATGGCGGGTTATGTGATGCTCGCGCCTTCCTTGCTGGTGATAGCTATTTTTGTTCTCATCCCTATTTGTTACAGTGCCGGGTTGAGTTTATTTTCTTGGGATATGCTGCGGCCTACCCCAACTTATATCGGATTGGAAAATTATCAGAAACTATTTACGAATGAAGAATTCTATCATTCTTTGAAAATTACGTTTCTGTTCGCTGCGATGACAGTTCCTACTTCCATGCTGGTGGCGCTAATCTTTGCCTTACTGCTGGACAGAGGTTCGAAGAAGCTGATGATCACCTACCGCTCCATGTTTTTTGCGCCGATGGTTACATCGACTGTGGCTATTTCCGCTGTATGGATGTTTATTTTTCATCCGGATCATGGGTTGGCCAATGCTATTTTGGAAAGCTTCGGGTTTCCCGAGCTACGTTGGTTGAATGACGCGAATACGTCGCTCATTTCACTGGCTATTATGTCCATTTGGAAGACGCTTGGCTACAACATCATTATTTTGCTTGCCGGACTTCAAAATACGGATTCAAGTGTTTTAGAAGCAGCAAAAATAGATGGGGCGAATGAATTTCAAATTATCAAGCGGATCCGTATTCCGCTCCTAATGCCTTCCATTTTTCTGTTGCTGATCTTGCTGACAATTGAACAGTTCCAGACTTTTACACAAGTAAACGTGATGACGAAAGGCGGTCCGGCTAAGAGTACAGAGTTGATCGTCGTTCAACTTTACCATTATGCTTTTGAGCTATTCCAAATGGGCTATGCTTCAGCGATATCCATGGTGATTTTTGGGATTGTGTTAAGTTTGGTACTGATCCAAATGCTTGTAATAGGCCGAAAAGTTCACTACCAATGATTGATAAAGGAGCGAATGAAGTTGGAAATATTATCACCGTCTACGCTACTAGAAAAGCAAGCCAATACGCCTCAAGATAATCAACCAGCAAGACCCCAATTATTAGCAAAACCGAGTCGATTCAAAAAGGTCAGAATCAGCGCTTGGGTTACGCATATAGTCCTTCTAGCTTGTTCGTTATTCATGGTAATTCCATTTATCTGGATGTTCTTAGCAGCGGTAAAGTCAACGGAAGAAATCTTCTCTGGTTCATTTCTTAGTTTACCTGAGGTTTGGCATTGGGAGCATTTTGCAGAGGCTTGGAAGATGGCACCGTTTAGCCGATTCTTTGTGAACAGTTTTGTTATGTCGGTAGGGGTTGTCCTAGGCCAGATTATCACATGCTCGATGGCCGCATATGCATTTTCCTGGGTACCTTTGAAGGGGAAAAATATTCTATTCATTCTAGTGGTGGCATCGACGATCGTTCCTTTCGAGTCCACCATGATTCCTTCTTATTTGGTGATCAAGGAGCTTGGGTGGATCAATAGCTATGCTGGACTCATTGCACCAAGTATTACAAGCGTGTTTGGCATATTTTTACTGCGGCAATTTTTCATGACGATTCCCCGTGATCTGATGGATGCTGCGAGAATGGATGGCTGTGGTCACTTCCGTACACTGCTGCAGGTCGTGCTGCCAATTTCCAAAACTGTCTTAGCTACGCTCAGCTTGTTTGCCTTTCTGCATGCATGGAACAACTACTTGTGGCCTCTCCTTATTACAAATTCTTCGGAAATGCGGACTGTTCAGGTAGGACTTCGCTATATGATGGACGTGGAAAAAGGTATCCAATGGCCTCATTTAATGGCTGCTTCCACATTCATTATTATGCCTGTACTTCTGTTTTTCCTATTAACTCAAAAATACTTTGTTAGAGGGGTGATGCATTCAAGCGTGAAGTAAGCATCTTATTGGTAGAAAATGTGTCATTACAGAGATAAATTTTCGGATAGGTTTATTCATTTAATCTAAAAAAAAGTGGAGGAAATAAATTTATGAAGAAGTTATTAGTAGTAGTAATGTCGCTTTCTATGATCGGCTTGACTGCATGCGGCGCAGCCAAAGACGCCCAAACCAGCCCAGCCGCAACATCAAATGCTCCAGCAGCTACAAATTCGGCTGAACAAAAACCAGTGACACTAACCTTATGGTCAACGAACAAGGATATGCTAGCGGATCAAGTGAAAGCTTTTGAAGCGCAGCATCCTAACGTGAAAATAAAGGCTGAATTTATGGGCGGTTACGATGAAATGGCCCAGAAGGTTATGGCCGCAGTCGTTTCGAACACGCTTCCCAACATCGTGCAGCTAGGTCAGCGTTACGGGATTCCGCAAATGGCTGACAGCGGGAAGATGATTCCAATTGAGCAATTTATTAGCGATCAAGAGAAGAATGATGTATACCCTGCGTTCTGGGATCGTTTCCGATATAAAGACAAGCTTTGGACGATTCCGTTCAACAGCAGCACACCTATGTTATATGTGAATAAAACGCTACTCGATCAAGCAGGATTAAAAGCACCGAACACATGGGATGAGTTGGTAACAGCAGCAAAGGCATTAACGAAAGACACGAACGGCGATGGAAAAACGGATGTTTGGGGATTTAACACAGCAGCCGATTCCCCTTGGTATTTCCAACCGATGACATGGAACCGCGGTGGCACGATTATCGATAAGAGCGGCAAAGTGACAGTCAACGGCAAAGAAGCTGTAGAAGTGCTTAAATCATTCCAGGATTTGGTCAATGTGGACAAAGCGATGGCGCCGAATCAGCACAAAACTGCGGAAGAGGATTTTGCTTCAGGCAAGCTTGCTATGATCTTTAAATCCGGTTCTGCGCTTGCGGCAACGCAAGATCAGGTTGGTAAGAAATTCGAGGTTAGTGTCGCTTTCCTTCCTATGATTAAGGATCGTAATGTACCGATCGGTGGGAACAGTCTGGGGATCTTTAAATCTACACCGGAATTGGAAAAAGCGTCATGGGATTTCGTTTCGTTTGCTACCAATACAGAGAATGCGGCGAAATTCAGCATGTCGTCGGGTTATGCGCCGATCAAAAAATCTGCGACGGCATCCGAACCGTTCCAAAAGAAATTGAAAGATGACCCTAGTTTCAAAACAATTATGGATCAAAACCAATACTTGAGAAACCAACCTATGCATCCTGCTGATTCACTAATCTGGAACGGTCTGGTCACCGCACTGGAAACGGTGGAAGGGGATCCGAAGGCTGATCCGCAAAAAGTATTAGATAAGCTGCAAGCTGATGTAGACGGTTTTATGAAAACTTATAAATAAGGGAGTGGTTCGACCATGTTTATGAATTTAGCTCATCGTGGAGCCTCGGAATACGCACCAGAAAACACGTTTGCCGCTTTTTACAAAGGAATCGAAATGGGTGCTAACGGGATAGAAACCGATTTGAAAATGACAAAGGACGGCGTCCTGATTTTATTTCATGACAATGAACTTCAGCGCACGACCAACGGTCAAGGACTCCCTTCAGAATATACCTGGAAGGAGCTCCAAGAGCTCGATGCCGGTTCGTGGTTCTCACCTCTTTACGCAGGTGAGAGACTGGTATCGTTTGAACAGTTTCTGCATTATTTCGCCAGAAAAAATATCATCTATGCTTTAGAGTTGAAAGACAAAGGAATTGAGCTTCCTGTTCTAGAAATGATCAATCAATACGGCATCCGAAACCAATCGACGGTTACTTCTTTTTCGTACGATAATATCAAAGCCATGCGAGAGGCGGACTCTGACATCAGGATTGGACATTTGATCCGCAAAATTGATGTGGAAGCCATCGAGAGGCTGAAGGAAATCAACGCACAGCAAATTTGCCCATCCACTGAGCTGCTTACGGAAGAGGATGTCCTCCTAGCCAAATCACACGGTCTAGAGGTTAGAGCATGGGGCGCATTTACCATGGAGCTTATGCATCATGCCTTGAAGTGCGGCGTCGACGGGACGACCATCAATTTCCCTGATAAGCTTACAGAAGTCTTAACCATGCAAGAGGAGCTTAAATAGGAGGAAATACATTTGAACGAGGATTATAACAGCTTCCGATGGATGAAGCTTCATAACCAGAAAAAAGTGCTGGAGCTCCTCCATCAAGAGAGACTTATTTCACGCATTGACATTGCGCGAAGAGCCAATCTTCAGAAACAGACGGTGACCAATATTGTAAACGAACTGCTAACCGATCAGTTAGTCACTGAGGAAGCTGTCCTTGCAAAAAAAGGGGTCGGGCGCAAGCCCGTCCTTCTTCGTTTGTTAGGGGAGAACCTGATTGCTGTCGGTGTCGAAGTGACGAAAAGCTACCTATCCGGTATGGTTATGGACTACAATAAGACGGTCATTTATCAACATAAAATTACTTTTCCAGTACCTTTTTCCACGAATGAACCTTCATTTCAAGGGGAAGCTCTTCTCGATGCATTGATTGAACTTATCGATTTATTACTTGAACATGTTCCTCCTTATGGTAAAAACCTAGGAATCTGTGTGGGAATCCAAGGAATTATTGACCCCATCAAGGGCGAGGTGATTCATTCCCCTTATTTGGGATGGCACCATGTTGCTGTTAAGCAGCGCTTGGCAGAAAGGTATCCCGTACCTGTTTACGTTGAAAATAATGTTAGAGCTTTTGCAAGGGGCGAGGTCTGGTCGAGAACCGGGGAGAACGGTGCGGGTTTGAGCCATGCTTTATGCATTTACTTGGACGAAGGCGTCGGGGCGGCATTGGTTATGAACGGGCAGGTCTACACCGGTGCGAATCACTATGCGGGTGAAATGGGCCACATGAAGATTAGCGCGGGCGGCCCTTTGTGTTATTGCGGAAAAAGAGGCTGCCTCGAAGCTTATGTTTCCGTACAAAGAATCATGCATGAGCTTAATTTGACAGGCGGGTCGTTTTCTCAAACGATAAAGCGGCTGGAAGATGGGGATACAATGGCTCTAGCTGTATTAGAAGAAGTGGGACGGCACATTGGCTTCGTCATTGGCAATGTCTTAAATTTGCTGAATTCTGCAGCGGTTATCATCGGGGGAGAGTTGACACTGGCATCCCGTTGGATTAAAGCATCGTTAACCCAGACGTTAGGCCATACTGCAATTGCCACAATAACTGATACGCCGATTTATTTTTCCGACTATAGTCGTAACAACTGTGCCTTGGGAGCAGCCGCACTCGTATTTCACGAATGGATATTGCAATCGGGAGCTAGTAAAGGATGATAGTGAAACACCGCAATACGCTGCTGTTCTTCAGCTCGTTCTACTTTCTTTACTATGGAACTACAGCATTTAGTATGATTTACCTGCCTATTCTTTTAAAAAATAAATCACTGCTCCCTGGACAAATCGGAACACTGCTCGGTATTGCTCCCGTCATCAGTCTGCTTGCACAGCCGTTCTGGGGTTGGTTAAGCGATTCAATCGGTGGTGTGAAGAAGATCGCCCTGTTATGTATGGCAGGGCTTACCTTCGGACTGGGCGTTCTTCTGGTATCGGACAGTCCTCTGGGCATTTATGCGAGTTTAATCATGTTCATGTTTTTTTCCTGTTCGGTCGTACCTTTAACAGATTCATGGAATTTGACGCTTAGCACTCAAAATGGTTTTTCATTCGGCAGTTTGCGAATTTGGGGCAGTCTTGGTTTTGCTGCAGTTGCTCCAATTATGGGGTGGGTGGCTCTTAAGTTTGGATCCATGGGGCTTTACGGTCTTTTTGTTATGTCAATCCTTTTTGCTATGGCCGCTCTACTCCCGATTCCTGACGAAAAGCGGCAGGAACCGATCAAAGTGAATCTGCTGGTACAGTTACGAGCCCTCAAGAAGCCAGCAATTTTGGCGGTTCTGCTGCCCTTATTTGTACTTGGCACAGGGGGCCGCGCCGTCGATAGTTTTATCAGTATTTACATGACCCAGTCTGGGGTATCGGAGCTGTTAGTGGGGCTTAGCTGGACATTAGCTGCTTTAAGCGAGATTCCGTTCTTTTATTTTGTATCGCGTTGGATACAAAAAATAGGGCCAATTCGGATATTAGCGGCGGCGTCTGCGGTTTATGCGGTTCGATGGTTCGTGCTGTATATGTTCAGCGGCAGCGAAATATTCTTTGCCGTGCAGTTATTGCAAGGTGGTTCCTATGTGTTGTTGTATGTCGGGGCAATGACGTACATTCGGTCGCAATTCCCGGAAACCCTTCGTTCTACGGCACAAATGATGACATCCGTGTGGTTGTTCAGCTTACCAGGGATTTTTGGGAATGGATTAGGCGGTATTGTGTACCAAAGAGCACCACAGGCTTTATTTTTGTGTGCTTCCATCTTAGCTTGTGTCGCCTTCATGATGCTAATTCTGTTTCCTCGTTACCAAAGGTGACCAATTGGTATGATGATGACATAGAGGAATAAGCGAAAAAACAAGAAAAGACCGATTGGACGGGGGGAAGACTCGGCCAAACGGTCTTTTTTACTTGCACACATTTAAACGCTAGTCAATCGACTCACGGTCATGAAAAGCTGAAACCGCGTCGACGTAGCCTCTTTATCCTATATAAAAATCGATGGTGACTTCTTCGCTGAATCCCAGCGCTCGATATACGCTGACTCCCATCTCGCTTGACTGCAGCACGGCTAGCTTCCCGCCTGCGGCTTGTCCTTCACGAAGGGCATGCGCTGTCAAAGCACTTCCGATCCCTCCCCGCCGGTACTCTTCAGACGTAGCCACATTGTAAATGCCGATCGTTTCTCCATCCTGAAAGGCAGTAACAACTCCTGCAGGACGGCCATCCAGGAATCCGACATAATGCTGTAATTTGGCTTGTTCACCGAGTCCTAACCATTCATTAACTTGCATGAATGCATCGCCTAGTTCTCCCTGTAGGCCGAATGCGGGAAGTGCAATCTCTTTGAACCATGAGAATTCCGATTTTGTTCGGATAGGTTTGATGTCGAAGTTGGGAATCGTTGGGGCATTGTACGTCCAATCCGCAAGGGAAAGTGACATCCCCGGTGAGTGACCGGACTTTTTAAGTCCTTGTTCCTCTAGTACCCTTGCCAACTCAGCGGCGTCGGTATCATGCGACCAGATCAGCCAAGAGAACGGGAGTTTAGATGCCCGGTAACGGTCGGCAATCGATGCGATATCGGTAATAGCTCCTTTGGAATTCAATCCTTCATAGGTAATAATACGATTAAATAGGGGATGAGGGAGATCGCTCTCGTAACGAATCGCTTGTGGCGTCTTCACGAAGGATATACGGGGAGAGGAGCCGCTCATTTGCTTCATAATATGAATCATGTTTTGTTTAATGATTTCAGGCGTGCTTGTCATGGTTTGACCTCACTTGGTAATAGATTAACCGCCATCGATCCACGGAGGTTTGTATGCGGAATGGCACTACATTATTGTAAATGGTAATATTTCGGCAAGCAAATAACGAAATCTTACTACTCGTATAAGTATTTTTATCAATAGGCGGCTGTGCATTCTTTTCATATCATCCCTCATAACCTTTGATTATGACTCCCCCAACATATCTGTAGTACAATCCGCAGCGCAGAGGTGTTACAGTATGTTTACCGCCTAAACGAAAGGCGAATGCAATTGCTGTAATTCTCTGAAAAAAAATAGCCATATTTGTGTGATGTGTATTAAGCATCTTAGAGGCAATAATATCAATCGTGAGTCAACTAGGTTAAGGGGGAAATTACAATGACAAAACGTATTCTAATGGTAGTTACGACTGCCGATAAAATAAATGAGACAGAACGAACAGGCTTATGGTTATCAGAATTTGTAGAGCCGTACATCGCATTTGACAAAAAAGGGTATGAAGTTACGATAGCAAGCCCATTAGGAGGGAAGGTCCCACTAGATCATAGAAGCCTGGAAGGCGCATCTCAAGAGATGTTAGATATGGCCAAATATCTGCAAGATACCATTAAGCTGGAAAATGTGAACGATATTCATTCTTATAATGCCATTTTCATCCCGGGTGGACATGGAACGATGTTCGATATGCCAGATAACGAGTTGCTTCAATCGATGATTCGTACGATGTATGAATCCGGCAAAGTCGTTGCTGCTGTTTGTCACGGTCCTGCAGCCCTTGTTGGGGTGAAATTGTCGGATGGTACGCCATTGGTAGCAGGAAAAACGATCGCTACTTTTACCGATGAGGAAGAAAGAGAAACGACATTGGACAAATACATGCCATTCTTATTAGAAACACGACTTCGCGAATTGGGAGCTACTATCGTATTAACACCAAACTGGACGGATAATGTTCAAGTTGATGGGAATCTCATTACGAGTCAGAATCCACAATCTGCGGAAAGTGCCGCGCGGGAAGTTATTCGTCAACTAGGTTAATCGCGAAACTGATTCATAAAAAACGAACTTACAAGCACTTGTAAGTTCGTTTTTTTATTCCCATGTACTCCCCGAATAAGTCTAGCTTCCGCCATAACTATTCGTTATGCCCTTCCTAACCAAATGGTAGTACAATCCTCGGATTCGTAGTGTTACTGTATGGCTACAGCAAGTCGTATTAATTAACCTGTAAATCTTACAATTACATTATTTGGTTCTTTCATAAAAAAGGAAGGAGTAGCTATGGTCGATTTTGAATGGTACAGAAGCTTTATTGCCATTTTTAAGCACAATTCAGTTTCGGAGGCTGCTAAGACACGGATTATGACCCAACCAGCGATGAGTCAGCACCTTGCTTGCCTTGAATCCGAAGTTGGTGAACTGTTGTTCACTCGAACTGCACGAAAAATGGTACCGACCGAACGAGGAAAGCAGCTGTATTCTCATCTAGCACCTCTTATTGAGTCATTAGAGGAAAAGACAATGGGATTAAAATTGCATTTATCACCTACCATGATTACGATTAAAATCGGTGCCATACCAGAGTTGTTCACCGAGAAAATATTGCCTCATCTGCCAAGCTTGAATCTGAATACGATAACGTATTTCGGCGGAACGGACCAATCACTGGAGCTTCTCAAAGAGGAACGTGTAGATATTATTTTAACCAATCAAAGATTCATGACGCCTGGTATCGAATACGTACGGCTTATGGAAGAGAGCTTTGTCATTATTGCACCGTTTGAAATGGTGGTGCCGGATTTCACACTTTTGAAGGATAGGGAACGATGGCTTTCAGAGCAAAAATGGATCAGTTACGGCCTTGAGCTTCCTATTATTAGAAGGTACTGGAAAGAGTATTTCAAAAAAGGGCCACTAATTAATCCAGTCCATGTCATTCCTAGCTTTGATTTGATTTTAAAAGCAATTGAAGAAGGGGCCGGGGTGAGTCTACTCCCAACCCATGTTCTGAGGCATCAGAAGGTTTCAGAGCCTAGATGGAAAATGGTATTCGAAGATATGATGGTTCATAACGAAATATTAATTGGGTTTAAGTCGAAGCATAAGCACGTACTCATCATCAATGAATTTATTAAGAATGTGTGCGAGCACAATGAAGGATGATCCGAATGAGGACTGCGAAACTTTCCATGCTCTTTCTGGAGAGATTGAAGCTTGGGTCGGAGATACCTGTCATAAGGAGCACGAATCTTCGAGATATGGAAAACCCTAAGTTCGGACCGTTTAACGGTAGTTTCTTTAGCTATTTCTGCTGAGACGCTTTAATGGATCAATCCCGCAGAACTGGGTAACCAATTGGGTAGTGGATTACTATAAGCAACGCCAATTTCTACTGCTATTTTCTGCAATTGTTCTACTATAGCCCAATTAAATGGATTTTCTACATCTAATTTAGCGAAATTCACCAGATTTTAGGTAACTACCGACGCTTTAGCTGGACTTTCTACCGCTAATTCTATTGCTGCTACCGAGAAGCGTAGATTAACGGTAGTTTCTCCAGCTATTTCAGCAGAGGAGCCTTGATGGGGCATCCCATGACTGATGGTTTATGAAATTTGATATAGGCTGATGAGATGGAAGTTGGCTGTATAGGAAGTTTTTTTTATTTTAGTGTTATTTCGTGTTCGGATTCATTAAAGTTAACAACTGTTTACTTATCGATTTGTCGCGAGTAATTACTGAGATTTGACGGTTCAATCCAAAATCAGTAATGGGGATTGCTTTAATCGTATCCTTGGCTTGGACAATGAAGATTTCAGGCAAAATGGTTACCCCCAAGTTGGCGTGTACAAATCCAAGGATGCTTTGTCCCAATTCAATTTCCAACGCAATATGTAACGTTTCATCTCTAGTTGAAAACTCCTTCTCAACCAACATCCTAACATCACACCCCTCAGGCAACATGACGAAGAGGTCATCCTTTATCTCATCAAAGGATACTTTTTCTTTATTACCATACTTGGGATGACCCACGTTAACAAATAAGAAGAAATTTTCCTTAAAGACAGGTGTCGAATGATAATTATGCTGCACACCTCTGTCATCAAATAAGGCAGCATCAATGGTGCCGTTTTCTATATTTTTTAGCAAGTCAAAAAAACTGTAAAATACTCTGATTTTGAACGCCGCTTTGATTTCTTCCTGTTTATTAGCTGCCATAAGGCTAGGTAAATAAATAGTCGCAATGCTTGGCCAAGATCCAATTACAAGGTCTAGTTTTCCCTCTTCTTGACTTAATGTAATCTCTCTTCTCAGCTCATGGAGTTCGTTCATAATTTTCTTGCTTCTTTCAAGTAAAATCTGACCAGGCTGCGTCAAAGTCACGCCAGTGGAGGAACGCACCAACAATTGCGCTCCCACTTCATCCTCTAAATTGCGAATTTGTTTGCTTAAGGCGGGCTGACTAATATGCAAGATTTCACTAGCTTTCGTTAAACTTTTCGTTTCCGCCGTCTGCCGGAAGGCTTCTAACCATTCGATCTTCACGTCCATCCCCCCATAACCTTTTGTTATTCCTCACCAAACATATCGGTAGTTCGATTCACAGCTCTGCGATGTTACAGTATGGATACGGCAAACGCAACGAAATGCTTAAGATGATCTATTGCATTTCGCGAACAAGTTATTTGCTGAAGTATACCGATTGAAAATACGCTCATTTAACATTAGGAGGTAATATATATGACTAACGAATTAACGAATGGACAACAAGTTTTGAAACGTTGGAAAATGCATCGCAATGCTTTACTAGAGCTTGTAGCGGCATTACCTGAAACTGGCGGGGACTGGCGCCCTTGGGATGGCGGGATGACAACACTAGAACTTGTCCATCACCTTGCTTGGACACCAGACTTCTTCTTTTCTGCTATTGAGAAACGCGAAATGAATATTCCACCTGTTCCATCGACTCTACCTGAAGCGCGGGAGCTTCTTAAGCAGCTTACGGATGAATGTGATAAGAAACTTGCATCCTATACGGAAGTAGACTTACAGCAGATTGCTACGGTTGAAGCCTTACAAGTTACGGAGCCAATCGTAGAAATTCTTCATCGCCTAATCGGGCATGAGGTGCATCACAAAGGCCAACTATTCGTATATGCCCGTATGCTTGGCGCAACACCGCCATTTTATGCAGATTTAAGTGTTTAATAGGACTCTATTCATTTTGGATATTGCAATGTCTGATGGTTATGCTACTGATTGTGGTTATAGAATTGTTGATGCCTTTGTCAAATCATTCAGAGTATCGATAGGAGGAAGAAAAAATGGATCATTTATTTACGCCATATAAGTTAAAAGGTTTGGAACTGAAAAACCGTGTCGTCATGCCGCCAATGTGCCAATACGCGGTCAAGAACAACGACGGAATCGTAAACGATTGGCACTACAATCACTATCTTAGCCGCGCAATTGGCGGCGCGGGACTTATCATCATCGAGATGACGGATATTGAGCCGGATGGCCGGATTACTGACTTTGACCTTGGGTTATGGTCCGATGAGCATATCGCTCCTTTGAAGCGAATCGTCGATGCCGTTCACCAATACGGGGCCAAAATAGGCATTCAGATTGCTCATGCTGGACGTAAAGCGGAACACGCGGAAAAGCCAGTTGCGCCATCCGCCATTCCATTTGATGAAACCGAGACGTATAAAACACCACGTGCGCTGACAACGGACGAAATCAAGCAAATGGTAGAAAAGTATCGTTTGGCTGCGGAGCGTGCAATCAAAGCTGGCGTAGATACGATTGAAATTCATGGTGCTCATGGCTACTTGATTCATCAGTTTCAGTCTTCGTATACAAACAAGCGCATGGATGAATACGGCAAAGATTTGGCATTGTTCGGCCAGCAAGTGGTTCGAGCGGTCAAAAGCGTGATGCCAGAGGATATGCCACTTATTATGCGTATTTCGGCAAGAGAGTATGTCGATGGCGGTTATGGACTTAAGGAAAGTATTGCATTTTCCCAAGTGTATAAGGAGGCGGGCGTCGACCTGTTTCATATCAGTTCCGGTGGAGAAGGTCCTATTCTAGCGCACGGAAGACCGGGCACCCATGTGGCGTACCAGGTACCTATGGCACGAGAAATTAGGAATGCGTTGAACGTACCTGTTATTGCGGTAGGACGGTTAGATGATCCGGCATTAGCCAATGCCGTGATCGGCAACGAAGAAGCGGATCTCGTAGCCGTCGGCCGCGGGATGTTAAGAAATCCTTATTGGACGCTTGAAGCTGCCAAGAAGCTTGGGAAAGAAATTGAGTACCCTGGCGTTTATGGCATGGGGTTTGGACTTAAGTAAACTAGATTCTATGGTGACAGCCGGTGATTAACCGGCTGTCTTTTGCATGCTAACGGGAAAACTTACGATGGCAGGTTTAAATGATGTCAACATCATTCATGACGAAAAGGGATTTTGATTTGATTGATCATGTAAGCGTTTTTGCATTACGATATGAACATGAAACAGACAAAGGGAGGTTATTCTATTGAGTGAGATTGCTGCACAAAAGCAAGCATCGTCCGGTGGATTCCGGGTGAAAGTGCAAAGTTTCGGTCGTTTCTTGAGCGGCATGGTGATGCCTAATATTGGGGCGTTTATCGCTTGGGGATTGATTACGGCTTTATTTATTCCGACCGGCTGGATTCCAAATGAATATTTGGCTAAGCTCGTAGGTCCAATGATAACTTATCTGCTTCCTCTCTTGATTGGGTATACAGGAGGAACGATGATTCATGGCACACGTGGTGGTGTCATCGGGGCCGTAACCACGATGGGGGTCGTCATCGGAACGGATATTCCGATGTTTATGGGAGCCATGATTGTAGGTCCCTTCGCCGCATGGGTGCTTAAGCAGTTCGATAGGTCGATTGAGGGTAAAATCAAGTCCGGTTTCGAGATGCTTGTTAACAATTTCTCCTCAGGTATCATAGGAGCCATTTTAGCAGTTCTGGCTTATACGGTTGTCGGACCTGCCGTTCAGGTAGTGAGCAAGGCACTTGCTTCCGGAGTTCAAGCGCTAGTCAATGCAGGATTGCTTCCGCTAGCGAATATTCTCATCGAACCAGGTAAGGTGCTGTTCTTGAACAACGCGATTAACCACGGTGTTCTGAGCCCAATCGCACTTGATCAAGCATCCAAAACAGGCAAGTCCATCTTATTCATGCTGGAGTCTAATCCTGGTCCAGGACTTGGTATTCTGCTTGCCTACTGGATTGTTGGACGCGGCGCAGCTAAGCTTTCCGCTCCTGGTTCTGCTATTATCCACTTTTTCGGCGGTATCCATGAAATCTATTTCCCATACATCCTAATGAATCCGCGTCTTATTCTAGCAGTGATTGCAGGTGGTGTGACAGGTACGTTCACATTCTCTCTTTTCAATGCAGGTCTGGTTGCCCCTCCTTCACCTGGAAGCATTTTTGCTTACATCGCAATGGCTCCAAAAGGCGGTATGCTGCCGATTTTCACCGGCGTAATTACCTCTACAATTGTCTCTTTCGCGGTAGGTGCCCTATTGTTGAAAACAACGAAGCAAACGGAAAGCGAAGATTTGGAACAGGCTGCAGCAAGAATGAAAGAAATGAAGCAAGCCCCAGCTGCTGCGGCAGCAGAGCAGTTGGATGTTCCTGTAACTAAGCCTGTAAACCAAGTACAGAAAATCGTCTTCTCCTGCGATGCTGGGATGGGATCAAGCGCAATGGGAGCTTCTATTTTAAGAAAGAAAATGAAAGAAGCTGCTATCCATATCACCGTCGTCAATACGGCAATTAATGATATCCCATCCGATGCTGATATCGTGATTACGCATAAATCCTTAACGGATCGTGCACGAAATAAAGCACCGCAAGCTGAGCATATTTCCATTGATAATTTCATGAAAAGCCCGGAATATGATGAGCTTGTGAAACGATTGGGCTAAATATAGGTATCTAACGCTGGCATCTTGCCGGCGTTATCTCCATTTTGTTCGTGAGGAGAATAATCATGAGCCTCTCAAACAGGCATCGGCAAATCCTTGAGCTGTTAATGAATCAAATGGATGACATTACAGCGGGAGAGATTGCTGCTGAGATCAATGTAAGCACTAGAACAGTTCATAGAGAACTGTCTGAGTTAGAGACTATTTTGGCGAAATACGGTATAGAGCTGCGCAAGAAATCGGGAAAAGGCATTCAGCTCCTAGCGGGGCCGGAGAAAATAGAGGCTTTGAGGCATCTGTTAGATGGCAGGGTGGATGTGGAGTATTCGGCTGAGGAACGAAGGATGCTGCTGCTGTGCCTACTGCTTCAGGAGGAGGAGCCCGTTAAGCTCTTCACGTTGTCGCATGATTTAGCCGTAACGATTCCGACGATCACCAATGATCTTGATGAGTTAGATAGCTGGGCCAAAAGGTCTAATCTCATCCTCGTTCGCAAAAGAGGCTATGGCGTTGAGTTGAGCGGCACTGAGGCTAATAAGCGCAGGATGATCTTACGTCTAGCGAAGAACGGGCTTGATGAGTCTGATCTCTTTGGAAAAAGTGAGAACCAGCACTCGCCGTTAGCGCAAAAGCTGCTGAAGCTTATAGGAAAAGAGAATTTCACAAAAGTGGAAGAAGCGCTTTGGCTTGCTGAAGATGAAGGCTTGAGTGACATAACGGAGGAGGAGTATACTAATTTACTCATTTCCCTCTCGATTACGGTTGCCAGAATTCAGATGGGCAGACAGATCGAGGTGAATAGTGACCATCACTTGACTCGTCCAAGCCAACTGCTTACCCATACGATTGACCACTTGAGCCAAGTCATCCCAATCCAGTTAATTGCAGCTGAAATTTCGTATATTGCTGAGCTGCTGGAGCCAACTTCTGCGGCTCATTCCAATCTGCTGCTGCCGATAGATGAGTTGAGCTACATGGAAATAGTCTGGAAGCTAATTCGCAGAATGGAACAAAGTCTAGGCGTGCCGTTCAGCGACGATCGTTCCTTGAAAGAAGGACTGCTGAGTCATCTGGAGTCGGCGATTAAACGGCTATTGGCGGGAGCAACGATTCGCAATCCGCTTTTGACACAAATTAAAAAAGATTATGAAGTGCTGTTCGAAGCCATTCGCGAAGCCGTCGATTTGACAATCAGTGAAATTGCCATACCGGACGAAGAAATCGGGTTCCTGGTTATGCATTTCGGTGCTTCTATCGAGAGGCAGAAACAATTTAAGCGGAATGTGAGAGCGATTCTGGTCTGCACAAGCGGTATAGGCACTTCCAAAATGCTGGCTGTGCGCCTAACGAAGGAACTCCCTCAAATTCATATTATTGGCAATGCCTCCTGGTTTGAAGCTGCGCGTATTCCTGAGAAGGACTACGATTTAATTATATCGACGGTGGATCTGCCGCTCCCTTCAGAACAATACATGAAGCTCAGCCCGTTATTGACGAAAGATGAGGCAGAGCGGTTAAGGCTTTTTATTCAAAATGTAACTTTGCAAAAAGCGTCTGGTGATTCTGTCCACATGCAGCCGGAAGCAGGATCTAGAGATCGATTGCATCGTACTCAATTCTATATTAATGAAATTATTAGTATCATTGATCAATTCATGGTGTATCACATCGAGCAAAGTTACGAAGACTTGGAAGACGCCTTGCAGGATATATGCAGCTATGTGAGTAGATCCGGTGTCATTGAGGATGTAAAACCTATCGTCGATCTTCTGCTTGCGAGGGAGAAGTTGAGCAGTCAGGTGATTCCTGACACGGGTCTTGCACTCTTTCATATACGAAGTGAGCAGGTTAAAAAGCCTTCCTTCACCTTGTTTCGATTAGCGGAGGATTTGCCGTTAGAAAGCGGAAAAAAATCGGGTGTGAGACAAATGCTGCTTATGCTCGGTCCTCAGGAGCTTTCGAAAGAGAGCTTGGAAGTGCTAAGTGAAATAAGCTCTTTCCTGCTCATCCCTGAAATGATCGAACTGTTGAAGTTGGGCAGCCAGTCAGAGATTAAGCGTTTTTTATCGCAAGAGTTAGCAGCTTTTCTAGAGAGTAAAAAATAATCGGATATGGGGAGAGACCTACGATGAGTATCTTATCAACTAATAAAGTAAAGCTGAATGCCAAACCCAAAGACAAATTCGAGGCTATTCGAATGGCGGGCCAATTGCTAGTAGATGCAGGTCATGCTTCGGCCGCTTATATCGATAAAATGATCGAAAGAGAGATGACATTATCCACCTTCATGGGCAATGGTTTGGCAATTCCACACGGCACGCAGGACTCCAAATCATTGATACTTTCAACGGGGCTGTCTATTGTTCAAATTCCAGACGGCGTGGACTTCGGCGATGGAGAGACGGCCAACTTGGTGATTGGGATTGCAGCAGCGGGGAGTGATCATCTTGACATTTTGACCAATGTAGCGATGATCTGCTCGGAAGATGAGAACATCGAGCAGATTATGCAAGCTTCAACACCAGAAGATATGGTGAAGATTTTCGAAAGCGGGATGGAATGATGAAGGCTGTGCATTTTGGAGCTGGAAACATTGGAAGAGGCTTCATAGGTTTGCTTTTGTCACAAGCCGGATATGAAGTTATTTTCTCAGATGTTAATGATACCTTGGTCGAGCAACTGCAGGAAAGAAAATCGTACACGGTGCGTTTGGCGAATGAAGCGCAAGAGACCTTCACGGTTGCTGGTGTTACAGCTATCAACGGCAAGAATCTAGAAGCAGTGGCTGAAGCAGTGGGAGAGGCCGATCTAGTGACAACCGCGGTAGGTGTCAATATCCTGAAGCATATTGCAGGCGGAATCGCCAAAGGGATCGAGCTAAGAATTGCGAGGGGAGCCGCGCCGCTGCACATCATCGCGTGTGAGAATGCGATTGGCGGAAGCTCGCAGCTCAAAGAACACGTTTATGCTTTGTTAAGTGAAGAGCTGCGTACGAAAGCAGATGCTGTCGTTGCATTTCCCGATGCTGCTGTGGATCGAATCGTTCCGATTCAGCATAACGAGGACCCGCTTCAAGTGACTGTGGAGCCTTTCTATGAGTGGGTTGTTGATGAGTCTCAAATGCTGGAAGGCTTCTCTCGCATTGCTGGGGTTCATTATGTCAAGACGCTAGAGCCTTACATTGAGCGTAAGCTGTTTACCGTAAATACAGGACACTGCAGCGCTGCCTATCTGGGATATCTTCAAGGCTATGCGACGATTCAAGAGGCGATGGCTAATCCGCAAATTACTTCATTAGTAAGGCATGTTATGCATGAGACGGGTTCTATTCTGATCAAGAAGCATGACTTCGAGTTAGCACAGCACGAGATTTATATGGATAAAATACTGCAAAGATTCACGAACCCACATTTGATTGATGATGCAGCGCGTGTAGGAAGATCGCCGATTCGTAAATTATCTGTGAATGACCGGCTGGTCAGACCCGCTTTACAAGGGTATGATCTAGGAATGACCCCTACGTATCTGACCATGGTCATGGCTGCTGCCTTCTTATTTCAAGAGCCTTCAGATCCCGAGGCCGCCCAAATTCAAGCCGATTTGCGTGCTATTGGCCTTGCTCAAACGATTACCAAGTACACGACTATTGGTGAAGAGCACCCTATTCATCAGCTGATTCTAACGCATTACGAACAATTCAAACAAACCGTTGTTTCTTAAAGAAAGGGGAGTTTCCTCATGGCGAACATGATGACTGAACGTCTAACCGGCATAGCTGCTTCCCCCGGCATTGCGCTGGCCAAAGCTTTTCGATTGAATAAGGAGCATTACGTGCCCGTGGCTGAGGAAGTGGCCGACAAGGATCAGGAGATCCTTCGTTTTAGGAAAGCTGTGGAAGAAACCAAGCAAGAATTAGAAGAGATTAAAGAGTTGACTGAGCAGCGAATGGGTGCGGCCAAAGCGGAAATCTTCGAGGCACACTTGATGCTTCTTGAAGATCCTGATTATATAGATGCCATCATTGAAAGTATAAACGATGAAAGCATGAATGCTGAATTTAAGCTACATGAAGTGGCAAGCAGCTTTATTGAAGTGCTCAGCGCGATGGATAATGAGCTGCTTAGGGAGCGTGCGGCAGATGTTCGTGACGTTACCGGACGTATGATGAGCAAGCTTCGAGGAGTATCCTATGCAGCGATTTCGGCTATTAATGAGCCGTGCATACTGATCGCAGATGATTTGACGCCTTCCGATACAGCGCAATTAAATCTTGACTATGTGCTTGGCTTTGTTACAGAGGTTGGTAGTCGTACTTCTCATTCTGCAATTATGGCCAGGTCCCTGGAAGTGCCTGCAGTCGTTGGTGCAGGTGAAGGAGCAAAAGACATCGTGACAGGTACGATGCTCATACTAGATGCGGTTGAGGGTACTGTGTTCATCGCGCCAAGTGATCAAGAGGTTGAAACTTATCAGGCGCGTAAAGCATTGTATGACGAGAGAAGAGCCCAGCTGCGCAAGCTCATCAATGAGCCGACTCTCTCTGCGGATGATCATCGTGTAGAGCTGGCTGCCAACATTGGCAGTGTGGAAGATTTGCAAAAAGTTCTTGCCAACGGAGCGGAAGGGATCGGCTTATTCCGAACCGAGTTCCTCTATATGGGACGCAGCGCGCTGCCTAGTGAAGAAGAGCAGTTTCAGATCTATAAACATGTTCTGGAGCGAATGAACAACAAGCCTGTCGTCATCCGCACCCTTGATATTGGCGGAGACAAAGAACTGCCATACATGAAGCTTCCGATAGAAAGCAATCCATTTCTTGGCTTACGTGCGGTACGATTATGTTTGAGCCAGGAGGACCTGTTTCGTACGCAGCTTAGAGCACTTCTAAGAGCAAGCAGCTATGGGCAATTGAAAATCATGTTTCCTATGATTGCTGTCATGGATGAGCTGCTTGCCGCCAAGCAATTGCTGCAGGAAGAGAAAGAGAAGCTTATTCAAGAAGGAATTCCTGTGTCCCCTAACATTGAAGTAGGGATTATGATTGAAGTGCCGGCTGCTGCCATTGCAGCGGATTTTTTAGCGAAAGAGGCAGATTTCTTTAGCATTGGTACCAATGACCTCATTCAATATACGATGGCTGCGGATCGGATGAATGAAACAGTTTCCTACTTATATCAACCTTGTCATCCATCCATTCTTCGCTTAATCCAAATGGTCATCCAAGCTGCGGGCAAGGAAGGCAAATGGGTAGGCATGTGTGGAGAAATGGCTGGAGATGAGCACGCGATTCCGATTCTACTGGGCATGGGACTTCATGAATTCAGCATGAGTGCCAGCTCGATTTTACCTGCCAGAGCTTTAATTAAAAGGACCTCTCAAAAAGAATGGGCTGGTTATACGCAGCAAATTCTAGCGATGAGCACCCAAGATCAAATCAAACAGTTTGTAGAACAGAAGACAAGGAGTGATTTAACATGATATCTCAAACCTTTACGATCTTGAATCCATCAGGCTTTCATGCCCGTCCGACCAAAGTGTTCGTTCAAAAGGTAGGTACGTTTCCTTGCAAAGTAAACGTCATTAAAGGGGATAAGAAGGTCAACGGCAAGAGCTCGTTAAGTATGCTGACACTTGGCATTCAACAGAATGATAAAGTGACATTAGAAGTGGATGGAGAGCAAGAAGAGCAGGCGATGCAAGACCTTGGAGAATTGCTGACGCGTATATTTGAGGAATAGGAATCGGTAGATAATGATAATAAAAAAGAGGAGGCTGTCCCGAAAGTCATTTAATGACCGAGGGAAAGTATGTTTTTACCTTTTGGGAGCGCCTCTTTAGATTAACGGGATATACTACCGCTAAATAGTTGAATAACACACTAGAGGCATGAATAAATGGAATTTCTCCTGCTAATGCGGATGATTGAGCTCGGAAACAGGGTTAAAGGAGAGAAGTAACGGTAATTTTTCCAGTTATTAGGTATATCTGACGGGGAGTTACTTGAAATACAGGGAGTTTTTCCAGCTATTCGATACGGCTCCATATAAAAAGAGGCTATCCCAAGTCATCCAATGACCGAGGGAGGCTTCTTTTTTAAACCTTGTGGGACAGCCTCTTCTTTCTTGTTGTTACGTACTACGCAACAGTTACTAGCAATGTCCATCCACCGGCGATTAAAGCGTCAGATATTTGATTTACATCATCAATTGTATATAAAGACCAAGTACCGTTCGGATTTGTACCATTAAACACATTGAACAAAGCGCCATATGGCGGTATAGGTGCTGGCAGAGGAAACGTGATGGTTGGCGGATAAACGCTTGGTTGATAAACACCTGTCACCAGTGGTCCCGCGTCAGGGATTTTGCCAGCTGCACTATCATCAAATGTGATTGTTTGGTTAGTAACCGCTGCGTCACCTCCAGCGCTAGCCATTAGATATACGGACTGACCTCCTGGCCCAACAAGCAAAATATCTTGTTCTTCAGGACGAAGGGAATTATATGCATGAAGGATAACACTTACTTTAATTATAGTACCAGGTAAGCCGGATACATTAATCGTAGAAGGATACGGAATACCTTGGCTAGCAGTTGGGATTGGAAGTGGCGTGAAGTTAGAAAAGGTAGCAGTTGCGGGATTTCCGCTCCCTTGAACACTTAGATTTATATTCTGGTTTTGAACAGGATTGCCTACATTAGAAAGTAGGTTCCCTTGACCCTGACCCTGAGCTTGTGCTTGTCCAGTCAATGATCGCTGTAATGCAAAAATGCTTCGTGTGATGCCGTTAATATTAACCATTTATTCACTCCTTCGAATTTTTTGTCTTGCCTTAGCATTATATGAATTTTAATTTAATAGATTGGATTATATTGCTAGAGTTGCATGGAATTTATTATAAATTGAATGTAAATTCAGCTCCTCGAATATCATCTTATGCTAAAATGGGGTCTCAATGGGAAGATTATGGGCACACAAAGGAAGCAGGAATGGAAGAGTGCTAAATAAATTTATCGTAAGCATTGCTGGAATGGATCTCAAAAGAAAGCTGATTATTCTGTTCATGATCATCTCTGTGATCCCTCTTACTGCGCTTGGATTACTGTCCTACAATCACGCATCTCATACCGTTCAGCAGAAGGTCTATCAGACAATCCTCGAAAGTCTTTCGCAAATCACGTTCAGCATCAATTATGTTATTAGCGATGTGGAGCAGCTATCTATGTATATATACAGCAATAGCGATGTTCAGCAAGTACTGTCCGTTGACGGAGAAGAGCGGAATGTAGCCGACAGATACAGGGACGAGCAGCGGATCAAAACGATTCTGGAATCCTTAATTGGCTTCAAAAATTGGGACATCGAGATTTA
Source organism: Paenibacillus sp. J22R160 (assembly GCF_059692135.1). Lineage (NCBI taxonomy): Bacteria > Bacillati > Bacillota > Bacilli > Caryophanales > Paenibacillaceae > Paenibacillus > Paenibacillus sp. J22R160. The sequence goes on along the minus strand of NZ_JCAUAU010000001.1, from coordinate 301,672 downwards.
TATACTGGGAGCAAACGGCGAGCGCTTTTTTACAGGAGATGTGCTGCCTAAGCAATATGGGCAATATGACCCGGACTGGGGCTTGTTTCGCAAAGCACAGCTTGCAGGTGGGAATACGGTATGGGATACCCATTACACGTTGAAAAAGTTGTATGATTTCGGGACAGCACTTAGCACAGGACGCTTGTTGAAGAATATAGAAACAAATGAAACCCTTGGATATTTGGTTATTGATATTATGGAATCTGCTTTCGTAGATAAGTATGCCAAGGCGCATTTATTCCCAGGTGGAGAAATTTTCATGCTGGACAAGTTCGGCAACGTGATTTCCAGCAGGCCAAAGCATCAGATTGGGACGAAGCTGCAGGTTGATTATTTACCACAGGTGCTGGAAGGGACAAAAGGATATTTTCAAACAACAGACCCGAATGGTGAACGTAAGATGATCATTTATGACACGTCGGAAGTGACTGGCTTCAAGATGGTGAGCGTTATTCCGGTGAAAGAGGTCATTAAAGAAAGTGAGAGTATACGAATACTGACCTTCGGCGTTCTGTTAATCGGCATCATAGCTGCTTATTGGTTTGCTAATGTAGTTTCCAATCAAATTACTGACCCTTTGCGCAAATTGCGGCTGCTGATGAGGAGAGTTGAAAAAGGAGATATGAATGTCTCTTTTCCTTCCAAATATACAGATGAGGTAGGTCAATTGGGCCAAAGCTTTAACCGGATGGTTGAAGAGATCAAATATTTAATCAAGGAAAACTATGAGAAGCAATTGCAGCTTCGTGATGCAGAATTAAAAGCCATCCAAGCGCAGATAAACCCTCATTTCCTATACAATACGCTTGATTCCATCAACTGGATGGCGAGGATTCACCAAATTGATGAGATAAGCGATACGGTAATATCACTCGGTGAGCTATTTCGCTACAGTATTCGCAAAGGCAATCAGGTAATTACCATTCGTGAGGATATCAAACAGATTCAACATTACTTATCGATTCAAAAGCTGAGGTTTAGGGATAAATTACAACTTGTCATAGAGATCGATGAGGCCATAATGCCGCTGTATACCCTTAAGTTGTTGATTCAGCCAATCGTGGAAAATGCCATCATTCACGGACTAGAGAATAAAAAGGGGCCAGGCACGCTGCGCATCGCAGGTAACTTAATGGAGGATAAGGTTCAATTTCTCATCGAGGATGATGGAATTGGATTTTTGCCATATCCCCTTTTACAGGAAAGAATTACAAAGAACAATGACAATACGGGGATTGGTTTGGAAAATGTGCATAAGCGATTAAAGCTCCAATTTGGCGATGATGCATCGCTTACGATAACAAGTGAGCTGGGTCAAGGGACTACGGCCATCATTAGAATACCTCAAATTAAGCACGAGGGTGATGTAGATGTATAAAGTGATGATCATTGATGATGAGTGGATTGTGCGTGAAGGCTTGAAGCGGACGATTCCTTGGCAAGAGATGGAATGTGTGATTATAGCGGATGCTGCTGACAGTGAGGAAGCGCTTAAGCTAATTGAAGAGCTTCGGCCTGATATTGTCTTGTCGGATATTCGGATGCCGGGTATGGATGGGCTAGAGCTTGTGGAAGTCATTAACCACAAATATCCGGATATCCAGGCGATTTTTCTAACAGGATTTGACGACTTTACCTTCGCCCAGCAGGCTCTTAAGCTTGGAGCCAGCGATATCCTCTTAAAGCCTTCCAATCCGGTGGAAATACGCCGAGCCTTTCGTGAAACCACGCTCAAACTTGCAGCTAAACGACAGCAAGCAGCCTATCTGCAGAATCTGGAGAGCATGAAAAAAACAAGCCAGCCCTTCATTCTGGAAAAGGTTATTCACAATCTATTTTATGATAAAGCTGGCGCAGATGATTTGAATTTGCTGTATGAGCATCTGCAAGGAAACTTGGAGTCATTCCATGCATTTCGAGTGGCGATCATCGCGTATCGGCAGAGTGAGAGTGCCACAGCCGCTGGACATAGCACGGGCAGTCTTCTTGAATTATCCGCTATCGGTGCTCTTCTCGCGGGCTACTCCTTCATCATGCCTGTGCAGGTGGGAGCGGGCAGTTATGCGCTGCTGCTCATTGAAGCTGCCGATAAGAAATGGGAAACGGAGCTGCGGCAATTAATAGGGTCAAAGCACGAACAGAATGTGACCGTCAGCGTCAGTCAAATTCACCATGGTCTGCTTACCATAGGACAGGCTTATGAGGAAGCTCGTCTAGCTCAGCTTTATCAGGTAGTGCATAGGCAATCCGTGCTCATCCACTATGCATCCATAGCAGTTGAAGCCAACTCCTTCTTAGGCTGGGATGATGCTGAGCTCGTGGAAGCTGTTAAATGGGGTTCGGCTGAGGACTTGAAGGAATCGCTGGAAGCTTTGTACAAGGGTTTGTTATGGCAATTCGAGTCCAAGAGTCTTGGACAGCAGCAGATTGGCGTTCAGCTTGCCTTTGGCGTATATAACCTCTTAACACGGCATTTTCCAAATACGAGTGGACTGCCCGAGATGAAGCAATTTCTTGAAAACATAAGTAACAGACCTTCCATGGAGCTTCTTATGGATTGGTTAGAGCAAATGGCTAGTGAGGTGCAGCGGAATTATTTGGCTAGCAAACATCGGAATAAGAGTGAACTCGATGAAATCCTGGACTATATACACGAGCACTTTACAGAAGATCTTGTCATGTACGAATTTGCGCTCCAACTGCATATGAGTGAAAGCAAATTTAGCAAGGTTTTTAAGAAAAAGGTTGGGAAAAGCTTTATGGATTATATCATTGAATTACGCATTAACAAGGCCAAAGAGCTGCTAAGGGAGCCTGAAGTGAGAATCGGCGAGATTGCGGCGATGGTCGGCTATCAGGATTCACGTTATTTCAGCCAAATGTTCAAAAGAGCGACAGGAGAACCACAAAAAAGCTTTCGCGAGAAGTTACAAAAGCTTAATAATTCGACAGAAATTTAGCGTACAAATCAGAATCGTTACCACATTGTTACCCACCTCCAATCGCTCTATAGTTAGCATGTACCTACAAAAACAGGAGGCAAGGCATAGATGAAAAGATTTAAAGTGATAGGCGTGTCGATGGTAGTAACAATGAGTTTGATGTTGACAGCATGCGGAGCGGCTACGGGTAAAAGCGGAGCGCCAACTGATAGTGTGAAGGCAGCAGCTAGTCCATCGGCTGAACCGAAGGCAGCAGGAACGGCTTCCGGCGAGCCAGCCAAATTGAGCGGCAAAGTGGTTGTTTATTCGCCAAACACGGCGGACATTAATAACCCGATTGTTAAAGAATTCCAAGATTTCACAGGTGTGCAGGTAGAGCTCATTTCCGGAGGCACAGGAGAGCTGTTGAAAAGAGTTGAAGCTGAAAAAGCGAACCCATTGGGCGATGTATTCTTTGGAGGCGATACCGCATCGCTGAAATCTTACGCGGGTTATTTCCAAGCATACGAAACCAAGGAAAAGTCGAATCTTTCACCGGCATACCTAAGTCCTGATAATCTGTATACCCCGTTTACAGTTCTTCCCATGGTCATCATGTATAACAAGGATCTTGTCACAGAAGCCGATAAGCCGAAAAGCTGGAATGATTTGCTCGATGCCAAATGGAAAGGCAAAATGGCCTTCGCAGATCCTGCGAAATCAAGTTCTTCCTTTACGCAATTGGCAACGATGCTTACGGCTTTTGGCAAAGACAACAATCAGGGCTGGGATTATGTTAAGAAATTCGTGAAGAATTTGGATGGGAAATTACTATCAAGCTCTGGTCTTGTTTATAAAGGCGTCGGAGATAAAGAATTTGCTATCGGCGTTACGCTTGAAGAGGCTGCACTTCGTTATGTTGAAGGTGGAGCTCCTGTAGGAATTGTTTATCCATCCGAAGGCACGGTTGCTACACCTGACGGTATGGCGATTATAAAAGGGGCCAAAAATCAGGCAAACGCGCAAGCCTTTATTGATTTTGCAGCAGGCAAGAGTGTACAAAATTTGCTGCAGAAAGAATTTTTGCGTAGATCGGTAAGAAAAGATGCAAGTAACATTCAAGGTCTGCCTACGCTCGATGCTATTAAAAAAGTAGACTATGATTACGAATGGGTTTCACAAAATAAAAAAACGATCAGTGACCGGTTCATGAAGATTGTGACAGGTCAAGAGTAAGATGAACATAGGCTTTGAGCAAGTAACTAAGCTTTTTGGCAGCGCAGTTGCCGTGAATCAAATCGACTTTACGATTAAGGATGGAGAATTCTTTACGCTGCTTGGACCAAGCGGGTGCGGTAAAACGACGCTGCTGCGCATCATTGCTGGCTTTTATCGTCAGGATCAAGGCAATTTGTATTTTGGCTCACGGTTAATGAATGAAGTGCCAACGCATCAACGCAATATTGGGATGGTCTTCCAGAATTATGCGATTTTTCCGCATATGTCCGTTTTTGATAACGTGGCCTACGGTCTCAAAGCACGCAAAGTGAGAAAACCTTTGATCGAACAAAAGGTTATGGAAGCCTTGGAAATGGTGGAGCTTCAGCACCTGAGAGACCGTTCACCATCGGAGATGAGCGGGGGACAGCAGCAGCGGATTGCCTTAGCGCGAGCGGTTGTTATCGAGCCAGGATTGCTGCTGATGGACGAGCCTCTCTCCAATTTAGATGCCAAACTAAGAATCAAGATGAGAGCAGATATCCGCGCTTTGCAAAAGAAGCTAAAGATTACGACCATTTATGTGACCCATGATCAAGAGGAAGCGTTGGCGGTTTCTGATCGAATAGCTGTGATGAGCGCGGGTACTGTACAGCAAATCGGTAGTCCGCAAGACATATATTTGTATCCAGTGAATCGTACCGTTGCTCATTTCATTGGTACTTCTAATTTCGTCGAAGCTGTTGTCAACGAATATGACGCTATTACGGGTTTAGCAACAATCCTGCTTGGCACAATCACACTGAAGCTGAAACTAATGCGTAATTATGTAGGCAAAATATTGTTCTCTATCCGACCGGAAAGATTAATGATTGTTAAAGAGCGCCAGCATCCCCTGCAGCTTCCTGGGGTAGTGGAGCAAGTGACATTCCTAGGCGGGAAAATTCAATATGGCATCCGCAGTGCAGGCGACCAACTCTTTGAAGTGGATCATCAGCTGACAGAAACAAGAGAATTACTAGAGCAAGAGCAGCATGTGTATCTAGATCTTCAACTGGATCGGGCCATCGTTTTTGATGGTCAAGGACAGGAGGTTCTATATCGTGCCTGACCAACCTCGACAACCGAAAGCCCTTCGACGCTTGCTGCCGAAGAAGCTGGATGTATGGACGGTCGTAACCATGGTTATGTTTTTGTTTCTGTTGGGATTCGTCGTATATCCATTGGTAACTCTGCTGATGAACAGCTTCTTCAATGAAGCGGGACAGGTTACGCTGCGCAATTATGCGAATTTTATGAAGCTGAAGTATTACTATATTGCTTTGTTTAACAGCTTCAAGGTATCCTTTTTCGCAACATTGTTCGCTGTTCTAATCGGTGTGCCCCTAGCTTATCTGACGACAAGGTTCAACATTCGCTTCAAAGGAACTTTGAATATCTTGATTATCCTTTCGCTGATGTCGCCTCCCTTTATTGGGGCATATGCCTGGATCTTGCTCTTGGGGAACAACGGTTTCATTACAAGGTTTCTCAATATGATCGGTGTGCCGTTTGAATCCATTTATGGGTGGCAAGGAATCGTATTCGTGTTCGCGATGCAGTTTTATCCACATATTTATCTCTATGTTTCTGGCGCGCTCAAAACGATTGATTCCTCCCTGGAAGAGGCGGCGGATAGCTTGGGTATGTCAGCCTGGCAAAGGGTCATCACGGTGACCATGCCGTTAGTGCTTCCATCGCTATCTGCGGGAACCCTGCTTGTGTTTATGGAGTCATTTGCGGATTTTGGTACACCTATGCTGCTCGGACAAGGCTTTAAGCTGATGCCGGTGCTGGCTTATGAGCAGTTCGTTAATGAAATGGGGGGCAATCTATCCATGGCTAGCACGGTTAGTGCGGTCATGCTAATGTGTTCAACTCTTGTGCTATTCATCCAGAGATTTATATCTTCCCGTCATAATTACGCAACCTCGGGCATGCGGGTGGCAAAGGTTAAGCAGCTTCCGCTTTCCATGGGGTGGTTTCTGACAGTTCTAGCTTTTATACCTGTGAGCATATCCATTTTGCCGCAATTGACGGTAATTATATCCTCATTCTTGAAGAGGAAGGGACCCGTGTTCCACAGTGGCTTCAGCCTCGATAGCTATGCGCAGATTGTCTACAAAGTACCGAAGGCGATTATGAATACCTTCAGTTTCTCGCTCATTGCCATGGCGATTATGATCGTAATGGGGATTTTGGTCGCCTATGTATTGGTTAGGAGGCCTTCTAAGGTTACGGGACTGTTGGATTCAATTATCATGCTTCCTTATATTATTCCAGGCACTGTGCTGGGCATCAGTCTTATTATTGTATTCAACAAACCGCCTGTGATATTAACCGGGACGTGGGTTATCCTGGTGATTGCTTACGTGGTGCGTAAGATTTCATACACGATTCGTTCCAGCGTGGGCATTCTGCAGCAATTGGAGCGCAGTGTCGAGGAGGCATCCATCAGTCTAGGAGTTCCTCCAATGAAAACTTTTTTCAAAACAACGGCAAGAATGATGATCCCCGGTGTCATGTCAGGTGCAATTATTAGCTGGGTGGCTGTTATTAATGAACTAAGTACAACCATTGTTCTGTACCATGGAGCGACTGCGACCATATCAATCAGCATTTATACGGAAGTATTCAGCTCTAATTACGGTGCAGGCGCAGCACTCGCGACCCTCTTATCGGCATGCACCTTGCTATCGCTGATTCTCGCCAAACAGTTTTCTAAAGGCTCCAAATTTATTTTGTAAAAACGGCTATTTAGCGGTATCAAAGGACGGTGGAGATCGTGAACTTTCGGTGGCAGAAACATAAAAAGAAGCTTGGGGCAACATTAACCATATCGGTATGTGTGTTCATGCTGCTGTGGATAATGCGGCTAAATCAAAATCAGCCTCTACAATATGCCCTGCAAACGGATGTTTCTTTGACAGCATGGATTTACAGCAAACCAGTCAGTGAGCTGCTAACCGATTTTCAAAATCAAAATCCCGGTATTCATATCCAAATTCGCACTTTCCGCTCGGAAGAGCAGCTTTATGAAGAGCTGATGGCAGCCATTTCCGCGCATGCACCTCCCCATTTTGCTGAAATTGGCAGTGCCTTTGGGATTGGAGAGCTGGCGGATACGGGGGCGCTGCTTCCCATGGACGAACGCATGTTACAGGACATAGGGCAGTCGATTGACCCGAGATACGCTAGTGCCTTTCAGTACAATAACCACCTGTGGGCAATGCCCTATGGCACGGCCGTTCCCGTTATTTATTACAATGAAAATTTGCTCAGCTATTCAGGTTTTTCGCCTAGCACCGAGGCTTTATCGTGGGATCAGCTGGTGTCCATTAGCATGAAGCTGACGCAGGATCACGATGGCGATGAGGAGACTGATATTTGGGGGCTTGTCATGGATCCTGAAACCCCTTGGTATTTGCGCAGCAGCATCTTTCTTCAAGCACCGGCATCCGAGAACAGGGCGGAACGCATGTTTCGATTATGGCACGATATGATCTATCGCTATCAAATGACGCCTCCGCTCAAGCATCACTTGGCCGTGAGTGATTTCATTAACGGAAACGCCGGCTTACTTTTATCATCATCAGAGAAAGAAATATTGCTGGAGCAATATATTGGCGGAACCTTCAAATTTGGCATTATGCCGTTTCCAGCATTTGGCGAAGAGGAGGCGTTTGAGGCACGCGTGAGCGGCTTTATTATGCTGAAGTCGGGTGCGGAGATGGAGAAAGCTGTACGCCAGGTTATGGAATTTCTGCTTACCCCAGCGATTCAACAACGTCTATTGCCTGAAGCTTCTAAGATCTCTATTTTGAAAAGCAGTGATCCTAATCGTGACGAGCAGCCGTTCTTATCACCACGAGAAAGTTCTATACAGAGACTAGCTGCGAGAAATCTGTATGTGCCTGCCTCAGAGACGAAGAGCAAGAAGCATTGGGATCAAATGTTTAAGGCCCAAGAACAGCTAGAAGCTTCGGAGAATGTATGTATCTCATGCTTAAGTGAAGCCACCGTGAATTTGAATAAACCTTGATGGATGAAACGACCTAGTACGAATAAGGAGGACTAATCATGCACCCAAATAAACGAACATTTCTGCGCCGTACTTATTCCTGTATGCTCTCTTTTATGCTGCTCTGGTCAACGATGATCTCTGTGCTGCCAGCTGCAGCTGCTACTGCTGAACCAGAAAAGGTGACACAGAATGCTTTATCACCTAGCGCCAGCGCTAGATTGCTTGAGTTAGATTTAAATATAGGCAGTCTTAATCCTATATTTAGCCCAGATACAACTGATTATACCGCTGCTGTTCCTGTTGCCTATGACCAGGTTACGGTAACGCCAGTTACAGAGGAGAATGGAGCGTCCGTCGCAGTTTCTATTAATGGGGAAAGCTCAACGACAGTGACGAGCGGAACCTACAGTTCTCCCTTGAAGCTGGAAATTGGCAATAATATCATTTCAGTAAAAGTGACGTCCAGCAACAGTGCATTAAGTCGCACTTATCGAGTTACGGTGCCTAAGACGGCTGTCGTTCTTCAGCAGGGCATCAATACCTATATGGGTACACAAGATGCGCATGTCAGTGAAGGTATTCATGGTGTAAAAAACACAGGCATGAATAACGCATTTGAAGTAGGGTATTACGATCCGTTAATGACGGATCGGAAGCTAGGGCTGCTGCGTTTTGACTTAGCTTCAATCCCTTCTCAAGCGATCGTCTCTGAAGCCAATCTTGATTTGTATCTAATGGGCACGCGTGTCCGTAATGGAAATTCTTTCTATAATAAAAATTTCTATCTTCACGAGCTGACTAGTGACTGGGTAGAAGGCACAGGAACTGGCTTTGATGGAACCGTAAACGCACCAGGTGTTGTTTGGAATACCAGACCATCTTACAATGATACAGTTACTTCGGTGACCTATAATAACAAAGTCAATGTAGGAACAACTCCGAACCAATGGTACTCTTGGCCGGTAACAAATTTAGTGAAAAGCTGGATTAACGGAAGCTTGCCTAATTATGGTGTGGTGTTGAAAGAAGCCGACACGACCAGCAATGCAGACACGTTGCCTTCAACGAAGGATTTTGCTTCCGCACAATACCCGTCAGCAGCAGCGCCGATTAATCTCGCGCTTAATAAGACAGCTACGGCTTCATCCATCTACAGTGGCAGCTATGCGGCACAACTGGCTATTGATGGCAACACAACGACCCGATGGGCGCAATCCAGTTCAGCATCAGGTCCAGCATGGCTTGAAGTAGATTTGGGAGCCAGTTATGCAATTGCAAGCACCAGCATCCTGTTTGAGTTAAATACGGGGTATCAGTACAAAATCGAATATTCGGAAGACAAGTCGAATTGGTTTGTTTATAAGGATAAATCAGGAGCTGTTACGACACAGCAGCAGAATAATGATACCAAGAATGTAACGGCAAGATACATGCGGGTGAATGCCAGCAATGTTAGTAATTTAGGAGCTAGCATTTTCGAATTTGGCGTCTATGCGATACCGAGCGAGTCATTGACACCGAAGTTAAGCTTGAACTATAAGCTGCCACTGCAAGGCGTAAAGCTGGACAGCACGCAAGTGACACTGAATGTTGGAGATGCTCCGATTCATGTTAATGCCTTTGCTAGACCCTTAAATGCCGTGGATACCAATGTGTTATGGTCAACGTCGGACACGGCAGTAGCATCGGTTGATGCAACAGGTAAGATAACTGCAATTGGGGCAGGGACAGCGATCATAAAAGCAGCAGTTGGAGGGTTTGAAGCTTTGCTGAATGTGACGGTAACCGCTAATTTCAGCAAAGGCACATTAGCCGATTTGAGTTTGAATGGCGCTAAGCTTGAACCGACTTTCAACTCGAATCAGTTTAGCTACACAGCGAAGGTACCATTAAACGCTAGGAAAATAAGTGTAGTGCCTACGGCTTCCGAGTGGAATGCGAAGATTACTGTTCGCAGCGGGGATGGACAGCCGCAAACGGTTAACTCAGGCAGCAAGAGCCTGCCCGTTGCTCTGGATTCTGGCAGAGCCACACTTATTGTAAGGGTCGAGTCAATTGAACCGCTGTCGCCAGGCGAAATAGGCGTACACGAGTATACGATTAATGTGGCATACAGGCAACTTGGTGGGGAAGCCGATAAGATTATCTCCAATTTTTTGGATCCGAATGGTAATGTAATGGTTATTGCGCATCGCGGGAATTGGCTCAACGGAAAGCCGGAAAATGGACTGGATTCTATCCGAGAATCGATATCTGAGGGCTTGGATATGGTCGAGTTGGATATTCGGAATACGCGAGACGGTGTGCCTGTTCTGATGCATGATGATACGATTAACCGCACCACGAACGGTAACGGAAGTGTTTCTTCCTTCACGCTTTCCGAGATCAAGAGCTATTGTCTCAAAACGCTCAGTGGAGCTGTAAGCAATCCTTGTGAAAAAATACCTACGCTAGAAGAAGCAATGCAAGTAGCTCGTGGCCATATCATGGTTAACTTGGATAACAAAAATCCGTTTAATCTGGCAAATCTGAATAGCATGTGGGAAATTCTCGAAAGAACAGATACGACGGATCATGCACTATATAAAGCGAATGGCTCCTATAAGTCTGTTATTACTACATTTATGAATCAATTTAAGGACTCGGCAAAGCAACCGCTGTATATGTTGCTTGCTACAGATCAAGCCACTGTCTATGATTACTTAAATCCGCAGACAGCGCAATTTCCTACACTTGCTGTTGAGCTAAGTTTCAGCAACGATGATGATCCGGTTATGGACCCGGCATTTCTAAAAAATATGCATAGCCTGGGAGCGAGAGCTTGGGTCAACACCATTTACTCGGTACCCGGCTTGGTAGGCAGACACGGGGATTATGCCTTCCTGACCGATCCGACGGCGGGTTATCCTTGGCTGTTGGGACGCGGAGTGGATATGTTTCAAACGGATACGACCTCGCTGTTGTTGAAGTATCTAAAGGATAGACTCAGTGGTGGAGGCGGAAATCCTGGCGTAACGCAAACGGTTGTCCTTCAAGATGGATTAAACGGCTATAAAGGGACAGCAGATACCCATGTAGCCGAATTAGCAACAAACAATAACCATCTGCATAACTTTGGGGGTAATTCCCTGATTAAAATGGGGCCAATCAATCCACTTATCAATTGGATGCCAGGTCAAGTATCGCAAAAAGTCAGCGCGATTACGGCAACAGGCTCAAGCCCAGCCAATCAAACCAAAGACAACCTATTGGACTCGGCTATAGCGACCAAATGGTTAGCTTTCCAGAACACGGCGATCCTTACCATGACGATGCAGCAGGCGACCAAGGTAGCGGGTTATGCGATTTCTTCGGCAGAGGATGTTCCAGGGAGAGATCCGCGGAATTGGACCTTTGAAGGCTCTATGGATGGTTCAGATTGGGTAACCTTGGATACAAGGACCAATGAAGTGTTCATTAATCGTAATCAAACCAAATTCTATAAAGATTTTAATAATCAAACGGCCTATGCGTACTATCGCTTAAATATTACGGCGAACAACGGCGAGCCTTATACTCAGATTGCAGAGCTTCAGCTCTCTGATGGTGGACTGCAAGTGAAAGATAGCCTAACGGGTGACCGTGGGTATGGTTTGGTCCAATTTGATCTTGCACCTGTTCCCCAAGGAGCCAAGGTGGAAAGCGCCAAATTGGAGATGTATCTGGTTGGAGCCGGCAACGTGACCGATCCGTCGATATCAAGAGATGTAAAGCTGCATAAAGTGACGGCAGCATGGGCGGAAGGGAATGGAACGGGAACAACGGGCAGCACGATACCGGATGGTCAAAATTGGGTAAGTTGGGCAACGAAGCCACCCGTTTCGAGCAGCGTATCTGCCAAACAAACGATAGGTACGGAGTTGTATAACTGGTATTCCTTTGACACCACGAAGCTTGTAAGCGATTGGCTGGCTGACAGCAGCACTAATTTCGGAGTCATGCTAGATCCGGGAGAAATCTCTTATGCATTTTCCTCTTCTGAGAATGGGGTGCAGAACTGGAGTCCAAAGTTAACGGTTACGTATTCGATACCAGTAACGGCAATTGATGTGGCACCGAAATCAGCTACGCTAAAAATTGGCGAGCAAACGAAGCTGACGGCCGCTTTACAGCCAGCTAACGTGACGAACCACAATGTGGAATGGAAGTCAGCGGATAAGACAATCGCAGCCGTTAGTGCAGACGGTATCGTGACAGGAGTTCGTACAGGGATTACGACCATCACGGCAAAGTCACTGGATGGAGGCTTCGAAGCAACAGCGGAGATAACCGTCGAATCTTCAGGCATTAACGCCAATCTTTCTGGCTTGTCACTTAGTAGCGGAACATTTACCGAAGCCTTTGTCAGTAGCCTAGAGCATTATACGGCCATTGTACCGGAAACATTCAATCAGGTTCAGGTCACACCGATATCAGAGGATAACCTATCCACGATAACCGTATCACTCAATCACGGAGAAGCGAAGCCGGTCATAAGCGGCCAGCCAAGTGATGCGCTCCAGCTTGAGATAGGGAACAATTTGATTAGTGTGTATGTTTCATCACCAGGAGCCCAGGTGCAGCGTACGTATACGATCGAAGTGGCCAAAACAGCTGTCATTCTCCAAGACGGGGTAGGTGGCTATAATGGGACCACCGATACCCAGATTTCCAAAGGAACTGGAGGCCAAGGCAATAAATATTATCAATACAACCTTGGAGCGCAGCATGGCATGGAGGTCGGGTATTACAATCAAAATGTTATGGATGAAAAATATGGACTTATCCGATTCGATCAATTACCTATTCCGCAAGGTGCAACGATTACGAGTGCATCACTGAATTTGTATCATTTTGGTTCTCGTGGAAGCAACGGAACAATAGCGAATGCAGATAAGGAAATTTTTGTACATCAGGCGAATGCGCCTTGGGTTGAAGGTAGGGGCGGCAATAGCACAAGCAATGACGGCAGCCCTGGCGAGCCTGGTGAGGTAACATGGGAAAGCTACATCACCAACCTCAGCAATTCCTATGATCCTGCTGTGGTTGATAGTTTGGTTGTGACGCAAAGTCCGAAATGGAACACATTTGATATTACTGGGGTTGTGCAAAAGTGGACTGCGAATCCTGAATTAAATGACGGCGTCTTGCTGAAACGTGAAACCTTCGCGGACACGAGCAATTCAAACATGATTGGTACGAAGCAATTCCGTACATCCGAATACAGCACAGTTGAACAAAGACCTTATTTGCGTATTGTATATGAGATGGCTTTGAAAGGTATTGAACTGGATCGTTCTGAGTTAACACTTGGTCTTGGAGGAGGAGCCAAACAGCTCAAAGCTAATCTGATCCCGTTTAATGCGGTTGATCAGAGCGTGGTCTGGGCTTCATTGGACCAAACAATAGCTGCCGTAGACAATCAGGGTAACGTGACTCCAGTTGGTGAAGGAAGTACATTCATTACAGCAACTAACGGAATTGGCGTCCAAGCCCAAGCTAGAGTAACGGTTCGGAAGCCTAGTACGCAAGCAGGGTTGACAGGGCTGGAGTTATCCGCAGGTAAGCTAGATCCTACTTTCGCTACGGATACGTTAGTCTACACAGCAGCAGTTCCTTTAAGTACGGCAAGCCTCACGCTGACACCAACAGCTGAAGATGTTAACTCGCTCATTACCGTGCGTACCGGAAGCGGTGAGCCGCAGACGGTTGTAAGTGGTACTCCAACGCTGCCAATTGCGATCAATGATCAGAATGAAATCATGATCCATGTGACGTCCGAGGATGGCCAGATGATCCGTGAATACAAAGTTATTATCGCGCAGCAATTTGGTCTCAGCAGTCTAGGTGTATCAGCAGGCACTTTATCTCCAGCCTTCGCAAACAACGTGCTGCAATACGCTGTAGATGTTCCTGCAAGTACTACAGGTATATCGATAAAACCAGTTGTCATGGATCCGTTGTCAACGGTTCATGTGATTTCGGGTACTGGTGATTCACAATTGGTAGAAAGCGGTACAGACAGCCAATTGATTGTGCTGAATCCAGGCTTGAATGTTGTATGGGTTCAAGTAGAATCGATAAATCGATCTGTGAGTAAGACATTTTATATGGCTATTTACCGAAAATCTTCCGAAGTTTCTGGTGGATCGGGAGGTGGTGGAGGCGGTCAGGGTTCTAATGCCCCCGTATTGCCAGAACCTTTGAAGCTTGATGACGAGCTTTCCGTGCAGTTGCCTGTGGAAGAGGCAGGTTTAAAGCTGACACTCAAAAAGAGTGATGAAACAGTAAGTGTCGGCAATTATACGGCACTAAGCCCGGTATTTGAAATCATGAAGGATAAAACAGGCACAACAACTAAGCCATTAATCCTTACTTTTGCTTTCAATGCTTCCCGCGTGGGAGCGGGCAGACCTTCTGTGTTCCGCTATAACGAGAATCAAGGGAAGTGGTTGGAACTAGGTGGCGATGTAAAAGGTGAAACCATATCTGTAGCTGTCTCAGATGTAGGCAAATTCGCCGTGCTATTGATTCAGCCTGAATCAGGGTCAGGGTCAGAGACGGGATCACTTGCTAGCTGGCCTGATGTGAAGTCTCATTGGGCAAAGCAAACGTTCATCACTGCATTTGAGAAAGGAATTATCAACGGTTATGCCGATGGAAATATGAGACCGGATGAGCCGATTACACGCGTGCAGTTCGCGACAATGCTTGTGCGTGCACTTGGACTCAAAAGTCCTTCTACCGGCGTTGCTTTCGCTGACAAGCTGGATATACCGGATTGGGCTGCCAGCCAGATGGCATCGGCAGTGGAAGCAGGTATACTGACGGGCTACGAGGATGGGACATTGCGTCCGAACGTGTTAATTAACCGCGCTGAAATGACGACCATGCTGCTGCGGGCTTATCATGTGAACGCAGGAGATCAGGAAGACGGCTCCTTTAAGGATGAAGCTTCCATTCCGAGCTGGGCAAAATCTTTTATCGCAAAAGCTGCAGAACTTGGCATCATTTCAGGATATGAGGATGGCACCTTCAAGCCTATGAATGGTGCAACAAGAGCAGAAGCTCTAACTGCGTTGTTACAAATGGCACAAGCCAAATAATAGTAGCGAAAGCCTTGTCTCCCAAGGCTTTCGCTTTTTTTATGTTCGGGGGAGATTATGACCATTTTTATCCACCTGTTAATCTAACAAAAACATGTATATTGAGCCGCATGCGCTGTTCTGCTTATGCTAGGAGCACAATGGATGGGAGTGAAAGCATGAATAGAACAGAGCAATGGATAGAAGATGCATGGAACGCAGGGATCAGCAAGGTGATGAACACAAGCCAGCGAATCGGAGACGCATTCCCGCACGGCTCGCATGATGGACAGTTTCAACTCATGTCGCCGCACTATTGGACGGCCGGCTTCTGGCCTGGATTGTTATGGCTCGTCTATAGAGAAGGGCAGGCTGACGAATTACGGGGACTGGCTGAGAGCTGTGAAGAGCAGCTGGATAATGTGCTGCATAGCTACGAGCAGCTGGATCACGATATGGGCTTTATGTGGACACTGACCTCTATCGCCAATTGGCAGTTGACTAGGAATGAGAAATCAAAACGTAGAGCGTTGATGGTCGCCAGCCATCTGGCAGGCCGTTTTAACTTGCAGGGCAGTTTTATCAGGGCTTGGAACCATCCCGAGCGTGTCGGATGGGTGATCATTGACTGCATGATGAACCTCCCTCTTCTGCACTGGGCATCAAAGCAATCCGGCGATCCCCGGTTCAAGCATATGGCCATCGCACATGCGAAGATGGCTGTGAAACATTTTATACGCGAGGACGGTTCGGCTTCTCATGTTGTATGTTTCGATCCAGAAACCGGGGAACGGACGGGAGCACTCGGCGGTCAAGGCTACGCAGAGAATTCCGCTTGGGCACGAGGCGCAGCGTGGGCCATTCATGGCTTTATTCTGAGCTATCAGCATACGGGAGATAACGAATTCTTGGAAGCGGCGGAGCATGCAGCCAACTATTTCCTGACTCACCTTCCAGCGGATAAGGTGCCGTATTGGGATTTCCGACTACCTTCTTTCGAGGGGGCGCCGAGGGATTCAAGCGCAGCAGCCATTGCGGCAAGCGGGCTGTTAAATTTGGCAGCTGCCTGCCAGAGTGAGCGGGCTTCTTTTTACAAAGATCAGGCGTGTGCCATCCTTCAATCCTTATCCCAGAACTACGTGGCAGGTGATTCAGAAGAAGCGATCCTTGTAGCGGGCACAGGCAATTTGCCAGGCAATCAGAACATCAATAAGCCTTTAATCTATGGCGATTACTTTTATATGGAAGCCCTGTCCAAGCTGCGAGGTCATTCCTCCTTCTGGGAACCGGAGTCACAAGTCGCACAAAAATGATATTTATTTACAGGTGTATGAATAGAAAAAGTGTATATTGCTGCTCAACTATCCGCACAGCAAGCGCCTGTTAACTCATCGAAATCATGTATATTGTGCGTACGAACCAAAGCCCGGTAAGATGGGCTCAATTACAAGACGAGGAAGTGACAGCAATGAATAAGACGCTCCCGCCACCCTCGCCAGCCATCACAGGTCAGCCGCAAGCTGCTGCCAAGGCCAAACCGAACTGGTTGGTAAGGAAGTATGGAAAGCGGGTATTGAAACAGAACATTCCCTTATATATCATGTTTCTGCCTATCATGATTTTCTTTCTGGTCTTTAAGTATTATCCGATGACAGGCCTCGTGATCGCCTTTAAGAAGTACAGCTTTATTAAAGGGATATGGGGCAGCCCTTGGGCAGGGCTCAGCTCGTTTAAGCTGATTTTCAGCAACGATCAAATGGTTGATATCATTTGGAATACGCTGCTCCTCAGTGGACTCTCGATTGTAATCGGCTTTCCGGTCCCGATCATTCTTGCGCTATTACTCAATGAAGTGAGGAAAATGGCGTTCAAACGAATGGTTCAAACGTTCGTTTACCTTCCTCATTTTCTCAACTGGGTCATCGTCGGGGGCATTGTCATTACCATGTTCTCCCAGAATACAGGCACAATTAATCATGTGATTGAGCGGGTTTTTGGAACGACCATCCCGTTCTTATATAACGAGGTAACATGGACAGGGATCTATATCGGATCGGGGGTATGGAAAGATGCCGGTTGGGGAGCCATCATTTATCTGGCGGCGCTGACGTCCATCGATCAAAGTTTATATGAGGCGGCAAGCATAGACGGAGCCAATAAGTGGCAGCAGATGCTTCGAATTACGCTGCCGGGCATTTTGCCAACAATCATTATTATGTTGATTCTGAAAATAGGCCACCTGATGGAAGTAGGCTTCGATCAAGTGTATGTCTTACAAAACGATGCGGTTTCGCAAATATCGGAAGTCATTAGTACGTTTATGTACAAAATTGGGGTTCAGCAGGCGAACTTCAGTTTAGCTACTGCGATGGGGCTGTTCGAATCCCTTGTCGGATTGGTGCTAGTTGCTCTAGCGAACCGGATCGCGCGTCGTTTTGGTCAAGGCCTATGGTAGGAGGAGAAACTCATGAGCAGCACTAGAGGAGAGAAATGGTTTTATGGCATTAACTATGTCATTTTGTTTGTGATCGGTATGAGCTGCCTGCTTCCGCTCGTTCATATTTTGGCAATGTCCTTAAGCGACAAACATGCCTTGATGTCCGGAGTGGTGAGCCTCTGGCCAGTGAATTTGGACTTTAGCGGTTATGAAGCCTTGTTTAAGGAAACGCCGATCTTGAGATCGCTTGCAAATAGTTTGATTATTACAATCGTAGGTACCGTTCTTAATATTAGTTTTACAGTACTTGCTGCGTATCCATTGTCGAAGCGCTATTTTATCGGACGTAAAGTGTATTCGTTCGCCATCATTTTTACGATGATTTTCTCGGCAGGATTAATTCCGACTTATTTGCTTCTCAAAAGCTTGGGCTTACTAAATAACTATGGCGCTTTATGGCTGCCTGGGTTAGTGAGCGTCTGGAACCTGATGGTGTTAAGAAGCTTTTTTGAAGCGATTCCTGAGGAGCTGGAAGAGGCTTCGCGAATCGACGGCTGCTCCGAGTGGAGGCTGATCCTGCAAATCGTATTGCCGTTATCGATACCGGTTATTGCGGCATTATCGCTTTTTTACGGTGTTAGTCACTGGAACGCTTTCATGAATGTGCTAATTTATATCAATGATGCAAGCAAGTTAAACTTAACGGTTCTCGTTCAGCAGCTGATTCAGAACCAAAGTCTTATGCAGGAGATGGCGAATACGCAGCCTGAAATGGCTATGAAGCTAACGCCAGAAGGAATGAAGGCGGCGGGTGTCATTGTCATGACGCTTCCGATGCTAATCGTGTACCCCTTTTTGCAAAAGTATTTTGTTAAGGGTGTCATGATCGGAGCGGTCAAAGGATGATTTACCAAATTAAGGAGGTGATCCAGCCCTTCAAAACGTGTTAGATTTAGACAATAACGAACATGTATAGCGGCGGATAATTCACTAAGGGGGACAACTTAACATGAAGACAAACAATTTGATGAAAACGGCATCAGTGACATTAGCTATGGTTGTTTCGAGCTCAGTTTTACTTACAGCTTGCATGGCGGGTAAAGAAGCGGCGAATACGGCGGCCTCTACGCCTGGCAGCGGGGCAGCTGCAACAGCAAGTGCGAGTGCGAAACCGGCAGGACCCAAACCGAAAATTACCGTTTCCATCTACGATCGGAATGCGGTTCCTGAGGGAGAAGGCACGATCACGAATAATCGCTGGACGAAGTGGATTAACGAAAATGCACCGGTTCAAGTTGAATTTATTCCCGTTCCTCGTACAGGTTCAATTGAGAAATTTAACGTCTTGTTTGCATCGGGCGGGGCGCCTGACTTGATTATGGAGTTTTCGAATCCGTACATGAAGGATCTGGCATCCAAAGGGCAAATCATCCCGCTCGAAGATGCGATTTCCAAATATTCGACGAATTACAAAAAGCTGTTCCAGGAAAATCAGAACATTCAAAAGCTTACCAAATTTAACGGTAAAACGTATTTCTTCGGAAGAACGACACCGTTTACGTCGAACCACTTCCTGATGATCCGCAAAGATTGGCTTGATAAGCTCAAGCTTCCAATGCCTACGACAACAGAGGAATATCTGAAGGTTGCTAAGGCGTTCACCGAGCAAGATCCGGATGGAAACGGTAAAAAGGACACGCTCGGAACAACATTCTGGGATGTCGATTATTTCTTCCAATTAGGTCAAGCGAGTGATGAGTTAATGCCGATGTCGTCTATTACTTCTTATCATTTGTTGAATGATCAATATACACGGACTTGGGACCGACCGAAGGCCGATCTGGCATTCAAGAAAAGCCTATATGACGCAGGTGCCGTAGATAAGGATATTTTTGCCGACAAAACCGGCGCGAAAGCACAACAGGACTGGGTCAACGGCAAGCTCGGCATCTGGGGGTCTGGCGGTATAGAAGGAGCGACAGTCTTCACAACGTATGAGACGTTCAAGAAAAACAACCCATCGGCAGAAGTAGCGATCCTTCCGCTTCCGAAGTCGGAATTCGGCCAGTTTTCACCAGCAGCCAACCCCAACATGCAGTTTGTAGCAGGAATTAATGCGACAGCCAAGAATGTAGAAGCCGTCGTGAAATATGTCGATTGGCTGATGACACCAGACGTGCAGAAGACGCTCATGTTCGGAATGGAAGGCGTACACTTCAAGGTTGGCAGCGACGGATGTCCGAAACCGATCGATCTGGAGAAAAATAAAAAAGAGCTGAGCTGGAACGGCGACTTCCAAATGATGACTCAGACCGGCACCATGGGCAAATGCGTTGAGTATTCGAATCAGCTTGATCCAAATAAACCGCTGGACAACGAATATTTGAATTTGATTGCACAAGCACGCGCAGCGTATATTACGCCAGATCGTCCAAATACAACCGAGGCTATTCTGCCAGTCAGCTTACCGGATGATATGACGGTCATTAAAAATACGCTCAAAACGACATTAACGAATACGTATACGAAAGCGATTGTAAGCGGGGCAAGCTATTCCGTTGACCAAGCCATGAAGGACGCGCAAGATACTTGGGAAAAGGGCGGCGGCAAAGGCGTCGACGAGTTCTTGAAGAAAGCTTATACCGATAACAAGAACGATGTTATTTTCACCAAAGATTATTATAAGTATCTGAACAAATAAACCGCAGCTGAGCTGATCTCATCAATCAGTGGCAACGCCAGCTCGATGAGCGTGGATGATGTCAAGGTGAGCTATAATCCGTAAGGACATTTTCACTCTAAAAGGCCTCTCTAGCGCTAATCAGGCGCATGAGGCCTTTTCACCATGTGTGTCTATGCAGCGAAATTATGTATATTGCCCACGTATCGGGGCTGTATGATAAGATAGTTGTACTAATCATGCTAAGGAGAGAATTTCATCCATGAGAAGAAAATGGTTTCATCGCTTGCTTCTTTCCTATTTACCGGTACTCATCATGATAGTTTGCTTATTTGTTTTTATCGGGATTGTGCAGCTCAATGACCTGTCCAGAAAAGAAGCGATGAAATCAAGTCAAGTTTATGTTCAAAATATCCAAAACAGCATCGACATGTCCCTGAGGTCGATTGAGATTATGATGCTGGAGACGAATACGAGAAATGTGAAACTCACGTCCTTTGTTGGCATGGAGAGCGATTCTTCGTTTATCATTGAGCTTTCGCAGCTGCTTCAAAACATGACAACTTCGAATGCATGGATCGATTCCGTTTATATTTACAGAGCGGGTGACGGAACGATTGTTAGCGATAAAACGATTTTAAATATTAAACAGTTCGAGGATAGCGCTTACATTGAAAGTAACGTGAATCATCCACAAAAAGGCCGATGGAGTGTTCCACGCACGTTCCGCACCATTCAGAATGGGAATCCCGTAGAAGAGAGCATCATCTCCATCAGCAGCGGCGTGCCCATTAATAGCAAGGGGATTGGACTTCTTGTTGTGAATATCAAGATGTCTGCGATTCAAGAACTTTTGGAGAAATACGGGAATTCGGAAGTTAACAAAATCGCGGTTAGCGATACCGAGGGCAATCAACTGTTCGGAGCTTCCGGCATGGAAGCGAAAGCCGGTGATACGACGCTGGTGTCGGGATATACGGGTTGGAAGTATTCGAATAGCTTCAAGACGGAAGGTCTTGGCAACATTTATTTTTATATGACAAGCGGTTGGTTCATTATTGGATTCCTTGGTATGCTGATCGGAATTGGCTGGGTCGTCTATATTACGCGTCAAAACTACAAACCGATTGAAACGATCATGTCGCGCATCCAGAAATATAACCAGGTGCACAAACATAATCCGATTCAAGGCCTTTCGGTTGATGAGCTTACTTATATCGATTACACGCTGAGCACCATGATCGAGGTAAGTGAGGAATACGAGACACAGTCCAAGGTAAATGAAAAATATAGACAGCTTATGTTGTTTAAGGAGCTCGTTGAAGGAAGCAATCCGATTGATCGGGCGGAATGGGAAGCGGAGCTTCGCCAGATGGGCATTGCTTCCTTCGGCAGCGCATCGGTCAGCATTGGCGAGATCGACAAATATATCGACTTTCTGAGTCAGCATTCACGGAAGGATCAGGGACTTTTCAAGTATATTTTGAAAAAGGTCGTCGAAGAGACGGCTGAAGCGAAAGGTCTTCGCATTTGGCAGGAATGGATCACGAATCACCGGTTGTGTATCATCTTCTTTGAAGAGCAGCAACAGCCTGCGGAATCGCTTATGCTCGAAGTATCCGAGCAGGTGCGCAAGTGGCTGCAGGATAATTTGAATTTAACGGTAACATTTGGGTTAGGTAACACCGTATCGGAAGCAAATGTCATCGTGCAGTCCTATGAGGCGGCTGCAAGGGCGCTTGATTATAAATCAGCGCTTGGCAGTAATCGCGTAATCGGACATTGGGAGATCGAGCTGCTGTCGCACGATGATCTCTATGTGTATCTGCAATATGTGCGCACGATCGCTCAAGCGTTCCGGGTAGGCAATGACGGCTGGGAGGAGCAATTGCGGCTCCTGTTTGAAGGGCTGCGCAGATTGATGCTGCCGAGAGAAGAAATTAGCGGTATTCTAAGCTATATGAACTATTATTTTTACCGGGAAATGATGGAGCTGCCTCCGGATTATCAAGAGCTGTGGAATCGCGAGTTTCGAACCCCTTGGGATGAAAATATGGATGCTCTTGAGACGTTGGAAGAGCTGGAGTTTTTCTATTCGAAGACACTCAACTCTGCTGCCAGAAAAATAGAAGCGATCCGCGAAAGCAAAGGGAATCATGGCGTCGTACAGAAAGTGAAGGAATATATCGAGGGCAATTTCAACAATCCCGATCTGTCCCTATCCAGTCTAAGCGATCAGTTCCATATGAATGCCTCCAGCTTGAGCACTTTGTTCAAAGAGGACTTCGGCGAGAAATTCGTCGTCTACTTATGCCAGGTTCGGATGGAGCATGCGAAGGAGCTGCTGCGTGGCACGAACCTTCCGATTCAAGAAATTTCGGAGCGGGTCGGCTACCTACATCAAATGTCCTTCATTCGTGCTTTTAAGAAAATGATCGGAACCACGCCTGGCGACTATAGGAAGGTGCATCAGTAAGGATTGTTGAGAAAGGCATGCCGATGCATACGAACCGTACACCTTTGTGCAGTTCGGTTTGCAGTCTGCGCCTTATATAACCTGTGAAACCAAGGAGAGATAGCCCATGCAAACAATGATTGAGACATACGCCGTACCATCGATTTACACGGAATCGACCTACTTTTCGGTAAAAGCTAGCGATAGGACCGTTCCGGTCATTTCCTTTTTGACGGATCGCGATTATGATTATGCTCATTTCTCTTTTGCTGGCGCTGCTGCCATCACCATCAAGGTGTGTGAGCCAATCGTCAGCTATTCCATTAGCCCGTTGGCCTTTGAAATCCAAGGTACCGTGAACGGGAATGAGCTTTCTTTTGACCTGCAGGAATCCCGCTATTTAATCGTGAAAATCAATGATTTGAAAGAGCTGGTCCTAGCAGCTGACCCCCTTGAAGAGAACCCTCCTTCTTCCATTGGGGATCGAATTTATCATATCGTTACGGACTTTCATGCCGATAACACGGGAACAACGTTTGCCACTTCTGCTATACAAAATGCTATTAACGAGGCTAACTCTGCCGGCGGAGGGATCGTCTATGTGCCCGAGGGCGTGTTTTTGATCGGTAATCTGACACTGAAAAGCCATGTTACTCTCTATTTAAAAGGCGGGTCTGTCCTTCGAGCGTCGAATAGGAGAGATGACTACACCTTTGATTTCCATAAGGATAGTTTGAACTTAGACGGCACGTGGCTGATTCAAACTGAGCCTGAGTCAACCGGTATTGCCATTATGGGGAGAGGAACGATCGATGGCAATGGGTCTTGGCTGCGAGCGAATCAGAGCTTTGTCAGCAATCTGATCATTCCATTGGCAACATCACATTTTACGATTGATGGCATTATCGGGCGAGATGCCGGTCTATGGGCGCTCATTCCAACTCGTTCCAACCATATTAACATTACGAACTATAAGGGCTTTCAATCGTTAGTTGACTACGAGGATGATGCCATTGACATCGTTGAGTCGCAGCATGTGCTTGTTCAGCACACGATCGCCATTTCGGAGGATGATCCGTACTCTACCAAAACATGGGATGAAACGACGGATATTGCCCGGAATTGGCCGGGCACGCCGCAAGCGCTGGAGCATGTGATGTTCCAGGATGTTATCGCATGGACCTGCTGCGCTGCTTTTAAAGTAGGCATGGGGGTTCAGCAGCCTCAGCGGCATGTAACGTTTCAAAACGGTTACGTCTACCAAACCAGCCGGGCCATTGCGGTTCATCATCGATTCGGCACAGCTGTCGCGGAAAATATTACGTTCGAGAATATTGATATCGAGCAAGTCATTCATCATCGAAACGGGCCCTATTGGCTGCAATTAGAGATTGAAGAGCATTTTAGAGGGATAGGGCCGGTTACGCATGTAACGTTAAGGAACATCAAAGTTCGAGATGCCGGGCAGCTGCCGTCGAAGATAAGGGGTAAGGATCAATTTAAAATCGAAGGCGTTAGCTTTGAACAGATTTTTATGCCGGGCAGCGCGGAGCCTGCGGTTTCGTTGGAAGAGATGAACATTTTGGACTGTGAATTGTATACGATTAAAGACAGGCTTCCCTCGTAGCGGGGGCAGCACTAGCATGGGATTCGGCAGTTAATGCTGCGATATGATAACGGCGGATGCTTAAAAAAAGTTGGTCGGGGTCCCGACCAACTTTTTTTTTACTTAAAGTCGCCTAGCAAATAATTGTAGAAGGGTTCGTCCACCCAGAACTTATAGGAGTCGACGTTCAAGCTGGCGTTGATTTTCTTGCTGGAATTTGTTCTTCTGCTCAACGTTATTAAATTCAAACTCAATGTCGTATTCCTTGGCATAGGCTATGAAATTTCCGTTCTCAATTTGGACGACTTGATAATCCTCCGATTGTGTCGGTTCGCCCCACTCTTTTAAATAGATAAAGGCAGACGTTTTGGGCTCTAACTGTACTTTCGCCTGGATGTTCTCGCTGCGCAGCAATCCGATTAACCTCATCAAAAACAGAACGTAAATCCGTTGATGAAATGATGTCCTCCGTATGCCAGGCCTCATTAATTTTACGGAATATATCGTCGTCGGAAGTCGTTCCAAGATAATGCTTGTATTGCCCATTAAAAGTAAGAATTTTACCAAGCAATTCGGTAGCAAAGGCTTTGATAGTTTATTGAAATATATCAGTTAAGATAATAGGTGTCAATAAATAGGCAGTCAGAAAATACAGGCGCATAGAAGAAGTACTTGATCCCTACTTTTAAATGAGGTATATTAATTTTACATTGACATTACAGCAGGTCTAAAAAGGAGGAGCTATGTCACCACGTACCAAAGAACAGAATGATGCGATCCGGGTGATGCGGATGGACCAAATTATGCAAGCGGCTGCGGAAGTATATTTGGAGAAGGGCATTCAATTGGAAATACGCGATGTTGCGGTCAAGGCAGAGCTCGGCTACGGAACCGTGTATCACTACTACAAAAATAAGCACATGCTCTTGGAAGACTTACTATGGGATGCCCTGAGCCGAACAGAGTCGGCCGTACTGCCCGCTTTGACGGGGGATGGCGGCAGTTTGCTTAAAGCTGAGCTGTTCTCCAGGCTGCTCCTGCGCAAGTGCATTCAGGATCCTTCCGTGTATATTTTGCTTAAATCGGTTGTAGATAATTTTCATCATTTCCCGGGAAACCGGTTCATCAAGCTGTTTGCCGATTTTCAGGAACGGATCTATTTGCCGTTTGTGGAAATGATTCGTGAAGGAGTCAGTTCCAAATCACCGGAGAAAACAGCTAATCTGATATTTGGCTCGCTTGTTGGCTGCGCAGCATTGAACATCCACCACAATATGCGCAGCGAGACGGATGTGGAAGGGATCGTCGATATGATTTTTTCAGGCATACAGTCAAAGGAGAGATGAATGGTATGGTCATCCTGAAATCGAGAGCAGAAATTGAAGAAATGAGAAAAGCCGGCCGAATTGTCGCTGCTTTTCATCAAGCAATCGCAGGTATGATACGACCAGGTGTCACGACACTCGATATCGAGTCGTTCGCGCTGCGGTTCCTGAAGGAGAATGGCGCTAAGGCTTATACGATTGGCTACAACGGCTATCCTTTTGCGACATGTGCGTCTGTCAACGACGTCATTGCGCATGGTTTTCCGAACCGGAAGCTGCTCAAGGAAGGCGACATCGTCACGATCGACATCGTCGCGGAAGCGGATGGCTGGATCGGCGATTCAGCTTGGTGTTATGCGGTCGGAGAAGTCTCGGAAGAAGCCCGTAATCTGATGCGGGTAACGAAGGAAAGCTTATATCTTGGTATTGAAAAAGCTGTTGTCGGAAACCGGATTGGCGATGTGATGCACGCGGTTCAAACCCATGCCGAGCGTAACGGATTCTCGGTAGTGCGCGATCTGCTCGGTCATGGCGTAGGAAGGGAAATGCACGAGGAACCTAATTATACCCACGTCGGGAGTCCGGGCAAAGGGTTCCGCTTGAAGGAAGGGATGGTTCTTACGATTGAGCCGATGCTAAATGCCGGTAAAGCGTTAATGACAATTGATGCCGATGGATGGACCGCCAGAACCGCTGACGGCTCGCTTTCCGCACAGTACGAGCATACGATTGCCATTACAGCGGATGGCCCGATTATATTGACCGCATAATAGAATTCGTTCCTTTTATTTGTTCAAATTTGATTTCAATACGGTGGGCTGCCAGCATCAGTGGCAGCCTATTTTTGTGGCGACGTCTGAATGATTGACAGAAAATTGAAGGCAGGAAATTAATGAGGGGGATCCAAATGAAAGTAGGCTTCAAAAAAAACCTGATTCCGACAGAGGAACTTGGGAACAAATCCTAAAACATTTAAAAATATTAACAAAGGAAAATTCGTACAAACAAGCGATTTTGAAGCATATATTGAGTATTAGACCTATGGTATATTTAAATCAGCTTTGTTACTTGTTAAAATGGGAAGGACGACCGGCTATGAGCAATAAGTTTCTGATTATTAATTGTGATGATTTCGGTCAAAGTGCGCCGACGAACAAGGCCATTATGCATTTGCTTGAGGAACGCAAGGTATCATCGGCTACGATGATGGCTCCTGCTCCCGGGTTTGAAGAAGCGGCGGAATGGTCAAGGAAGAGACGGCAGTCCAACATTGGACTGCACTTGACCTTAACCAGTGAATTCGACGCGCTGCGCTGGAAGAGCTTGACGGGTGACGCGTCCTTACATGATGAGAACGGGTATATGCACCAAACGGTAGAGGCATTCGAGCGAAAGGTCCATACAGCTGCTGTTGTAAGGGAACTCGATGCGCAGTATGAGCTCCTGCGGAGTTATGGCATTCCCATTACGCATGCTGACAACCATATGGGCAGTTTGTACGGCGTAGCTACAGGGAGAAGTCACCTCCCTCAGGTGTTGAGGAAATGTGCCAAGTGGAACATACCTTTCCGACTGTTCCGTAAAGTACATCCTAGCGACACCGTGTTAGCCAAGATTCCTGGCGTGGAACGGATCGTCGCTAAGACGTCAGCGCTTGCAGGTTTATTCGGTGTTGCGATTCCCGACTATTTGTTATCCCATCCTGTTGCCGAGGAAGAAGGGGAAACGTACGAAAGCTTTAAGCGAATGATGATTGCCAAAATGTACAATTTACCGGAGGGCATTAGTGAAACTTACATTCATCCAGGCGTAGAAGACACAACGATGCTTCAGACCATCCCTCACTGGGAGAAACGTGTCTGGGAGTACCGCCTCATGCTTGAAGAAGATTTTTCTTATGCGATTAAGGATGCCGGTGTCATTTTAACCGACTACAGGTATATCCACGAGCAAGGCCAAACATCTAGAATATCCAGAGTACGATCGGCCTTGACGCTAGCACGCGAGCTGATAAGAAGATAACGTTCTCATTTATATATAAACGAAGGCGAAATTGTTATTCGGAGGGGAGTAATCTGGCATCGATAGTTGGTCAAATTAATGAAATACACAGATATCCTGTGAAATCATTCGCAGGAGAGAGCTTGGAAGTTTGTGCAATTGATACATATGGGTTATATGGGGACCGTTTTTGCGCTTTTCTTGATGAAACAAAGGGGGGCTGGAATAGCTTTATCACGGCTAGAAATATCCCTAATATGCTCACTTATAAAGCTAATCTCGTTGATGAGGGAATACGCATTACATCACCTAATGGAAGAACCTTTGGTTGGAATGAAGAACTTTTAGATGAAATTCAAGGATACTACAAAAGAAAAATCTCAATGTCAGACTATAAAGCGCCGAACCCTGAGGACCCTGGCCTTATGTCTGTTGACCAAGCTAGTATCCTTATTATTTCAGACTCTTCGCTGCGAAAGCTTGAAGGCATATGGGGGAAGCAACTAAATAAACAACGTTTTAGAGCAAACTTGGTTATCTCACTAGATGAAGAAACATTTAACGAAAAGGATTGGCTTGGAAAGCAGTTATCTATAGGGGAAGTAGAGTTACAAATCGAATCTTATTGTGAGCGTTGTTCAATAATAACGATTGACCCGGATACACTTGAACGCGATCCTATATTGTTGAAGAAAGTAAATGAGCAAATGAATTTAAGTTTTGGTGTATATGCCTCTGTTAAAAAGACGGGTTCGATTCATGTCGATCAGAAGGTTTATTTATATGATTGAATAACGGTACGAAAGAGAGTAGACGGCAGCCAGCGGGTTGTCGTTTTTTCGGCTAGGAGGGAGGTTAGGCTAACGGTAGGATGGTCTCCTACCAAGACATGGCCGTAAGAGTATATGATAATCAAAATGGTTCGTCATTTCGGTTGCGAATTGTTTGAGAGGAGTGGGGTCTGATCCAATCAATTCAATTGAAACTAGAAACATATATTAACAAATATTTGGACTTGTGGGACTTTTACGGCGTTATTCAAGTCACCCGTAAAGGTGAAGTGCTTTTTGAGAACGCATACGGATATGCAAGTATCGAGTTCGGGATTAAAACGATACAAAATCGTGCTTCTCAATTGCTTCCATTTCAAAACAGTTTACTGCTTTTGCGATGGATCATTGGTAAAGCAACAAGAATACCGATTTTAGAGGATCTTCGCTTACGAGAACGTGCTAATTGGGGTGACATATCAGGACAAACCTTTCAGGAGTTTGTTGAAATGTGGAATCGGTGTACGAGAGAAAGGGACTTTTTGCCTCCCATCGGAGATTCTGCAAGAATTGCTGGTGAGCGTTTGTCTTCATGTCTATTAGAGATATCAGTTCAATACCCTTAGGAAAGCATTGTTATAGTGACTCACGGCGGATTGATTACAGACTATTTACTAAATGAATTTTCTCAAGATGAGCTGAATAAAAAACACCCGAATTTTATAGTTGAGCAAAGCAATTTGGTTGCAGATGCACTAAAGTTAGTTGTGTCGCTGAGGGCTTTAAATTATTTGATTTTGCCAACATTACTCATTTACATTGTTAATGCTGAATGATAACTCCATGAACAATAAGTACGCGCGGCTACCCCGGTAAAATAGGCAGCCTGTAAGCTAACGGGAGTTATGTTAATTAAAATACAAAAAAATGGAATGCAGAAGAGCTACTGGAATATTAATTTTACATAACCTTTAAGGAGTGATATCTATTCTAAAGAAACCAATTCCCAAATACCCAGAAGTCCCAAAGCTTACTAATAAACAAATTGAGGAAATGACTAATATTTGTTTTCTTAAGATTCATGAGCCATTATCTTGTGATGCAATTTTTTTGTTTGGTGGGTCTCATCCTGGTAATTTTGAAAAGCCTTTGGAAGCATATCAAAAAAAATTAGGTAGAGCTGTTATTATCACAGGAAACAACAGTACATGGGGGATGATACATCCTTCTTGGAAATATGGGGACGTACCCCAAGCGGGAGTTATTGTATCATATCTTATTTCTAATGGTGTTCCAGAGGATGCTATTGTGTATGAAGAACGTTCTAAAAACTCCTTAGATAACGTCTTGTTTGCAAAAGAAATATTCGATTTTGATAAGATAGATAGTTTGTTGTTTATCACAAAAAGTTATGGTGCAGGGCGACAATGGAGATTATTAACAAAGCATTTTCCACAGCATATTAAGTATGTTCCATATCCATTTGATACAAATTTTTCAGATGATGAGCCTACTATGACAAGGTACAATTGGATGAATACACCTAAAAATTGCTCCTTAGTATATGGGGAATACTTGCGTATAGTTTGCTATGGAAAGAAGGGGGATATTACCCCCTTAGACAATCAGATAGAGGGTCTTGAAAATTACGTATCAGAGTATTGTTAACCAATCGTATTGCGCTAAGTTGCGCTAACGGGAGATTTGTTTAATTGTGCAATCATGAACACTTTATTGCGTATGTATAAGTAATACAATTTGTGGAGTTGATGGAAGTGCCAATCACATCATTATATATTACGTATGGAAAATGACTCAGAGCTGGAAAGCTTTAAGGGAACAACCAAAATCATATTTCATCATTCAAAGAATCATCGCAAGCGTTTTCGCATTAATTGGTTTATCTTTATTATTATTGACTCACCTTTTTCACTACCGGGCAGATTTGCGGAATTGATTGTCATATCGGACCGAATTAAGCATTTATCAAATCATATTATTTTTATTTCACTCACAAAAATTTCCTATCTTTCGAAGTTATCTATTGATCAAATATCATTCATAATTGAGGTGCTAAATGAAAAAAGAAGACTGGCTTGAATCATTAGATAAAGACAACAGGGAAAAAGCAGATAATCTAATAATCGCTTTCGAAAAATTAGGGCATCCCAATCCTTTATATGGCACATTCATGGAGATGACTGATAATAATTCAGCTGAGTTGGCACGATTTAGATTCCTATATGGCTTAAAAAGGAGTTTGAACACAGATTTTGATGATCCCGAGAAATATGTTAATGATTTAATTAAACATGGATACCCAGATACTAAAGAAGTCATAAAAAAGATGGTTGATGCAGATATAAGCGTCAATGAGATTATTTCAGTTGTTAAGTCATTTTTTTGGGATGGGATGTATTGGACAGTACAGCAGATCGGAGATCCTGATTTTGATAATTTAGACAGAGATAAAAATATAAAATTTCCTAGATGGTCACTTCAAGAAGTTGATGAAAAAGGTAAATCAACAGGTCGAGGAGTTTACAACCTAAATGATGATATGAGCTGGGTTAAAAAATAAACATTTGTATTAAAGTCACTTGCTGATGGAGTGAAAAAGTGAAACACAGTGCTAACGGGGAACAATAGTTGAACGAACAAGGGAGCAGATTGCCGCGGCAGTTGCTCCCTATTTTATTAAACTAAAGGGCAGGATAGTTTAGTCACTTAACGAATTATTTAAATATCCTACATCAGTGAGGGGGCGACGTTTTTGAATGCAATTTTAAAAGACTCTGAACAGATTCAATACTATACATACCTTGGACCAATATTCGAGGCACTTCAAAATCGACAACACGATTATAATTGGTTATTAACAGATTTAGAACTAAACTGGATACCAGATGATTTTTTGAACTACTTCGAAAAATATCAAATAAACAAAGGGGCTTGGGATAGAGATAATAAATACTGGATTTCAGGCGAACAATTGACAAACTTAATTAGCATAAATAAAATCCAATTTATTTGGGGTGTAATATCAGGGTTTAAAAAGTCGGAGATGATTGATATTAATAATTTGAGCGTTATTCCGTTTGCTGATGGTAACCCAGGGTTTTGGAAACCAGGAGCCAAAGTTCAACATCCAAAAGCTGAAGTAGAAATTGTCTGTTGGGATTCTGGACTTACCCTCATGATAAGTAAAGACCAGTCCTTAATTAAAAGCTTTATGGATTTTTTTAAAGACGCAATAGACCTTGATGAGTACAATTTGGAAGACTGATATTCAGTACGTCATTCAACTAACGGGACACGATAGTTAAATTAAACAGGGTATCATGTAGCAGCTGCTCCCTTTTTCCATTGAAAGGGTAGGATCGGTCAAACTCATCTCGAATATATTAGTATAGGCGTAGAAGTCCTATACTGGTATTCCTTCGATAATAAAATTGTTCATTGGCGTAGGGATTATTTTCGATAATTTAAATCCTGCTTTTTCGAACAGTTCGCTAAACTCTGCTTCCGTTCGCTCTTTTCCAGTTAAGAGCACAGCCATTTCCAAATCTACAAAATTGAGAAAGGGATCAGATTCGTTACCTGTTTCAATGACATTTTCAATTAATATAATTTTTCCATGATCAAGTATTCCTTGTCTGCAATTTTGAAGGATCTTGACGGACTCTTCATCGCTCCAGTCATGAATAATACTTCTTAAAATATAAGCATCTGCGCCAATAGGAACAGATTCGAAGAAACTTCCAGCGATACATTCGCAACGATTATCAAGCCCTGCGCTCTGGATGAATGTTTTTGTTCCGTCAATGACAGCTGGAAGATCATAAATCGCTCCTGTAACATGAGGATGTTTGCACAGTATGCCTTCCATCAATCTGCCATGTCCACCACCGATATCGATAATTTTGTTGAATGGAGAAAAGTCGTATACTTCAAGCATAGGTCCAATTATTTTAGAAAAACCTGACATCGCATTATTAAAAATCTCTCCAGCTTCTTGGTTCTCCGATAAGTATTCGAAGAAGGGGATGCCATATGTTTTCAGAAAGGCGGGTTCCCCGGTTTGAACGGCATGCAGAAGGTTACTCCATGAATTCCTATCCCATTCTTCTCCTACCATAATGGCTATGCCTCTTGCAGAACCTTTAATTTCTGTCTGTAGGAATACACCAAGCGGACCAATTTCAAAGCACTTATTATCCAACTCTTTGAATATCCCGGCGCTTGAAAGCGCTCGCAGTAGACGATATAGCGTAGGTGCATGAGTTTTTGTTTCTATAGCAAGTTGTTCATGGCTTTTAGAAGATTCTTTTAACAAATCCGGAATGCCCAACTTCGCCACAACGGATATGGATTGTTGAATCCATCCACCAATAATCAATTGGTACAACTGCTGCGACTCGCCTGCCATGTGATCTCTCCTTCATTTGATAAATTTAAGATTAAATTTATTCGCTTCTCATAACATGTAGAACGGTGCGGCGAGATCTAAATTCAATATGTCTGAAAGAAAGTAGGTTGATAATAATATGGAAAATGAATCGGCTATTCAGTTATGGGAAGACTACCGTAAAATAAATGCAGATGCACCAAAAGAATATGTCGCATGGGCATTCGGAGACTCAATTGAGATGGCTGATGAACTTGCCAAATTAGTATTAGAAGGAACAAAAACAGCAACTGCAACTACCTGTACGTTTTTCGAAGTGCGAAAAGAACCAATACCAACTGTTGGTCAACACAACATTATTCTTGATGGCAACGAAAATGCTGTTGCAATTGTGGTAACCACGCATGTGAGCGTTGTTTCATTTGATGAAGTTACCGCTGAACATGCATACCTTGAAGGAGAAGGAGACCGTACATTAACATATTGGCGGCACGTTCACGAACTTTTCTTCAAGAAAGAATTGGAGAACATGAATCGAGAGTTCCATTATAAAATACCGATAGTATGTGAATGGTTTCAGATAATTTATAAGAAAAATAATAAGTAATGAGTTATTATTCACAGGTGTTGAATCAGAATGAATAAATGCTTGGTTGTGTCAGTGATGTTGTTACAACAGGTTTTCTTTAAGGTTCCGATGATAAAGTGGTTAGTGCTAACGGTAACGACATGACGGCAGCCGGTACACGATCGACTGCCGTTGTCCGTTGAAGTAACGGGCAGAATAGTTAAATTAAGACAAACACGGATTTTGACATAAGTTTGACTAGATGATATATTTTTGTTAAAATTATTTAAATATTCAAAAAACAATATTCGGCTATGATGAGAAAAGTAATTTAGATTAATTATTTGCAGAGAGCTCCTGTTTGGTGTGAAGGAGTAATAATGATCTTAATGAAAAAAGGCTCGGAGCTTCGCACGGATCTGAGATGTAATTCTTAGTGATGCTGCGACGGGATCTCCCGTTACTGAGATAGGGTATAATCAATAAAATATTGCCGTACTCGAAGAGGTTGATATGGTAAACATATCAATAAACTGAGGTGGTACCACGAAGCTAACAACTCTCGTCCTCAAGATGAATAATCTTGGGGGGGGGAGTTTTTTGTTGTTTAGTTATATATGTGCTTTTAAGTCCAAGTTCCGATAACAATATGAATTGGAGTGATAAGAATGAGTAATGAACAAATTCTCCTTAGATTAGAGAATTTAGATAGTTTAAGATCTCAAGGAATTCCTGTATATCCGGAGAAATTTGAAACAAATTATGAACTTTATGAAGCATCCTTGCTTGAAGATGGTACTTCTAGTGTGCGAGTTGCTGCTAGAATAATTGGTATTAGGAACTTCAGTAAATTTATTTTTATTACAATATCGAACATAGAAGGAAGTTTACAGCTACTCTTGAGTAAGGAAGAGGTTGGTGAGAGTACTTTTAATCAATTTCATAAATTAATTGACATCGGGGATTTTATCGGTGTTGAGGGACATATGTATACGACCAAGACAAATGAGAAAACACTGCGAATAGATAGTTATGTATTCCTTGGTAAAGCATTACGTACTTTACCAGAGAAATGGCATGGATTAACTTCCATTGAAACTCGATATAGACAACGATATTTAGATTTAATAATGACAAAAGAAACGCAAACACGTTTATTAGCTAGAACTAAGATGGTAAGTGCCATTAGGAGATTCTTTGAGGATCAAAATTTCCTAGAAGTAGAAACACCAGTCTTACAGCATACTTCCTCGGGTGCAATTGCTAAACCTTTTAGGACATATCATAACTCGTTAGACACTGAATTAAACTTACGCATTGCCCCGGAAACCTATTTAAAAAGATTAATTGTAGGTGGTTTTACCAAAATATATGAATTTGCAAAGTGTTTTAGAAATGAAGGGATCAGTCCGCAGCATCTTCAAGAATTTACAATGGTTGAAGGATATGCTGCATATTGGAACTATGAGGATACAATGAAATTAATGCGTGATATGGTCCTATATATTCTTGATCGAACCTTTAATACAACTACCATTACGATGAATGGTCACATGATTGATTTTTCATTAGAATGGGAGATTATCTCCTTTAGGGATTTAATCTTAAGAGACACAGGGATTGATATCGATCTTTATCCTGATGTTAAAGGTTTATACCAAGAAACCAAGAGGAAAAATATTCACTTAGAACAATCGGATATTGAATCTTTAGGTAGAGGTAATTTCATTGATCTTCTTTACAAGAAAATGTGCCGACCTCAACTGGTAAAACCAACTTTTTTAGTCCAGCACCCTATCGATTTATCCCCATTAGCTAGAGCCAATGATCAAAACCCAACACTTACAGATCGGTTCCAACTAGTGGTGAACGGGGCGGAAATTATTAATGCCTATTCAGAGTTGGTTGATCCATTAGAACAAAGAAAAAGGTTAGAGGTTCAAGCCCTTCTTAAGAGCAATGGAGACTTAGAAGCTATGGAGATGGATGAAGATTATCTAGCAGCTATGGAATATGGGATGCCTCCCATTTCTGGTTGGGGATTTGGCATTGAACGCCTGTTAATGGTGTTAACTGATAGTGCTACTATTAAAGATTGCGTTCTATTTCCGTTGACTAAAAAACTTTAAAATTTACTCTTAATAGATACAGATTCAGGGACTAAACCTTATTCTAACGGATAATGATATTTGAACTAACCACAACATGCTGCCGCGTGCAGCATGTTGTGCTAACGGCCAGATTAGTTAAAGGTAAACACTCTTAATTAAGCGAATTATTATAAAAATGATATGTACACTTTTATCAAATAAATGGCAGAGGGGGGAAATGTCGTGCTAGACCTGACAAAGAACGTACTCGAAGACATGAACAAACAACTTGAACGAATCATTAAGAGCATAAACCAACTCGATAATGATTTGATTTGGAAAAAAATGAAGGATTCCATGAACAGTATTGGTAACCTTTGCTTACATTTAGCAGGAAACGAGTATCAGAACCTCATAAGTGCAATTGGGAACAAACCTTTCATTCGGGAACGCTCTCGAGAATTTAATTCTGATGGTAGTATATCAAAAGATGAATTGAGTAGTCTTCTTTTGAGGACACGGTCCGAATCGACAAGTATATTATCAGTTTTGTCCGAGGAGGATTTAAAAAGGGAAGTCATAATCCGCTATGACTTGGACGATTGGAACAGAATGCTTCGGGTTAACGCTTTAGAAGAGGAAACCTATGAAGTGAGAGTAATCAGCCGACTTCTTGTTCAAGTAGCGGCTCACTACGGATACCATGCAGGGCAAATTGTGCTACTCTCCAAATTATTAAAAGATTCGAATGAACACATAACAGGACAGTATCATTGATTACTCATTCAACTAACGGAGAAACTTTTGTTCAATAAGAAATTAGGACGAGGCTTCCGACTTCAATTGGCAGCCTCGTTGAAGTAACGGGCAATTATGATTAAAAATAAAAATCCCTAAGAGGATAATTGTTTAGAAATATAGAAATGAATACTTATTCTAATCTTTCTCAAAGGGAGAAGATGCGTTTGTACAAGCAAAATTTCCATGATGCTTTAAATGAAGCCTTAGAAGACAGGGAGAACATAATTCTTTCTAATTCCATACTTGGCAAAACAAGCACTGAGCAAATCGTGTTAGAAATAAACAATTTCTGTATACAAAATCTTGGAAGTTCCATATCTTCATGTTTATACATTGGATTTAGCGTGGGAGCTTCATTCGGTCTAAAACTGGAAAATGGAGTAGACCTATTTTTAAAGGTACATAAACCTACATCAGAGAAGACAATAACAGCAATTTCCAAAGAATCTTTAACCGCTATATCAAGAGTACAGAAATCCCTCTCAAAAAGCGGCTTCCCTTGTCCAGACGTTATATTAGAACCTACGGAGTTAGGGAATGGAATTGCAACAGTAGATGTATTCGCAAATCCTGGTGAACTCCAAGATGCCCATAATCCAGTGATTAGAAGAAGTATAGCTTATACACTGGCTGAATTGATTACGAAAACCGAGCCATATAAAAATATGAAGGGGTTAACATATGGCCGATTTTGCCATAGTGAAACACTATATCCTATCCCACATAATGATCTATTCGACTTTAGTGGAACATCAAAAGGTGCTGAATGGATTGATGCAGTAGCTGAAAATGCCAAAAAAACAGTCAATAATATAAACGGTAATATGGTGTTAGGTCATATAGATTGGTCGCTCAAACATTTTCGTTTTGAAAACAAACAGGTGGTCATGATTTATGATTGGGATAGTTTAAAATTAGAAGACGAGCTTAACGTTTTAGGTATTGCTGCGGCTACTTTTACCACCACATGGGACATCCCTGTGAAAATAACACCAAATCAAAAAGAATCATATTACTTCGTAAAGGAATATGAGCATTTTCGCTGTAAAAAGTTTACAAATGAAGAAATGACTAAAATATCTGCAGCGGCTACTTATTGTATGGCATACGTTGCGCGTTGCGAACATGCACTTGACCCAAAAAGCAAAAACTATGAAGGAAGCTTTCGACAAGCATTAGCTTCAATGGTGGGAGATAATTACTTCAATTTATAGAGAAGTTTTCGGTTTTTTATTGTATAGCGAGGAAAGATAGTGCAAGATAAATAGCAAATAAAAGTGTTGTACTGGTCTTACTTGAATGAAACTGCTGCTGATAGGTAGCTTCATTTGTTTTTGGATATGATGTTATTATATCGAAAGGGGCAAAATCAATTGAAGAATAATATGCCAGTAAGTTTGGATGATCTTATTAGTGAAATTGAGGTTCAAATTGATGATACTTTTACTTTTATAAACACAAATACAGGGGAAGTTATTACATTAATGAGAGAAGAAATGAGAGCTGCAGAAGATGAAGAACCACTTGAAATATTTCCTGACTGGCAAAGAGAGAATATCGAGAAAGCTATCAGCATAATTGATGATGAAAACGGGGTTTACGTGGACTTTACATTAAGAAACAACTTCAATGAATATGAAATCATGGAAGAGTTTATTGTAAGTCATAAGGATCAAAAAAATAGAGAAGAACTGTATGACACCATTCAAGGAAGAGGAGCTTTTCGAAGATTTAAAGATAGAATAATAGAACTTGGCGTTGATGAGCAATGGTACAAGTACAAAGAAAGTAAGATAAGGCAATTGGTAATTGAATGGTGTAATGAGCACAACATAGAAATCCAGATTTAAGAACGGAATCTTGTCGTTTCGACTACCGCGGGGATTACGCTCAGAAAAATCACTCTGGAAAACCTGCATGCCATGTTTTCCAAGTTTTCACCGACGGAGTTCTTTCCCTACGCAAAGAAATTTTATTCCAGAAAACCTTTGGGCCTGGATGAGGAGCTGGATTGGAAATATGCTTGGCTTCATCATCAGCGTAAGAATAAGCACCATTGGGAGTATTGGGTTATTAACCCCAATACAAAAGAGGCACTGCCCATGCCAAAGAAGTATGTGATTGAAATGGTATGTGACTGGCGTTCCTTTTCAAGGAAAAATGGGGGGAAAAAGTAAAAGATTCTACGCTAAACCTTACAGATAGCATAGTGGTCCATCCGGAAACGAAAAGAGAGCTTGAACTTATGACATCCAAGCACTAAGTTTCCAAATTGAGGAGAAAGATGCCGTTATTATCGGATAACTCAGGATTTTATAAGCTCTTTTTTCCAAAACTCAATTACAGTATGGTCGGATAATTGCATGGATGCCCATGAGTTTTTACCCTTAAAGCCTAGATCCTCCATGATTTCCACGATGTGATCCACTTTCGAATTATCTACTCTCAGTTCCATGGATAATGCATTTCTTATGATGTAGGAGTATTCATTCATTTCATCAACAGTTGTTTGAAAGTTTGTCATTTTCTTCCTCCTTCTTAGATATGTTCACTCCCACGGATACGTTGTGACCAAATAGTGAGCGAAATTTTTGCTTGCTTCTCTTCTGATTTTACGCATTTCCGCGCGGTGGCTTGCAGTCTCGTATAGTTTTCGTTCCTCTTCGGTTTCTGGCAGGATTCGGGGTACAGGGATTGGATTGTTGCATTCATCAAGTCCGACGAAGGTTAAAAAAGAAGTTGCAGCTATATCCCTTTTTCCAGTGCGCAAATCTTCCGTAATCACTTTGACGAAAACTTCTATGGATGTTTTGCCCGTCCAAGTGACGAAAGATTCCAAGGATACATAATCCGTCGGACGGATCGGTTTCAAAAAGTCGACGGAGTCCGTGGAAGCCGTTACTGCCGTCACCCGACATAGTTTGGAAGCCGTAATGGATGCGATATCGTCGATCAGGGACATGAGCTTTCCGCCGAACATCGTGTTGTGGTTATTGACATCCAGCGGAAACACTCTTGAAGTTTTGAAGCATCTAGTCTCTCTAACGTATTTCTGTTCCAACACTTTTCCTCCCCATCGCATTTTTATTATAGAATGCCCTATGGAGGAATATTTAACATAACAATGAGCCGCTAAAGAACAGGGACTGCTGGAGCTGGCGATTTTTTACGTTCGGTACTGCGGATGCGTATCAGCCTACCGGTGACCACGATATATAGTTGATCAATTTATGTCGGGCAAAAATCCGGGAGACATTCTGGCATTTGTATTTGAGCATAATCGTTTGGATTAAGTAAGTGGTAAGTTCAATGACGGTAACCGGGAAGCTTGGTAAAAAGAAAAGTAAGCATTGAATCTTGTGTTTGCGGATATCGTTAAGTTCATTATCGATTCTTTCAGTAATATACTGAACTGGGGTGATGGAAATGGATAAAAATGGTGAGATCAGGATTCTAGCTCCTATGAGCGAAAACGATTTGGAATGGCTGAAAGAACAGTGGTTACAGTGGGGCGACGAAACCATGATAACCAAAGGTAAGAAGCACCATATCAAGGACTTGGATGCATTCATCGCCTGGGTCGATGATAAACGATTCGGTGCAGCTACATACCGACTTGGTATAGATGATTGCGAGTTAACGAGTATTAATGCGACTGTACAAGACACAGGTATCGGGAGTAAATTACTTTCTACAGTGGAACAGATGGTAAAGCAATCGGGAAGAAATCGCATTTGGCTTATAACCACAAATGATAATGTGGATGCGTTAAGATTTTTTCAACGACGCGGGTATCGAATAACGGCCGTATATCCCGATTCAATTGATGAGGCTAGGAAGCTGCTGAAGCCGACAATCCCCAAAGTGGGTTATTACGATATATCGATTCATGACGAAATTGAACTCGAAAAAATACTATGATTATATGAAGAGCTATAGTTTAGGGGCTTACTTCGCGGCAAGCTCCTCTTTTCGTTATTGAAGAAGAATGCGCTATTGTTCCACACCTATTGACTGGAACAAAATGTAAGCTTGAAGACATAGAAGGAATTGCAACTGTACACGTAAATAGCTGGATGACAAGGAAGATGAAAAAGTATTCGTCGAAGAAGACGAGGAAGGTAAGATCGTTGGGTTCTCCTGCGGGGGGTAAAAATCGTAATGATGAGTATAAACATGAGGGTGAACTTTATGCGATCTACTAATTAAGAGAGTATCAGGGTGTTGTCAGCGGCGGCGTTGTGAATTGAACTGAACTGTACCCTTTTGTCCGATAGATTGTCTGTCATAGCCGATTCCACCTTTCTAAATATATTTGTGGTTCAGGCTTTAGTCTTATAATAAGGCTAATGTTAATTGTTTACATACGGATATTCCGATTCTATCGTTCGGGATCATTGAACCGAGGCAACAGAAGTAGTTATTGACAATTATCTCAAAATTATATATCTTAAATTTAAGATATTATTCCGTAATAACAGCCGTGGTAACCCTAAACTAAAGTTATCCCACGCAAAATATGGAAAGTATTGTATGATTATATCAGGATAAATTCTGGAGGTGGATGATGTCAAAAAGAATAGGATTATAGTAGGAAGTTTGAGAGAAAATTCGTTTAATCAAATGATAGCGAATACGATCCCAGAACTTGTAGATACTGCAGAATATGACTACGTATCGATTGCTAATCTTCCTTTGTATAACGCGGATTTGGATCATGGTGTAGGGCCAGATTCAGTTATGCATTATCGCGAGGCCATTCAAAAGACAGATGGCATCATCATAGTTAGCCCACCAAGCATTTGTGCAATGGATTGACCAAGTACAGTGGCTGAATAAGCAGTAAGAATATAACTAATCTAATTTATATGGAGGCTATTATGGGTAAAATTGCGCTTTTTGGATTTGGACGTATCGGAAGACAGCTCCTTCGGGCGGGATTGTTACAAAATTTGTTTGTCCCATTTTCCATCTCAGATATTAAAGATGAAGCTACACTTGCTGCACTTTTTGAAGTGGATACAAATTACAAACGTTGGCATGAGAAAGTATCGGGTCAGGAAGGCTCAATTGTAATAGGCGACCGGGAGATTCGGTATTTGAATTCGGCCAGTCAAATGCCAAATTGGGGTGAGTTAGGCGTTGACTTGGTCATTGATTGTACCGGACGCGCCGTTACACGACCGATAGCCGAGATGCATTTGGAGCGAGGCGCCAAAAGAGTGCTTGTCAGCGGCCCGAGCAAAACCTTAGAAGACTGCGACGCAGTATTACTTAAAGGAATCAACTTAGAAAGCTTCGATCCGGAAAAGCATAAAATTATTAGCATGGCGAGCTGCACGACCAATGCGCTTGCACCGGTTGTCAAATTAGTTAGAGAAAACTATGGCATTCAATACGGCCTATTCTCTACAGTACACTCGTATACAAACACACAATCGTTAACGGATCAGCCGATGAAGGACCGCCGGGATTCATGGGCAGCTGCCGAGAACATCATTCCTTCGTCCTCAGGTGCAGCCAAAGCTCTGAAATTCATTTGGAGTGACCTGCAAATTACGGGCAAAGCCTACCGGATTCCGACCCGTACCGGAAGCATCGCGGAACTTAATCTGATCACGGAAAAACCATGCACCGTTCAAGAGATTAACGACATGTTTCGAGAAGCTGCAAAAGAAGGCGAGTTAAAAGGCGTTCTTGATGTTTTGGAAGGGGAATGGGCCTCTTCTCGTATTGTGGCGGATCCACATTCTTCGATTATCGACTTGCCTTTAACCCAAGTGCAAGGTGAACTATTATCCGTCGCTACCTGGTATGACAACGAATGGGGTTATGCTTCTCGGTTGGCTGAGGTAGCCGCTTATCTTGCTGCAAAGTCATAAGCTGAACCAAGGCGCACGCTAGTCCTCTACTCCACATTAAAAGGCCGAGAAGATAACTACTTCTTGGTCTTTTTCGCTCCTGATGGAATCCAAATATTCTCTAATGGAGGTTATTGAATGAACTTCAAACCAACCGAACCGATCTTATTTACGATACCTGAGAGCTTTGAAAGTAAACGTCTGCTTATAAGAGCACCATTATGGGGAGATGGCGTGAGGATAAATGAGGCAGTTAAAGAAAGTATTGAAGAATTGCGCCCCTGGCTGCCGTGGGCTGTGAATGTTCCTACAATCGAACAGTCTGAAATAAATATCCGACGAGCTAGGCTTCAATTCTTGGATCGTACCGATCTAAGATTACACCTTTTTCAGAAAGAAACAGGTCAATTAATTGGTAGCAGCGGTCTACATCGAATTAATTGGCAAGCGCGAAAATTTGAAATTGGTTATTGGATACGTACATCTTTTGGCAATCAAGGCTATATGACTGAAGCAGTAGAGGCTATTACAAACTATGCTGTGCATGAGTTACAAGCTAATCGAATTGAAATCCGATGTGATGGACGCAATATTCGAAGTTCACGAATTGCCGAACGCCTGGGATTCACACTAGAAGGAATTCTTAGAAATGATATGTGTGATGTAGATGGATTATTGAGAGATACTATGGTATTTTCTAAAATTCGCGGTGCAGAGTTTTAATTTGATGAAACTTTGTACTAAAGAAGTTAGGTTTCCTTAACCATACAATGAGGGTGCCGAATTCATAAAAAGCCTCTTCCCAATGTTACTGAAATGTGAGTGAGGCGTCAGTGTTTAGCGGTTTTAAAAAGTCTCAGTTTGAGTTACGATAATTATTGAGGTATTTTCCCGCTAGAAGGGGTAAAGCTGCATGAGCAAATGGAGGGGAGAAAGCTGGAAAACTTTGCATGCTTATACATCGTACGAGGCGAT
This sequence comes from Paenibacillus sp. J22R160, assembly GCF_059692135.1. Lineage (NCBI taxonomy): Bacteria > Bacillati > Bacillota > Bacilli > Caryophanales > Paenibacillaceae > Paenibacillus > Paenibacillus sp. J22R160. The sequence goes on along the minus strand of NZ_JCAUAU010000001.1, from coordinate 258,348 downwards.
CCATTTCGATCGGGCACTTGCGTGAATCTTAGTGAGGATGAAACATTGGTCGGCCGAGTATCCAATCAGTTAACTCCGGATTTGGCCTTTACGAACGCCTTTATTTCCCGGGAGCATTTCGTCATCCGCAAAGAACAAGACATGGCGGTGCTATATGATTTAGGGAGTCGTCACGGAACGGAGATCAACGGCATGTTGCTAACGCCGCACACACCATATACGTTGAAAAATTTTGATATCATTAAGCTTTCTAAGGGGATGACCGTCATCCACTTTTCTTATATGTTTGCCGATCAGACCCTGGAAATTGAACCGCTCAGCATCACCAGGCAACTAGAGATTCCGGAACTGCCACTAACGATTCATTGGGAGAGAAGAGAATGTGTTGTGGAAGGTAAGCGAATCCTAATGTCCGAAAAAGAATATTTGTTGATTCGTGTGCTGCATGAAAATGCCAATCGACTCGTTCCGCTCGAGGAAATAAAATCTAGAGTATGGCCGGAAAGGTCAACGGGAGCAGAAGGCTTCTCAGATGTAACTCTGGACGAACTGAATGCTCTCGTCTACCGGGTGCGAAAAAAATACGGAAAAGCTACCTTCCTGATTAGCGCAGTGCGCGGAAGTGGCTACATGCTCGAAACGGAATTGAAATCGTCATAAGGAAAGTAGGGACACTTCTTGAAGTATATACGAACAGAGTATTCAGGCCCACTTAACGGAACGGTACATATACCGGGAGCGAAGAACAGCTCCCTTGCCTTACTTGCTGCCGCTTGTCTGGCAGATAATATAGTAAATTTAGAGGGAATCCCGCGTATAGACGATGTCCGAATCATTGCGGATATTGGGCGTGATATCGGAATGCAGCTGCATCAGGAGAACGGCAAAGTCATCATTGACCCGCGATGGATTCACAGTTCCGTGATCGACCCAGGTAAAGCTTCGAGCTACCGGGCGTCTTATTATTTTGCAGGCGCTTTACTGTCCAAATTCGGTAAAGTCACGATCGGATTACCTGGCGGTGACAATTTCGTTTCAAGGCCGATTGATCAGCATATCAAGGTTTTTAAAGCGCTCGGAGCGCAGGTACATCTCTTTAATGATTACTATGAGGTCGAGGCTGCCGAGCTGAAAGGGGCGGACATTTATTTCGACACCATCACCTCTGGCGCGACGATTAATGCAATGCTGGCGGCTGTGCTGGCAAAAGGGCGGACACAATTGTACAACGCAGCTGTTGACCCAGAGGTGTCCGATACAGCAAGCTTCCTTAATCAATTAGGTGCACGAATCTACGGGGCGGGAACGGAACATATCCGAATAGAAGGCGTCTCCTATTTGAACGGGGGAACACACACGGTTATTCCAGACAGGCTGATTGCTGGAGCTTTTCTGATGGCGGCTGGGCTCCATGGGGGTCAGGTTACTGTTATGGACGTCATCCCGGAGCATCTTGGCTCATGTTTAGCTAAGATGGAGGAAATAGGAATGCATGTGGAGCGCGGCGAGAGCCATATTACCGCTATTGGTACGAATTCGCTGAAAGCGACGCGTATTCGCACAGGCATGTATCCGAGCTTTGCCACCGATCTGCAACAACCAATGACCGCGCTTCTACTGCAAGCCAAGGGCAAGAGCATAGTTACAGAACGAGTATATCCAAAGCGGTTCGCTCACGTTCCGCAGTTGCGGCGGCTTGGCGCGGAGATAGAATTACGGCAAGAAAGTGCGTTTATCAGCGGAGGACGCCCATTGCAAGGCGGCTGGGTGCACGCTTCTGATGTGCGTGCAGGCACTTGTTTGCTGATGGCCGGTTTAGCGGCAGAAGGCAGCACGTGTATTACAGGTGTTGAGCACATCGAACGCGGCTATGAAGATGTTATTGGCAGCTTCCGATCCCTAGGTGCTAAGCTCTCGATGCGCGAGATAGATGCGCAGGAGCATCTAAGCCTGATCCGTGAATCTCATTGATGTAGGTAAAAGAGAAATGATACATTAGCATAAAACAGCCGAAGTGTTTAATCGATAAAAACATAAACATCGCCCTCGAAAATGGTGATGTTTTTTTATTGATGAATATATAATAGGTAAGAATGTCAGCATCCCCGCTGTTGAACAGAAAAAAGGAGATGATCGAATGGACATTACAATTATCGAATATGACCCTTCCTATGGGTTACAAACGGTTAAGATGTGGAGAGAGAGCAAGGAACAAGCGATTGGGCAAAAGGACATACATTCTGTTGAAGATCATTTATTTTTTCTGAATCATATTTTGATCAAAAATAATAAGATATATCTTGCCATTGAAGCTTTAGGGGAGCAAGTAGTCGGTATACTGGCTTGTAACGAGAATTGGGTTAATCAATTATACGTTCATACGCAATATCTAGGGAAAGGAGTAGGGAGAAAGCTCCTGAACCTCGCCAAACAGCAGTCGGATGGAAGGCTTTTTTTATATACGTTTGAAGTTAACAAGAATGCGCAAAAATTTTATGAGAGAAACGGATTTAGGATTATTGATAGGGGAAATGACAATGAAGAGCAGCTTGAAGATATAAAGTATGAATGGACAAGGCTTATGTGAAGGAAAACATAGTACAGAAATAAGTTTATATTGACAGGGATTATTTGGCAACTGTATACTAAGTCCAATCAAAATACGGACTAAACGCAATGATTGGGAGTATTAAGGAATAACTATTGCTCAGAGAACTGGTCGTTTGGTGCAAGACAGTCAATAAGTTCCCCAACTCGCCCATGAGCGGTAAGATCGAAAATCAATAGATCTTAACGGTTAACCTCCGTAATCGGGTTATTAGATTTCGTTGTTTTTTGATTAACCAACGAATCAAGAAGAGTGGTACCGCGAAGGTCAAACCTATCGCCTCTTTGTAGGCGATAGGTTTTTTCTATTCTTTTACAAGAAAATATAATTATTTATGGGAGGAGTTATGACAGATGAAGAATGTTATAGATTATTATTCTAGCTTTGACGAATGGGGAAGGTTGGAAAGAGAACCGTTGGAATTCACTATTAATTTTCATTATATAAGGAAGTATCTTCCTTCGTGTGGAACCGTGCTGGATAATGGTGCAGGACCAGGTAAATACGCAATTGAACTAGCGAAACTCGGATATAACGTAACCCTATCTGACATGACACCTAAGCTAGTTGAAGTGGCTAAACAGAAGGCATCTGAATTAGGTTTAACAGGACAATTTAACGGATTTCATGTATTAAATGCAATACATCTAGATGGGGTACCTGATGAGTTTTATGATGGTTCTCTGATGTTAGGCCCCTTGTATCATTTGCAAAAAGAGGGTGAGCGAGTTTCAGCAACTAGGGAGTTGTTTCGTGTGACAAAGCGAAATGGCATCGTATTTGTTGCTTTCCAAAGTAGGATGAGAATGGCACTTACTTCATTACAGTTCCCTCAATATTGGAAACCAAATGACAATATGGATACAATAAATGAGTTTTATGAAAATGGGATTTTTAATCATTTCGATAAAGGTCGATTTACAGGAGCTTATTATTTTAACATTGATGAAATAAATCCTTTTATGGAGAAGTTCGGATTTGAAACTATTGATTTAATTGGTTCTTCTAGTATTGGAGGAATGATAAGTAACGAACAGAAACAGTATTGGAGAGAGCAAGGCGAATATGAAAAGTTGATTAAATTTCTCATTAGCACTGCCAAAGACCCATCCGTCTTGGGAGTTTCATCGCATCTGTTATATATAGGTAGAAGAAAATAAAAGATTTTTCCATTTAGAGAGAGTTAACTATACTTGAAAGAGGCGATATGCATGCCTTGCTTCATTTGTGACAAACATGCTGGAAATTCTAACCAACCGCCTGGTGGGTATATTTATGAGGATGAGCACTGGATGGTCTGCCATTTTCCTGCTGAACAATCGGTTCTAGGGCAGTTGGTGATAGAATCGAAACGACATTTCCTTGATTTCTCTGAGATGACAGATAAGGAAGCTAGTTCTTACGGGTATCTGGTTAAAAAAATTTATTCGACTCTTAAAGAGATTATGGATGCGGAACGGATTTATTCACTTGTAACGATTGACGGAGTCCCGCACTTCCATGCACATTTCATTCCCCGAATGGGTCATAGTGAAACGAAAGGTATGAAATTCATTGCACAGGAAAGATCATGTGATGAAAAAGAAATCGCTGAGTTAGTCCAAAAACTATACGGCAAGTTTAACTAAATGGAGGTTCCAATATGATCAACTTGGGGAATAGCACGATTCTTCGGTATAAAGAGTTTACAGAGTGGACAGATACCTTACATGGTGTACATAATAGCATTTGGTTACAACCAATTGCTGAAGGAAAAGCATCCGTAGGCGAAATAATTTCACATCTTAAAAATTGGGATTCTTACCTCATCTCTACGATTATCCCAGCGATTAAAAATGGCGAAGGAATGGTATTTCCGGAGTTCAATTCGTTTAATAAACTAGCTTATGAGTATGCCAGATCGGGCATTTCTAAAGATCGTCTGCTCGATGAATATAAGCAAACTCGTCTTAATCTAGTTGAAATGCTGTTAGCTGATCCTGATATTGTTGCCAAACATGTTACTGCGAATGGAGTAGAATGTTGCCCGCACACAGGCACATCCTATTCTCTCCTTTACATTATTCACGAGTTTAACGATCACGACCATCATCATAAAAATCAAATTTTAGCGGTAATTTAACGAGCAGGAAAATTTATCTACCTCACGAATATAAAATTACAACTAATTTAGCGATGGTCAAATACAGCTAAGGAGGATCATTAGATGTCTACTGAAAATCCCGAATGGCAATTTCATAACCCAAAGCAATCAGTCATAGAGTGGCTGCTTGGCGGGGACCCTGCGATCCGTTGGCAAGTGATGCGTGACCTAACCAAAGAGCCCGATGACCGCGTTGCCGCAGAGCGATCTCGGATTGCATCGGAAGGCTGGGGTGCCCGGGTTCTCGGCCTGCAATCTTCCAAGGGCAACTGGGGCGGTGACGCCGACGCACGGAACTGGCTATGTACGAGCTACACGTTGCTGCTATTGAAGGATCTGGGCTTGGATCCGTCGGGTGAGGAGGCCCGTAGATCGATCGGTCTTGTGCGTGACAACATCACTTGGCCGCAACAAATGGGAGGCCAGCCCTACTTTGACGGGGAGACCGAGCCCTGTGTCAATGGATGGATACTTGGCGCTGGTTCCTACTTTGGAGAGGGAAGTGCTCGGCTAGTCGATCGACTTCTCAGTGAGCAGCTTGAGGACGGAGGATGGAATTGCAACGCTCCTACAAGTCGGCGATCCTCCTTCCATAGTACCATCTGTGTCCTGGAAGGATTACTAGAATACGAGAAGGCTAAGGGTGAAACTGCTGCAGTAACCGAAGCTCGAGCCCGGGCACATGAGTACCTTTTGGAGCGCCGCATGTTGAGATCACTCTCCTCTGGCGAGGTGATCGATCCCAATTGGGCGCGGTTTTCGTTCCCAACGACATGGCATTATGACTTACTGCGTGGTCTGGATTACTTACGCAGCGCTGGTGTTAAACCCGATGAAAGAGTCACCGAGGCGGTCGGTTTGGTTGCGAAGAAACAAGACGAACATGGGAAATGGCTGCTTGAGAACTCACACCCCGATCGAGTTCACTTCGACATGGAAGGTGTGGAAGGCGAGCCGAGTCGTTGGAACACTCTTCGCGCCTTACGGGTGCTGAATTGGTACTCAATACAACACTGATATATCTTAGGTGAAAAATGTTTGAAGGCAGCCATTGGCTGCCTTTTCAGCTAAGTTTAAGAAATGCAAAGAATTGTAAAACCGAATTGAAGGGAGATGCTGTATGATAGATCCTAAGCTTTATTTGGCTGTGGATAATTGTGTCCTTTCAAAGAGATGGACGCGCCCAGCGGAATGGATGAATTTACTCAAATCAATGGGTGTTTATTACATTGAAGCTAGCGCCGATAATGAATGCGATCCTCTTTATATGGGCATGGATTATATGGAAAGATGGGTTCAAGAAGTGAAAACCGTAAGTGAGAACACGGGTGTAAAGGTAGCGAATATGTATTCCGGGCATGGCACATATGCAACGTTAGGATTGGCTCATCATGACATTGCTGTCCGCGAGCGCATTCAAAATAATTGGATTAAACCATTGGCCGATATTGCGGGAGACATCGGGGCCGGAATCGGCTTTTATTGCCATGCCTTCTCCGATTATGTCCTACAGAACCCTGTGGTTTATCGCGAAACGGAAGAAGATTTAACTGCCAGACTCGCAGATATTGCAGCATATTGCCAAGATAGGGGGATTCGCACCCCTGGTGTCGAGCAAATGTACACGCCGCATCAAATACCGTGGACGATCGACGGTTCAAAACGTCTGCTTAAGGAAGTGTTCCGCATATCCCAAGCGCCGTTTTATTTAACATTGGACACCGGCCATCAAAGTGGACAGCGTAAGTTCCTTCGTCCAGATATTCCAATTATGAAGGAAATGGCGAATCGTTTTAGACTAAAAGGGAGTCTCGATTCATTTTGGATAGGCTCAACATCCTCTAATGATTTATTTCAACAAATGATACATGCGCCAGAAGAGCATCAGCTGGGTATGATGGAGCAAATCTTGCAAGAAATAGATCGTTATCCCTATCTATTTGCTGCTGAATCGGATGGTGATACGTATCGTTGGCTTGAAGAGCTTGGCTGTTATTCCCCAATCGTACATTTACAACAAACAACTGGTACATCCTCATCCCATCAGCCTTTTACGGAGGCTTGCAACCGCAACGGCATCATTTTTGGAGAACCTGTGTTACAGGCACTTGCGAAAGCCTATCAAACTCCTGACGAAGAGGGGCTCCCTCCCAAATGCAAGGAAATCTATCTAACGCTCGAGATATTCTCTGGCACTAGCGAGATGAACATCGATATTAGGAAGAAATTGCAGGATTCCATTGATTACTGGAGGCAGTTCATACCTGTAGACGGCATGTCATTGAGTGAAATATTGAAGCATTTGGATCGGTAATAAGCGTTAAGAGAATGTAACAGAATTGAAATCTTACATTCATGTGGCATTAATAAAATAAGCCTATAATAAATCTCGACCCCCCTTTAAAATATAAACCTTAGACCCTCAGCCCGTTGCTGTGGGTCCCTTTTTTTTCAAAAAAAGTGATTGACTAATCAATAACTAAATGATAAGATGATTTCAAGTTAGTGATTGACCAATAACAAATATACGAGATGGAGCTGATAATAATGAATAAAGCAATCGTAATTGGAGCAACGGGCGGAACGGGAGCAGCAATCACAGAAGAACTTGTCAAAAAAGGTGTTGAAACCATTGCATTTGGACGTTCTCGCCAGAAATTAGAGCAGTTCGCTGGGAAACTTGGAAATCCGAACAATTTGACTCTTTCCGTAGGAGACGCCATGCGCCCTGATGACATAGTGGCTCAAGCAGGTGGAGCTGACGTATTGTTCCATTGCGCGAACGTACCTTATCACGAAATGATAACCAAACTCATTCCATTAGGCGAATCAGTGATGGAGGCCGCGGAACGGCTCGCGATTAAAGTCGTAGCGATCGACGGGATCTATCCTTATGGGAGAAGACAGATGGAGCTTGTAACAGAAGAACATCCCAAGCAGCCTCATACAATAAAAGGAAAAGTTCGACTGGACTACGAACGGATGCTGTTTAGCAAACGGTGGAGCAAGGCACAAGTCATGATCGTTCGGTTGCCAGATTATTATGGGCCTACTGCTAATGAAGCTTCCTATTTAGGCTCAACCCTGGAAGCGATCGCTGCTGGCAAAATGGCCTTCTACATCGGCAACATGCAGGTCCCCCGCGAATTCGTCTACTTACCGGACGCAGCTGCGATGGTTGCTGAACTGGCAGGCAAAGATTTCACTTATGGACAGAATTGGAATATCCCAGGTGGTGGCGTTATTTCAGGGCGAGAGATCGTGCGGATTGCCCAATCAGCAAGTGGCTTTGTTAAACCGGTCATCCCTTTGAAAAAATTAGGGTTATCGTTGATTGGCATAGGGGTCCCTGTGATGAAAGAAATCGTCGAGATGCTTTATTTAACCGAGGAGCCGCTGGAGTTAAGCGGGGAAAAATACAAACGGTTCATCGGACCGGTCAAAGCGACGCCGTTCAAGGAAGGTATAACTGCGACTGTTATGGCATTGCAGGAGAGTAAGGCTTCACACGCACAAAAGTAATTGATCAATCAATATTGAAGGGGGGGTTAATGTCAAGCCGACTGCCGATAAGTGAACAAAAACGGAGCCAAGCGCATTTGCTTGCTCCGTTTCCCTTTTTTCACAAGCCTTTACTTGGCAAATAGTGGATTGCTTTAATAATACGAACGGTTCTCGTTTTGGATACGACGAAAATCTGGATGGTTGATCCTTATGGAAATGGCTATGTTATACCCAATCCCAAAGGGACTGTTATAACTAGAGGCGTGCAAAACTCAAAAAACTCAGTAGGGAGCGCAAGCACTTCGGGCAATTATACAACAGCCTATATCAATCATGGCGCAGCGCCTCAAGCAGCGGGATATGAATATGCGATTAAGTTAGGCGCAGGCGCTACGGGCACCTCCATTTTCGTTTCCAAAGTGAGATATACGGTCATGCAGAAGGACAGGAAGTCACATATCGTAAGGAATGACGATCCAGCTTTGCGTATTACAGGCTATGCTATCTTCGATAGCATTTCTGACATAAATAAGGGACTGTTGAAGCGGGTTAGTAACCCCATGTTGCTAATGATACAGAGTGTCGACAGCAATAACCTGAACTTGAGTATGTCAGATCCGGATCTAAGGATGAAGACGGTGCAGGAAGACACTTCTGCACCGAGTGTGATGAAACAGGATACTGTGACCTTGAAAGGCCTATGGGCCTTGAAGCAATCCAGCCCGTTTGCTAGAGTAATACATACAGCAGATTCCACGACAACCATTCAATTTAATTGTGTGGATGGGAAATCAATCGATATAAGCCTTGTCCAAGCTGACTAATCTTTTATCCTACTATTCAAATGGGTTCGAGAATCTCGCAAGAGAAGATCGAGCCTTTTTATTATTTTCTCGAAAATGTCAAAGGATTTCCAACAGGCTGAAAAGAAGTATAAAAGTAACCTGTTTTTGAAGTGTGTGGATGACTGTAAATAGATATTGCGAGGAGGAGAAGAAAGATGGCCGAGATTCTTATATTTCATCATGCGCTGGGTCTGACCAAGGGTATTCACATCTTTGCTGAGGAGCTTAGAAATGAGGGGCACACGGTACATATTCCTGACCTTTTCGAAGGTCGCTTGTTTACCACAATCAAGGACGGCATGGGTTATGTCAAGGAGATTGGGTTCGAAGAGATTATGGAGCGCGGCGAACGTGTGGCAAGGGAGCTTCCAAAAGACATTGTTTATGCGGGGTTCTCGCTAGGTGTACTCTCTGCCCAGAAGCTCGCCCAGACTCGGGATGGCGCTATTGGCGCGTTGCTCTTCTACTCCTGCGTTCCAACCTCGATGTTTGAGTCTCCCTGGCCAGTGGATCTGCCAGCACAGATTCACGGTATGGACGCTGATCCGTACTTCGTTGACGACGGCGACATTGAAGCGGCTCGTGAGCTCGCGGCTTCGGCCAAGCATGTCGACCTCTTTCTGTATCCAGGCGATCAACACTACTTCGCTGATAGCAGTTTATCATCCTATGACGCTGATGCTTCTGCGTTGCTGTTGCAACGTGTGCTCGAATTCCTCCGTCAGTTGAGTGTTTGATAGAGAACGAAATAGAGGGTTATCTAACAAACAAAAACTCGACTGCCTGCTTGTTCCGGGCTAATCGGGCTTTTTGTTATTGTTTAGTTTTTTGGATCAGACTCTTGCATGAATAAGATGATGTCACAAAGCGAAAGATACGCGAGAATAAATATAGGAGGAGCTATATTAATGACACTGATATCAACGAATAATAACGTTCTTACATTTATTAATGTGTTCACAGTGGAACCCGAAAATCAAGAACATCTAATCGATTTACTCACTAGTGCAACAGATGTCTCCGTTCGATACGCGACAGGATTTATTTCTTGCAGCCTCCACCGAGGGACAGAAGGAACTAAAGTTACGATGTATGCACAGTGGAGGAGTATGGAAGATTACCAAGCGATGAGAAATGACCCGAAACCTCTTCCATATCTTCAGGAAGCTATGAAGATAGCTACGTTTGAACCGGGCAGCTATGAAGTCGTCAAAACTTTCGAACCCTCCACGGAATAAGGGCCTGCCTACTTGACTTCTGCCTTTGGATATAATCAGTTACCTTCTCCAAAAATATTTAAGCGAGCAAACGTAGGGTCTGGAACGATGAAGCGAGCTTGTATGAGCGGCTCAGGTGTCTTCAGTTAAATAGACTGCAGTTCGGTATTCATTGTCCGAAGGAGTTCATGTTTATCGACAGCTTTTCCTATTCACCGTATATCTCACCTGAGTTGCGGTCGATGGACGATGCCCAGAATTCCCGAGATGTCATTATTTCTTTGATTGTCGAGGGCCAGAAGCAGGGCATCAAAGAAATGGATTCTCATTTGTGTCACCAGCTCATCCACGGGATGATAGCTTCTATTTTGAAAGGATATTAGGTACGGGAATATCCGATGAACGAGCTCCAGATTCAACAAATTATGGAGGCCTCGTGGAAAGCAATACTTGTCTGAAAAACAGTCTTTGGGACTTTGGGTCTCGCAGCCTGTTTTTTTGTTTTTTATAATAGAATGAAAATTCCGAAATGCATTGACTTTCAATGGCTGAGGGAACAATCGCAAACGCAGTCGACCAAGGCAAGTTAGCGGAAACGAAATTTCTTTATTATCGCTGGCAGTTATTACGACTTTCGGGTCGATGATGGCCGCGCCGGCAGTTAAACCACTGGCGATGGCCAATAACACGGACTACGGTCTGGGTGCATATATCAGCACTGCGAACCTGGAGAAAGCTGGCGAGTTGGCGTCCCGTATCCAAGCCGGCGTGGTGCTTATTAACGGGGCAGGTTTTGAAATGAAGGCTCCTATCGGCGGTTTCAAGCATTCCGGTATCGGTCGTGAATACGGCATTTACGGTCTGGAAGATTGCCTGGAAACCAAAACGATTACTGGTTACGATCTACCGATGTAATATATTCGTAGTTTCTACATTAATATAGGGTTCTAGGTTTTGTCTCCTGACAAGAATTTGGTCCTTTTTTGTTATGGATTAAGACTAACGTACAAGCATTAGCTAGGGGAAATGCATTTACTAGTAATAGAGTTGTTATGTGTAATGTAAAATGCAATTGGAATAAAGAAAGGGGCTGCTAGAATGTCATATAGCTGCTCAAAATGTAACAAAGTATTCTTAGAATCTTCCTATTCTAGTTGTTCAAGTTGCTCAAGTTATGGCTCATTGAGCTGCGATGGGATTTCGAAGAAGAGAGGTGCGACTGGTCCGACGGGAGCGACGGGAGCCGCGGGGCCGACGGGAGCAACGGGAGCCACAGGAGCGACGGGGGCCACGGGGGCAACGGGAGCCACGGGAGCCGCGGGGCCGACGGGAGCAACGGGAGCGACGGGAGCAACGGGAGCGACGGGAGCAACGGGGGCAACGGGAGCCACGGGAGCCGCGGGGCCGACGGGAGCAACGGGAGCGACGGGAGCAACGGGAGCGACGGGGGCGACGGGGGCCACAGGAGCCGCGGGGCCGACGGGAGCAACGGGAGCGACGGGAGCGACGGGAGCAACGGGAGCGACGGGGGCGACGGGAGCAACGGGAGCGACGGGAGCGACGGGGGCCACAGGAGCGACGGGAGCGACGGGGGCCACAGGAGCCGCGGGGCCGACGGGAGCAACGGGAGCCACAGGACCAAACTTCGCAGCAGTTGGGTTTTCGGCTTTCTTGTCCACAGTTTCTGTTTCTGCGAGCTCACAGCTTACGAATTGGTCGACGGCGAATCCTTATTATGGCCATGCCAATTTTAATGCAGTTACTGGAAATTTTACAATCCCGGTTACAGGTAGATATACAATTCTGGCCACCATCAATTACACGACGACAGCTGCTGTCTCTGTAAGCCTTGGCGCAGGGATCAATCCTTTTTTTGTCGTGCAACGAACATCGCCAACGGTAACGAATTTGGTGAGCGGGCTATTACCTATTTTAAATGTGAACGTGGCCCTAGTTTTAAGCTTAAGGGCTGTTTTGGGAAATGGAAATATCACATTGGCGGGGGAGGTATCACTTTCTGCAGGAGATGTTATTGGACTTTTTTATAATGCCGACGCTTTGACTATCAATTTAAACATTGGAAATGGTGGTTCGAATGGTGTTGTTTGGTCCGTACATGAGATAACTTGAATTTCTGAAAAAAAATTTCTTTTTTAATGAATGACCATGTGCGGAGTTGATACATTTAATATCAAGTGTGCATTTGCAATATGGCTTTTGAAGGGAGGGGGGGAAATGCTGAAAAAGAGAAAAGGCTGCAAGAAGAAAATCATGTTATCTTTGAAGATCACGCTCAAGCTAAAGCCCACATGCCGTTCGAAAAACAAACAAAAAATAACCTATAAACTTCGCACACCATGTCGTAAAAAGAAAGCACCCAAAAGGAGACTTTCGCTCGTTTTTCGCTGCCCTACAAAAGCTTGCAAATTCCAAAAATCAATTCCATGGGCGTATCCAATCCGAATACCTTGTACAGATCCGCCGGTTAAAACTGCCTCCAAGTTGGTTGTTGATAAAGAGTGCTGCGGAAATATTTTATTTCAAGGACAGCAGCCTGGATTCTATATATGGGAATCGGATGTTGACTCCAATATCACGATAGCCCAAATAAGTATCTTTTCGAATTCAAGCAGTACTGAAGCATTAGAGGTGAAAGTTGATGGTACAGAAAGTAAAATACTGACTGTACCACCAGGCAGTACGATCAATTTTATAGGGCAGGGGACGAAATCCATTTATATTTCCGTGCAAGCTACAGAGATGACGTATGTGGAAGGGAAATATGTCATTTCAACAACTCTGCAGGTACCATCGGAGTCCGATTGCCGTAACGAGGAATAACTCGGTTTTAAAGGCTATAACGTACGGTTATACAAAATTCGCCTTGTGCAGTCCCATCTGTTGCGAAAAAAATGCTATCAAATCGTCCTACAGTGAAAGTTGCACTTCCTCCAAAGGGAATGATAAGTGTTTGAATGGGAGCGACGACTCCTGTTCTAAAAAAGTTAACAGTCAGCACGGTAGTCGTAGTGCCCGCTTCAAATTTCACATACCCTGTTCCATTAATGATGCTGGAGATGTTATCCGAATAAATGATTTGTGTATCTGCGGCAGTAAATAGCCAATTCGTGCATACTTTATCTTGCACAAATACTTTATCCGTACAACAACTAAGTGCTGTATCACACATATCCATGTGTCCCTCCTTTTGTACCTCTTATTGGACTGGATAACGAGTTGTTATGCAAAACTCTCCTTGATAAATCCCAGCGGTTGCTCCAGGCAGAGTTAACCGGATAGATCCGAATCTTCGATAAGTAAAAGATAGACTCGATCCAGGGGAAATTGTAATTGGAGAAATCATGGCAACTCCTGCACTATTCAGCAAATCAAACGTGATATCAGCAGGTCCAACGTCATATTGCAAATAGCCCGTTCCGACAATATTTTGATTGATGTTATTTGTAAATACGGTAAGTAAAACAACAGCGGCTACGACAGTGCCACTCCATGGTGTACATACTTTATCCTGAACAAAGGTTTTATCCGAACAGCAAGTTAAAGCAGTTGCAGATGCATTGGTATTGCAGCCCATAGCAAAATACCTCCCATATTTATTTTCACAACTAGTTAATGCAGACAATTACCTGCTTGCTTGGACAAATGACTCATATTGTTAAAATAAGGGAGAAAGGCTAGACCAAAAAAATAAAATCCCACGCTATCGATGGGATTTTATTTATGGGTTGTGTAGATTATGTGGTTATCTGCTAGTGGGTACCACCGGAATATCTATCGTAGGCAGCTTTATAGATGGACATATATTGGGCTACGCCCATTTTATCTACATTCGCAACATATTTGTCCCAGTCATCGAAGGAAGCTGTGCCGTTAATAAGATTAGCCTCCGTCTCGGTGATGAATTTCTGTATATCAGCGCCTTTGGAGCTCATGAATGCTGTTTCCTCTTCCGTAAAGTTAAAGCTGTACCACATTTCTTTAATGAGGTTTTTGGATGCTTTTTTACCCGCCTCGACGGATTCCGGCAGACTTTCAGAGCCTTTGAAATATTTCTCTTGGACATATCCCGGATAACTGCCACCTGGCCATGTCGTGAATTTGGCTACCGCTTGATCTAGGGTCAGTCCGTTTGGATTATTTTTCACTTCGTCTGTAAACTCAAGCTTGCCGTCTGATTTTTGGATATAGGTGGCATCTTTTTGTCCCATAAAGTAGAAAGTAGCTCCTTCATCGCCATAGAAGTAATCCATCCAGCGGAGCGTAGCCTCCGGATTTTTGTTTTTATCTGTCATGACGAAGGCACCCGGCCATGCGATAGGGTTTTTCACAGATACATATAGCTGATCCCCATGAGGGCCTTTAAGCGCACCAAGTCCTACATACCCCTTCTGATTCATTACCGCTTGTGGATGAGGGACGAATGCCGATCCTAACAGACTTTTCTCGCCTTTCGCATAAAGCGCCGTATCCTTCAACGTGAAGATTTCTTTATCAATTAGACCCTCAGTATAAAGCTTGTTCATATACTGCAGCACTTCTTTGTATTTTGGATCGGTTCGGTAGAACCTTAGATTGTTGGAAGCCGGATCTACGTCCACGTAAGGGTGGGCGACTGCACCACGGTTTCCGAAGCCCCATCCACCGCCGATGTAGCGTTGTATCGTTTGTATACCGAACATTCCGCTTAACGGCACCTCATCCTTTTGACCATTACCATTCATATCCGAATCTTTGACAGCTTTCAAATAGGTATAAAATTCCTCTGTCGTTTCAGGTTCTTTCATATTAAGCTTGTCCAACCAGTTCTTGTTAATCCATAGCGGCGTGCCGATAAGCATAGGCAGAAATTCAGGACTATAGAAGGATGGAAGGGAATAGATACCGCCGTCCGGCATGGTCAATCCCTTTTTCAAATCAGGATACTTGTCCAATAGCTTCTTAAAGTTAGGGGCATTCTTCTCGATTAGATCATTCAGCTTAAGGAAGACGCCTTGGCTGCCGTACTTCATCAGGTCTGAGACAGGCACCCTTGCGGAATAGAAGGCATCGGGGTAATCCCCGCTTGCCAGCGCCAGGTTTCGTTTCTCTGTAAGACTTTCAAAAGGAATCAACTGAAACTCAGCGTCAATGTTAGACATCTTGGCATACTCTTTCCAAACGGTTGTATCCTCAAATTTATTGCCATTCTGCGGGGATTTGCCCGTAAACAATTTGAGATGAAGCTTCTCATTCACAATCGGAAAACCAGTGGCATTCAGATTCTGTGCTGCTTTTTCATCCGTTTTGGCGATATTTCCTTTATTCTCAGAGTCTCCGCAGCCGCTTAAAACGCCTAAAGTAAGTATGGCGGATAGGGCTAAGGCTGTCGTTTTGGTTGCTTTCATAATGAAATTACCTCCGTTATATGATTATCCTTTGAGGGCGCCGACCATCACGCCTTTATTAAAATATTTTTGCAGGAACGGATATAAAATGAGAATAGGCAGATTCGCTACAATCACAATAGCATACTTGATGGATTCTACATCGAGCACGGAATTGGACAGAGATCCTTCAGAGACATCGACCATATCCTTAGTCTCTCCCTGTACTAGAATTTCTCGTAAAATGAGCTGAAGCGGGTACTTATCCCGATCCGACAAATAGATCAACGCATTGAAGTAAGCATTCCAGTGCCCGACACTATAAAAGAGTACCATAACGGCCAAAATAGGTGCCGATAGAGGAAGCACGATTCTCCATAAAATTCGTAGATTCGAGCAACCGTCAATGGCCGCAGCTTCCTGCAGCTCGAAGGGCAGCCCGTTTTGGAAAAAGGTACGCATCAGCATAATGTTCCATACGGAAACCGCTCCTGGTAGAACCATGACCCAGTATGTATTCAGCAGCCCGAGCTGCTTCATTAAGAGATAGGTCGGGATCAGTCCGCCACTGAAGAACATGGTAAACACCATGAAACCCGAGATCCAGTGTCTGCCCAGCAAATTCCGCCGTGATAAAGGAAAAGCCGCCGCTACAGTAAGAGCAACATTGATGGCCGTCCCGCTGATTGTATACAGGATCGTATTGCCGTAACCTTGCATGATCTCCTTGTTTTGAAACAACTTCTCATAACCTCTCCAAGATAGGTCTTTCGGCCAAATCCAGATGTCTCCATTCAGTACCAGCTGTGGGCTGCTGAAGGAGGCAATCAGAACGAAGTACAAAGGGTACAGCACGATCAACACGATAACGAGTAAGAAGCAATATACCAACATGATAAAAATCCGGTCCATCCAGCTTTGATTCATTGATTGTCTCCTTACCATAGGCTGGTCTCACTTACTTTGCGGGCGATGGCGTTCACCACAACCAGCATCACAAAATTGATCAACGAGTTAAACAGGCCGACTGCCGCAGAGAAACCATATTCCGCTCCGAGAATACCGCTTCGGTAGACATGCGTGGAAATGACGTCGGAAGCCTGCATATTCAGAGCGTTTTGCAGTAAGTAAATTTTCTCGAATCCGACGCCAAGCACCGTACCCATATTCAGTATGAGTAAAATAATGAGGGTCGGTCTCAGTCCTGGCAAATTAATATGCCAGATACGCCGAAGTCGGCCGGCACCGTCCATTTGAGCGGACTCATGCAGATGGGGATCGATGCCAGCTAATGCAGCGAGGTAGATGATGGAATTCCAGCCCATTTGCTGCCAGATGCCGGAAGTCACATACATGCTTTTGAACCAGCCCGGATGGGTCAAGAAGGCAATCGGTTGAAAGCCCAGCCAAACAAGCACATGATTGACGAGACCGTTTTCCTGCGATAGGAAGATCATCATTAACCCAACTACGATTACGGTAGAGAGAAAATGAGGGGCATACAGAATGGTCTGAATCCATTTCTGGTATTTTTTCCGCCTGATCTCATTCACCATTAATGCCAGTAGTATGGGGACAGGGAAGCCTGCGGCGATCTGATACACCCCGATGGACAAAGTATTGGTAAGAATTCTCCAAAAATAGAAGCTTTCAAAAAAGCGCTTGAAATGATCCAATCCGATCCAGGGACTCCCCCAAATTCCTTTGGTTACGAAGTACTGTTTGAAAGCAATCTGTAAACCGTACATAGGTACATATTCAAAAAGGATGAAGAAGACAATCACCGGAAAGAGCAGCATATATAAATCCCAATTGCGCCTAATTTCCTTCCACCG
Organism: Paenibacillus sp. J22R160; assembly: GCF_059692135.1. NCBI lineage: Bacteria > Bacillati > Bacillota > Bacilli > Caryophanales > Paenibacillaceae > Paenibacillus > Paenibacillus sp. J22R160. Next base: position 240,812 of record NZ_JCAUAU010000001.1, on the reverse strand, counting down.
TTTTCTCCAGCTCTGTCCAGCGGGCTTTTTCTTCGGATACGTCTTACCGCCCGGTATTGTTTGCTCCAAGAGTCACACCTCCTTTCTTCGTTTTCAAGGTCGATCATAGACGGTAGCTGGTAGAAATGAAATTGACTCTTTTTTAGACGATTGACAGATTCTTTGATTCTTCGGAGAGAGAAATAGGCCAAATCCTTACGATACGTGGATTTAGCGACCTTTTAGAGGAGGATGATAAGGTTTTGTAAAGGTGTTGCTTGTTGCTTTTACGACCTGCTACATTGAGCGTAAGAGATTTAGAGGGTAAGGAGGGGCATCATGGAACTCTTGAATCAGAAGAGCAAATCGTTTCTCGTCCGGATATTTATCAGCTTTTTGACGATCATTACGCTGTTATCCGTTTTTAATTTTGTGCTATTTTCATTTTTTCAGCAGAATATCAAGCAGGAGATCATTCGGTACAATGAGCGTATGCTGACTCAGGCTGCGGAGAATTATAACAGCCATTTTAACCGTCTGAGAACCGTACTCTTCCAGATGTATCACGACAATACGATTACCAAATTTAACACGCAGTTAATTTCCAACGAAAACGGAGATGCCAATTATTATTTGGTAGTCGATATGGTGCGAAAGCTCAGGGAAACAGCTGGCAATCCGCTATTTTACTTAGATAACCTTATGGTGCTTTACCGCTCGAATCTATTCATGGCGGACAAGGAAGGCAGCAGTACGGAAGTCGCTCTGGATGTCGAGCCGAACTTCCATCCACCGTATGATTTGGCTTACTGGGAGAAGGAATTTGAGCGTCCAAGGAACTATTACTTGCACCCTGCGAAGGATTATCCACTAGATAATTTCAGCAAGGAGCAGAAGACTTACATTCCGTTTTCATTTAAGCTGCCGAATGCGAATTATGAATTAATCGCTATGCTCGATGCCGACAAGCTGAACCAGACGTTACTAGGAGATGTACCGTTTATCATACAAACCGAGGAAGGCGAGAATCTCTATCGATCCAATTCTTCGGCATCCATTGATGAAATGCCAGTTTTTGCTGCCGGCGAATCTTATAAGTTATTCAAAAACAGCTATTTCTTTATCCATGAGGACCTGGAAAATCACCTTCGTTACGTAACCGTTGTTCCGTATGCTAGTATCGCAGCACAGATTTCTAAGCTTAGGGTAACTCAGATCGTCGTTTTGTTCATTTCCATAGCTATCGCTTTGGTCATGTCTTACTGGTTCAGCTCTCGTCTACAGTCACCGGTGAAACGTATTATCGCCTCTCTGCAGCATCCGGAAGGACAACAACTGCGGATGGACTCCTACATTTATGAGTTTGAAACGATCAGCAATCACATTGATAAGCTGTCGGAAGAGCGGACAAGGATTCATGATGAGCTGAAAAATAGCAACTCGCTTCTGACTAATTATGGTTATATCGCTAAGCTGAAATCTCTTCATGTGGGCATCTCGGAGCTGCGTGAATTTGCCCAGGCGGAAGGGCCTTTCACGTTAGTTCTGTATCAGCTGAATGCAAGAAGTATGGAAAGGTTAGGCGAGGATATCAAACGTTATATCGGGGAATATATTGAAATCGTGCTCTCCGAGTATGGGCTGAATGCCTATACATTCCAGATTGAGAACGATCAGATCATCTCCGTTGTTTTCCGGCAGGACATGACGGATCGGTTGACGGAAGCGCTTCAGCAAGTCAAAGAAACACTGGATAAAGACCGTCAAACCTGCCTGATTATGATGGCAGTCAGCTCTGTTTGCGAACGGAGCATCGAGCTGAATATGGCCTATGAGCAGGTATCGGGAATGCTGAAGCAGGCCCGTCCTTTGAATGAAACACAAATCATCGTTAAGCAGGAGCCGGCAGCATTCTTATATGTTTTTACCACGGAGCAGGAGCAGGAATTGCACGCTCATCTGCAAGCCGGCAATGAAAAGATGTGCCTTCATACTATACATCGGATGCTTGAAGCGATGGAGCGGAGCCAGGCGACATTAGTGCAGTTTCGCCATTTCAGTGAGGCGTGGGCTTCGAGGATCGTGAAGTCATTGGAGCAAAATGCAGCGGATAGCGAAGTAAGTAACCAGGTCGTAAGACTGCGGAAGCAATTAGATTTCAGCTTTACCTTAACGGAGTTTCAGCAAATCTTCGACTCGCTGATTCCTATTTATGCGGAGTGGGTGCGCAGGAAGAAGGAGGAGAAAGACGAAGTTATCGCGTTTGTAATGAAAACGATGGAAACCCAATATTCGGAGGATATTTCGTTAGATTTGATCGCGGAGTCACTGGACATGTCCAGTGCGTACTTGTCCGTCTACATTAAAGAGAAGACGGGGGCGAATTTCAGCGATCATATGAATCGGGTGCGGATTCAGAAGGCCAAAGAGCTGCTTATCGGCTCTAATCTCAGCATTCAGATTATCGGAGAGCAGATCGGCTACCGCAATGGCACATCGTTCATCAGGATGTTTAAGAAAATAACCGGAGAAACACCTGGTGAGTTTCGTCGCTATCAGTGGCCGAGCGCTGCTCCATAAGTCCAAGTTAATTTTTGCTGATGAGCCGACAGGGAATCTGGATTTTTTCGACATTATTCTTGCTAATCACCGAAAATACGTCATAAAATTCCGACAATACATTCCTATACAGCATGTATAGTATTATTTATACATATAGAGATAAAACGTAATAACTAGCATAGCATTTGGCTTGTTTTTTATATGCTACTATAGAAATTATAGAGGAATAAGAAACATGCCGTCCTGTCCGCTGACCATTACTAGATTGTTGGGCAAAAAAGATGAATATAAAGTGGAGTGGAAACTTTATGAGCGCTAATTTAGTGAATAATAACAATATAACCGGTCAGTAGCAGGTAACAGAAATCAAGGCTTTACGATTGAGGGATGGGAGGATGAGACCTGGTTAGCCAATCAGCTAAGACAAGCGGCAGGTTTGCCGCTGGAATAGTGAAAAGCCTCCCTCAAGCCGGGAGGTCTTTTTGTTTTTTTGAAGTTCGTGGGGCTGAATGCAAATTACGACTCCTGCGCGGATTTATCATATTTAGGCGCCACATTTATACAAAATGGGGCTCTTTTGGATTAAGAATAAGGTATGTCTTCGACAATAAGCAATAAATCAAAGAGTTAAGCGTTAACACGACTTAACTCTTTTGTGTTTTACAAATTTTTATAGGAATTTTATGGTACAAAAGGATGAATTTTAATTTGGTCATTCCAATCTGGTTTACATTTTTTTCCGACAAAACGTTAGGTCTAAATGATCAAACATATAGATCGTAACTCCTGAAAATAGCAATAATATGTTTCATAGAGACAGAAAACTACAAAAATAGCGAATTGTATAGTCATGTAGTGCTCTTTTGACTGTAAGAATTTAACTGTTATGATTATGGAAAACATGGGTATTGTTGAAGGAGCCAATTACAAATATCGGTTAAAGGATGATTACACAGATGAGAAAGATGTTCTCAGGTGAGAGTAGAGTCTTTTACTTGTACAGGTTTATTTCGCTTGCTGGGACTTCGCTAGTGTACGCTATTGAGGATCGTGGTCCTCCGATAGGTGTGAAAATTGGCATCATCCTCGTGTTGTTCATCTTTGCTACATGGATTACAGACATGTACACCCAAAGCGGCAAAGCCTCTCGCACAATTAAAATAACCGTAGGCTTGGAAATGACGGGGATGATGGTCCTCCATCTTCTAAGCGGCGGTATGGACAGTCCGTTCCTGTGGTGTGTTTTCAATCCCGCTTGGATGGCTGCCAGCTATCTTTCCTCCGCCTACTGCTGGTTCATGATGCTGAGTTACTTTTTATTCATTACGGCTTTTTCCTATTTTTTTACGAACGGACAAATGCAGACACTTGGCAGTATTCTACTGAGTGAAAATCGATTTTACCTGATGCTGCTGTTTATGACGCTCACCATCCAATTATTGGCCGGCGTTAAGAATCGTCTGGAGATTGCGAATGCTCGAACCACAGAAACGATGGAGCATATGAAGTCGCTATATCAAATTGTGGAAGCAGCAACCCATAGTGATTCGGAGAACTTAAAAATTATTTTTACGGAGTTTGCTCTAAAATTGACCAAGTTAAGGATGTCTTTTTACTGGGATGTCAACGGGCATAGCAAGCCGGATCAACTAATTACACAAGGTGTCTTGCCGATTGGCATTGAAACCTCCCTTTCTGAAGCTTTTGATTTGCAGTTAGCCGAGCTTAGACAGCTCGATTCCAGCAGGCTGATGAGCGTGGCGGAATATGGTGACTTTCTTGTGATGCCGATCAAATCGTCGACCCGATTTTGGGGAGTCATGGGCGTTAAGATTGAACCTGCCAGCTACGAGGAAGGCAGACAGGGGTATATTAAACAGCTGGGTTTTCTATCAGAGCTTTGCTCCGTCATTCTGGAGAGGCACCAGCTGGAACGAATCGAGAATCAGTTGATGATTATCGAGGAACAGAATCGGATTGCCGATGAGATGCATGACAGTGTTTCACAGTACATCTTCGGAATTGTCTATGCCGTGCATTCACTCAGTCGCAAGTGGAAAGAGATTTCAAGAGATCAGATCAAAGAGCAGCTGCAAATCATTCAAGAGTCATCTGTAGCAGCTTCTCAAGAGCTTCGTTCCACCATTTATAGCCTGAGCTCCAGGAAAAATGGCGGTAATTTTTGGATAACGACTGTCAAATCACATCTGGACAGCGTGTCCAAGCTGCATGCTGTGAAAGTGAATTTGCATGTAACAGGCGATGATCATCGACTGCATGTTAATTATCAAAAAGCTTTGTTTCGAATTATTTCGGAATCCACTGGAAATGCCATTCGTCACGGGCACAGCACACTTATCAAGGTTGAGCTTCGTATTAAGTCCGATGAGGTGAGTCTTTCCGTTTTGGATAACGGAAGTGGCTTTCGTGTAAAAGAACGATTATCAGATCCCAAGACTGTTGGGCTAGGTGTAAACAACATGGAGCTGCTTGTCCATTCACTCGGTGGAACGATTAGCATTCAGAGTACAGAAGGAAAAGGTACACATATTCAACTGACCATCCCATTCCAACCACAGGACAACAAGGAACTAAATGAACTTCAAATGATGGGCTAAATCAAGGTCATGTAGGCTATTCCCATTCAAACGAAAGCAGGTGGAACTTTGAAAGTTGTTATCGTAGATGATCATCCGTTGGTGCGTAGAGGATTGTCAGCTGTGCTAAAGCTTGAAGCAAACATCGAAATTTCTGGTGAATCGGAGACGGTGGAGCAAGCATTGGAGCTAATCAAGGAAACAAAACCGGATTTGGCTATTGTGGATCTAAAGTTAGGGAATCGTTCTGGTCTTGAAGTGGTTGAGAATATTAAAGATACATCATGCCGAAGCATCATTTTGACTTCATCGACCTTGGAGCAGGATGTAAGAAAAGCCGAAGCTGTGGGTGCGGATGGCTATGTGCTCAAAGAAGCGCTTCCAGAAGAATTGCTTTTGGCCATTAAATTGATTTTCAAAGGGAAAAAGTATTTTGACCCAGGTCTCATGGAAATGTTGTTTAAGAAAGAGGAAGAGGACAGCTTCAGCAAGCTAACGCCAAAAGAGCGAGAAGTGTTAATCGGTCTAGGAGAAGGTTTATCCAATCAAGGAATGGCTAAGAAACTAATGGTCACAGAGTTTACAGTCAAGAAGCATGTTAGCCAAATTCTAAATAAACTATGCGTCAACGACCGTACACAAGCAGCTCTGTTAGCGCAATCCAAAGGATTAGTCAGCGGTTTTCAGTGAGTTTTCAGTTAGTTCTACAGCTGATATGGTCCGAAAGTATACCATCGCTTTATTACATATAGGTAAGGGTGGATACACGAAATAGACCCAAAAATTATAATATCGAGTAATATCATAATTTTGGGAATTCATTTAGTATTTGACTATAACCAATTAAATGACAAAAAGCGGCATTCTTCATTCCATTTGGTAGAGTGCTTCAACTAGCTTCCAAGCTAGTTATCACCATCGAATAGTGATTGTAGAATGCTCTGAATAAAAGGAGTGATTGAATGTCGTTTCGATAGGTGGGGATGAGGGGAATAAAACGCTTTCATTACAAACATCTTAACTGAAAAATTTCGGAAAAGCAAGACTGTATTTCTTGATTTACTAACTATTTTTTCGGGAGGGAACCATGGAGAAATCGATCTTAGATTACTTTGTACTCATTCGCAAAAAGCTATGGATGATTGCGTTGTTCGTTCTTCTCTCGTGTCTGACAACTTTCTATGTCAGCAAAACTTTTGTTGAGCCCGTATACAAGGCGAACACACAAGTACTGGTAAGCAGTACGTTCAAAAGTGAAGAAGCGATAGATTTGAACGACGTGTCAATGAACATGAATTTAGTTGAGAGTTACAAGGAAATCATTAAATCGGATCAGATCATTCAGAAGCTCTTGCAGGATCATCCGGAATTCGGTATGACGCAGAAAGAGCTGCTGAAGAACTTGAAGGTGAGCTCAACCGATAAGACGCAAATCATTAAAATCGAGATGGAAGATCCTAGTTATGAGAAAGCTGTCGCGATGACGAAAACACTTGCGGATACATTCATGAGTGAAGTGCCGACCTTGATGAATATGAACAATGTCAAAATACTTTCTAGCTCTGATGTAGCTGTGAAGCCTTTGCCAGCGAATGGCAGTATCGTAATCAACTTGGCTTTGAGCTTTATTTTATCGGCGATGGCAGCTATTGGTGTGTTTTTCTTTTTTGAAAATATCAACGATACGATTCGCTCTGAGAAAGAAGCTGAGCATTTCGTGGGCCTTCCCGTTCTTGCTTCCATCGGAACGATAAAAAAGGGCAATGCAACAAAGACGTCCAAGGCGCTGAGCAGAGAGGTAGGGGAACAGACGTATGTTACAGCTAAGTAATGTGCTTGTGACTGAATTAGATCCCATTTCGCCCGTTTCCGAATCCTATCGCTCTTTACGAACGGCGGTACGCTTCAAAAAGGTTGTGCCCGCTGATCAAAGGCTGGGCATGGTATTGATGGTTGCCTCACCCAAGTCGCAAGAAGGCAAGACAACGACGCTTGCTAATCTTGCCGTAACGTATGCTCAGGAAGGCAAGTCTGTCGTGATCGTTGATAGTAACTTGCGTCAGCCATCGCTGCATAAATTATTTGGTATGAATAATACAAAAGGCTTGCTCCACTTTTTTCAAAAAGGGCTTGATGTAGATGATGTCATCACACCGACAGGAATCATTGGACTTGATCTCATCGTTGCTGGCGGTCAACCCGTGAATCCTTCAGAGTTGGTAGGTTCCTCCCAGATGTTGAACCTGATGAACCAACTGAAACAGCGATATGAGGTTATCCTTATCGATTCACCGTCAACGCTTGATTATACTGATGCAAGCTTGCTCACAGAATACAGTGATGGCGTACTGCTAGTCGCTAGGAACGGTAAAACAAAGCGGGAATGGGCGAAGCAAGCAAGAACTCAGCTCGAACAATCAGGAGCCCGCATGCTAGGTATGGTTTTCAACCAATAATTGAATATGTACTCTTAGGAGGATGAGAAGGATGAAGACGGTCAAGAAAGCAATTATTCCGGCCGCGGGGTTAGGAACGAGATTTCTACCCGCTACGAAAGCGATGCCTAAAGAGATGCTCCCAATCATCAACAAACCAACTATTCAATACATCGTGGAAGAAGCCATCGAATCCGGAATCGAAGATATTATTATTGTAACCGGTAAAGGAAAGAGAGCGATCGAAGACCATTTCGATAATGCTTTCGAGCTTGAAAACAAGCTGATGGAAACGGGGAAGCTGGAGCTCTTAAAAGAAGTTCAGCGTTCATCCAAGGTAGAAATTCATTATATTCGTCAAAAAGAACCCAAGGGACTTGGGCATGCCGTCTGGTGTGCAAGAAGGTTCATTGGAAATGAACCATTCGCTGTACTGTTGGGCGATGATATTGTCACAGGGAAGGTCCCCTGCTTAAAACAGCTGATTCAACAATATGAATTATCAGAAAATTCTGTCATCGGCGTCCAAAAAGTCCCGCCAGAACTCACGAATCGTTACGGTATCATTGATCCTGGTGAGCAAGATAACCGCCTTTATCAAGTAAAAGACTTTATTGAAAAACCAAAATTAGGTACGGCCCCTTCCAATCTTGCCATTATGGGGAGATATGTGTTCTCTCCTAAAATCTTTGAATTTTTGGAGCTTCAGGAGAAAGGCGCTGGCGGCGAAATTCAGTTGACAGATGCGATTCAGAAGCTTAATCAGATAGAACGTGTACTTGCTTATCATTTTGACGGCATTCGTTATGATGTTGGTGAAAGACTTGGTTATATTCTTACCACGATGGCTTTCGCACTCGAGAGCAAAGATCTTCGGTTAGATGTACTTGATGCGATGGCTAAACTCCTCATTGAGGAGAAGTATGCACCTATCTTAAACCACTTGGGAGGTGAAGATTATGAGCTTGCGAGAACTGCAGGAGGAATATGAGTACTACTATCCGGCAGCTACAAGATTGCAGGAAAGAAAGAGCATAACTTCTTATTCCTTTATGAAGCGTACGCTAGATATTCTTCTTTCCCTAGCAGGTCTTATTTTCTTGATGCCTTTGTTTATCGTTGTGGCAGTTTGGATCAAGCTGGAAGATCCGGACGGCTCCGTTTTCTTCAAACAAAATAGGGTTGGCAAAGATGAAACCTTGTTCCCTATGTATAAATTTCGCTCAATGGTGTCCAATGCGGAAGCATTGAAGCAGCAGTTAATGAGCCAAAATGAAGTCGAGGGCGCGATGTTCAAAATGAAAAATGATCCTCGTGTAACTCGCGTTGGCAGAGTACTGCGCAAAACGAGCATTGATGAGCTGCCGCAATTGTGGAACGTACTTATCGGCGATATGAGCTTAGTCGGGCCAAGACCGGCTTTGCCAAGTGAAGTTAAAGAGTACACAACCTATGACAAGAAACGTTTGGCGGTAACACCTGGCTGCACGGGTTTATGGCAAGTTAGCGGGAGAAGCAATCTAAGCTTTGAGCAAATGGTAGAGCTTGATTTGACTTATATCCGTGAACGAAGCGTTTTCTATGATTTGAAAATTATGATGAAAACCGTTTCGGTCCTTCTCGGTTCCAAAGACGCTTTCTAAAAAAAGTAAGAAAGGAGTACTGCAATGGTGCATGATCAGCCACAACCAAGGGTATCAATTGTCATCTGTACCTATAATCGCGCGGATTTGCTTCAGATCACGTTGGACGCACTGCCTGCATTAGCTGCAATAGAGATGGCTGAGATTCTTATTGTGGATAACAATTCCACGGATCATACACGTGAGATCTCCGAGTCATTTGCCCTTCGTCAAGCTGGGGTCATGCGTGTTCGCTATCTATTTGAACAAACCCAAGGACTGTCAGCTGCGCGAAATAGGGGAATACAAGAAGCAAAGGGTGATATTATCGCCTATCTCGATGATGATGCGGTTCCTTGTTTGGGGTGGATTCGCACGATTGTGGACACCTTTGATCTTCGGCATGATGTATATGCCATTGGTGGCATGATTCGTCCGAAGTTCGAAAGCGAGAGGCCGACATGGCTGACGAAGTCACTTGAACTTCCTTACACGATTGTAGATCGGGGAGAAGCTGTGCATGAATATCCGATAAATAAGCATCCTTTCGGAGCGAATATGGCAATTCGCAAATCTTTTCATGACACACATTTGTTTCCAACAGACCTTGGAAGGAAGGGAACGCTCCTGCTGTCTGGCGAGGAGTCTTGGCTGTTCGAGCAGATGCAACAGGAAAGAAAGACGATTCTTTATCATCCTTCCATGATCGTGGATCACTTCATCCCCGATAATCGCTTAACAAAAGATTGGATCAAGCAGCGTTATTATTATCAAGGTATTACGAATGGCTCCATGCACAAAGGATTTGTGAGTAAATTAGCTTTACTCGTTAATGTTACCTGCAGGGTGCTCTACATCGCTGTAAATGCCTTGTTTGCACGTACAGAAGGTGAAAAGTTACTCATTGCATGTCGGATGCAAAGTATAAAAGGCACATTGCTCACGATGCGTAGTCGTGTGAAAATGCGCTTAACAGGGTGAGGGTGTTTATGTCGGTGCTTCCAATACAGCTCAAAAAACCGATGTACTATGCTCCGTTCTATGTGCTGCTTGCAGTGATCATGGGTGTAGCGGCTGTGTATCAGCCTATTATCAGTATGTTGGGGCTTGGCGTACTTTTCATGTGCATCTATGCCATCTACCAACCGGAAAAAATGAGTTATATGGTTCTGCTTTCAACCGCCATATCCATTAACTACATTGTTGAAGCGAATTTTCCAGGGCTGGAGATCCTTTCACTTTACAAGCTCGGGATTCTAATTCTATTAGTTCCCAGTATGCTTCAAAATGGACTTCGGTGGAAGTTCTTTTACCCTATAGCAGCTATTGCCGGCATGTTGTTCATTACCTTCTTTTTCTCAGAATGGCATCCGAGACTAACCCTTTCGATCACCGTGAAAGCCTTTATCGGACTTGCGCTCCCTTTCTTTTTTCTCATGATCAAATGGAAAAAGGAAACAGCGCAAAAGCACATCCGGATCATCTGCCTGCTTCCAGTGGTAAGCGTGGCGACGGGAGGAATCCTTCAGGTAGCTCATCTGTATTCGTTTCTCAACGTTGAGTTCACAGGGGCTATCCGAGTACAAGGGGCGAATATCGCGCCTCATTTGGCGATGTTGGCTTTTATCGGCATTACGGTTGCTTTGATTGAAACCAAACGCAATCCGCTGAATGCCAAATTCTTATATTGCACATTGGCTGCCAACTTTGCGATTCTGATCGCTACGGGAACAAGAGGGCCAATACTCGCCATGATCGCCATGGCTGGGTACTATTTCTTCGATATGGTTAAGCAGTATATCAAAGGGAAGCTGATCTTATTAATCCCGCTGGTCTGTTCCATGGCCTTGATTGGTGGAGCCGTATATGTACAGTGGGACAATATGACAAAGCGTTCCTTCGAGCGCCAGACGGGCACGGGCATCGACTTGTCGGGAAGGACGGAAGCGTGGAACTACTTCTTAAAGGGAGTGCAGGATTCCCCGCTGACTGGCAGAGGCCTTGGCGCCGTTACTGTAGCGAATGACGGCAGTTTATACGTTGGCTTTGTGGTTCCGCATAACGAATATATCCGCTTTTATTATGATTCAGGGTATATCGGTTGCATCCTGTTGTTCCTATCTTTACTTGTCTTGTTTCGAATGATTTATCGCGTCATTCCACAGCGAATTAAAATTTATTATGCAGCATTTATTCTGGCATTCTTGCTATATTCCTTGTCGGATAATACATTATCCACGATTCAATTCATCATTCCTTTTTGCTGGTATTTGAATGGTTTGTATATTCTCTCGACGACAAATTCGAAAAAAGAAGAGTTGATCTGATGAGTAGAGTGACTATGTTTGATGTTCATTTTGATAATTATGACTTTCTGGACTTGCTTGCTTATATGGATGAGGTCATTCGCCAGAATAATCATTCTTACATTTTAACCTGCAATGTCGATCATCTAATTAAGCTCAGAAAAGATGCTGAGTTTCAAAAAGTATATTCAGATGCGGGTGCTATCGTTGCAGACGGAATGCCAATTATTTGGGCATCTAGAATGCTGCGTAAACCGCTCAAGCAAAAGGTATCCGGGTCTGACTTGTTCGAAAAGTTAGGTAAAGCTTTCGCAGAACGCCAATATAAGCTCTTTTTCTTAGGTTCAGCGGCCGGGATCCCGGAACAAGCGGTTAAGAATCTAAAGCTCGTATTACCCAATTTGAACATCGTAGGCTGCTACTCACCTTCTTATGGTTTCGAGAAGAAACAAGATGAGAATGAGCGTATTGTTCAAATGCTGATTGATACGCAGCCAGATATCGTGTTTGTTGGCGTCGGCGCGCCGAAACAAGAGAAATGGATTTATCAAAACTATCTCCAATATAAAGTGCCGATTTCAATTGGCGTTGGCGCAACATTCGATTTCCTTTCGGGCACAGTTAAGCGAGCCCCGAACATTATGCAGAGAACAGGGTTCGAATGGTTTTGGCGGCTAGTGCAAGAGCCACGGCGGTTGTGGAAGCGTTACTTGGTACACGATGCGATGTTTGCAGTATTGCTATGGCGTGAGGTTGTTAAGCAGTTAAAGCTGAAACGGGAGGGGACGGGAATCAACAGTGGATGATTTCAGCAAAATGAGTAAGCCCCCTTTGATCATGACACAGACGGGTCGGATGACGATGTTATTCGCTGGAATGGCTTTGGCCGTCTCTCTGGTCATTGGTTATTCAAGTGCAACTCTGGATCCTGATCTTAGTATGCAAATTTCAATCTTAGCTATGCTGTTATTTCCTGCCTTTATATTAGCTTTATTGGATTCACGCCGATTAATTCCCTATATCCTGCTGGTCTGGGTCATTTGCCCGGAGATTCGCAGAATACAAGATTGGATGGAAGGAACCTACCATTCGGTTTCACTGTTAAGTATAGCTCCTTTGTTAACGAGTGCTGTGCTTATCATTCCAATTTTGGCAAAGTTTCACCAGATGGAATCGCGCATCTACAAGCTGCTTATTTATATGGCTATCGTGCTGCTGTATGGCTGTCTAATCGGTGTAACGAAGAATGGCAGCGGGACCTTTTATGATTTAGCGAATTATGTGATTCCGTTGTTGTTAATCCCTTATGCCGCATTAAGTGAATTCGACAATAAAGCGTTAGACCGTTTAATTGTTGCATTCTCTAATACCGCCATCCTGGTTGCTGTTTATGGCATTCTTCAATATATCATCGTGCCGCCATGGGATGCATTTTGGATGAATCATGTGGAAATGACATCGATTGGGCACCCTTTCCCTTTGGAGATCAGAGTATTCTCTACACTGAATTCCCCAGGTCCTGCGGGGATGTATATGGGAACTGCGCTTGCACCGATGATTCTGGAAAAAAGGTGGCGGGGACCGTTAGGCTGGATCGGTATTATCCTTGTGACGGTTGGACTGCTGGTCACGCTAGTCCGTTCTGCCTGGGTTATGCTTTTCATCGATATCGCCATCTATACAGCTGTATCGGCCGGCAGACAAAAGTGGAAACTGATTGCTCAATTAACAGCTGTTATTGGAGCTATGTATGTCATCATCCCGAAGCTGCCTGGTGCGCAAGGTCTTATCGCTCGATTAGATACGATGACGGCCATTCAGGATGACCACTCTTATAATGAGAGACTAGATTTCTTTCATACGGTTTTCCCAATGATGTTTTCTAAACCGCAAGGATTAGGGCTAGGGAGTATTGGTGTCGGCACCAAGCTCAGTAACGGCGGAGCATTAGGGGAATATGGCATCTTCGATAATGGATTTGTCGCCATTTTTCTAACCTTTGGCATTCTTGGAGGCTTGTTGTTCCTATGGGCTTTATGGCTTGTCACCCGTTATCTGTTATCTCAGAAAAAACAACCTGGTGGGATAACCGCCTACGGTAAGCTGGGACTCTCCGCTTTGCAAGGAAGTATCGTTTGTCTCGTTTTTGAAAATGGGTACACAGGTTTGAAAGGTTTTCTATTATGGATGGTCGTAGGCATTGGAATTATGGCGCATCGAACGATCGTTCAAGAGAGGAGGCAAATTTCGGATGCAGCAGCCAGTCAACTTGAAATTAGTCCGCATAAAGCCTCTGTTCGGCTTCATTAAAGCCTTTTTTTCCAGTAAAAGTAATTTGTCATCTTCCGTTAAAACGATGTTTTTCAGTGTACTTATCTTAGTGATCAATATGCTAACAGGCATACTAACAGCGCGATTTCTTGGGCCATCCGGCCGAGGAGAGCAGGCAGCTATGGTTTTATGGTCGCAATTCTTAGCCTTTAGTTTCACATTTGGTATGCCTTCCGCCATTATTTACAACGTGAAAAAGAACATGAAGGATTCCGCCAAGCTTTATTCGACCGCTGTTCTCATGGGTTTGACAGCAGGCATGCTTGCGATGTGCTTAGGGATGTTGGTTTTACCCTACTGGCTCCGTTCGTATTCTGACAGTGTGGTCCTATTCTCGCAATGGTCCATGGCTATCGTACCTCTTATCGTATTGTCACAGATTAATAATGCGATGATGCAGGTAAGAGGCGAGTACAAACTATTCAATCGTCTGCGATTTCTTATTCCGCTGAGTACACTCATCGGCCTTGCTCTGCTAATCCTAACTAAAACCATGACTCCTTACACGTCAGCTGTAGCTTATCTCGCTCCGGCGGTACCCTTTTACATATGGACGACTGTGCGTTTGCTTAGACAGTATCAATGGGTGATTAAGGATACTCTCCGCTCCTTTAAGACATTAATCAGATATGGTATTGGATCCTACGGCAACGATTTAATGGGCAATGTTTCCTACTACATCGATCAAATTGTTATTATCGGGCTTCTGAATCCCACGGAACTTGGACTCTATGCGGTAGCGGTAAGTCTATCCCGTGTGGTTAATATTTTCTCAACGTCCATTATCGTGGTGCTGTTCCCCAAAGCTTCTGGATTGCCCAAGGATAAAGTGGTTGAGATGACGTTCCGTGTGTACAGGATCAGCACATGTGTGGCTCTCTTTTGCTCCCTGATCATCATGCTGGTTGCTCCTTTCGTCATGCCTCTCTTGTATGGCCCTGATTTTAAAGAAGCCATTAGTGTATTCCGAATGCTGCTTCTTGAAGTGTCAATTTCAGGTGGAACAATGGTCTTAGCTCAAGCGTTCATGGCCTTAGGCAAACCCAAGATTGTAACAATTCTGCAAGGAATAGGGCTGCTTGTTGTCATCCCATTGCTGACAGTGCTCATTCCAAAGTTCGGACTCGCCGGTGCGGGAATGGCCATTTTGTCATCGGGTATACTGCGATTTATCTTTATTTTAATCAATGTCAAATTC
This sequence comes from Paenibacillus sp. J22R160, assembly GCF_059692135.1. NCBI lineage: Bacteria > Bacillati > Bacillota > Bacilli > Caryophanales > Paenibacillaceae > Paenibacillus > Paenibacillus sp. J22R160. The sequence continues at coordinate 225,782 of NZ_JCAUAU010000001.1, read as the reverse complement.
ACCTTGAAAACGAAACTACCTAGATTACTGTTGAATAAAGAGGATATCCGTTGGTTGCTTTCAGCAATAACAGCATATAAGGCCAAATAATTGGACATTGGGGGAGGGGCGAACGAAATGAGTCGCTATCGTGACGCTGTGGGAGTGAATCGAATTTCTGTTGTCATCATTGCGCAAGACGATGAATCGAGAATAGCTAATGCGATCGCCTCCTGCAAGCCTTTTGCAGACGAGATTGTTGTAGTCGATGGCGGGAGCAAGGACGGAACCGTTCGAGTCTCCGAGCAATTAGGCTGCAAAGTCTATGTGAACGCATGGCCTGGTTATGCGAAGCAGCGTATCTATGGCAGTGATCGCGCAGCCTATGACTGGATTTTCGTAATCGACACGGATGAGGTTGTTAATGAGCAGCTAGCTTCGTCCATTCTGAAGCTGAAAAGTGAGCTATCTGATCCAAGCAAAGCCTATTCCGTTCTGCGGATTGGAGACTTCCTAGGGCGCTGGATGGGGAAAGGTGAGCGGTTAGTCCGCTTGTATAACCGTTCACAAATTCAGTATAGGGACAGTCTCGTGCATGAAACACCGGATGTAGCGAGTGAGGATGTCATCTTCATACCAGGGGTCTTATGGCATTATGGTTTCCGCAGCATTCATGACCACATTCAACGGTTTAATAAATATACCGATCTGGAGGCAGAAGGCGCAGTGGCGATGGGAAAAAGATTTAGCTTACTGCGGATGCTCGTTAGACCTCCCTTGCGTTTCATACAGAAATATATCGTTCATGGCTTGTATAAAAAGGGAATCCCGGGACTTGCCGTGGCATTTTTCTGGAGCATCTATGAGTTCCTGATCTGCATGAAACAGTATGAGCTTGGATTAGCTCACAAACGTGTGAAGCAGTCCCAAGACGGGCCAATTAAGGAGGGGAAAGCTTATGCAACGATACAATGATTTGCGGATTTTGTGTACCGGAATGGGCTGGCCCTCATCTCAGCCAGGTGGATTAAATACCTATTTCAAGCATATATGCGAAAGCTTAGCTGCACATCATGAGCTTGAAGCTTTGGTGTGCAGTGCAAATAAGCCGGAAGTGAAAAGTGGTCTTCGTGTCATCAATGTGTCCGGTACTAACTTGAAATTAAGCAAACGGCGTGATGCCTTTCGCGACCAAGCCGCAGAGATGATGAATGGGCAGCATGTTGATATCGTTTATTCTCACTTTGCTCCTTACAGCTTGGGTGTGGCTATGGAGGCGAAAGCACGAAATATCCCAGTTGTTATGACATTTCACGGTCCATGGAGTGAGGAAATAAGACTTGAAGGCAAGGGTTTAAAGCATCGCTTTAAAACAATGATCGCTAGAAGCTGGGAAATGAAAGCTTACCAGCTGGCGGATGCCTTCATCGTGTTAAGTGAAACCTTTCGCGATATTCTTCATCGCCAGTATGGCATCCCGCTTGCCAAGATACACATCATACCTGGCGGGGCGGACGTGGCTCGGTTCAAGCCGGCTGCGAATCGTTCATCCATAAGAAAGAAGCTGCAGCTGCCTGAAGAGAAAACCGTCGTGTTGACTTTGAGAAGGCTGGTCAATCGAATGGGTTTGCTTCAATTGCTAGAGGCTTGGAAAGATGTTGTCCGTACAAAGCCAGATGCTGTGCTGTTAATAGGCGGCAGAGGTCCGCTGCAAGCTGAACTGGAAAGCAGAATTGCTGAATATGGGCTCCAGTCTAGTGTTAGGATGCTGGGTTACATCCCCGACAGTGAGCTTGCTGATTACTATCAAGCAGCCGATCTGTTCGTTGTACCTTCACAAGCTCTAGAGGGCTTCGGATTAATAACCGTAGAAGCAATGGCAGCCGGAGTTCCAGTCATGGCAACTCCGATTGGAGGGAATCGTGAAATTCTTGAGAAATACCGGCCTGATATGCTGTTCGCAGGAACTAGCAGTAGCGACATAGCCTCAGGATTGACTCGTATATTGAAGCACCCTGAGTTGTGGCCTACAAGTGAGCAGTGTAGGGATCATGTGCTGGAGCATTATACGTGGAAGAGAGCTTCCGAGCAGGTAAATGATGTATTTAATTCCGTTATTGATCTTGATAATCATGCTTATGTTAGGAATCAATCGATTGCAGCCAGGAAGAGAGGAGGACGTGAACAAGATGAGAGTAGCTTATCTGGATCATACCGCTAGATGGAGTGGGGGAGAAGTCGCACTTTATAATCTTATTACGAATTTCGGCAATGAGATTGATCCGTTAGTCATTGTGGCTGAAGAGGGAGCGCTTGTTGATCGTTTAAGAGCTAAAGGGATTGATGTTCGCGTTTTACCTTTAAGTGATAAGGTGCGTAATCGCAATCGAAATGCCGTGAATTTTCAAGCGGTAACGGCTGCCTTTGAACTTCTGAGCTATGGGAAAAGGGTAGCCAAATTACTGAAGGCTGAGAAAGTTGCCTGTGTACATACGAATTCATTGAAATCAGCATTTTATGGAGCTGTAGCTGCCAAATGGGCAGGAATTCCACTCATCTGGCATATCCGGGATCATATTGGTGTTCCGTATTTGAAACCAATCGTTGCCCAAGCGATTCGCTTGATGTCCCGATTGCTGCCTAACGGTGTTATAGCTAACTCAAATTCTACGTTAAATGCGTTGAACTTGCCGAAGTCCAAGAAAACATTAGTCGTGTACTCGGCGTTCGCGAATTCCAAAACCAAAGGCCTATCGATCGTCGAGAAAGCATGGCGAAAGCCTTACGTAGTCTTACTTGTTGGCCGGTTGGCGGAGTGGAAGGGCCAGCATATTCTACTTGAAGCGGCTAAATCTTTTCTGCCGGATGATCAGGTTCATTTCTGGTTAGCCGGGGATGCCCTATTTGGCGAAGATGCCTATAAGAAGCAGCTGCTGCAGCAAATTGCCGATAATCAACTGAACAATGTCACCTTACTAGGTCATGTTGAAGATATTCAGGGTTTAATGCAGAAAGCAGACCTTTTGGTGCATACTTCCATCACTCCTGAACCTTTCGGTCAAGTTATTGTTGAGGGTATGGCAGCCGGTTTGCCGGTTATTGCTTCTAACGAAGGCGGTCCTACTGAAACTGTCGTACATGGTGAAACAGGGCTTCTCATTACGCCAGGGAAACCAGCCGTACTTGCGGATTCAATTCGGTATCTGCTAGAGCATCCTGAGGAGCGACGCCGAATGAGTGAGAATGGCATCAAGCGTGTGGAGCAACACTTTGTTATCGAACGAACCGTTACCCAAATCACTCATTATTATGCAGGTTTCATCGCTAATTCGTGATGACCGCTTAGAGAGTAAAGGATGGATCAAATGAAAATAGCAATTGCGCATGATTATTTGGTTCAAATGGGCGGAGCCGAAAGAGTTGTTGAAGTCTTTCACCAGATGTACCCGAGTGCTCCCATTTATACGACCATGTTTAGCAACAATCGTCTGCTCGATGAACTGAGGGATGCGGATATACGAGCCTCTTGGTTACAAAAAATGCCTGGAGGAAAGAGTCATTTTAAAGAAATGCTTCCTCTCTATCCATTTGCGATTAAGGATTTTGACTTTCGAGAATTTGATATTGTGCTCAGCTCAAGCAGTGCGTTCATGAAGAGCATTCAGGTGCCGAAGAACACCTTCCATCTCTGTTACTGCCATACCCCAATGCGTTTCGCATGGGATTATGACACCTATATGGAGCGGCAAACGAAATCCAGTGTGATGAAACGTCTTTTGAAAATTTATATCGATCAGCTCAAGCAATGGGATCAAAAAACGTCAGCGAATGTGAATCAGTTTATTGCGAATTCCTCGGTCGTCAAGAATCGCATCCGAAATTATTATCACCGCGATTCCGATGTTATTTTTCCACCGATTAATACAACTCGCTTTCACAGCTCAACGAACATTGATAATTATTATTTGATTGTATCGAGACTTGTGTCCTATAAACGTATTGATTTGGCTGTAGAAGCTTTTAATCGAAATGGGCTGCCTTTGCATATCGTTGGGGAAGGGCCAGATCTGATGAGACTTAAGGCAATGGCCAAAGGGAATATCCGTTTTCTGGGAAGATTGGATGACGGTTCAGTAACTAAAATGATGGCAGAGTGTCGAGCATTAATCTTTCCAGGCGAGGAGGATTTCGGTATAACTCCGCTGGAAGCTAATGCGGCTGGAAGACCCGTTGTTGCCTATCAGGCTGGTGGCGCGCTAGATACGATTGTGCCTCAAGTAAATGGTGTTTTTTTCAAACGGCAAGAGGTAGAGGATTTGCTGATGGCTATCGAGGAAGTGGAAAACCATGCCTGGGACGTGAGCCGAATTATTGGGCACGCACAGAAATTTGATGAGAAAACATTTATGGAGAAATTAAAAATCTACATGGCTAAAGCTTATCAACAATTCAGAGAGGGGAATTAATCGTATGGATATTGCAGTAATTGGAACAGGCTATGTGGGATTAGTTTCCGGGGTGTGCTTCGCTGAGGTGGGTAATAATGTTATCTGTGTGGATCAGGATGAACAGAAAATCGAAAAGCTGCAAAATTTGATTTCACCCATCTATGAGCCTGGCATTGAAGAGCTCATGGAGAAGAATATACATGCTGGCCGGTTAGCTTTTACAACGGATTTGGGTGATGCCATCAACCAATCTGAGCTCATTATCATTGCCGTAGGCACACCTTCATTGCCTAATGGCGAGGCTAACTTGTCCTATATTGAGCAAGCAGCTATGGAAATTGGAAAGGCGATGAACGGGTATAAAATCATTGCAACGAAAAGCACAGTTCCCGTTGGAACGAATGAGCATATTCAAATGATTATTGCGATGAATACGCAGCAGCCTTTTGATGTCGTATCCATTCCAGAGTTTCTACGCGAAGGTTCAGCCATCGATGATACTCTTCATCCGGATCGCATTGTGCTTGGATTGGAAAATCCGAGTTTAGCTGAGCCGCTAACGAATTTGCACCGTGCCTTTACGGATCAAATCTTCATCACAAGCATCCGAAGTGCCGAGATGATCAAGTACGCTTCGAATGCTTTTCTAGCGACTAAAATTTCATTCATCAATGAAATCTCCAATATTTGCGAGAAGGTCGGAGCTGATGTCACGGAGGTTGCCAAAGGGATGGGGAAAGATAAGCGAATTGGTTCATCCTTCCTGAGTGCCGGTATCGGCTACGGAGGCTCTTGCTTTCCGAAGGATACAGACGCTTTGATTCAAATTGCAGGCAATGTCGATTATGAGTTTCAATTGCTCAAATCCGTAGTAGAAGTGAATAAATCACAGCGCTACAAGGTGATTTCTAAGCTGGAAGCCTCTCTTGGACTGCTTAGCGGCAAAGTTGTGGGCATCTGGGGGTTATCCTTCAAGCCCAATACCGACGATATTCGCTATGCCCCATCGATTGAAATTGTTGAAACACTGATCCGTGCAGGAGCAACTTTGAAGCTGTACGATCCGATTGCGATGGATAAATTCAGAGAGCGTATCGATCATCCCGCGATTCAGTGGTGTGAGAATGCCATGGAGGCCGCAGTCCAAGCTGATGCCATTTGTTTGCTAACGGATTGGGAAGAATTCAAAACACTCTCCTTGTCACAGCTTATTTTTATCATGGAACAGCCTATTCTCATTGACGGCCGCAATGTGTACAGCCAAGAACAAATTCAAGGAACTGGACTCAAATATTATTCCGTTGGGCGACCTGATTTGCTCGGTGTATCCAGGCCTAAAGCACTGGTTAGATAATTAGCTTGTATCGCAAATAAATCAAATGGAGCGTGGTTTTCATGAAATTGGTTCTTCTTTCAGGCGGTTCCGGTAAACGACTTTGGCCATTGTCCAATGATTCTAGATCCAAGCAATTCTTAAAGGTACTTGAGGACGAGAAAGGCAAAGATGAATCCATGGTTCAACGTGTATGGAGACAACTGCAGAATACAGGCCTTGGCGATGATGCGTACTTAGCGACGAACCGCTCGCAGGTCGAAATGATTGTTAGCCAGCTTGGCGGAGACGCTCCTCTTATTATTGAGCCTGAGCGCAGAGATACCTTCCCTGCCATCGCGCTAGCTGCTGCCTATATGTATGATGTGGAAAGCTTACCCCTTAATACCGTGATTACGGTGTTACCGGTAGACCCGTATGTCGATGAGGCCTTTTTCCAGAAAATTAAACAATTAGAGGATGTTCTACACGAAACAGACGCGAATTTAGCGCTAATGGGTGTTGTTCCAACAGTTCCGTCGGAGAAATATGGGTACATTGTTCCATCGGATGAACGCCGAGAAGGGACAGAAGCAGTAGCTGTTCAATATTTTTTCGAAAAGCCCAGCCGTGAACAAGCAGCCATTTTGATTGATCAAAAAGCGCTTTGGAATTGTGGTGTCTTTGCTTTCCGACTTGGCTATCTCATTGAGGTCATGATGGATAAAGGGATTCCGATTCAATACGAGGAAATGGTCAGAAATTATCATAAGTTAACGAAAATCAGCTTTGACTATGAAGTTGTTGAGAAAGAAGCAAGTTGTGTCGTTGTTCCTTATGATGGCTTCTGGAAGGATTTGGGAACTTGGAATACCTTGACGGAGGAAATGGGACGTTCCCAAATCGGAACGGGCATCGTAACGACTGATTGCGAGAACACCCATTTAATTAACGAGCTGGACATTCCTGTCACCGTAATCGGCATCCATGATGCTGTCATTGCCGTGAGCCCGGATGGCATTCTAGTGACGAACAAGTCGGAGAGCCCTCGCATCAAGGAAGTCATGAATAAAATCGAGCATCGCCCGATGTACGAAGAGCGCAGATGGGGACGCTATCGTGTAATCGATTATGTCAAATATGCCGAAGATAATGAAGTGCTCACCAAACGTATTCTCGTACATGCCGGTAAAAATATAAGCTATCAGCTGCATTATAAACGAAGTGAAGTGTGGACAATCGTGAGCGGCGTAGCGGATATTATCATTAACGATAAGCTCTATCAGGTGAAACCGGGTGATGTTGTGCGAATTCCGGAAGGGACTAGACACAGCGTACGGGCAATCACGGATGTTGAATTTATCGAGGTACAAAGCGGATCCGATTTAGTCGAAGAGGATATCGTTCGTATTTGTATGGACTGGAAGGACATCCCTCTTCATCAATTTATTTAAGTTTTGTTTTGAAACAAAGAACCGCCTTCTATTCGATTTTTGGGAATGGAAGGCGATTCCTTGTTTGAAGGCATAGCTAAAAATAACAAATATAACCATTTTGTGCTCTAACAGCTTTTAACTCACAAAGAAGATGGTGATTCCAATTTTAGGAGAGGCAGGTGTACGTAAGAAAGTGGTTTCCTTATTGTTCTTACTCTCTTTAGTAGCTCCGAATTTCTTGTTTCAACCGCAAGTTACAGCATCTGCGACTACGGTTCCAGTCAACTCGCAAGCGACGATTGAAGCAAAGGTGGTACTGCAGAAATTAAATGCCGTTTCGGGTGTTAGCACGATTAGCGGGCAGCATGATTACCTGGAAAGTCCAGATGAATGGACGAATCAAGTGAAAGGCTGGACAGGTAAATTTCCTGGCCTTCATGGCTATGAATTCGGTGCCATTTTGGCTCAAAACGAAAGCCAATTGGCGCAACAAAGGCAGAAGGTAGTCAATAGCGCGATCGCTTGGAATCAGGCTGGCGGCCTTGTCACCATCTCCTATCATCAAAGTATTCCTGGAACCTGCTTATGCTGGTCGAATGTGGAGAAGAAAATGAGCCAAGCGGAATTTGATAAATACGTGACTCCTGGCACTCCCCAGTATGCGAAATTGATTGCAGATTTGGATAAAACGGCGGTTTACTTGGGGAAACTGAAGGATGCGGGAGTTCCTGTCTTGTGGCGGCCCTATCATGAAATGAATGGGGACTGGTTCTGGTGGGGCAAGAAGAACAACTTCTCAGCGCTCTGGAATATTATGTACGATCGTTTCGTTCATGTACACAAGCTGAATAATTTGCTTTGGGTTTGGAGTCCTAATGCGCCGAATGCGAATGCAGACCCTTACACAGCGACATATCCAGGTGCGAGTAAGGTGGATGTTCTCGCAGTAGATATCTATGATAATGATTACAATCCAGATTATTATAAGAATATTGTTCAATTAGCAGGCGGCAAGCCTGTGGCGATAGGGGAGAATGGCGAACTGCCAAGTGCTGCGGTCTTGAAAGACCAACCCCGATGGGCTTATTTCATGACATGGGGCAAGATGCTGAGTGAAAATAATAATAAAGAAGAGATTAAATCGTTCTACTCGCATTCGAAAATACTGAGCAGAGAATCCTTTCTGCCAGTTAAACAGCCGCAGATACAGCCCATTTCGCTGCCGGATAAGAAAAATGGATTGCGAGCGGAATATTATGATAATAAGGATTTGACCGAGCTAAAAGAAACAAAGGTGGATGCCAAGATTGATTTCAATTGGTCGACTTCGGCTCCTATATCCTCTATGCAAGCTGATACGTTCTCAGTGAGATGGACAGGTAAGCTGCTGCCAGCCTATACGGAAAAATATCAAATATCGACCTTAAGCGATGATGGTATCCGAGTTTGGGTGAACGGCAAGTTGGTTATTGATAGTTGGTATAATCAAAGTTGGGTGGAACGAACGGGATCTATTGGCCTTACTGCTGGCGTGCCCGTTGATTTGAAAGTGGAATATTATGATAATCAGAATGGTGCCGCTGCTAAACTCATGTGGAAGAGTCCTTCCCAAACGAAAGAAATAATACCAGCAAGTGTTCTATTACTACCTTAGAGGTTTGAGAGGTATCTAACATGATGAGATATGTGATTGTGCCATCGGCCTTGTTGATCTTACTGATCCTGATCTCGGCTTCGACGAATTACGGTGCATCTGCAAGAACAGAGTTGGTAAAGGTGATGACAGAATCCAATCAGATTGGCAATCAGATCTGGACGTTAGGCAAACCCGATGATTCTGATTTGGAATTTGGAAAAGAAAGCGCAGCTCCGATTAGTTATACCGTATCTTCTGACGAAGAGCAGCCGGAGACTTGGAGCTCGATGCCGCAAGGTCTTAATAAATCGTTGAATCCTACCTTGTCTGTCAACTATACCTTAGCTGAAATACCCGAATATGGGGTTCATTTCAGAGTGAAAATTCTAGATGCGCATAAGTCGGTTCCTCAGATGGCGGTGTTCTCCAATAGCATGCTTTCGGGCATCATCCAGATCGCCGGTGTCGGAGGAACGTCTAGTACTTATGAGTATAAGAAATTATATGAGCTATATATTCCTAAGGAGCAGCTGCAGCTGGGGAATAACGTACTGAAGCTGTCGGCCGAAGGTTGCTTGTCTTGCAGGGCAGATGAGAATAAATTTCTTTGGTGGAAATGGGACTATCTCTCCCTTGATGCACTTGTTGCACCTGCCCAGGAACCCATTCACGGGCGATATGTGGAATCCGGCACCAAAGTCAGTAATTTGTCCTTTTATTATGACCAAGGAGCAGTTAAGCACCTACCCTATGTCTTGAAGTGGCTGGGAATTGCCTATAGCGGCAACGTGATGAGAGTGGATTGTGCGACGGATGTCAAAGAGGGATGTTCTGCAATTAAGTCGTATTACGAAACTCTGCGTGACTACAATACGCAAGCGGTAGCTCTTCATTTGCATACAGGCAACATTAGGCTTAAAGACGATGGCACTCTGCCAGCAGATGCCGAAAATAAGTTAACGGACTATGTGAAGCAGTATGGCTCCATGTTCCAATATTATGAGATAGATAATGAACCAGGCTTATTTAATCGATCCAAAAGTGTGAATTTAGCCATAGCCAAATGGCTCAAAACCAACCTGCCTGAGATCGCACCTCATGTAAAAACGGTCGCTCCAGGCTGGGCCTATGCGCCGGAATACAGCATGAGGACCTGTCGGAATCAAACCTCATCAGGCATGTTCAGCTGCGGAGATCCTGACGGCTGGGAAGGCGATCCGAACCAGCGTATGGAGCTTGAAGAGATGACGGATTTAACGAATGGACATTCCTATGGGACCTCTTATGTAAACAATAAGGATGGAAGCTTTCTGGAGAACATGCGAACCTTCGGAGGGGCTGAGAACGGTTTACAGAAGCTGATGCTGAATACGGAGTATGGCACATCGGATAGCCATAAAGATCCGACTGAATATGGCGCGGCGGAGCCCCATGCAGCCGTCTTTGATCGCATTATGAGGGCTCATATCGGATATGCGGATATGTTCATGCAGCATGCGGCATTTTACCCGGAATATGCCTTGTTTGAACCGGGCATTGATTTGAATACACAGAATCCCGCACAGATGCAGATTCATAAGAATTCGTTGGAAAATGATACGCGAGTCGGGGTGATGCGGCGCTTAAATCTAGCGTATGCGACGCATGGCAAGCCGCTGGTTTACGAAGTAACGAATAAGCCGGAATTATCGAATAAGCTGGTTTATTTCCGAGGTGTTGATACATCGACATTACCCGCACTTCCTGGATCAGGAGGGAAATCGGATAAGATTTTACTCAACTTTGTGAATTTTGAATCGAGTCCGCAAACGATACAGGTCAAAGTCACGATGCCGGAGTCTGCAATATACGAAGGAGAAAGGTTCGGAGCAGGTGATACCTATGAGTCCGCTCGATCCTATCTGAGCGGCTTGGAAGCTGCTCCGGAGTTATCTTTTAAGGAAACATTAGGCCCAGGCGAGGCTGTGCAGTATATCCTATCGCGAGCAGATGGGGTGAAGCCAGTTGCACCTTCGTGGATACAAGCTAAGCCAGCGCAACAGCATGCGATTGAGCTCAGCTGGAACGAGTCTGAAGTAGCACAAAGTTACGATGTTTTGCGCAAATCAGGCGTGGGTGAGGACAAATACGAAGTGATTGCTGAGCAAGTAGAAGGTACCGAGTATGTAGATACAAGTACAGAGATAGGGAACCAATACTTGTATCAGATTAGACTTTCAGGTACAAACGAAGTTTCACAACCAGCGGCCGCAGTCGCAACAGATAGTGTGGCACTGGATCGATCGGACTGGGAGGTTACCAGCAGTTCTGGTAAACCTCAAGGGGCGATCGATAGTAACATCTATAGCCGTTGGGACACAGGTGTGGCTCAAGCTCCCGGGCAATTCTATCAAGTGGATATGAAAACGCCAACCACAATCAACCGAATACGGCTTTGGAGCGAGGGTTCCCCGAATGATTATCCTCGGAAATATGAGGTATATGTATCTACGGATGGAAGCATGTGGTCTCAACCGGTAGCGACCGGTAGCGGCTCAAGCATATTAGACATTGACTTTCGTCCAACGTATGCAAGATTTATCAAGATCATCCAGACAATGAGGGCAGGGAATTTCTGGTCCATTCATGATCTGCAGATTTATGGCTAGAGATAGAAGGTTTCGTCGTTTAACTTTTACGCGTTGAAGCTACGATTAGAAACAGAATTAATATGAGCAACCAGATGACTTGAACCATATTATCCTCGCCTTTTGATATAATAAGTCAAGTCTAACAAGAATTCTTGTAAATTTCTGTCTTAAATCAAACAAAAATGTTGGATTTATGCTAAATATTACTAAAGTAATTATTGAAAAGTCATAATTTCATGTCAATTTATGATGGAAGTCCTCACTTTGTGGGGACTTTTTGTCGTCCAGATCCATGCGGGAGTCTGCAAGATCATGCTATACTAGACATTGTAAAAGAGGAGGCTGAATATGGCTAGAAACAAAGAGTTTGATGTAAGTACCGTGCTGCGAAAGGCCATGCATCTATTTTGGGAGCAGGGCTATGAGAAAACTTCCATGCAAGATTTAGTGACACATATGGGGATACATCGAAGAAGTATATACGATACATTCGGAGACAAACATAGCTTATATATGAAAGCCGTAGAGAAATACGGGGAATTGTTGGAAAGTTCTGTTCATAAAAAAGTGGATGATCCTACTCCGATTAAGCAAGCAATCAGACGAATGTTTGAATTCGCCATCATGGCAGAGAATGATCGACCTAAAGGGTGCTTAATAGTGAATACAGCTGTTGAGTTGGCTATTTGTGATGCCGAGGCCGCTGACAAAGTGAATCAAAGTTTTATTAGAACAGAGGATACTCTATACGAACTAGTGTTGCGTGGCAAGGAAACGGGAGAGATTGGAAGTCATCTTGATGTACTTAAGACTTCGCAGTTTTTAAACAATGCCTTCATTGGATTATGCGTGTTGGTTAAAACGACAGATGATAAAGATAAACTAGTGGGTATTATTGATACAACACTAGCTATATTGGATTAAAAAATAGACGGAGCCACGCGGTAAGTGGCCCCTCTATCGGTTTACCCGAAAGTGCGAGGGGCTTTTGCCCATAACGGTTTTAAACGCTCGACTGAACGTATGGATATTAGCAAACCCCAGCTGTTCAGCGATCTGACTCAAGGGTGTGTTAGAAAATTGAATTCTATTCTTGGCTCGTTCCATGCGGATATGTTGATGGTACTGGATGGGAGTCATTTGAAACATCGTTTTGAATAGATGAATAAGATGAAATTTACTCACATGAAACTTCTCCGATAACTCCTCGAGTGTCACGTTCTGATTGACATGTCGGTCAATATAGGTGCGAATTTCGGATAAAAATTCGACCTGGCCCACTTTGTTTGTTTTGCCGCCATAATATTGCTCCCGTAAGAGAATAGCAAGCAGATCAAGCATAGCGCCTTTGACACGGAACGCATAATAGGGAGGTTTGGTTTCATGCTCAAGAATGAGATCGAACAGCACCCGTTCCAAGTGGGCGGTATCCCGAGGACGAAAATGATTCGGGATGAAATAAGGAGGTGTGGAGAGCAAGTCCTCCCGAAACCATCCTTTTTCTTTCTCGGTCATCTGATCGATGGTCTTAAATGAAACGGTAACCTCTTGGCTATCCGGCAGAACGTTAAGGTCGAAATGAACATGAGGCTGCCGAATCGTTTGTGTCCCTTTTGACTTTATCGCGTGTCGTTGGCCCGGTTTAAACAAGAATACATCCCCTGGACAGCCTTCGTAAATTTGCTCTTCCACCCTTACTTCCAAATGCCCTTCCATCAGAAACAGAAGCTCATAATCCCAAATCATACGTTCCTCAATGGTCCATGGAGTCTCGATAACACTATCCATCGCGACACGGATATAAGGTGAAATTTGATCCAATTCCATCATAACACCTCAGCAATATATGGTAAGTAAATCGGCAATCTATGCTAAATAAATGAGGATAAAACGCTTTATAATGGTAGTATCTACAACAATATATGATACAAGAGGTGATGGACATGCTGCAACTGCATGGTTTGGGAAATGGCTTATCTACGGCTCCTCTCGTGACAAACGGGCGGACACGTTCCATTACGGCGGAAAATATGGCGGGGGAGAAAGGGCAGGGAGGCAAGGCAGCGAGCAACTTAGGAATCGCCAGAAAAGGGCGTCCTTGCATTGATTTAAAACAAGGTGAAACGGCTACGCTTGCCCATATCCAGGGCGGCGCTGGCGTGCTTCAGCACTTTTGGATCACGGTTACTGATAAAACAGGTGCCAAAGGGCATAATGCACAGTTCGTACTTCGTGACCTGGTGCTTAGAATGTATTGGGATGACGAAGAAACGCCATCCGTTGAAGTTCCGCTTGGCGATTTCTTCTGCAATGGCTTCGCCAGACGAACTAACGTCAATTCGCTGCCGATTTCCGTGAACCCGACCGGCGGGATGAACTGCTATTTCGCCATGCCTTTCCGGACCTCAGCGAAAATAACAATTGAAAACCAACACGCCTATGATATTGGCGGATTCTTCTATACATTTAACTATACGCTTGTTGATGAGCTGCCCGAGAATGCGGCTTATTTCCATGCTCAATGGCGCAGAGAGCGCCTCACCGAGATTGGTAAGGATTACACGATATTGGACAATGTCAAAGGTTCTGGTCAATATGTGGGTACATACTTGGCATGGGCAGCGCTTGAAAGGAATTGGTGGGGAGAAGGCGAGATAAAGTTCTATATGGATGGCGATGACGAGTGGCCGACCATTTGCGGAACAGGGACCGAGGATTATGTCGGGGGCGCGTGGTGTTTCTCCAATTTGAAAATGGGCGAACCAGAGTCCTATTCAACGCCTTATTTAGGATATACGTACTACAAAGATACAACTAACATTGATCCATGGTCTGGTCACCAGGTGCCTATGCATGGGATGTATCGCTGGCATTTGCCCGATCCCATCCGATTTGAGAGTGATCTGAAAGTAACGATTCAGCAAATTGGTCATGATCATTCGCAATTATTTGAGAGATCCGATGATGTCTCTTCGGTTGCTTACTGGTATCAGATGGAGCCCCATGCGGATTTTCCAAACCTGCTGCCGGTCCAACTTAGATGGCCTAGATAATGGCATTTAGCGTGTATTCCGCGGCACTAGATCGTTAATCTTCGGTATCTAAAAAATAGGGGTTGTCTCTTATGGTCTACACGGCCAAGAGGACAATCCCTCTTTTTTGTGCCTTTGTGATCATTAGAGGCAGCGAAATGGAGTGAGAATGTGCCTAATATAGTACATTGGTTTTATATTTATTAGATAGTGTACTATGGTATAATTTACTAAAATAGGATTGAAATCAAGATCTGAGTCAATGTCGTACCGAAAGATGAGCAAAAATGAGGAGAATCATATGGAACTATGGATTGAAGAATCCCGCCAAAGGTGCTCGCAGCAAGGTTTGGACCCCACCAAAATACCTGTACCAGGTTTTAAACTGACGGCCAAACAGCTTCAAGAAGAGAAGCATAAGTATCGGAAGATTCTAGTGGTAACTAATTATTTTGCAGAAAAATTATTAGCCTTCTTGTCAGGGACACCTCATCTCATAGTCGTAACGAATGATACAGGTTATATAATAGATAATTATGGCGATGAGACGATGAAGTCGACAATCAATAGGCTTGGCATCCAAGAAGGCATCAAGTGTGATGAAGAATTTATGGGGACGAATGTGGTAGCGCTTGCTCTTCTTGAACAGAAACCCATTCAGATTATCGGTAAAGAGCATTATCATAAGATGCTGGAGGAGAGTGCTTGTTATTGCGTTCCCTTCCATTTCTCCAACTTCCACAACTTATCAGGTGCCATTTCAATCATGACCTCAGTAGAGCATCATCACCCTACGTATCTAGCCCTGCTTGCTAATATGGTGGATTCTATTGAGCGTGAGTTGTCTCTGCGCCTCACGAATCATAATCAGAGCCTGATTCAGCAGCTTGTGGTGAACAATATGCGCAATGGGATCATTATGACGGACGAACGAGGGATCATCACAGAGTTCAATGCGTATGCGGAAAAAATTACGGGAAGAAATCGGAAGAGTGTGACAGGCACACCGGTATTTCCTTTTGAACATTTTGGCAGCTATTTTTATCAAGCGCTGAAATATCGCAAGCAAAGCGAGAATATCGAGCTTACTTTTCGTTATTCTTTGGATCAAGAAAATGTGTGCCTCTTTGATGTGCTTCCCATCTTGAATGAACACGGTGAACTACTGGGCGCTTTCGCTCAATTTCGTGATATAACAGATCGTGTGATCTTGGAGCGTCAGTGGATTAATTCGGAGAAGTTTTCGGCCATTGGCAAACTGGCAGCGGGTTTAGCACATGAAATCAGGAATCCTCTTACAGCTATCATTGGTTTTTTTCAGTTAAGTAAACAGTCTAATGATCCTACCAAATTATGGAGTTACGTTCATCTAATCGAAACTGAGCTTCAAAGTATGAAGCAGCTTGTATCCGATTTTGTCGTTATGGCCAAGCCAAGCACACCAGAACGAAAAGCCGTGAACATGCAGGAATTTCTAAAGGATACGGTGCGATTCATGGATAGTCAGGCTATTCTAAAAAACACATCGATTACGGCGACAATGGATAACGCCCTAATGGTTGCGATGATTGACCCTACTCAAATCAAACAGGTCCTTATTAACCTTCTTCAGAATGCGATCGAATCGATTGGGAAGAATGGAACCATTCAGCTGTGCGCCGAATTGGCACATGACCATCAAAGCTTCAAAATCAGTATTGAAGATAATGGCATCGGCATGACGAAGGAAGAATTGGATCAAATTCTGAACCCCTTCTTTACAACCAAAGAGAATGGATTGGGACTTGGCTTATCGATTTGTTATCGTATTATTGAAAATCACAAAGGAACAATTACAGCAACCTCTCGAAAAGGCTACGGGACGCGGTTTGAGGTTACGTTGCCTTTAGATTGATTGGTCGATAGCCGGGATAAGTGCTCGCTCACTTCAGTTGAAGTGAGTTTTTTATTTCGGCGAGAAAACCTGATATTTTTGCTTGAAAAGGAAATTTGTATGGTTGTAAGACTATTGTACCCTATGCGATAATGCCCTAATTTTATATAATGAATAGAGGGTAAGCGCTATCTCAGAAAGGGGAATTACTAGTGCCCAAGTTCTCAGGCGTGTTTAGGAAGTTTCTTTTTTCGTACATCCTTATTTTAATCATTCCTAGCATTGCGGGGTACATGTCTTACCGCACCTCAATTGCTGTCACGCAATCCATTTCGATTGATAACAATGTGACGCAGCTGCAGAAGAGCCAAGAAATTCTGGAGCGCAGAATGGCTGAGGTGGAAAGCTTCACTAGGCAGCTGGCTTTGAATCAAGATTTAAGCGTGCTCTTGAATGAAAGCGTAGTGGATCAGAAAACCAATGTGTATGGCATTTGGAAAATATCAAGGGATATTATGGCGTATAGTCAGACCAATGACTTTTTGAAGCACTTTTTTATTTACTTCACCAAGGTTAACGTGCTTGTGACGCCTGGGAACGCCTATTTTCGACCGGAGCATTTTTATCAGACTTCGCATTACAACAATCTTTCATTAGATGAATGGAAAAAAACCATTTTAGAAAAAACGCATAGCAATGAAATCATGCCGCTGAGTCCTTACGTTACTGGTGGAACACAGACTTCCGTCATTACATTTATGCAATCGCTTCCATTAGATAGCTTTAGTGACTCTTCTCCAGCTACAGTGGTTACGATTATAGATGATAAAACGATTAACAGCGTGTTATCGGGTTTGCGAAATGAAACCGGCAGTTGGATGTACATTAGCGACGCGCAAGGACATACCATTAGCCTGCAGGGAATTACCCAGCCTGAGATTGAGCAGCTCTCTGCAGATCCACAGTTTGATAAAGGGTCTGTCAGCCAATTCTATAAGGACGATCTCGTGATCAAAATTCGTTCCAAAACAACGGGCTGGGTTTACAGTACGGGGATTCCAAGACATGTTTTAATGGCAAATGCGAATAAAATCAAATACATCACCTGGTCGGTAACAGGTGCTGCCCTGCTGATTGGTCTTCTTGTAGGCTACTTGCTTTCGTACCGCAACACGCTTCCAATTACAAGGCTGCTTCAGGTAATGAAAGAGCATTTTGGCAAGGAAGAGGCGCAAGCGCGCAATGAATATGATTTTATACAGGGTAACATATCGAATATTTTGATGAACAGCAAACACTTAGAGTCTGAGCTCAAACGGCAGCTTCCATTGATTAGGGATGCTTTCTATAAGCGGCTAATTGCAGGCGAGTTTCAAACCAGGGAAGAAATCATGTCTGCGGCTGCTCAGGCGGATACCGGTGTCAGCTTCAACTCTGGATACACAGGTATTCTGCAAATCAATGGATACTCAGATATGGAAAGCGTTGAAATTCTTAACGAATTGAGCGCTGCCAGACTGATCCTGAAGCAAATTTTGATGGAAGATGAAGGTCGCGTGCTGGTCCATATGACCGATTTGGGTTCGGATCGATTGGTTCTCCTCTTGACATCCAGAGATCAAGAAGCTGGGGAGGAAGTCAGTAAGGATGATGTTGAGCAGCTTGTGAACAGGCTAGTCAATCTTGCCTTTGGTGAATACCGCATTACGATAACGGCAGGGCTAAGCGACCCCTTTACCTCCGTGATGGAAGTTAGCCGATCCTACGAGCAAGCAAGGCAGGCATTGGAAAACGCTATTTATATGAACAAAAAAGGAATCGTATGGTTGGGCGATACACGAATTGAGAGCAATACGTACTATTATCCCATCGATTTGGAACTGCGATTGATTAGTACAATCAGGGCAGGCGATGACGAGGAAGCAGGGCGTATCGTCAAGTCGATGATCGAGCAGAATACGGACAATCGCGAGCTTTCCATGGAAATGAAGCACCAGTTCATCGGGGAATTGAAAGGAACGCTGCTCAAGCTGCTAGACCAGAAGGCGATTATGGAATCCCCTTTGTTCGAGAAAATCAAAAATCGTATTATTGCTATTGTGACCAGCGAATCCATTGAACTTATTTCCCAAGAAATAAATGAGATTATTGCAGAGATGTGCGGCCTTATCACGAATAAAAAGAACGATGCTCACTCTCGAACGGTGAAACAAATTAATGAATTTATCGCGGCCAGGTATGCAGATCCAGATCTTAACTTATACCGAATTGCGGAGCATGTAGAGCGGCCAGAGAAATACATCTCCCAGCTGTATAAAGAGGTGACGGGGACGAATTTATCCGACCATCTGGAGAAAGTGCGAATGGATCATGCGGCGAGTCTTCTTAAAAGGAACCAATACAATGTCGACGAAATTGCTTCGCATGTCGGCTACAACAGTTCCCATTCTTTCCGCCGGGCATTTAAACGAGTGATGGGTGTTTCGCCAAGCTCGTTCCGACAATCTGTCGAGGAATGAAGTCGTTGCAACAATAATCTCGTCCAACTGTGTCGTTTCACTCATAGAAACCAATAAAAGAGACTATCCCTCCGTCATTTTTCCATGACCTATGGGACAGTCTCTTTTTTGGCCTGAAGAGGTGGCAACGGGTTAATTGGACGTTCTTTTAGGAAAATGGCCTGCGTGATTCGGGCTTTATGTTCGCAATTTGACGCAAATGTACCTATACTACGGCCTCGGCAGCCACCTATAATCAGCCATATAGAAAGCGCTATCACACTTTATCGGATTGTAGGAGGGAGCATGTGAAAAAGAGTCTTATCAAACATTGGCAGCTGTATCTGATCGTGATTCCACCATCTTTATTTTTTCTTATTTTCAAATATTATCCAATGCTAAATGCGGTTCTTGCCTTTAAGGATTACAACGTGACCAAAGGGATTTGGGGAAGCCCCTGGGTTGGCTTTAAGCATTTTCAGCTCTTTTTTGAGAATCCGCTCTTCTGGAGCTTAATCAAAAACACGCTGCTTATCAGTGGTTATTTACTTCTTGCCGGCTTCCCAATTCCTATTTTATTAGCACTGGCGCTCAATGAAATCCGTAATGGCAAGTTTAAACGATTCGTGCAATTAGTTTCGTTTGCCCCTTATTTTATTTCCACCGTTGTCATGGTTTCCATCATCATGCTGTTTCTAGCTCCTCGGCTTGGTTTTGTAAATGTAGCTATGAATTATCTGGGAATGGACTCGATCAATTTTCTCGGGCAACCGGGGATGTTTCGCTCGATCTATGTATGGTCGGATATTTGGCAGACTGCTGGTTATTCTGCTGTTATCTTTCTGGCTGCGCTGGCCGGTGTCGATCCTTCGCTTTATGAAGCAGCCAAAGTGGACGGAGCTTCGCGGTTTCAGAAAATTCGACATATTGATCTGCCAGGCATTCTGCCGACAATCACGATCATCTTTATTTTGAACGTAGGCAGTGTTATGTCATTAGGATTCGAAAAAATTTATTTGCTGCAAAACCCGCTGAACAAAATAAATTCAGAAATAATAGCTACTTATGTGTATCAAATCGGCCTATTAAATGCGAATTATAGTTTTGCGACGGCGGTCGGCTTATTTAATTCCTGTATCAACTTAATTCTGCTCGTTGCTGTGAATCGAGTAGCGAAGCGGCTCTCGAATACGAGTATTTGGTGAGAATGGAGGAACCATGCGATGAACACCGTGAAAACAACGATCCGAGAGTCAGCGGGTGATAAGTTATTTGTAATTAGCATCTACGTGATCCTGAGTCTGCTCTTAGTGATCGTTTTATATCCGCTGATTTATATTCTTAGCTCCTCGTTCAGTTCACCAGCGGCTGTGACGTCAGGGCGAGTGTGGTTATGGCCGGTGGAATTTTCTCTTAAAGGATACGCCCAGCTCATGGAAAATCCGAAAATCATCACCGGCTATGCGAATTCCTTATTTTATACAGCGGTTGGCACACTGATCTCGGTAACGCTTACGATTATGATTGCTTATCCACTGTCACGTAAAACATTCAAGGGACGAAATGTCCTTATGATGTTAGTTACATTCACGTTGTTATTTACCGGCGGGCTTATTCCTACTTATTTAGTCGTGAAGCAGATGGGACTTATTGATACGAGATGGGCTTTGTTAATTCCCAATGCGATTTGGGTCTGGCAAGTCATCATTGCCCGAACGTTCTTTCAAACCTCGATTCCCGATGAGCTCATTGATTCCAGTGAGATTGACGGCTGCAGTGATCTCAGATTTATGTGGAGCGTCGTGATTCCGTTGTCCAAACCGATTATCGCTGTTTTATTCCTCATGTATGCGGTTGGTCAGTGGAATGCCTATTTCGATGCGCTTATTTATCTCAAAACCGCCCAGCTTTTCCCACTTCAACTTATTTTGCGCAGCATTATCATTCTGAATAACAGCTCGAATGCAACGGATGCTTTGAAGCTGGTTGAAAGACAGCAGCTAGCTGAGCTTCTGAAATATTCGCTGATTGTTGTTGCGACGATTCCTGTGCTGATTATCTACCCGTTTGTACAGCGCTATTTCGTGCAAGGGATGCTAGTTGGTTCTGTTAAAGGATAGTGAAAAGAGGGATAAGGCCATCGCTTGAAGAATTGAAAGGGGTGATCGACGGGAACTTACAGGCTAAGGATGAACCTATAAGTTAGCTTTTCAAATCAGTAAAGGGAGCGGATATCATTGAAAAGAAGATCGGTCAGCGCTTTGATTTTCATCATAATGTTAAGTATGGTTCTTGCTGCATGCACGAGTACACAAGAGGCATCGCCATCGCCATCGTCTAAGCCTTCAACAGATACAGCTTCGCCGAGCGCGGCGCAAGCAGGTAAATCTGTACAAATCAGCGTTTTTGCGCAACAGGCGAACGATATTGATTTGAACACGAACCTGTTCACGAAGCATTTGGAAAGTAAATTTAATGCGAAGTTCAAGTTCGATGTGATCCCTTACGACGGTGCCAAAGAAAAGCGCCAAATCTCGTTAGCGAGCGGCGACTATCCCGAAGCGTATATGTTAACCGCTTATATCGATCAGTTCTCGCAAGCGGATCTTTTGAAATTCGGCAAACAAGGTGTTTTGCTGCCACTTAATGATTTGATTAACCAATATGCTCCTAACATCAAAGCGGCAATGGAGAAGGATGCAACATTCAAAAGCTTTATTACAGCGCCAGACGGCAAAATTTATGGTCTTGGCTCCTATACGCAATGTTTCCACTGCTCTTACCCGAACAAAATGTGGATTAACACAAGCTGGCTGAAAAAATTGAACCTTGAAATGCCGAAAACGACGGAGGATTTCAAAAAGGTGCTCCAAGCCTTCAAAAAGAATGACCCGAATGGCAATGGCAAGGCGGATGAAGTTCCACTTAGCGGTTCGACCGAGGATTTCGGTGTACGCGTCATCCCGTTCCTGATGAACGGCTTCATCTATGATGATGATCGAAATTATTTGAACCTAGTGAATGGGAAAGCGGATACAGTGGCTAATAAGCCGGAATGGAAAGAAGGCCTTACTTAT
Source organism: Paenibacillus sp. J22R160 (assembly GCF_059692135.1). NCBI lineage: Bacteria > Bacillati > Bacillota > Bacilli > Caryophanales > Paenibacillaceae > Paenibacillus > Paenibacillus sp. J22R160. The sequence goes on along the minus strand of NZ_JCAUAU010000001.1, from coordinate 203,861 downwards.
ATTAAATCCTTATACGATGAAGGTTTGATCGATCCAGGTGCGTTTACTCAAAATGCGGAAGCTTTTAAGAAAATCGGTGAGAATGGGTCAGGTCAAATTCTTGGTGCAGGCGCGGGCATGCATCCAGCCATCTTCGTTAATATTGATAAAGGCAATAAAAACTCAGCTGATTATAACCCGGTTCCGCCACTTACAGGACCTCATGGCTCCCTGTCCACACATGATGGCGGCGGTCTAATTCCAGGTGCGAAATTCGTCATCACGAATAAGGCGAGCAAAGAAGCGCAAGTTGCCTTAATCAAAATGGTCGATTACATGTTCACCATGGAAGGTCAAACGAATGCGGCATCCGGTATGGAAGGCATTGACTGGAGAAAGCCGAAGGAAGGCGAAGTGGCACTGGGCAAAGGGGTTACACCACAAATCGCAACGATTCCTGCGGTTGACGGACAGCCGCCTCGTAACGCGGGATGGAGCGGTATGGGCCATTTCTACCAGCCGCAGGAATATCGCGACAGTATCGTACAAGGTACGGATGTATACGATTCCGCCAATTACGAGCGCAGATTGTATAATGCGACATTGCTGTACCAAGGACATGAACCGAAGGAACTGTTCCCGATGTGGGCGATATGGATTGATCCGGCGCTGACAGATGAGGCGAGTATTCTTCAAACCAACATCAAGAACTATATCGAGCAAAGCGCGCTCCAGTTTATTACGGGGAACAAAGATTTGAATAAAGATTGGGACGTTTATGTGAAAGGTCTCGACAACCTGAAGCTCGGCAGATATCTGGAAATTCTCCAAAAAGCGTACGATACGGCAGCGATTAAGAAATAAGGTATGGGATGGGGCTGTCGAAATGGGTCAGGAGTGACCTGTTCAATAGCCCCATTTTTCGATTGACAATACTAGGTGGGGGTATTATTGATGACGGAAGGAAAGAGAATCCTGTTCCTGGGGGACAGTATAACGGCTGAAGGAACGTTTATTGCCTATTTAGAGACATGCCTGCTTCAACGCTTTCCTGATCAGCGGTTTACATTGATTAACCTTGGTGTGCCTAGTGAGACAGCTTCGGGTTTATCAGAGGAAGATCATCCATTTCCGCGGCCTTGTGTCCATGAACGGATCGAACGTGCGCTACGGATAGGTAAACCCGATTGGGTCGTGTTAGGTTACGGCATGAACGATGGAATCTATTCACCTTTTTCCTTAGAAAGATTTCGAGCTTATCAAAATGGGTTGCTTGAAGCTATCCGGCTTGTCCGCTCAAGCGGTGCCAAGGCTATCGTCATGACGCCGCCGCCATTTGATTCATCAGCCATAAGACGAGAAACCCTCCTGGCTGATGGTAATAATGATAAAGCGTACAGCTATTTGACTCCCTATGAACATTACAACGATGTTCTTAGAGCTTATGCGCGCTGGTTACTTTCGCAGGATGGGATTGCTGATGAGATGGTGAATATCTATGATCCGCTGCAGCAAGCTAGAGAACAGGCGCGAATTAACGATCCTGACTATCGCTCTGGTGATGGGATTCATCCTCACGCTGACGGCCATTGGTTAATCGCCGAAACGCTTCTCACTCATTTATTTCATGTGAGCTGTATACCAAGCCCAACGTATGTCGATCAGCCAGAGAGCTCGCCATTCTTTCAGCTCGTTTTGCAGCGCCAAAAAGTGCTAGGTGCAGCTTGGAAAGAACATATCGGTCATTCCAATCCGAATAAAGCGTTAGCCTTACCTCTGGAAACTGCACTGCTAGAAGGAGAGAACTTAGCGGGGCAAATGAAAGACCATTCTTCTATTTTTTAGAAGGTGGTCTTATTTAGTTGCTTGACAAAAGTAAGTATATAACGATATTATACGTACATAAAGTTAAATACTTTAAAAAAGTTAGCATTGAAAGGGGAAGTTATAGAGTGAAGAGTTATCAACAAATGGGTGCATTGCTATTAAGAGTGCTGCTCGGAATTATCTTTTTGTCACATGGTGTTGCAAAATTCCAAGGAGGAATCGGCAATATTGCAGGTTGGTTTGAAAGTATCGGTATTCCTGGATCCATGGCCTATGTCGTGGCAACGATCGAATTGGTTGGTGGGATTGCTTTGATTCTAGGACTAGGTACACGTATTGTGTCCGCAATATTGGCAATTATTCTGCTTATTGCAACGTTCAAAGTGAAGCTGGCTGTCGGTTTTCTTGGAAATGGCCAAATGGCTGGATATGAGCTAGATCTTGCTTTGATCGGTATGGCTGTCTATCTGTTATTCAACGGAAGCCATAAGCTTGCGATAGATTCGCTCTTTAAAAAGGGTCAATCTACAGCGCTATAAACGTTCAAATATAAGGTATATGAGTTTCTTACTTGTAAATAATAGGTCGGTGGAGTTTGAAACGGAGGGGTCCTATGATTCAGATTTATGCAGCAGACGACCGTTACCAAGTCAATTTAGGATGGCTTCAAAGCCGATTAAGCTTCTCGTTCGGGGAGTATTATGATCCGACGAATACCGACTTCGGGGTTATGCGTGTTTGTAACGATGATGTTGTTGCACCGGGCAGAGGTTTTGGCGCTCACCCGCACAGTGATATGGAAATCGTGACGATTGTGCTTACAGGAGCAATTCAGCATACGGATAATCTTGGCAACTCGGAGATTACATCAGCGGGAGAAGTGCAGCGGATGAGTGCGGGGACGGGGATTGTACATGCAGAATATAATGCTTCCAAAACAGAGTCGACACGTTTTTTGCAGCTTTGGTTTGAGCCTAATGAGCTGGGATTGTTGCCAACTTATGAAACCCGCCGATACGCCTCCGATCAATTGCGAAATGCATGGTTGCCCGTTGTAACACCAGAGGGATCTGAGCAAGCGGCGATGATCAACCAAGACCTGACGCTTTATTTGGGACGACTTGATCAAGGAAAGGCGTTATCATTTGAGCAAAAAGAAGGGCGTCGCGTGTTTATGTTTGTCATCGAAGGACAAGTTACCCTAAGTGGAAAACAGCTCAGAGAAGGCGATACGGCTCGCATCGAGTCTGAATCCAGCCTAACTGTTGGAGCAGAGGAAGACGCATTTATCATGCTGATTGATCTCCCATAACGGAACCAAGGAGGTATGTAATGAAAGAAGTACTCATTGTTAAACATGCCGTCGGAGGCCGTACATTTATTCACTCAGGAACAGAGTCACTTAGCTATGACGTACTTCCAGATGGTGAGGGCTGGCGTATCACGATTGCCACACCTAATAACGCGGCTATCGAGGAGCTGCTTAAATGGAAGCACGAGCTGAATGTTTTTCTCTTTCAGGAGTTTGACGATCAGCCGACACGGAAAATTTGGTTCTACGTAAAAGAAGGTCCGGTCAAGTATGAAGACCAGCTCCAGCAGCTGACGATCAAGGCTCAGTCCCGGATTGATTATGTGCCGGATGAGTTTGACATGTGAAAACCATATATATAGAAGAAAGCTGTCACAAAAGTAGATTTTTCTACGTTGGTGACAGCTTTTTTTGATGGGTATAGACACTGGGCTGCTCTTGTAGAAAAGCATACTGAACATTTCCGGCCCAGATTGGGCACCTGAATTGTTATCTCATTGGACGAATTCCAATGAACCAAACTCCACCAACCAAACCCCACCTACCAAACCCCACCCAATTAAACCCAAGCGAAGTTTTGATTTTAAGGGACTTTCTTTATTAAAAGAGCGGGTTACTCTTGACTTAATGAAGCGATATCCTCATAACGATGCATCCCTTTAAACGTGTAAGGCGTGTACCCGACATGTTTTTTGAACAGCTGGCAAAAGTATGAGAAATTGCCAAGCCCAACGGATTCCCCAATGTCTTGAACAGACATGTCGGTTGTTTTGAGCAGCCAGCAAGCCTGACGAATGCGTCTGGCAGTCAAATATTCCGTAATCGTGCTGCCGATCGATTGCCGGAAGGTAGCAGACACGTGGTTCGGAGTAAGGTGAACTGCTTGAGCTAGGTCCTCCAGCTTGAACGGCTTGCTATAATTCTCTTCAATCCAAGAGAGCATTCGCTCAGCCGTTGTTGAGCTTTTGCGCGGATGCACTTGCGCAAGGTCTGTTTGAGAGGTGATGGTCGTCTCGAAACCTGTGCGTACTTGATGGATAAAGGCAGTTAGAAAAAGCAGCTGCTCCTCAAGCAGCCTTTCTGTGCCTTGATCAATAGCAGCCTCAATTCTAGGCGCATAAAGGCGGAATAATTGTTCGAGCTCCATAAGATCTGAACACTGGAACGATTGCGGAGATAACGGATCTTTCCACAGCTTGCGTATAAATTCTTGCAGCGACGGAAAGGCAGCAAGGGCTGCCTCTAACACGGCTGGCTCGAGTACGAAAAGCGAGCGAACATAACGTTCCTGCGGAAGGTTATACATACGAAGACGATGCAGCTGAAACGGTCGAAAACAAAAGATGGCCCCCGGTGTCATTTCAATGATTTGTTGCTCAATTATGGCTATGCCTCTACCTTCATGGACGATGAGAAGCTCCATCCCCTGATGGGCGTGAAAGATTTCCTCGAACTCATACGTTCTATTTTTGAAAAACGATAATTGCACAGGATGAACATTTAAATTCATGTAATTCATTAGCTTCATAATGCAAACTCCTTATCGTAATCTAACAACATTTTATCATAAGAGGGCTAAACATTATTCGCTTTTTTTTTGGTACGATAAAGGTAGGGTATTGAGCAGCAAGAGGAGGAACGACTCGTTCATGAAAAAATGCAGGTTAAACGAAAATTGGGAGCATTATCGCGGATCTTTAGGCGGCGCTTGGGAGGTTTGGCGGTCTGATAAGCTGCAAAATCACTATAACGTGCCGTGGGAAACGGTCACGCTTCCCCACACCTACAATGGGTATGATGTCATGGACCCGGATAGCAAGTACTATCAAGGACAAGGCTGGTACCGAAGCCGGCTGGAGGTCGACAACCCATATCCGAAGGGGAGGACTCTGCTGCATTTTGAAGGTGCTGGACAGCGAACGGATGTGTATGTTTACACGGAGAAAGTGGATTCGCATCTTGGCGGTTACGATGAATTTACCATTGATATCACGGAGGCTGTGGAGCGGGCTAAGGGAATAGAGCGCTATGCGGGGCAGGTTCCAGTGGCAATTGCATGCGATAACAGCAGGGAGCTAGAGACCATTCCCTCTGATGCAAGCGATTTCAATTTGTATGGCGGAGTGTATCGCTATTTGAACCTTGTATATGTACCGCAAATCTCATTGTCCAGTGTGCACGTGCAGACTGATTTGGATGAGATTATGGGTGGAAAAGCGGCGAACGGGAAAGTCAAAGTGCGTGCTAAGCTCTATAATCCGGATGCGAATACCGGAAATGTAACTTTGACGATTACGGTAAAGCAGCAGGATGGCGCGGTTATCGGGCAATCCGAAGTAACTTTACCGGCATGGCAGGGGGAGCAAGAGCTCGCTGCTTTGGAAGTACCACAACCGCAACTATGGTCGGTCACTGAGCCGAACCTCTATCATTGCTCGGTGGCGCTGGTTTGTGAAGATGGCGAAACGACAGTGAATGAGCGCTTTGGTTTTCGCAGTTTTGAGTTTGTAAAGCATGGACCTTTTAAGCTGAATGGAGAGCGTCTTCTGCTGCGCGGAACGCACCGCCACGAGGATCATGCTGGCGTAGGCGCGGCGATGAGCGAGGATTTGATTCGTGAAGAAATGCAGTTGATCAAAGACATGGGCGCTAATTTCATCCGCCTTGGCCACTATCAACAGTCACGAATCGTGCTTGACTTATGCGATGAGCTTGGACTTCTCGTCTGGGAAGAGATTCCTTGGTGCCGCGGCGGTCTTGGCGGACCGGCTTACCGCGAGCAGTGCATCGACATGCTCACCGCGATGATTGAACAGCATTACAATCACCCTTCGATTATCTTATGGGGATTAGGCAATGAGAACGATTGGGAATGCGATTTTGACTATTTCGATCAGCAGGAAATCCGCACATTCATGAAAGAATTGCACGATCTCTCACATCAGCTGGATCCAAGCCGATTAACATCGATTCGCCGCTGTGAATTTTGCAAGGATATCATTGATGTTTATTCGCCTTCGATCTGGGCTGGTTGGTACCGAGGCGTCTATACAGACTATGAGTCAAGCAGTAAAACGGCTTTCGAAAATGTGGATTCCTTCTTCCATATGGAATGGGGCGCAGATAATTTGCCGACGCGGCATGTGGAGGAAGCATATACAGGCTTTACCTTTATGAAGCAATCCGAAGGTGCAACCGACGAGCGGGATGGCGATTACTTGTTGACTGGCGGCGAGCCACGCGTGTCTCGTGATGGCGACTGGTCAGAGACGTATTTCTGCGAAATGATCGATTGGTACTTGAAGTCGCAAGAGAAGATGAGTTGGTTGACTGGGGCAGCACAGTGGTCTTTCAAGGATTTCTCTACGCCGGTGCGGCCGGATTCGCCCATTCCTTATTTGAATATGAAAGGGATCGTCGAACGGGATTTGACGCCGAAAGAAGCCTATTATGTTTTCCAATCGTATTGGTCGGAGAAACCGATGGTGCGCCTATATGGGCATACCATGCCGGTACGCTGGGGAGCTGAAGGCGAGCGGAAGATGATCAAGGTGTATTCCAATGCAGAGGAAGTGGAGCTGTTCCTCAACGGTGAAAGCCTTGGCGTGAAGCGCCGCGATTCGCAAAATTTCCCTTGCGCAGGCTTGCGTTGGGAGACGTTACTCCGCGCAGGCGAGAATCATTTGCGCGCGGAGGCGGTTCGGGATGGTGTTGTAGTGAGCGACGAGCTGAGCTTCCGTTATCAAACGGTGTCATGGGGCGAGCCAGTGCAGCTGGAGCTGACGACAAAAACGTTGGAAGACGGTCGGGTCTATGCAGAAGTACTCGCGTATGATGCGGCAGGTGTGTTTTGCCCGGATGCTGCGGCTTTTGTCCGGTTTGGACTAGCTGGTGACGGAAAGCTGCTGGATAACTTGGGTACGATTCGCGGTTCGAGGCTTACACAGCTTGCGTCTGGCCGAGCAGGGATCTATGTGGATCCGTATGGCGGTTTACCGGCAGGGATTACGGTGACGGATTTTGTGAGTGCAGGCGGCCCGGCATCATCCCTGATCTCAAAGTCGGATGGCAGCCGTGAGGGGCAGCGCCAATATACATCTGTTATCAGTGCGGCTTGCGAAGGAATGCCTACCGTTACAAAGGTAGTTGTAGTGAAGGGTTGAAACCATTAATAGGAGGTAAACGCGATGAGTGTGAATCAAACAGCAACATGGAATGGTGCTCAGAAGTTTGAAGAAATTATGCCACAAGTATGGGAAGCGCTGCAGGTAAAAGTCGATCGGATGATCGAGCAGCTTGGAGAGAAATCCCCTCATGTGGCCAAGGAAGATGGTCTTTACGATGACATGCGGATTGATTGGTGGACATCCGGTTTCTGGCCGGGAATTCTGTGGATTCTTTATGATATGACAGGTAAAGAGCATTATAAGGAAGCCGCATGGCGCTGGGATGAGAAGCTGGAGCAAGCTAGCGTTCGGGCTAACAATTTTCATCACGATGTTGGTTTTCAATATTTGCCTACTGCCGTTATCAAGCATAAATTGACAGGCGACAGTGATGGATTGCGCCGCGGTCTGCAGGCAGCTAATTTCTTGGCTGGCCGGTTTAATCTGGCTGGCAGCTTCCTTCGCGCATGGAATCAAGAGAAAATCGGCTGGTCCATCGTCGATTCCACGATGAACCTGTCCATCCTGTTCTGGGCAGCGGAAATGACGGGCGATCCGCGCTTTGAGCAGATCGGCAGGGCACATGCGGATACGGTTGTTGACAAATTTGTCCGCGAAGACGGCTCGGTGAATCATATCCTGAGCTTCGATCCGAAGACGGGCGAGCTCATTGAATCATTAGGCGGTCAGGGTGCTGGACCGCAGTCAGCTTGGAGCCGCGGTGCCTCATGGGCGCTGCATGGTCTGGCGAACGTCTACCGTTACACGGGAGAAGTGCGTTACTTGCGTGCGGCACAGCGTGTAGCAAACTATTTCTTGGCGTGCCTGCCAGAGGATCATGTGGCACATTGGGATTTCCGTGCGGCTGAATCGTTGGATGATGAGCCAAGGGACACATCGGCCGCTACTTGCGCCGCATCGGGGTTGATTGAACTGGCGGAATTCTTGCCAGCCATTGAAGGCAATGTATACCGCCGCGCAGCGGAGCGTATGCTGCTGTCGCTCACGCAGAATTACGGTACGTGGGATCAGCCGGAGCATCAAGCCATTTTGCGGGAAGGCACTGGCAACAAACCGGCTGGGCAAAACGTGAACGTGTCGCTTATCTACGGCGACTACTATTACGTGGAGTCCATCGCCAAGCTGCTGGGTTGGAAGCAGCGGATTTTCTAGGGCTGTGATACGCCCGTATAATTAGAACCGTCAGGAGGATTAATCTTTCCTGGCGGTTTTTCTTATTTAAATTTTAGCTGTCTGAATTCTTGGTATATAACATCATCATTCTATAACCCTCTCCGCTTTAATCGGAGCTGCTCCCATCCTCCTCTTGGGTGCGTTGAGCCTGCCGCTACTTGTAAATAACGCCAATTACTGAAGCTAATTGCCGCAACTTCTCTACTTTTCTGCAAATAAGTGGAATTTCTGCCGCTAATCCGGTTAGCTATACCGAGTTATTAAGCATTACAGACGATTTAGCTGTAGTTTCTGCAGCTATTTCATTCACTGGACCGACGTGGAAGGTATTAGCTGTAGTTTTTCCTGTTATTGCAGCTGGCGGCGGTGGAATGGATCGCCGTTGCACGCAATGGCAGCGAGATTAATCACCGCATTGTGCTAACCGGCCATTCAGATATACTAAAAAAACCTACCTTTTAATAGGTATACAAAGGAGAATATAAAAATGAGTTTTCAAAATAAAGTAGTCGTCATTACAGGTGGAAGCAGCGGTATTGGAAAAGCAGCGGCAATTGAACTAGTTAAACGAGGGGCTAACGTAGTCATCAATGGGCGCCGCGAACATGAGCTAGCCGAGGTTGCAAGAGAGATTGATCCCTCGGGTGCAAAGATCGGATATGTTGCGGGTGACATTTCAGATCCCCAAACAGCTGCACGCTTAATCAGCATAACACTTTCCCGATTTGGCCGTATCGACACACTAGTGAATAACGCAGGTATTTTTATAGCGAAGCCATTCGCGGATATCACTGAGGCCGAATTTGAATCTGTCCTATCGATCAATGTGGAAGGATTCTTCCATGTTACTGGGCGTGCGGTGTCCGAGATGTTGAAAGCAGGTTCCGGCCACATCGTTAACATTACGGCAAGCGGAGCAGCCTATTAAAGCCGTGCCATCTGTACTTGCTGCGTTAACCAAAGGAGGCTTGAACGCTGCAACGAAATCACTGGCGATTGAGTATGCGGACAAGATCATTCGCGTGAATGCTGTCGCACCAGGGGTCACGAAGACGCCGATGCATGCTGTTGAGACACATAATTATTTAGCACAGTTGCACCCATTGGGCCGAATGGACGAGGTTCAGGATATTGTAGACGCCATTATGTATCTGGAATCAGCATAATTCGTGACCGGTGAGATTCTACATATTGATGGCGGCCAAAATGCCGGACAGTGGTAAGTAATAAATAATCTGCCGCATTCAGACAAATATTGAACGATATAAGGAGGATGGCATTTATGCTATACGAGCTGCGGATATACGAAGTGACTCCTGGGAAAATGGAAGCGATATTGAATCGGTTTCGGGATGGTACGATTAGCATTTTTGCTAAACATGATATGAAGGTAACGAATTTTTGGGTAGATGCGGACGAATCCAAGGAGCGGTTGAAAAAGGCATCATTTTTCGAGTAAAAAGATGGTTTGTGCGATCCGGGGAAAAGCTTGAAAATAATAGGTCAACCAGGATGTCTGGTTGGCCTTTTTATCGTTGGCTGCCAGGATGACTGTAGGGCCGCGTTAAGCATTTGCTGTCATTTCCTATGTCAAAATTCCAATCTTTGCATCCGTTTAACTGTAAATGGAGACCTCTTAACATTATGCTTGATTTTAAACCGCACTCGGTCTTAATATGAAATAGATAGAATATATTGGTTTTAATCTAGTTTCGAACTGAATCTCATATCAGTTTCACCTGTCAGTATTCCTAGCATACGATGTAGGAAGGTGGTGGTGAAAAGTGATATTAACAGTTGCGGGCTGGATGATTTATACATTATGGGCCATATTTGGATTAATGATCGTTCATTTTCTGATTTCCTTCTTTAAAATGTTTTGGGAGGGAACTTTCAATGTTACATTCGTATTAGGTTACTTAAAAGATGTCCTCTATTATGTATTGCCTTTGAATGTGCTTGTAAATCTAAGTTCGATCGATCCCACAGGTTGGATTCTTGTGATCTTTTATTTTATCTGTGGGGTCGCTGTCATTCTCAAATATTTATTGGATATTAAAAGAATTTTTCCAATAAATAACTAGCGGGCCTTCTTTAAGTTGGTCCCAGGAAAGGAAGTGATGCCATGAGGAGATATCAATGGATTAGGTGGCGGAAATTCATCCTCTGGCTAACAGCCCTCGTTATTATCGGTTTGTTGTTATGGGTAGGAGGGCCGACCTATTGGAATGCCGCGTTAACCATCGCCAGCCTGTTATTCCAGTTGTTATTCGCAGTATTATTCATGATCATTCAGTTCGTAGCGCTCTTCTGGTTTCTTGCGAGGGGACGCACCTACTGGATATTACCTGGCGAGACCGGCGCAACCTGGGACGATTATCGGGGGAATCCCGAAATTGTTGAGAATGCGAAACGGATTGTGACCCTGCTCAAAGGGGTCAAAGAGTTCAAGGAGATGGGTGGGGAGGCAATCCGAGGATTGCTGCTATGCGGGCCTCCCGGCACCGGGAAATCTTACTTGGCTCAGGTAATTGCCAACGAAGCGCAAGTGCCTTTCGCTTACGCTTCAGCTCCCAGCTTTCAGAACATGTTCTTCGGTGTAGGTAACCTGAAAGTAATGGGTATCTTCCGGAAGGCGCGGAAGCTTGCGAGAGTGTACGGAGCCTGCATTATCTTCATTGACGAGATCGATGCGATCGGCATGAGTCGTCAAGGAGGCGCTGGCGCAGGCATGATGGGGATGATGGGCATGGGCGGAGGCTCTGGACTGCTCAATGAGCTTCTTCTGCAGATGGACCCGCCGAATATTGACACGTCCAAAATTGCTAAGATGCTCCGTTCGTTGGGACTGCGCCGTAAAAAGGCGGAGCGTCCAGCGGTACTGACCGTAGCGGCAACGAACCTGCCTGACGTCCTTGATTCTGCTTTGCTCCGGCCCGGTCGTTTCGACCGGCAGTTGTGGGTCGATGTTCCTGACTATGACGGACGGGTAGATATCTTCCAGTATTATTTGAAAAAAGTGAAACGGGACGCAACGCTTACCCCGGAAGCAGCGGGACTCGACTCCATCGGATATAGCCCGGCGCAAATCAAGCATATTGTTAACGAAGCCGTTGTAATCGCGCATCAACGCGGTGCCCAACTGGCTAGTTACGAAGACTTCCGAGCTGCGATGGAGACCTATGAGTGGGGCCTCAAGCAACCGCTTCGCTCGATGAGAGACGATGAGAAGCGGAATGTGGCTTACCATGAAGCAGGCCATGCGGTGGCGCAGTTCCTGCTGAAGCCGCATGAACGCGTGTGGAAGGTGACGATCATTCGCCGGGGCGGCGCGCTTGGACTCGCTGCTACGAAACCGACGCATGAGCGTTATAACCGAAGTGACAGCGAGATTTTGGCGGAAATTCAAGTTTGTCTGGCCGCTCGTGCTGTGGAAGAGGAATTCCTAAACAAGAAATTAAACGGTGTTACCTCGGATCTCCAGCAAGCAACGGAGTTGGCAGGCGCTTATCTGGGCATGGTCGGGATGGGCGACGAACTATTCAGCTGGCTGGCTATTGGCTCTAGGGCTGAGGGACTGAAGGCGCTCCGGCCTAAGATTAATGAACTGCTGAAGGATCAGATGCTGGAAGTGAAGAAGCTCGTTCGGGAGTATGACGGATTCGTTCATACCATCGCAGAGGAGCTGCTGAAGCGCGGTGATCTGACTGGAGATGAGATTGAACAAATCTTCGTGCAGCTGTATGGGCAGAGTCGCCCTGTGCTGCCTGAGGTGAAGCCGCCAGTGTTCAATGCGCCGAGCAAAGAAGCACCGACAAAGCAGCTTGATGTGAATGAGAACGAGGATGAATCCAAGGATTCCGAGTGAAAGTAATGTCCCAGGGGGCTGTTGATGCCGCTGGGGCATTTTTTTGTTTGGTATCGGCTGTGCCCATTGGATGAAATCTGATGAAATCCAATGAGATCGGTTAATCGTACCGATATAGCACCTGAAATTGCAGTTTCATTGGAATTCATCCAACGAAATGTGCAGTTCAGGTGCTCCGTTGGTGTTTTCATTGGAATTCGTCCAATGAGACTTGTGGCGGAGGAGTAATAGAAGGGGTGTTTCTACCTCGAACCCTCTCGAGCACTGTTCTACGTTGCACATTCTGCAACATAGAAGCGGCATAAACAGCACAAACCTTACTCTCATTGCATAAAGTACAATCATTTTACCTAGAGTGACCTCTGGAGTGGTCCTTTCTAAAGAAATTGTTGCACAAAGTGCAGCATAGAATGGACAAGGTGCGCTCAAGCAGCCTTTTTGTTGCACAAAGTGCAACATAGAATGGACAAGGTGCGCGCAAGCAGCCTTTTTGTTGCACAAAGTGCAACATAGGGCAGTCTTGGTGCGTGTAGTTTGTGGGGGGTTGGTGGGGCGCGTGAGTGTGGGACGCAAGTCTGCGAGTTCGTATGTCAGTTTAATCCTCATTGGATGGTATCCAACGTAAAGGCGATTTGTGCTGCTTTTACAAGCGTTTCATTGGATTTCATCGATTTCGTCCAACGAAAATTGTGCGCCGTTGGAGTTTTCATTGGATTTCGTCCGATTTCGTCCGATTTCGTCCAATGAGGCTGCACGGCTCCAATCGCCGCACGATGTTCCCTTATCTGGCGTGGGCATCCTTTGTGCTCGTCGTAACTCAGTTGTGCCTTATCACACCTATATACATTTTAATTCAAGAGAGGTAGCATAAAGAGGAAATCTGCCTATCTGGAAAGGATGTCACGTTATGAATGCTTTCACGAAACGCAAAAGAGAACTGGAGCAATACGCTCCAGAACTAACGCTCGATAGGAACAGCATCGATAGCTATTGGAACAACACGCTCGAAACGGCAGCACGGCAGCCGTTGTCAGTCCGAAGGGAGCAGCAATCCCCGCTTTTTCCTTCTGTACGGATGGACAAGCTGAGTTATCTCGGCCATGACGGCACACCAATTAACGCGTGGTTTCTTGTCCCTGATCAACCGCGCGGGAACCAGAAGCCGTCATGTGTCGTTATGTTCCCAGGGTATGGCGGAGACAGAGGCCTCCCTGAGCGATACGCCGTCTGGCTGCTGCTAGGCTATGCCGTTCTGGCCGTGGACGCCAGAGGGCAGACTGGGGAAACAGGCAATCTCCTTCAGGATGATGCCGGCTCTTCAAGGGGCTGGGTATCACAGAACCTGCTCAACAAGGAACGCAGCTATTATTTGGCGCTTGCGCTGGATGTCGTTAGAGCCGTAGAAGCCGCCAGGCAGCAGCCCGAAATCGATGCTAGCCGGATAGCCGCTGTCGGCGCAAGCCAAGGAGGTGGCATGGCGCTACTTGCCGGGGCGCTCAGCCCTCATATCACGGCAGTCGTTGCCGACATTCCGAATATGTGCCATTTAGATTATGGTATTCTGCATTCCACAGGTTCCCTCACAGAAATCGCCAACTACTTGAAACGCCATCCGGATAAGTTGGGACAGGCTTTAGAATCATTGGCTTATTTTGACATTGTGAACCTTGCTCATCGTATTCAGGCGCCAGTGCTGATGTCGGTCGGTTGGAAGGACACGGTCTGTATGCCAGATACGATATATGCAGCTTATAACCGATTGACTTGTTCAAAGCTTATCTACGATTATCCATTCTCGGGGCATGAAACCAGTGAAGAGCATCTCAGAAAGGTTATTCGGTTTTTGCAAGAAGGCTTTGGTGAGTGAAATAGAATCTGTGCTGGAGGTTGACATTGATGACGGTTAATAGACATTTACGATTAGATGTTCAACAATCATGGTGGGCGATGTCCGGATTGGGAGACGGTGAGACCGAATGGTCAATGGAACAGAAATTTGAGAGGTTGGCGGAAGCCGGTTTTACCGGTATTTTAGGAAGATTGCCTCAAGGGGATGAAGCGGATAAATGGCATCGTTCGCTGCAGGATTACAGCTTTAGTTTTGGGGTGCAAATGGCTCCCTTCCCGCATGCAGGAGAAGATATTACCGCTTTCCTGCAGGCTGCGAAGCAATTTGGAGCTAGGTATGTCAACGCCCAAGTACTTGATCAATATACAGTAGGTACGGAAGCTATTTCGGGGTTGAATGGTCTAATTCAGCAAGCTGAGAAAGTAGACATCCCGTTCTATGTTGAGACGCATCGCGGACGTATTACCCAAGATCTGCTCCGGACAGCAGAATATGTTCAAGCACTTCCAAGGCTGCAGCTAACGAACGATCTTTCACACTATATCGTCGGATCCGCCATCGGTGAAGAAGGGGCTGATTCCGTGACCGAAGGCTTATTCGCCAAGCTGCTGCAGCGCACCTCAAGTATTCATGCGAGGGTATCGAACGGCAATCAAGTTCAGGTGGATATCGGGGAGCGTGGTGAGCATCCGATGGTGAAACATTTTGCTCAGTGGTGGCGCGAAGGGATGAGCCATTGGGCGCAAACAGCTGATGATGGGGACTCTTTCCCATTTGTATGCGAGTTGGGACCGGCTTCCTATGCAATAGTTGGAGAAGCTGGGAAGGAAATCTCCAATCGCTGGGAGCAAGCGCTGGTCCTAAAAAAAATCGCAGAGGAACTTTGGCATGCCGTCCATTCGAATTGAACTACTCATTAAAGCACCTGCGGAAGTGATCTTTGACTTGGCAAGAAGCATTGATATCCATGCGAAGTCTACCGCGCACACAAAGGAAAGACCGATAGCAGGCCGGACAAAGGGACTCATCGAATTGGGGGAGTGCGTGACTTGGGAAGCAATCCATTTTGGGATCAAACAGAAGCTTACCGCGAAAATTACGGAAATGGAGCGC
Organism: Paenibacillus sp. J22R160; assembly: GCF_059692135.1. NCBI lineage: Bacteria > Bacillati > Bacillota > Bacilli > Caryophanales > Paenibacillaceae > Paenibacillus > Paenibacillus sp. J22R160. Next base: position 188,553 of record NZ_JCAUAU010000001.1, on the reverse strand, counting down.
CCCCATTATTTTGTTGATGAACAGGTTCGTGGAGCATTCAAAAATTTCAAACATACCCACGAATTTATTGCTGCCGAAGGCGGAACACGGATGATTGATATCTTTGTATATACATCGCCTTTGGGCGTTCTGGGGAAATTAGCAGATAAATGGTTTCTGGAAGCCTATATGCGTGACTTTTTGATGCAGAGGAATCTGTATATCAAGTCTGCGGCTGAGGAAGCAATGAGACTTAATAAAGGCATCAATGATGCCGTAAGTGAGAAATAAAAGGGAATCCCAAAGGCCGCGATAAGGGGCTGGGGATTCCTTTTTACTTTTTCTTGCAGATGACTTGACAGTTTTATTGAGAAACATTATCATTTGATTTATCGAGTGAAATTGAAAATCATTATCAATTAGTTCAAGCCATCAAGCACATCACGGGGGGTGTCCCATACATATGATTAACGAAAATGAAGTCGGAACGGGCATGGGAACCATGCAAGTTCTTACTGATTATCAACTGGAGCGTTGGATTCGGAGCCATACGCAAGGTATCAGTAAGGGACGACCGGATGAACCGGATTGGAAGCAACTTACGCAGTATGCCGCTTATCACGCGATTAGCGAATGGTACTCACTGCCGCTGAAATCTCGAACGTTTCTGACCTTAACGAGCTTATTTGAGCGTCATTGGACGAATAAATTTCGCAAGTTTGATTCACTTGGATTCTATGTGGATGTTAAGCGAAGCGTGCTTAGGCAACTTTATAAAGCACTCACTGGGGAAAATTCGGTGGAATGCCCGCTTATGCTATTTGAGAGCAGCAATGTGTGGGTGGAAGAACTTAATTTGGGTTTGTCTATGATCATGCAGGTTATGGAGCCGACCAAGGATTCGTTCGTAATCCATAAATATATGATGGAAGAAAACGAGGCAGCGGTGCAGATGTTTTTCCATATGACCGTCGTTTATTGCTATAAAGCATTTGGAAAAATGCCGGAGCGTTTGCAAGTATGGAATATGATGAACGGGAAGCAGTACCGGATTAACCGGGAGGATATGGATGTAAGCAGCTCCATGGACTATTTAAAATTGGTTTCAGAAGTATATAGGCAAAATGATAACTGTCCGTGCTGCTCCGGCAGGTTAGTCATGTGAAAAGTAGGGGGAGCTTCATGGATAGCAATCGATTCTGGCAGTCCAGTAATGACTTACTGCCATTGCGTTTCACAACGTTGACCACTTCAAATGAAGGGGTTCTATATGCTGGAACAGATGGAAAGGGTGTATTTCAATTCACCCCTCTCCGCTCCTGGGAGAATGCTTCCCAAGGGTTACCTGATCATCTGCGAATTAACCGCTTGGACTGGGTAGATTCTCAATTATACGCATCAACGAGTTGTGGTTTATATGTGTTCGAGGACGAGGTTTGGCAACAAACCTCCGTCAGTGATCCCTGCTACCGGGTGATCGGTTGGGGGGATCGTTTTCTCTTGACCTCCAAAGGGCTCCTTTGCGGCAGCGAAGGAGAGTGGCAACCACTTGCCTATCGGGACAAGAAAACGTTCGATATGCTGGTTACCCCGCATTTTCTATTTCTTGGATATGAAGATGGCGTCGCGTTCTATGATTTATTGACAGGGGATTGGTGCGACCTTCCGCTCAATCAAGCGGTGACAAGTATGGCTGTCTTCAACCAAATGTTAATAGGCACAACTTCGCGCGGAGGTTTGGTGATGGGCAATAAAACGGGAGGCTTCCATCAAATACGTTTTGAAGGGATGTATTTGAACCGGTTAGTCTCGCATCAAGGAGAGGTGTACGCATGTGCCAATACAGGGATCTATAAGTTAATAGATTTAAAAGGGCGCATTCTGCTGCATTCCTATAATGTGCAAGCTGAAGTGACCGATTTGCTGATTTGGAGAGATATCATGCTGATCTCCACACTGCAATGCGGTATTAAATATAAAAACGAGCATAAATCGGCATTTCAGACCATTTTATAGGATAGAATCCCCCTCTCAACAGTTCAGTTGGCAGGGGGATTTCTCATGTCTTTTACTTATTCAGGAGCAGTTTGCGATAGGCGCTTGGGGTTAGGCCGGTATGCCTTTTGAACAGCCGGTTGAAATAATCGGCATTTTGGAAGCCTGAAGCGTGCATGACTTCATAGATTTTCAAATGCGATGACACCAGAAGATGGCAGCTATGCGTGATTCTTTGCTTTTGTACGAAACGCATATAGCTGGTACCCAGGTGTCGATGGCATATTCGCAGAATCTGACGCTCGCTCAGCTGGAACTTCTCAGACAACATCGGCAACGCATAATCATCGGGCAGCGCATGGGTAAGGTAATCAAGAAGTTGTTCAACGTTGTGGCTTGAGCTTCTAGTTGGAGGAAGGGTCAATGACTGTGCCATGATGGGGACAAACCGCCATTCGGTGCAGCGGATTAATAATACGAGCAGCTCGGCAACCAAGGCCATGGCATGCGTTAAATAAGCAGCGTCGCGCTTAGCAAGAATGTCCTGCATGCTTTCACTGATCCTGCGGATCGCGCCTAGGTGATCGGATGCCTTAGCCCAACGCTGGGGTGAGTCTCTGTTATCTTCCTTGCCAATCAGCCAGTCTATCAATTGCTTGATGGATAAGTCAGGAAGGCAAGCCTTCAGATGCTCGAGCCATTCCGAGCGAATGATGATATTGCGAACGATCAGCGGAGCAGCACTCTTGGCCGGTGAAGGACGAAAAACATGAGACACACCGATGGGCAGGGCAAAGACATCCCCCTCCTGAACGTGCATAGGCTCACCATCGATATACTGGATGCCTTTGCCATCAAGCACAACGACGATCTCTATAAAATCGTGAACATGCTCAAGCAGCCATTGTGTTTCTTTAACTTCATTCACATAGAGAAAACCATTATCTTCGATGTATTCAGCGGCAAAATAGGACCCGAGCTTTCTTGGCATGACGATTGCGCTCCCTCATTTCTTGGGACGATGTCCGAAATGGTGGTAGGTAGGTCTGTTTTGTAAGTGGTTACAAGATTACTCCAATTATACAATATAGACAGGTTTGAAACTATTGAACTTGTCTAAGAGGTGAGTGACGAAGATGGCGACCTACGAAGCAGCAGCCTATTATTTTCCAAATTATCATCGCGATAAACGAAATGATGCGTGGCACGGTGAAGGATGGACGGAGTGGGAGCTTGTAAAGCGTGCGGAGCCTAAATTCCCTGGGCATCAGCAGCCCAAAGTGCCTTTATGGGGCTATGAGGATGAAGCAGATCCGGCTGTTATGGCTCGCAAAATAGCAGCGGCGGCCGATCATGGCTTAACGGCATTCATTTTTGATTGGTATTGGTATGAGGATGGTCCATTCTTACAGCGCGCATTGGATGAAGGGTTCCTGCATGCTCCGAATAATGACCAACTGAAATTTGCCGTCATGTGGGCGAATCATGATTGGATCGACATTCATCCTGCTCAGCGCAGCAGACCTTTTAACACGCAAGCCGAGGGCCCGATCAGCGAGAAGGGCTTCGCCAAGGCAACGGACCATATGATTCGGAACTACTTTTCACATCCTTCCTATTGGCGTGTAAATGGAGGACTATATGTCTCGTTCTACGAAATTCACAGCTTAATTCGCGGTCTAGGCGGAATCGGGGAAACGGCGCGAATTCTACAAGAGTTCCGTGAGAGAGTACGAGCGGCCGGGCTAGGGGAGCTGCACTTGAATGTAGTCGTCTGGGGTCTGCAAATCCTTCCAACGGAGCAGAAGATAACGAATATCCACCAAGTGCTGGAGCAGCTTGGTCTGGACAGTATTTCTTCGTATGTTTGGATTCATCATCAGCCTCTGGAACAGTTCCCGGAGACCGATTATGCGGCCATTCGAGAGAAGTCGCTGCATGATTACGAGAAGTTCACGGCGGACTATAAGCTGCCTTATTACCCGAATGTAACGATGGGCTGGGATTCCTCACCGCGAACAGTGCAATCCGATACCTTCGAAGATTTGGGGTATCCCCACATGGCCACCCTAACAGGGAATACACCTCAGGAGTTTAAGCTTGCTTTGGAAGGCGTCAAAGAATTTCTCGATGGCGGCATGACGAAGCCCCCCATTTTCACCATCAATGCGTGGAACGAATGGACAGAGGGCAGCTATTTGGAACCGGACACGATCAACGGAATGGCCTATTTGGAAGCGATTCGGGATGTATTCGGCAGCAAGCCGGATGAGGGAGAATGAGCCTCTACGAAAAAAACACTTGAACGCTAAGTGTACTTGTCGTACAGTTTTAATAACCTTAAGTCGGAGCTGGCCCTTCATCTTGGAGGGCTGGCTATTCATATTTCTAGAAGGAAGAAGGGGCTTACAACGAGACTCTACGCATTTATGTTGTTTTATGCAGTTATTTATATGGGGAATGCGGTGTATGGCACATTTTTACCAGTGTACCTGTATAACGTCAAATTTTCTCAGGAGCAAATCGGCATGTTGCTTAGCCTTGGGCCGCTCATTGCCATGTTAGGCCAACCGATCTGGGGAGCGCTTGGCGATCGCGCCAAGACCAAAAATAGCGTGCTAGCTTTGCTTTTGATTGGGAGCGGTATTTCCATTATGTTCTTCCCGCTTTCACATCAGTTCATTTATTTGCTTGTATTAATTTGTGCGTTTATGTTTTTTCAAACGTCTATTTTTGCGCTAAGCGATGCGATTACACTAGAAGAGTTGGATCGGCGTCCCAAATGGAATTTTGGTTGGATCCGCCTTGGAGGCACCATCGGTTTCGCAACGATGTCGCTTGTGTTCGGTTTCGTCGCCAAATCGCACATTAACGCCATGTTCCCTGTCTATGCAGGAACGATGGTTGCGGCTTTGCTGCTGCTATGGTGTTTTCCGCCAGCGGCGAGCCGTCAGGCTAACGTAACCGGCAGGCGGTTTCGGGAGCTTTTCCGTAATGGGAAGCTGATGTTTTATTTGGGCATTAACTTTATTGTACAAGTTACACTCGGTTATTATTATGCCTTTTTCCCCATTTACTTCAAGGAAATGGGTGCCGATAGCTTGCTGCTCGGCTGGTCGATGGTCATTTCTTCGATGAGCGAGCTGCCGTTTCTGCTGTTTTCCGGCTGGATTTTCAAGCGCATTTCGATCTCGATGCTGTTGATCATTGCCGCACTCGGGTCAGCAGTCCGGTGGTTCTTATTTTCCATCATTGACCAACCGCATTGGATTTTACCCGTGCAGATGCTGCATGGTGTGATTTTCATTGTATTGTCTGTCACCCTGGCGACATTCATTAACCGTGAAGTGCCTGCGGAGTGGAAAGCCAGCGGTCAAACGCTGAACGGCTTACTCAGCCTGGGAGCCGCCCGCATCATCGGCAGCTTCTTGGGTGGAATCATGAGTGCCGCTTACGGCATGAGACAAGTTTTCCTGTATAGCTCATGGGTGTCTATGGCTACTGTGGTTGTATTCGGGCTCGTTGTTTGGCTGCGCAGAAAGCAGAATGTGTCGAGTGTATCGTTAACGAAATGAACATAAGGTTAGACGAAGCAAAAGGGCTGCTGAACTAGCAGCTCTTTTGACGTTGAAGCTAAACCAAGACAAAATTAAATGCAAGCGCATTTATTTTGTGCATTACCTTGCTTCCGCTTGGGTGTTCATACATTTATTGGGATAGATCGACAAAATCATACAAATTAGACTCCTTTCCGATGCAAGTAAAGACTTGTATAATATTAGGAAATGAAGCATCCGCAGCTGTAATCGGGTTCCTGACATTAGCGGAAATCCGTTTTTTTATGTAGAGACAGGGGTGTACGCCATGTATAGAATCGTGATCGTTGATGATGAAATCGAAGTGAGAGAAGGCATCATAGAGAGCATCGAGTGGGAACGGCACGGATTTGAATGTATTGGGGATTACAGAAATGGCAGCGAAGCATTAGAAGCAATTTCAGAGCTTAGGCCGGATCTAGTTTTGTCTGATATATGCATGCCCTTTATGGACGGGATTGAATTAACTAGACAAATCCATTTGAATTATCCGTACATTAAAGTCATTATCCTGACTGGTCATGATGATTTTGATTATGCCCAGAAAGCATTGCGATTGAAAGTGCACGATTTTATTGTAAAACCGATTACGGCGAACGAACTTCGCATTTTACTGGACAAAGTGAAGTTAGAAATGGACAAGGAAGCTGAAAATCGCGAGAACCTCTCACTTTTGAAGATGCAGCTTCATCAAAGCTTGCCTTTATTAAGAGAACGATTTCTTGAGCAGTTGGTGGGAGGCACTTTGCGAGATTTCAGGCTGCAAGAGAGATTTGAATACTTCAGCCTTCCTTGGATTGCCCCGCCTTATCTGGTTGTAGCCATCGACATAGACGATTTCGACGCAATAAAGAAAGAAAAATGGCAAAACGATCCGGAGCTTTTCCGGTCCGCTGCCTTCAATATTGTGCAAGAAGTGATGGAGGGAAAAGAGGCGATCGTTTTTCGAACGAAGGAAGAACGCATCATAGTCATCTTTTCCGGGGAAGCGGAAGAAGGGACCTATGAAGCTGCGCTGGGCGCATCTGAGGTGATCCGCTTTTGCATGGAGAAATATTTGAAATTCACCGTTACCGTGGGGGTCGGCACGTTGTGCAGCGCGTTACACGAGCTCCCGCTTTCTTACAATGGGGCGATCTCCGCACTGGATTACCGGTTTTTGCATGGAAAAAATAAGGTGATCTCTATCCTTGATATGGAAGGCACCCATAAACCCGTTCAGCAATTGGACATCGAATGGAATCGCAGAGTTGCTACCCTTATCAAAACGGGAACACAAGGTGAAGCGCAAGTTCTCATCGGTCAACTGATCAGCAACTTAAAAGCTTCACTTATGCCAATGGGAACTTGTTATTTTCAAATTCAGTCGATCATTATTGCCGTTATGAATACGATTCACGAATTCGCAGGCAATGACGCTGTTCATTTTAAGGGACATGAAATCGTTCTCAAAGATATCAACCGCTTTCAAACGTTGGATGAAATTGAAGTATGGCTCCTAACCATTTGTAAAGAAGCGATTTTATATATATCAGAGCAAAGAAGCGACCTAACGAAGATGCAGGTGCTCCGTGTCATTGATTACATTGAAGAGCATTATTCCAACGAGAACTTGACGGTTGATGAACTTTGCCGTCATGTACATTTGAGCAAGAGCTATTTCAGCACCGTATTCAAGCAAAATAAAGAACAAACCATTATGGAATATGTCACACGGGTGCGGATTGATAAAGCAAAGGATTTACTGCAGCAGACTGCTATGAAATCCTATGAAGTAGCGGCAAAGACCGGCTATAGCGACCCTCAGTACTTTAGTGTGTTATTTAAAAAACATACAGGGACAACCCCTACGGAATACCGAGAAAAGTTATTGAGGGAGAAATAATGATGAGAAAAGAATGGGATGTTGGATCATTTCTTTTCAAATTTCGAAGTATTCAATCGAGTATTTCCGTCGTCTTTTCGTGCTTGATTTTATTTCTGATCGTAATCACAAGCTACATCTCTTATCATCTGTCGGCTCAAGCGGTGGAAATGAATTCAAAACACTATATTTCCGAAATTGTGCAACAGGTGAATATCAATATTCAATCGTACATAACCAATATGGAGGACATCTCCATGCTTGCATCGACGAACAAGGACGTGAAATATTACATTACAGAGACGAGCTTTATCAGTGATGAAGAACGTAGACCGTATGAGAAACGAATATCCGATTTATTTCAATCTATCTTGATTACCCGTAAAGACATTGCTTCGATTATGGTTTTTGGCTACAATAACCGATTTGTCTCAGACCGTCGAATTACAAGTCTGAATATGAACGCCAACGCCCAGGAACAGCCCTGGTACAAAAATGCAAAGGCAGAAGGAGGGAAATCTGTTATTTCTGCTCCCCACGTCCAAAACATTATCCAGAATGAGTACCGTTGGGTCGTTTCCTTAAGCAGAGAACTGAAAAGCGCAGACGGCATTACGGGAGAAGGGATTTTCCTGGTCGACTTGAATTTAAATGTCCTTGGTGAAATTTGCAATCATATTAACCTGGGAAAAAGAGGATATGTATTCATTCTCGACAAAGATGGAAGCATCGTGTATCACCCGCAGCAGAAGCTGATTAACAGCAATTTAAAGGAAGAGATGATCGATGAGGTCAAACAGTCGGGGAGCGGAAGCTTTACAACAGGGGATGGGAACAAAAAACGGATCTATACGATCCAAGAGACGCACTTTGGCTGGAAAATTGTCGGGGTTGCCTACGCCAATGAGCTCATTGCGAATCAGTATCAAATTAACATTTCGTATTTTTTATGGACGATTCTAGCCTTAGTCATCGCATTGTACCTCTCCTTCTTTATTTCCCGCCACTTATCAAGACCTATCAAACTACTGCAGAGCAGTATGAAGCAAGTGGAAAAAGGCGACTTCAGCATTCGTTCGGACTTTCGCAGCGAGAATGAAATTGGACAATTGGGCCAAACCTTTAATATCATGGTCGGCCGAATCAAAGATTTAATGAATCAAATTATTCAGAACGAGGAAAGCAAGCGAAAGAGTGAAATGAAGCTGCTTCAAGCGCAAATTAATCCTCATTTCTTGTATAATACGTTGGATTCCATCATATGGATGGCGGAACGTAAAAAGCATGATGAGGTCGTCCAGATGACCTCTTCGCTCGCCAAGCTATTTCGCGCAATTATTAATAAAAATAATGAAACCGTTCCCGTTCGGGTGGAAATCGAGCATATCACCAACTATCTGCTCATTCAATCGATGAGATATAAGGATAAGCTGGATTTTCAAATTGACGTTGACCCTGGGATTCTAGAGGTCCATATTCCGAAAATAATTTTGCAGCCTATTGTTGAAAATGCGATTTATCATGGGATCAAAAACAGTTTGGAGCCCGGTTTAGTAAAAATAACGGGGAAAGCAGACGGAGATAACATTGTGTTTATCGTAGCGGATAACGGTGTCGGCATGGAACCGGAGCAGTTGGAGCAAATTTTGAAATTGAAAGATGGCGTCATCAAGGGGATTGGGGTCAGCAATGTAAACGAACGCATTCAATTGTTCGGTAATGAATTTGGTCTTACTTTTAAAAGCGAAAAATGGGAAGGTACGGAAGTTAGGATTGTACTCCCCAAAAGTGCCCAGAAAGGAGTCATCGATGGCCATTAAAAAGCCGGTTTTCTTGGCTGTACTGTTCGTGATTGTGATTGGTTTTGTCGTAATAACCATCATGGAAATGCTGCGTATTACGAATCCTAGAAAGCTTGAGATCGCTGTTGTCTTAAAAACGAACAATATTCGCTCGGATTATTGGCAAATGGTTCATACAGGCATAAAAGCTGCAGCTAAAGAGTTCGCTGTAAATATTGATATTACTGGCCCCATATCGGAGACGGATACTGCAGGACAAATTCGGAATGTCGATGAAGCGCTTGTGAAGAAGCCTGACGCTATCATTCTTGCAGCCACAGATTATGAGAAGCTTGGACCTGCTGCCTTAAAAATAAAGGAGTCTGGAACGAAACTCATCTTAATCGATTCACCGATTCGTACCCGTGTAGAAGCAAGTCTTATTGCAACCGACAATACCGAAGCGGGGAGAAAAGCCGGACTTATTTTGGCAGGTGGACAGAATGGTAAATTATTTCGTGTGATGACGCTTAGCGGCAATAAACAGACAATAGCCGAGAAGGAGCGTGAGAGCGGGTTTAAGGAAGCCATAGCTGATTTTCCCGGCGTAGAATTCGCGGGGAGTTATGGGTTTGACGGTACTGAGGATGCGGCCTACGAACAGGTGAAAAATCTGCTGGCTATGTATCCGAACATTGAGGGGATTGCAGCATTAAATGAAACGGCTACACTAGGGGCAGCTAGGGCAATCAAAGAGAAAAAATGGGAGAATCAAATTAAAATTGTCGGTTTTGATAGCTCTATTTATGAGATTAAGCTTTTGGAAGAAGGGGTCATTAAAGCCACAATCGTACAAAAGCCGTTCAATATGGGGTATCTATCCGTTGAAACAGCGGTGCAAGCTTTATCCGGTATTAAGGTGGACCCCAAAGTGAATATAGACGCCGATGTCATAACCAAAGAAAACATGTACACCCAAGAAAATCAGGAGCTTCTCTTTCCTTTGGTGGAAAAGTAGTGATTTGACGGAAGGGGGATCAAAAAATGAACCGAATAGGTAAAATAAAAATAGGTTCGTCGCTTATGCTCCTGCAGCTTACGGGCATTTTACTCACCGGATGCATCAAAGAGGAAGTTCACCATCCGGCTTCTGCTGCCGATCCTGATGCGAAAGCGACGATTACGTTCGTGGCTGCAGAGTACAGTACATCTACGAAGCCCTATTTTGAAAGTCTAGTGAAAGAATTCGAAACGAAGTATCCGACGATCAAGGTGGAACTGCAAGTCATTAACTGGGACATTCTAGATAGTGCATACAATACCATGATAAGCCGCAATCAACCTCCGGATTTGCTGCTCACGAACATTTACGCGCATTTTGCAAAGGACGGATTGCTCAACCGCATGGAGGATCTTCTTTCCCCAGAATTGAAGGAGAAGTTTTACCCTTATCTGCTGGAAAGCAGTAAAATGTATGACACGCAGTATACGATACCTTACGTAACGACCATTCGCGAATTGTATTATAACAAAGATATTTTCAATGAGGTTGGCCTTACAGAGCCGCCAAAAACATGGAGCGATCTAGAGGAGGATGCGCGCAAAATAAAAAATACCAAACAAGTGGACGGCTTCGGCGTCGATTTGACGGATAATGAGATTTGGGCGTATCTCTCTTATTTTTTTTATGGTGCTGGCGGTGGCTGGATGAAAGATGGCGAGTGGGCGATTAATTCACCTGAGAATGTGGAGGGCATCACCTTTCTAAAAAAACTATATGAAGAAGGTCTAACGGATCCAGAGCCAGCTGTGACAACACGCGATGAAAAACAGCGAATTCTAGGAAACGGCAAGTTAGGCATGCTGATTTCCGGCAACTATTTTGAGGCCGTTGTCCCGCATGAGTACCCCGGGCTGAAATGGGCGAAAGGGCCGATCCCGGTTAAAGAGGGGCAGACGCCACTGGTGCTGGGGGTGCAGGACGTTTGGATGTCTTTCAAAACGGACCATACCAACAAGGATGCGTTGTCCAAGTTTCTCGATTTTATTTATGAGGATGGACGTTACGAGGAGTTCGTTCTTCGAGAAGGTTTTCTTCCAACCATTCGTACGGTAGGCAATAAATTGGCGGATAATGATCCATCCATGAAGCAAAATTTGGACTCCATTAAAAGCGCAAAGTTTTACCCCATTAATAATCCCGCATGGTCTGCCGTTCTGAACGCGACCAGAAATATGGGGCAAACGGTTTTGCTCGGCCAGATGTCGCCTAAGCAAGCGCTTGACCGGCTGCAGCAAATCGCCATTGACAAAAGTCACTAAGCTAAATTTCGGCAAAGGTCAGGAATTGATTCCTGGCCTTGTTTCTTTTTACAACAAGGTACAAAAAGACAATACTTTTTTAACTATTTACAGTTATTTAATCAATGGTTGAAAGCGGTGAAAATTACTATGATAAAGGTGTACAAAGAAATTGGAAATTAGTAGAAGCGGATGCTTTTAATAAGGACAGTTGCACCGCAAAACTCTAGGGAGGTCTTTACGATGATGAAACCAAAAAATGCAATGGCATGGGGTATGTTGGTATCGACTGTTGTACTTACGTTAACGGGCTGTGGAAGTAACAATGCGAATACGACTAGTGCGTCAGTAAAGCCTGTTGACAGTGCAAAACCTGTGGAGAGCGCCAAACCGGCTGATAGCGCGGGTCCTGCGGGAACAAAGCTTACTGGTGACTTTGAAATTCAATATTTTGTCGGCGGATACGGCGACGCGTGGTGGAAACAAGCGATCGCTGATTTCCAAAAGCAGAATCCGGATTTGAAGATCAAGGAATCCGCTGGAGCGAAAATTAACGATCAAATGAAACCGCGTTGGATTCAAGGGAATCCGCCTGATTTTGTTTACATTGACGGAGCTGGCTCCAATACAAGACAGATGGTAACAGATGATCAACTGATGGATATTACGGACTGGCTGAAGGAGGCCAAAAACGTAGATGGGAAGAAAATTCTAGATCTCCTGATTGCTCAACCTGAGGAGTACAAACCTGGCAGAGAGTTCGCTGTCCCGCTCGTTTTCGGCTCTTGGGGAACGTTCTACGATAAAGCATTATTCAAAAGTAAAGGTTGGGATGCGCCTGTAGACTTCCAAAGTTTCATGGATTTAGGTGAGAAAATTAAAGCAGATGGCAAAATGAGCGATTATATCCATACAGGGGTTTATCCGTACTACATCAACGGCGGATTGCTAGACCCAACGATTATTGCGATGAACAACTATGATACATCCATTTTCAAGAAAATTAATTCCCTCGAAAAGGGTGTTTGGAAAAGCGAACCTGTCATGAAATCTCTTGACCGAATTGTGCAAATGAGAGACAAAGGGCTCATCGATAAAGGGTCACCAGCTCTGAATCACACGGATTCCCAGACGCAGTGGCTGCAGCACAAAGCCGCTTTCATACCGACAGGTATTTGGGTTGAAAGTGAAATGGCCAAAGATATTCCAGCTGGATTTGAATTTGGATTCTTGCCTTCCATTGGTCAAGACAAAGGCGGCAAGTTCGTAGCGAACCCTTACACATCCACAGTCGCCATCGCTAAGAAAGCGAAAAACCCAGAGGCAGCCAAAGCTTTCATGCAATTCATTTTCACCGAGAAAGAGAGTAAATTATGGGCAGAGCTTTCCAAAGCCCCTGCTAACATCAAGGCAGATCTTGAAGGAACCAATGCTCCAGCGCTTACGAAAGAAGCAGCCAAATTCTACAATTCACCAAACACCGTTGTTGCGCCTGAGGTTGTTATCCCTGAAGAACTTGTAACAGCAAGAAACAACGCAACGCTCGCTCTTACGAAAGGTGAAATTACACCGCAGCAGTGGTCAGACCGTATGGAAGAGGCTACAGATAAAATTCGCGCGAAAGAAAAAAAATAAGCCATAGTAAGTTATGAGTGATAATAAGGGAATGCTTCGGATTCCCTTATTATCATTCAGAAGCTTAGATTGGAGGAAAGTATGAAAGTGAGCAAGACATCCGCAACGGCCAAGTTAGAGCAGAAAACAAGTGAGAGAGTCGGAACCGCAAAGATGAAGCGGAATATGTTCATTCTTTCCTTTATCCTTCCAACTTTGCTTCTATATCTCGTGTTTACCGTTTATCCAATGTTTAAAGGGATATATCTTAGCTTATTTGATTGGTCGGGCGGCTCCGAAACCTATAACTTTATCGGCCTTGGAAATTTCAAGGATATGATGGATGACAGTGTGATTCTGAAGACTATTCGAAACGACTATATTCTCGTCATCGGGAAAGTCATTGGTTTTATGGTTTTGTCCATGGTATTCGCGCTGGCGCTAACTAGGTTGGGCATCAGAGGTTCAGGTTTTTACCGTATCATTTTCTTCCTTCCTAATGTGCTCTCGGTTGTTGTCGTTGGGGTTCTCTGGCGCTATGTGTATAATCCAAACCTTGGATTTTTGAATTCCTTCATCTCCTTATTTACAAATAAAAAGTTTGAATTCGCCTGGTTAGGCGACAAATGGTCGATATTGGCGCTGCTGCCGCCTTCGATCTGGGCAGGTATCGGCTTTACAATCATTTTGCTGGTCGCCGGTATTCTCAGTATTCCATCGTCATTATTTGAATCAGCTGACATTGATGGAGCGTCACAGTGGGATCAATTTTGGTTGATTACCCTTCCTCTTTCGTGGGAACAAATCAAGACTTCCGTGGTATGGATTGTCATGACGACACTCAATGGGTCGTTCGTCATTGTAACGATCATGACCTTTGAAGGCGGAGTGGATAATGCCACACAGGTCATGGGCTCCTATTTGTATTTGAACGCATTCAAATTCGGCAAGTTCAGTTATGCGTCTGCGATTGGCGTCCTCATTCTGATTCTCTCTTTAATAACAACAGCAACCCTTCAGAGGCTGATGAAGAGAGAAACAATTGAATTAACGTAGAGGAGTTATTCATATGAGTCAAGGTATAGTCAATCCTGTATTCCGGCTGTTTTTCAAATTCATTCTCATCGCTTGGGCGATATGTGTCCTATATCCACTCATCTGGACTATCCTCAGCGCTTTGAAAGATAACCAGCAGTTTTTCTTGGGAAGACCTTGGGATCTGCCGAAGTTACCTTTGCTTTGGTCCAATTTTTCGTACGTCTGGGGAAAGTATAACTTTGGTCATAATTTTATGAATTCACTGGTAGTAACATTGGTAAGTACGATACTTGGAGTGTTCTTATCGGCCACAACGGCTTACGTGATTGCCCGATTTACGTTCAGAGGAAACGGCTTATTGTACTATTCGTATCTCTCCTACATGATGATCCCAACATTTCTTGGCATCATCCCCCTATTTTTTTTACTAAATGATCTTCATCTAACGAACAATTTATTTGGCCTTATTTTAGTCTACATGGTCACAGCCGTGCCGTTTGCCGTATTCGTCTTGGTCAGCTTTTTCAAATCACTGCCAAGCGAACTGGAAGAGGCCGCCTCCATGGACGGCGCTTCTCATTATGGCATTTTTTTTCGGATTATGCTTCCACTTGCCAAGCCGGGACTGATGTCTGTTGCAATCATTACCGTGCTGAATATTTGGAATGAATATGTATTTGCGCTAGTGCTGATCAATGATCCAACGAAATATACGATACCGGTAGCCATTGCGGTTATGCAGGGTGAAATGCAGTACAGAACGGAATGGGGACCACTCTTCGCTGCCCTGATGATATCGATGGGTCCGACGATTGTGTTTTATAGTATTTTCCAAAAACAAATTACAGGAGGGATAACGGCTGGTGCATTAAAAGGGTAAAATGGTTGATTCTGAAGAGGAGAGTGTAAGAAGTGAAGACGCTTAAACATGCTTTTGGCTTTGTTTTTTGCCTGGTTTTCGTCGTAGCTATCGTATGCTTAGGTGGGACAACGACACATGCAGCAGCGGTTGGCGACATCACGAATTTCGAGAAAACAGATGCGAAGACATTTACAATTACATCTGGCACCGATAAGGTAAAAGTTATTTTTAATCGCGATGATATGGTGCGGATCTGGCTTGGCGTAGGAGGTAATTTTCAAACGCTGGCTGGTAAAAGCTCCCCAACACCTAAAGAGCCGATTGTCGTGAAGGAGGATTTTGGTCCGGTAGCCGTGGATTGGACAGATGAGGGCAGCTACTACAAAATGGTAACGGGCAAGTTCGTTTTACGCGCTTACAAAAGCCCGTTCAAATTCGCGATGTACAAGAGCGACAACGCAACGGTCGTATGGCAAGAGGAGTCACCATTAAACTATAGCTCTTCCTCAACAACTCAGAAGCTCGTTAGAGGAGCCGATGAATATTACTACGGCGGAGGGATGCAAAATGGATTTTTCTCTCACCGTGACAAAACGATTAAGATTTCCAAAAACTTTGGCGACTGGGGCAGCGGTACCGTCTCCAATCCTTCTCCGTTCTATCTGAGCACGGCTGGATATGGCGTACTGCGGAACACGTTTCAAGATGGTACATACGATTTCGGCAGTCCTGCACAATTGACACACAATGAGAATCGATTTGACGCGTATTATTTTTACGGCGATACCATGAAGGATCTTCTGAACGGCTATACAGATTTGACAGGCAAGCCTTCGTTAATTCCCAGATGGGGGATGAGCATGGGGGATGCGGATTGTTACAATACTAGCAACACCGGCGCTAACAAGCCGAATAAGCTGACGACGCCGGATGTTTTGAAAGTGGCGCAAGGCTTCCGCAACAATGATATGCCAGGCGGATGGCTGCTGCCGAACGACGGCTACGGCTGCGGTTATGTACAGCTGCCAAGTACCGTGGCACAGCTCCATGATTTGGGCTTTTACACCGGTTTGTGGACGCAGAACGGTCTTGCAAACATCGCGACCGAAGTAGGCGTGGCTGGTACTCGTCTGAATAAGCTGGACGTCGCTTGGGTCGGACCCGGCTATGATTTCGCTCTCGATGCAACAAGACAGGCTCATGATGGCGTTGAAAACAACTCGAACGATCGTGGTTTTGTATGGTCTGTCGGCGGATGGGCAGGTACGCAGCGTTATTCGACGGTTTGGTCGGGAGACCAATCTGGCAATTGGGAATATATCCGTTTCCATATCCCTTCAATGATTGGCGCCGGGCTGTCAGGCATGACATACGCAACCGGTGACGTGGACGGGATCTTCGGCGGCAGCGCTCAGACGTATGTGCGCGATTTACAATGGAAAGCGTTTACACCGATTCTTATGAGTATGTCCGGTTGGGCATCCGTAGATAAGCAGCCTTGGCGCTATGGTGAGCCTTATACAAGCTATAACCGGGATATTTTGAAGCTGAGACAGCGTTTGACGCCTTATTTCTATACCTATTTAAATGAAGCTTATGAGTCGGGTGCACCGTTCACCAGAGGGATGGTTTATGAATTCCCGAACGATCCGAATACGAAGAGCACATTGACTCAGTACCAATTCATGTCCGGGCAGTCATTGCTCGTTGCGCCGGTTTACAAAGATACGTCAGTAAGAAACGGTATTTACTTGCCGAAAGGCAAATGGATTGACTACTGGACGGGTACGGAGCATTACGGATCCAAAATGCTGGACGAATACAGCGCTCCGCTTAGCCGTGTGCCGCTTCTCGTCAAAGCCGGCGCCATTATTCCGATGTATCCGGAAACGCTTTACGACGGCCAAGTGCCGCCGAATCCGATTACGTATGATATCTATCCTTACAAAACTTCCTCTTTCACGATGTATGAGGATGATGGGGTATCCAGAGAGCACCGCAGCGGCAAATTCGCGAAAACGTTAATTACTTCGATTGCTCCAGAAACCGGAACTGGCGATTTGAAGGTTCAAGTAGGAGCAAGCGTTGGCGATTACAACGGCAAGCTGGCAGCGCGTACGAACCAATTCCAAATTCATATGCATGCGAAACCGGCAAGCGTTGCGGTTGGCGGCTCCGCCTATACGGAGTATGCAAGCAAAACGGAACTGGCGGCTGCGACAAGCGGTTGGTACTTTGATAGCACGGATAAAGGCGGAATCGTCTACGTGAAAACGCCGGATATGCCGTCTGACCAAGGATTCGAAGTGAAAATCGCCGGTTTTGCAGCGGATACAACGCCATTGACTGACGCAACCGTCATTTCGCTGCCGGAACCGGATAACGATCCAACCAAAATCGTGCAAGGAGACATCGTGGCAACGGCGACAAGCACGGATGCAACCTCTCCGCTAGCGAATGCGCTGGATGGCAGCACAGAGACTGTCTGGAGCACGAAGTTGGATGGCAGTGCGCCTTTGCCACAGTCAATTACGCTAAATTTGGGCACGAAGTTTTCTGTGAACAAACTGAAATATTTGCCAAGACAATATTTAGGCACGGACGGCATTATTACAGCTTACAACATCTACGTGAGCACGGATGGAACCAATTTCACCAAAGTTGCCACTGGCACGTGGAATGCGGATAAGTTGGAAAAAACAGTGACGTTCCCTACCGCAGAAGCACAGTATGTGAAATTGGAAGCAACAGCTGGTGTGAATGGCTTTGCGGCTGCGGCTGAACTCAACGTGTACCGTGACGGTTCAGTGCCAACGCCTTTGGCAATTGCAAAGAATCAAATGACGGCTACGGCATTCAGCGCTCAACCAGGCAGTGAAGCTTCCAAAGCCATTGATGGGGATTCGAACTCTGTCTGGCACACGAAATGGGACGGTTCTGACAAATTGCCGCAATCGATTATTATCAATCTCGGCAAAGTTCGCAATATCAGTCAATTCCGTTATGCACCGCGTACAGACGCTGGGAATGGCACGATTCAGACTTATAATTTGTATGTAAGTACCGACGGAACGAACTATACGCAAATCAGTACAGGTACCTGGACCCGCAACAATATTAAAAAGTATGTCCAGTTCACACCTGTTGACGCTCGTTATGTGAAGCTGGAGGCGGTAGTGGCAGTCGGCAAT
The DNA here is from genome assembly GCF_059692135.1 of Paenibacillus sp. J22R160. NCBI lineage: Bacteria > Bacillati > Bacillota > Bacilli > Caryophanales > Paenibacillaceae > Paenibacillus > Paenibacillus sp. J22R160. Next base: position 170,332 of record NZ_JCAUAU010000001.1, on the reverse strand, counting down.
TTCGCATCTGCTTCCGAAATCGATGTCTATGAAGCGCCTCAAGCTCCTCCTGTTTTGGGCGATATTTTGAAAGGCAAGCCGGCATCGGCAGACAGCGTTGATCCATCGTTCCCTGCGTCTAATGCCAACGATGGGGATTCAGCTACACTATGGTCGGCAAATGATACAAACGCAGGCCACGTTTGGTCCGCCGATTTGGGTAAAATGCATGCCATTCAAGGACTAGAGATTTCCTTTGGACAGAGCGATAAAGTGTACCAATACAAGCTGGAAGTCCGCGAAGCGGGCAGCAGTAATTGGATTCAAGTATTAAACCGCATGAACAATACCGAAGCAGGCCAAGTGCTCAAAGATACTTTTGGCAGCCAAGGGCGCTATGTGAGAATCACGATTACCGGACTGCCTGATGCAAGCACGAAAGCTTGCATCGCGGATGTGAAGCTGATCGGCTTGCCAATCATCGGAACGGCTTCTGTGACGGGCGTAACATTGGATCGCTCATCAATCACGATGAACGTGCTCGATGCGCCGATTGCCTTGGAAGCAACCGTAATGCCGCTGAATGCAGCGAATACATCCGTTGTGTGGAGCACAAGCAATCCTGCTATTGCGATGGTAAACGAGAGCGGCGTCGTATCTCCGAAAGGCGCAGGAACGGCTACCATTACTGTAACTACCGCGGATGGCGGCTTTAAAGCTATGGTTGATGTCACAGTAACCGGGCAGGCCGGTTTGGTGAAAATCCCGCAAACACAGATGACGGCGACGGCTGCTAGCATCCAGGCAGGAAACGAGCCGGGCTTGGCCATTGACGGAGATCTGAGCACTTGGTGGCACATCAAATGGTTCAACGTTGATCCGCTGCCGCAATCGATTGTTTTGAATTTAGGAGGAACTTACAAAGTCAGCAGGCTGGAATACACGCCTCGTCAGGATGCCGGTAACGGTACAATTACCGCCTACAATGTATACGTCAGTGAAGACGGTAATCAGTATACGAAAGTAGCGAGTGGAGCATGGCTGCAAAATAACAGCTTGAAAGAAGTGAATTTTACTCCGGTAAATACTGCTTTCATCAAGCTCGAAGCGACAGCTGGTGCAGGCAATTTTGCTTCCGCATCTGAGCTGAACGTGTATAAGCTGGATGTAGTGCCAACCTTGCAAACCATCGTCTTTGACGCTGCAAGCTATGAACTGCAACAAGGGCAGACCACACCTGTTAAGGTAACTGCGACGTATTCGGATGGAACGAATCAAGATGTGACTGCTGCATCCACGTTTGAGATCGCAAATCCGCTGTTTGCCACGGTGGCAAGCGGTACGATCACGGGTATTTCCCAAGGCGAAACTGTTGTTACGGCTACGTACGGAGGAAAGCAAACGACTGCAGCTGTAGTGGTGAAAGTGGTCGCTCCACAAAGCCCGTATACAACGTTAACGGGAAGCTCCAGCGTTGAAAGCGGACAGCCGATAACGATTACTTATGGGGTGAGCAGCGTATCGCAGCAGGTGTATGCAGAAGACATTACGCTAAACTACGATCCGAACGTAATGACATTTGTGTCGGCGGACTCATTGCTTCCGAACCTCACCATTGTGACGACGGTGAACGATGTGCCAGGTAAACTTCGCCTGATTGCCGCCAGCCAAGGGGCAGGTCACGCAGTAACTGGAAATGCGCAGCTGTTCAAGCTTACATTTAACTCGAAAGCGCTGACTGTGGTTACTGCATCCACGATTGAAGTGACCGACACCATGCTTGGGAATGAGCTAGGTAACGAGTTCAAAGCGTTAAATTCCTCCCTAAGCATTCAAGTTACACCGGTTCCTGTCGGCACTCCTGGCGATTTGAACCATGATGGAAAAGTATCGATCGGCGATTTGGGCATGGTGGCAGCTAATTACGGCAAAAACTCCTCAAGTCCAGATTGGGCAAGCATTAAACACTTAGATTTTAACAATGACGGACAAATTGAAATTGCAGATCTGGCCTTCATTGCTTCGAAAATAATGGAATAAGACAGAGAAAAGAGGCCCTTAGACAATTCGTTCAAGGGTCTCCTCTGATTTATGGCTCAAAAAACATTCAATGAGGTGTAAAGATGAGAAAGACAATAGGTACAGTTTGTCTGCTTGCTTTACTTGTGTTCTCGCTGCCGCTTCAACCTGCTCAAGCTGCCGGTACGGAACCCAACCCGAAGCCAATCGTGATTCCTAGCTTGCAGGAGTGGACGGGGAATACAGGTACTTTTACAATGAGTGATCATTCACGGATTGTCATTCCGCCATCCAGCTCTTTGCAAAACACAGCTGCAGTTTTTCAAGAAGACTTAAAGGAAATCACGGGTCGCAATGTTCCCATTGTGCAATCGAATTCACCAGCTATGGGGGATTTCTTCCTCACATTGAACGAGCAAAACGACGATGCCATCGGAACGGAAGGTTACTATTTTGAAGTGGGCGATAGGGTTAACATACACGCCAATACGACTACCGGTGTATTCTACGGCACAAGATCTGCACTTCAAATCTTACAGCAAGATACGGCGAAGTCGAGCATTGTTAAAGGCATCGCGAAAGATTATCCCAAGTACAAAGAGCGCGGTTTCATGCTTGATGTTGGCCGCAAGTTTTTTACAATGGATTTTTTGAAGGATTATGTGAAGTTCATGTCCTGGTACAAAATGAACGACTTTCAAATTCATTTGAACGATAATGAAATTTTTAAAGACAACAGCAGAACGCATTGGGATAAATATTCGGCGTTCCGTTTGGAAAGCACCAAGTATCCTGAACTTACAGCCAAAGACGGTCATTACACGAAACAGGAATTCCGTGAGCTGCAGGATTTAGCCAAAGACAGAGGGATGACGATCACTCCCGAACTTGATACGCCCAGCCATGCGCTTTCCTTCACAAAGGTTAGACCAGATTTAGTAAAAGACACGCTTCCTGTTGACCATCTGGACATCACGCGTCCGGAGGCGGTTGAGTTTGTCAAAGACGTATGGAGCGAGTATTTGGACGGTAATTGGTTTGACGCCAAAGAAATTCACTTTGGAGGGGACGAATTCGACCGGAACGATAAAACAACTGTGGAGGCGTACCGCCGGTACTTAAATGAGATCAATGCTTTTTTCAAAAGCAAAGGCAAAACGGCAAGAATGTGGGGCAGCTTGACATTCTTCCCGGGCGCGACACCAGTAGACAACGATATTACTTTGAATGGCTGGAACAACGGCTGGCAAAATCCGATTGATGCGATTAACGAGGGCCGTAAAATCATTAACACGACGGACGGCTTGCTATATATCGTGCCGAAAGCGGGTTATTACTACGATTATTTGAACACGAAGTGGCTGTATGAAAACTGGGAGCCTACGTATTTCAGCGGTTCCATGCAATTAAATGCCAACAATCCAAACTTGCTTGGCGGCATGTTCGCGGTATGGAACGATATGCTTGGCAAAAAAGTGAGCGCAACGGATGTGCACGATCGCGTAAAAGACGCGCTGCCAACAATGGCCGAGAAACTGTGGAGAGGCCAGTCCAGTGATGCGACCTATGACCAATTTCGTCAGTCTAGCGGTGTGATCGGGGATGCGCCCAATACGAACTTGTTACATAAAGTCAAAACGAAGACCGAAACGGTGATCAACTATCCATTTGACGAAGGTAGCGGTCAATCGGCCGGCGATATTTCCGGCAATGGCTATAACGGTACTTTAAGCGGCGTTCAGTGGACGAACGGAAAGACAGGCAATGCAGCGCTGTTCAGCAATCCTGGTGCTCACATCGCGACTGGGTTGACGACGAAAGGGTTTCCGTGGACGGTATCGGCTTGGGTGAACATGACCGACAGCACGCAGCCGGAAGCGATTCTGCTCGAATCCGCAGACGCTTCGATTAAATTAAAGCAGAAGGAAACGGGCAAAGCCGGCTTCTCCCGTGAGGGCTTTGATTTCAGCTTCAATACGGCGATTCCGACGGGACGCTTTGTGCATGTCGCTTTGAAAGGAGATTTAAGCGGAACATCGCTGTTTATTGACGGGGAGCTAAAAGATAAACTGACGGAGACGACGCTGCTGCCTGCGGCTGTTGTAGGTAGTGCGACACAGGCTTTCCAAGGCGCATTGGATGATTTGAAAATCGTAGATCGCGCGTTGACAGCAAAAGAAATCGCAGTTGCTGCTGGTTCGCCTACATGGACGATTAACATTGCTGCACGCCAGCCGGCAGTGGCTTCTTCAGAGGAAGTCAATTATTTAACGGCAAACCTGGCTTTTGATGAGGATGAGTCGAAAAATTCACGCTGGGCGTCCAAATATACCGACAACGAATGGATTTACGTGGATCTCGGCAAAAACTACGACTTTAACAAGGTGATTCTGAAATGGGAACCTGCTTACGCCAAAGGGTATAGAATTCAAGTTTCAAATGACGCGCAGACTTGGAAAGATGCCTACATCACGAACGCAGGCGTCGGTGGCACGGAAGTCATTAAGTTCCCCACTGAAAATGCTCGTTATGTGAAAATGCAGGGCGTAAAACGGGCTGGCACGTATGGCTATTCCCTATACGAGTTCGAAGTCTATCAGCCGAATCCGAACGATATCCCAGTGACTGCGCCGGTTCCAATTCGCTATGAGCAAACATTTGAGACGAATCAACTGGGTGGATGGCAGCATATGATCGGGGCTGGAACAGGCAGTATGGCGGTTGTTGGCGATTCGTCCCAAGCTAGCCAGTACGCGCTGCAGCTTACAGCTAACAATACGAGCAATGTCTTTATTGACCAGAATTCTCCGGGCATCAAAGACGGTGAAATTGAATTTAAAGTAACGCCGACAAACTCCGGAAATATTCGCTCAGGTGTCATATTCCGCTACACGAACAATGATTCGTGGGCATCGGTCGGTTACGATAACGGCAGTTGGTATTGGGTGAACGCACAGGACAGCTACGGGCTGCTGACGAACAATACGGCAGCAAAGCTAAGTAAAGGCGTCACTTCAACGGTCAAGATCAAATTCGAAGGATCCCTAGTAACCTTGTTTGTGAACGGTACACAGTATTTCGAAGGCAGCTTAGCCTCAATTCCAAATGTGGAAGGCAAGATGGGGGCTAGAGTGTTTGGTCCTACAGTTGCTCAGTACGACAACTTTAAATATCGCAATAATGTGCCGGATTCGGCCGTGTCCGTAACCAGCGTTCAGCTAGATAAGCAGGCTCTTACGTTGAAGGAAGGGGAGACAGCTGAAATTACGGCTACGGTACAGCCGAATAATGCGACCAATAAGCTTGTAACTTGGAAGAGCAGCGACGAAACCATTGCTACTGTTGCAGATGGCGGAAACGGCAAAGCTATGGTGACAGGACTTAAAGCGGGAAGCGCGGAAATTACGGCGAATACGGCCGAGGGAAATTTTACGGCTGTTAGTCAAGTAACGGTAGAAGCCGTTGTTCTGGCAGCACCTGGAACGACTCTTAGCGGTGCAGACTCCGTTGTCGCAGGCAGTGAGTTCACGGTCCGTTTCGGACTGAAGAATGTCACGCAAAGCGTGTATGCGCAGGACATTCAGCTGAACTACGATGCCAATGTCATGGAGTTTGTATTGGCGAAGTCAACGCAAGACGGGATTAGCATCGTTCAGTCCAAGGATCAAGCAGGAACGCTCCGCGTCATCCTCGCAAGTCAAGGGGCTGGCCATGCCGTTACCGGTACTATTGAATTTGCTGACATCATCTTCAAGGCGAAGAATGTACAGGACGCGGCAAATGGACGCATTGCGGTTGCAGAAGCAACGTTAGGGGATGAGCATGGGAACGAAACGAAAGCGGACGCATCTTCGATCACGGTCCGAATTACGCCGATACCAGTTGGCACTCCGGGAGATGTGAACGGGGATGGCAAAGTGAGTATCGGGGATCTGGGCTTTGCTGCGGCTAACTACGGCAAAAACGCCTCAAACCCGGACTGGAATGAAGTCAAAATCGCAGATGTCATCCACGATAACGTGATTGACATTCTCGATCTTGCGGCAATCGCGAACAAAATTATTCAATAAGCTGCTGCAGGGTGTGAGCTTAGGGAGCTTCTCTCTAAGCTCGCTCCAAAGCTTGGTTTTGACTTCCAATTTCATTGAAAAGGTGGATGCATATGAATTTTAAAAAAATGATTTTCAATGATGGCTTATGGAGAAAAACAACAACTTTGTTCCTTGCAACTGCCATTGCCGTTCCTTTGTTCAGCGTACCAATTTCGCAAGCGGCAGAGACTGGGCCTATTAGCAGCATTCCTGCCATATCCCCTATCCCGCAATCAGTTACTGCGAAGGGGCAGGGTTTCGCAATCCCAGCGGAAGTAGGTCTCATCACAGGCAGCGGCACAGATCCGGCAGCCGTTCAAGCCGTGGAACGTATTCTGCAAAATGCGGGGGTTAATAACATTAAACGAGCAAGTGATAGCGGCGCCCTTCCAGATGCTCAGGTAAATGTCTGGGTTGGTGGACCTTCAGAGAATATGGCTTCGGGCTCCGTTCTTCAACGTTTGGGTACGACAGGGCCGGAAGATTTACAAGATGACGGATACGTGCTGGCTTCAGGCATTGATCAAACGGGTCACAAAAACATTGTTCTAGCAGGCAAAAATCAAACCGGTACTTTCTATGCCGCCCAAACATTGCGTCAGGTCATTACTTCGAAGCATTCCAGTTATTCGATCCCAGGACTTACGGTAAGAGATTGGCCGAAGATGAGTTGGCGCGGATCGATTGAAGGTTTCTACGGTGATCCATGGTCGCATGAAGATCGTCTCAATCAGCTGGCATTTTACGGGGAGCAGAAAATGAATATGTACATCTATGCTCCGAAGGATGATCCCTATCACAGGGATAAGTGGCGTGATCCTTATCCGGCCGATAAAGTGGCCCAGATTGCTGAGTTAATCGACAAAGCGAAGCAGGAGCATGTGGAGTTCGTATTCGCCATTTCTCCGGGTAACTCTGTGTGCTTTTCGGACAACACGGATTTCCAAGCTTTGACGGCAAAAGCGCAAGTGATGTGGGATAAAGGCGTGCGTTCTTATGCGCTGTTTCTCGACGATATTAATAAAACATTGACATGTAACGCGGATAGAACCAAGTTTAACGGTGATGCCAATCCGCCAGCGGCTGCTCAAGCTTTTCTGCTCAATCGGTTCAAATCAGAATTTATCGACACTCATCCGGGCGCTCACCGCTTGATTACAGTTCCGACGGATTACGCCAATATTACGACAACGACTTATATCAACCGTTTTTCAGCGCTTGTTGATCCGAGTATCATCGTACAATGGACGGGGCCGGCAGTCGTGCCTGCAGGCATTTCTGCAGCGGATGCCGATAAAGCCAAAGCGATCTATAAACACGATCTGTTGATCTGGGATAACTACCCGGTTAATGATTATGCACGGGATAAAATTTACTTAGGCCCGCTGTATAACCGTGATGCCGGATTAGCCGACCATGGCATTATCGGCCTAACTGCAAATCCGATGAATGAAGCGGAAGCCTCAAAAATTGCGCTGTTCTCCATTGCGGATTATTTGTGGAACCCACAGGCCTATGATCCTGATAGCTCTTGGCAGCTTAGCCTAGAGAGACTTGGCGGTTCGGCTGCAGAAGCGTTAAAAACATTTGCCGAGAATCACTACTCGTCGCCTTTAAATGCGAAGGAATCGCTAACCTTGCATCCGCTAATCGATAATCTCTGGACGGTATTTACGGGTAATGGAAATATAACGGAAACCGTGAATCAATTAATTTCCGAATTCACGAAGCTGCAGCAAACTCCTGGAATTTTGCGCAGCACATTAGGGAACCCGAACTTTATCTCCGAGACGAACCTTTATTTGAATAAGGACGAATTATATGGAAAAGCAGGCGCAGAAGCTGCTCAAATGCTGCTTTCCCAGAAACGCAACAATAAGCAGCAAGCTGCAGCTCACAGAACGGCGCTGGATACGCTCAGAACGCAGATTAGTGCCATTACACTGGTTAAGGCAAATCAAGTTTTTGAAGACTTTTTCGCACGTGCGATCCGGGAAAATGACAATTGGCTAGGCATTGTTCCCGTAACTCCTTTCCCGATTACGACAATGGGGACGTACCAGACGAATACGCCTGACAAAATGCTAGACGGAAATCTCAATACCTATTTCTGGAGCAATAATAATCCAGCAGTAGGCGACGTGTTAGGTGTGGACTTAAATGAAGTGCGTAAAGTGACCAACGTGCAGGTATCCATGGGCAAGCCCGGCAGTTTGTCCGACTATATTCATCACGGCATACTTGAATATTCCGCAGACGGTGCGAATTGGACGCCGCTTGCCACTTTGGAGGAGCAATCCGAGATCAACATTCCGGTTGAAAGTCAGAAGGCAAGATTCGTTCGCATCAGGGTAACAGACACCCAGAATTTCTGGGTCATTGTCAGAGAATTCAAAGTAACATCCGAGGCGATACCCAAGGACCCTGCTGTCGTATTGGGGGGAGATGATACCGTTCAGTCTGGGGAACCGTTTACGCTTCAGCTCGGGCTGGATCATGTGACGCAAAGCGTATATGCACAGGACATCTCCATGGCCTACGACTCGAACGTCATGGAATTCGTCTCAGCGGATACCATTCTGGATGGAGTTCAACTGCTGGCAACTGTGACAAATCCAACCGGTAAAGTTCGCCTGATTACGGCAAGCGAAGGCGCCGCACATGGCGTTACGGGGAGCGCGCAGTTGTTGAAACTCACGTTCAAAGCGAAACACGTGACGCAAGCGACGGAAGGGCTAATCACTGTTTCCGATATGACTTTGGGTGATAGTCAGGGAATGGAAACAAAACTGGCTTCAACCGCAATAGACATACAAGTCACGCTTCCTCCTGTGGATAAGTCGGATTTGAACGCTCTTGTTCGTGAAGCTCAGACGGCACACGATGCGGCCATAGAAGGCACGCAAATCGGGCAGTATCCGAGTGGAGCGAAACAGCTGCTTCAAACAGCAATCGATGCGGCTAAACTTGTGGCGAACAATATCAATGCTACACAAGAACAAGTAGCTGCTGCAGTCGCTGACTTGCAACAAGCTTTCGATACCTTTAAATCTTCCGTCATAACGCGAGACAACAGTGATATCAACAGCGATGGGAAAGTGAGCATTGGGGATCTTGCAATCGTGGCATCCTTCTATGGCTTAACATCGAGCAGTCCGAATTGGACGCAAGCGAAGAAAGCCGACATCAACGGTGACAATGTAATTGACATCGTCGACTTGGCTGCACTTGCGACGAAAATCATCGAGTAATGATAGATTAGAATCTTCACCGAGGGGCACGAACTTAAGAGCGTATTGTTAAGTTCGTGCCTTTTTTTCACAAAAAAATATAAGAAATGATTCCATAAGCTCACTCATTCATGAATAAGAAGACGAAAAAAAACACATTGCGGGAGCTTTTGTCGAAAGTCTTGCCACTTCTTATTTTCTCGAATATAATAACAGGTCGGCTAGTTGTTATTTCGTGTTTTGTTATTGTTTTTGTTTTGTAAACTCAATTTTTAGACTTGTCAATTTCCCTTCTCTCGAATAAGATCACAGAGTAACTAGTTGTTATTGTGTGTGTTTATATTGTTTTGTTTTTGTGAATTTGCGGGCAAGCAACAGAAACTATTCTTTTATTTCGGGAGGATGACCAAGTGAAAGTAAGGTTTAAGCAGGTTTTCATGTCTACGTTAACAGCTGCGTTCCTAGCAACTTCTAGTTTATCGGTTACGCTGCCATTCATGGCGCAAACCGCCTACGCCGCAGTCGCTGCTTCGGATTTTGCGCTTCAATTGAAATTTGAGGACAATGCGGTTGACAGCTCCACAAACGCAACCAATGTCACAGCAGCGGGGAATCCGACCTATGTGTCAGGAAGAGAAGGGAAGGCACTCAATCTCAACTCAACGAGTGCAAACAGACAATATCTGAATTTGGGCAAACCAGCTAATCTACAATTCGGCACGAGCACTAACTTTACATTGGCCTTCTGGGTGAAGTCACCTGGTGTGTCAAGCGATCCGCCGGTTATTGCCAACAAAAACTGGGCAAGCGGCAGCAATGTAGGTTATGCCTTGTCTTTACAGGGGAATAACAGTTTGAAATGGAACTATAACACACAGGGCGGCTCGCGGGCGGATGCTGAGATTCCGAATGTAGCTGACGGGAAATGGCATCATATCGTTGTTTCTCATGATCGAACGACTGGACGTGCGGATTTCTATAAAGACGGAATACCTGTAGCGATTTCGGTGAAAAACGGCACGTTATACCAAAGCATAACGAGTAGTATGAACATTGCCGGCAGAACGGGAACGATTGATTCCGGATTGTCCACGATGATCGGCAACGACGGTACAGGGAATTACGAAGTAAGCACGTTTGATATGCAAGTGGATGAAATGCAGGTTATTAAACGGGCCGTCACTGCACAGGAAGTCGGGGATATGTTTAACAGTGCGCCTCCCGTGGAGGTAAATGAGAATTTTAAAGGTTCTCTGAACTTAATTGGCGCGGAACATGCGGTACAAGGGGGTACATTCCGAGTCAATTTAGATCTTCGTACGCCAACGATGAGTACGGCAATTGATAAATCAGTTATTGAGCTTGCCTATGACAACAACCTGTTCGAGTTCGTAAGCGCAACAAATGCGATATCAGCTGATACATCCACCCCGGGTATCGTGAAGTTGGCCATTCCAGGCGGCATCGTATACGGCCAATCCAATCCGCTCGAATACAGCAAATCGAGAATTTCTGAAGTGTTTTTCAAAACGAAAGCGGCTTCCGGACAAGGGCAAATTCAAGTAAGCAAGGCAGAGTTTTATGCCGGCACGACCAAGTTGGTGAATGAAACATTTAATTCACCGCCAGAAACGGTTCAAATTCATCCGAAAGCGACAGAAGACTTGAATATGGATGGCGTTGTCACGGTAGGTGATCTTGCACTTGCACAGGGGAATTCCGCAGATCTGCAGAATGCAATTGCCGCCAATGCACAGTACGTTCCGTATAAAAGGGTTGTCGTCATAGGTATGGACGGCGGCGGTTTGTCCGTGATGCCAAATGCGCCGTATTGGGAGACGCCAAGCTCTCTGAAGCAGCAAGTCGGTAATAGGCAGATCGCACCTAACCTGCGCAGTCTGATTGAAAAAGGCGCTGCCAGTTACACTGCCAAAACAACACTGCCATCAAGTTCATCCCCGAATTGGGGCGCTATGTTGAATGGCGTTGACTTTAGCAAACATCAAATCAACAACACGGAGAGCGGACTCTTTTATTATTCGGAAACATCCTCTTATCCATCCGTATTCAAGAAGGTACGAGAAGCGTTGCCTAACAAGAAATTGGTCGCTTTCGCACAATGGAAAAACATTTTGGACGGACATATTGAGCCATCTGTGGGCGTTGAGGTCGGTACAGGTAACGATGAAGCGGACGCAGCTGCCTTCGCGCAATATGTGGCTAGCGGAAAAGCGCTCGATACATCGCTCATGTTCATCCAATTTGACGATATGGATCATGCGGGTCATGGAGTCGGCTTTTACACCAAACAATATTACGAGCAGTTGACCAAAACGGATCTGAATGTTGGAACAGTTGTAAACGCTCTGCGCGAAAAAAACTTGCTGGATGATACGTTGATAGTCATGCTGCCGGATCACGGCGGAGGTACGGAGAACGCTAACACGACGCTGGGAAGCGCGACTTCACACGGTCAAGATTCACCGCTGGCGACGACGATTTTCTTTGCGGCAAACGGAAGAACGGTTGCAACAGATACAGGCAAGGAGAAAATTTTGCAAGGTGGAACGACCAAAGACTTGGCTGCCACGGTATTGAAGGCGCTAGGCATTAACGGAACAATCGGTGATTCACAAGGGATAAACGGCATGTTCGTGGCACAAAAAGATCAAAACAAAGCGGATGCGCCTAATCTACAGCTGACTAAAGTGGTAGCTCCAACAACGCAGCAGTTTAAGTATTACGAGTTGGCTGTTAGCAATACGGCATCCGCTGCCAAAGCAATGGATATCGTCGTAGCGACGAACGGGCTGAACGTAACGGCTGTAGAATCCGCTCAAGAGGGCGTGAAGGTGATTCGAAGCGAGTCGGCTAACGGACGTACGAGAGTCGTGCTCAGTGCAGAGAACGGCATTACACCGGATGCAGCTTTGTTGAAGATCCAAGCGACACCGCAAGATGAGTCTGCCACTGCATCGTTGGAAACAGCTGTTGTTGCCAATGCGCTTGGTCAAGAAGCACTGCCGAATTTGAAAAGTGCGGTGCGTGAGGATACATCTGTGCAGATTCCAGTCACCGGATTGCAGCTCGATAAGTCATCTGTAACAGTCAAACAAGGGCAGTCGACAGAGTTGACTGCTGCTGTACAGCCAGTGAATGCGAGCAACAAGAATGTCACTTGGAGCAGCAGTGATGCTACTGTAGCGAGTGTGGAGAATTTAGCGGGTAAAGGGGTTGTAACCGGAATTAAACCAGGGACGGTTACGATTACAGCCACGAGCGTTGACGGCGGTCTTAAAGCGACCGGCCAAGTGACTGTGGAAGCAGGCGTGCCTTCAGGTGCGGAGACGACGCTCGGCAGCGTTTCTTCCGTCACTCCAGGTAGTGAATTCGTTGTTCGTTTAGGGCTGAACAAGGTAACGAGTCAAAGTTATGCGGAGGATTTTGTGTTGAATTATGATGCAAACCTAGTGGATTTCGTGTCGGTCAAATCGGTCAAAGATAAAGTAAGCCTCGTTGAATCCAAGAATACGGCAGGTAAATTACGTCTTATTTTAGCCAGCCAAGGGGCAGGGAACGCGATTACCGGCGATACGCCGTTGGTGGAAATCACCTTCCGAGCGAAGTCGATCTCGCAGTCGGCATCCGCAGCGATCACTGTAGCAAGCGCTACGCTTGCTGACGGCACGGGCGCAGAAACAACGGCAGCAGTTTCATCGGTAGGGGTGAATATTACGGTTGGCACTGTAGGTGATATCAACCACGACGGGAAAGTAAGCGTTGGTGACCTTGCTTTTGCAGCTGCACATTATGGTAAAACAACAGCAAGCGCAGATTGGCAAGTTGTGAAAGCAGCGGATGTTAATGACGATGGCAAGATTGACATCAGTGACCTCGCAGCGATGGCAACGAAAATTCTAGAATAACTGAAGAGTGTGGAGATCGGAGAAGATAGTTTCTCTGATCTCCTTTTATCTCAAGTGATGAATGATACATAATGTGTCATTGCTCTACACAAGTGTGTGATTTCCGAAAATTTTGTCGAATTTCTAATGTTAAACAAGTAAAGAATTTAAACGAAAAAGTAAAGATAATGCACACGATTTGGACAATACGTACTGTATCATATGGAGAAGACTATAGCTTCTCATACGATACAAAGGAGCCGTGAATCATGCACTTTATTAAAACGTTTAAACGCACTGTTTCTTTCGGTGTTGTTTCGCTATTGGCTGTCAATGTGGTGAACTTTCCTCTCGGAAGCAGCAGCCAAACAGCCTATGCGGCAGTTATTCCATCGCCTTCGGCTATACCATCGGTAGTAAGTACTTATGTGGTAGCTGACAAAGCGCAGATTGCGACGCTTGGCGAGCAAGTTCAGTTAAAGGTAATGGCACATATGAGCAATGGGACGGAAGTAGAGCTAAAGAAGACCGCCGCCTCCAATTCGACAGATCCTGAGCTCAGCAGCGTTCATTATACCTCAACTGTTCAAGGTGTAAAGATTGATGATGCAACAGGCATCTTGACGTACGATGGCTCAGCGGGCAATGTGCCTGTAGATGTTAAAGCTGACATCAAGTATTTGGATGTGAAATATGTTGAGGGGTTTGAAAGCGGGAATATCAGCAGCTTTACCTACGACCCGAGTGCCACCACAACGGCATCAACTGCCGTAGTGGCCAAAACAGGGGCCGGCATTCCAGCGCATAGCGGCACGTATAGTGCTAATCGTACAGGACCAACAACGAATACCGTAAGAGTTGACATGGGCGCACCCCTGAATGGGGTTGTGACGGCATGGTTTTATAATGGGTCTGCAGGCGCAACTTCTCCCATTGACCAGTCTCGAAACAATATCTATGTAGGTGCCAAAACCACATCTGGAGCCGTAAATGTATCAGCAGGGCTGCTCATGGGGGAGCATTGGGATGGGGCTACGGGTTCGGGGACTAAATTCACGACGAGATTGATGACTTCCTCTTTTTCCCCTTCCTCCGTGAATCGTGGAACAACACCAGCTTGGCATGAGTTCAAATGGGACCTAACATCGGGCACCGATGCCAAGATGTACATAGACGGAACTTTGGTTGGCACGACAACAGCAGAAACGAAATATCAATACGTCGCATTGCTTGGCAACTGGTTGCCTAACAATGCTGTTACTTACTACGACGATATTAAAACTACGCAGCTTGGAACGAGTCTCTCGTCGACACTGTCGATTCCGGTTACGACGGCTGATCTGGAAGGATTGACGGTAGCCGGACAAGGCGGAGCAGCAGCCATTACGGCAGATGCAGGTACCCTGCAAATGACAGCAGCTGTGAATCCTGCTGGCGCACCTTCCATGGTGACATGGAAAGTGGAGAATGCAGACGGTACGCCAACGAACAAGGCAGAGATATCGGCAACGGGCTTATTGTCTGCGATGGGGAATGGGACCGTCAAAGTAACGGCGACTTCCACGGTTAAGCCGGAAATATCGGGCAGTGCTTTAATCACGATCACTGGACAGACGATTAAAGCAACAGCTATCACGATTCAAGCGCCAGCGGGAGCAATAAGTTTCACGACGCTTGATCCTGTAGCGCTTAGTGCTTCAGTCACTCCGGTAGACACGGCAGATCCATCTGTTACTTGGGCAATCCTGCAAGGAGCGGATGTCGCAACGGTTTCGAACACAGGTGTTCTTACGCCAGTCAAAGCCGGCACCGTGCAAGTTCAAGCAACAGCCAATGATCCAAGCGGAGTTAAAAGTAATGTTTTGCAGCTAACATTTGATGTCAAAATGACCTCTCTGACGGTGACAGGAGCAGGCGGAGCTACTGAGATTACTTCGCGTGCAGGGCAGCTCCAAATGGGAGCGACCGCTCAGCCTGGAGGAGCATCAACCACCAACGTAGCTTGGTCGGTAGAGAATGGGACAGGAAGTGCTTCAATTAGCAGCACGGGTTTGTTGACAGCTCTTGACAATGGCTCTGTGACTGTCAAAGCAACAGCGCAAGACGGCAGCGGTGTCGTCGGTCAAACGAACATCCAAATTTCGGGTCAGGGAAGTCATACCTTCTATGTCAGCTCCTCCTCAGGCGATGACGCGAATGATGGACTAAGTGCAGCTGCACCATGGAAAACTTTGAGTAAAGTCAGCAGCACGACATTTATTCCTGGCGATAAGATTTTGCTCAAAGCCGGCGATTCATGGGACGGTCAATTATGGCCGAAAGGTTCAGGAGCGGAAGGTAGTCCAATTATCATCGACCAATACGGCACAGGCAACAGACCCCTTATTAACGGGGAGGGGAATAATTTCGATCAAACGATTTACAACTCAGGGACGACCTACAACACAGGGGCAGTGTTTCTGAAAAATCAGGAATATTGGGAGCTTAATCATCTAGAAGTAACGAATGATGACAATTTTACGATCGAGAATAACAATTCTGCGGCGTTTAGAGCGGGAATTTTCTTTACCATCGATGCTAATGAAAGTGATCGGGTATATAACCACATTTATATCCGAAACTGTTATGTACATGACATTGACGGCAACAACAACGCGGGTCCTAAAGAAAATGGCGGCATTATCGGCGTTGTCAAAGGAACAGCTCCAACTAGCCAAGTGACATCGGCTAGATTCAATGATGTGAAGGTTGAAAATAATACGATTCGCAAAGTCGATCGCGTGGCCATTCGTGTTGCTGCTCATGCAAACTATGTAGGCGACGATTCGTTTTCAACGACAGCCACATTCAAATATGGCAATTGGAACACGGGCTTTTACATCGCACACAACACCATGGAAGATGTGGGCGGTGACGGCATTATTTTAAGGGATACGGATGGGGCAGTGCTGGAATATAACTACTTGAACAAATTCGGTACGCGGGTTGCGAGCAGTAATGCCATTGCAGGGATTTGGCTGGCAGTGGCTAAGAACACCCTTATTCAGTATAACGAGGTTACGGGAGGACCTGCTAATAATCAGGACGGATGCGCCTTTGACTTCGATGAGTTCCTGATTAATACGGTTTACCAGTACAATTATAGTCATGACAATCCGATGGGCTTTATGCTCCTGATGGGAACCAATGAGAACGATGTATTGCGCTACAACGTCAGTCAGAATGATGGCATTATTTTCAGACACTTTGCTTTTGACGAGAAGACAACGGGTTCCATTTACAATAATGTGTTTTATTATGATGGCAGCAAAAACCAAATGATGGGATCAGGCAACACGGTGAAGGGCGGTTATAGCTTCTATAACAATATTTTCTATAACACGAACACGACGACACCTACAAATTGGTTGAACAACAGTTGGAGCAATGCTTTATTCAGCAACAATGTGTTCTATGAAGCGGGAGGCATTCATCCTGCCAATGAGCCTAACGATGTTAACAAAGTGACAGCTGAACCTAAGTTTGTGAATCCAGGCGGTGCAGGATCAGGTTTGGCAACAGCAAATGCCTATGAACTGCAGCCAGACTCACCTGCTATTAATGCAGGAGTCGTGATGAACAATCATGGCGGCAAGGATTATAAAGGCAGTCCGTTATACAAAGGATTCGCGGATATTGGAGCGTTCGAATACCAAGGCGAGACAACAGGAGTGAATCACCGTCCATTGATCTCGAATGCGAAATACAGCGTGAAAGTAGACCGCCCGGTCACGGGCAAGCTCGCTGCAAGCGACCCCGATGGCGATCAGCTTCAATTTTCAATCGTGAGTAACGGATCGTTAGGCACTGTTCAACTGTTGGATAATGCGACAGGAGACTTTGTATACACGCCTAATCCAGGTGCGACAGGGAACGATAGCTTTACATTCAAAGCTTCTGATGGCTTGGTCGATTCTAATGTCGGAACAGTAACGGTAGCCATAGCACAGTCGAACTTGCTCCAAAACGGCGGATTCGAAGCGGGAACAACAGCGCCGCCTTCTGGCTGGACTTCGTTCTATGGTACAGGCGCCACAATCATTAGCGATCCGGCTAATGTACATTCTGGCAGCAATGCGGTGAAGTTTATTAGCAATAATTCAGGTGCTGAACAAGTGGTAAGCGGTTTGACACCGAATACGAACTATGTAGCTAGAGGCTGGATTAAAGTAATGGATGCCGGAAATACACAAAGCATTGGTGTCAAAAATTATGGCGGCAGCCAGATTTCAAAATCAATAAGTACACTGGATTATTCAGAAGGTAAAATCATTTTCAAAACAGGTGCTGCGAATACATCTGCCAACATTTATTCATGGAAAAATACGAATGCAAGCAACGATGGGAAAGTAGCGTATTTAGACGATTTCTCCCTCTCGTTATATGAGAGTCCTACAGCTGTAAGTGCAGCTGTGAACACCGTGCAAGACGCTGTCTACAATGGCAAGTTGTCGGTTAGCCGTTATGATGGGGATGCCCTTGCGTATTCAATTGAGGTGGGTGGCACGAAAGGAACAGCGGTAATTACCAATCCAGCAACAGGTGAGTTCACGTATACACCGAACCCAGGCGCAACTGGAACAGATTCATTTACTTTCAGAGTAAATGACGGTATAGCTGATTCTGATGAGGCTGTTATCACGGTTCACATTGCGGCTTCACCGGTAGTTCTCTCGACGGAGCTTACAGGTAGCGACACCGTTAAATCTGGCGAGTCGTTCAAAGTCACTTATGGTTTGAAAAACATAGCACAGGCGGCATTAGCACAAGATGTGACCGCCCAATATGATGCCAATGTGATGGAGTTTGTATCTGCGAAATCTGTGATTGACGGCGTCACCATTATGGAGCCGATCACGCAATCAGCGGGTAAGCTGAGGATGATCATTGTTAGCCAGGGCGCAGCTCATGCGGTTAGCGGTAATGCGCAAGTTGTGGAACTGACGTTCCGAGCCAAAGTTGTCACGGAAAATAAGACGGGGACGATGGCCATTTCGAAAGCGGTGTTGGGCGATGCACAAGGTGGAGAGGCAGAAGCGGCAGCTTCTAGCTACAGCGTAGCGATTATTGCTCCGATTCCTGGCATTCCTGGCGATCTTACGAACGATATGAAAGTGACGATCGGCGATTTGGCCATCGTAGCATCCCATTACGGCCAAGATACAACCAGCCCGGATTGGGAACAAGCTAAGAAAGCGGACGTTACTGGCGATGGTCATATCGATATTAACGACCTTGCCTTTGTAGCCGCCAAAATAATCCAATAAATCGTAGAGGATGACTCCTAATGAGACGTAAAATCATATTTGCCACATTAGTCTGCAATCTTGGTTGTTCCTTAGCATTACTAGGTCCGGCTTATGCGGAGGAAGCCTCCCAATTTGTGATGAAGACCTCGGATGCTGAGTCAACAGGCGAATTTACCGTTACGCTGCAAGGGGAAAATATGCAGGATTTATACGCGTACGAAGCAAAATTCTCCTTTGATGCCAGCAAACTCGAAGTCGTCAAAGCGGACACCAAGATAGAAGGCTTCTCTGTTTCGCCCATTGTGAAGAACAACGAAGTGACATTTGCGCATACCAAAGTGGGGAAAGTGGATGGCGAGAAGGGGAATGTGGACATCGGTACCATCACCTTTAAAGCCAAGAAGGTTGGGTCCTCCCAAGTTACGTGGACTTCTATGAAAATCGTGGATCACAATTTGAAAAATCAATCCATTACGCTTAGTAAATTCGCCGATTTCACCAAAATATTCAGCGATCTTGCCGGTCACTGGGCCAAATCAGATATTATGCTAATGGTCAATAAACAGATTGTAGAAGGTATGGATGACGATCATTTTGCACCGGATACGAATGTAACAAGAGCACAGTTTGCAACCTTAATTGCCAAAGCATTGAACCTTAAGGAAGGCGCGGGGCTTAATCCTTTTACTGACGTGGCAGCAGGCTCCTGGTATGAGGGCACTGTGAAGAAAGCTTATGCAGCAGGATTGATCAACGGAGTTGCTGATGATACCTTTGCTCCGGAGAAGAACATTACGCGTGAAGAAATGACAGCCATGCTCATGAGAGCGAAGGCTAAGGTGACAGGGACGAAAGTCGAAGATATGACGGCAAATACCTCGACCCCGTTCAGCGATGAGAATTCCGTCAGTGATTGGGCAAAACATGTCGTAGCACTTGCTGTGGACGCTGGTTTAATGAATGGCCGAACAGAGCAAGAATTTGCTCCGCAGGAGCATGCCACCCGAGCAGAAGCGGTGGTTGTGCTGAAAAGACTTTTAGCTGGTATCAGCGCGAAATAATCGATTAGTTTGATAAGATTGCTTTCTACCGGACCATTCAGGTCAGGTGGTTGGCAATCTTTTTCATTTGTAGATAAGAAAGAATGTAAAACCCGAAGAAGATTATTACATTAATCCTAAAGTGAATGGGAAATATTTCGCGACGATGCTGACATCAAGTCCTTATTTTGTGCTGATCAATGAGGATGCATTGAAGGAAGCCAATCTTCCGCTGCCATCCTTCGATTGGACGTGGGACGATTTCCGGGAGTATGCGAGTAAACTTTCGAAAGGCGAAGGCAACGATAAACGATACGGCGCTTATTTCCACACATGGGGCGAGTATACGAATTTAATTGCGTACTCCGATCTCAAGAGCCCTTATCTGACTAGCGACCTCAAGCCTGGTTTTAATGATCCGTCATTTGCCTATTTCTTCAATCTGCGTCGCTCCATGGAGAAAGATGATAAATCCGTTAAGCCTTTGGCAGATGTTGTTGGGGCGAAGCTCAGCTATATTACGGAATATTTGAACGGTAAAGCGGCTATGCTGGCAACGGCGCCATTCATGCTCGATAATGTGATGAACAAAGAGAAGTATCCTCATACATTTAAATCGGTCATTGCCCCGCTGCCTCGCTCATCCAAAAGCGGAGAACAAGGCATGACGAACATAGGAGGATCTTACGTTTCGGTTGCCTCCAACTCTAAGCATAAGCAGGAAGCTTACGATTTCATTCGTTATATGACGACGGAACAAGAGGCAAGACTCGAATTGTCCGGCTATAAAAAGGCTGACCCCAAAGCGATTGTAGATCGCTTATATGGCAAAGCGGCGGATATTATCGATGTAACGTCGCTGCAAGCAACTATTTTTGATAAGAAAATAAAGACCAATTTTGATCCTGCCATTTCCGTCTCTTACGGCAACCAATTGAAGGGCATATTAGAAAAAGGCTTTAGCAAATTTATGCTCGACAACACGACAGCTGAGGAAGCTCAAAAGTGGATGATGGATGAATCGGATAAAATCGCCAAACAAAATGCGAAATAAGGTCCTCATGGACACACCGGATAGAGGGCGTAACAACGTCCTCTATGTTTTTCGTTCATAGGGTAACAGGCGTTATGCTATGATAGGAGTAGTGAATTAAGCATCTAGAAGGCAAAAGGAGTTCCTATGAGAATAAACTCACTATTTCGATTTTCTTTTTATCGACGCATTCAAATCTCATTTCTCTGTTTTATTTTGCTGCCAACGGTGGTTGCCTCCTTTCTCAATTATTCCATTACGCATAAAAATGTGAGGGAGAAAATCTTTCTCAGCAATCAAATGGTGCTTACCGTCATTGCCAAGGATATCTCCAAAACGATTGATGATATGACGTATGCTTCGAACTTTTTTGTTCAGGATGAAAATGTGAAGAACCAGCTGCGCAATTTTATGGCGATGAAGCGTATTGAAAGCTTCCATGATTTTGAGACGTATTTGCAAATCAAAGACTTTTTCAGTCTCGTTGATGTGAAAACGATGAATCCGGATATCCTCATGTACGTGTCCAATCAAGCGGGATTTATCGTGCAGTCCAGTGAGATTCAAGGGGCAGACCCAGAAGTGACGAGGCAGCAGTACGAAGTCGTCAAATCGCGTGTGGATCTGTCAAAACCTAATATTTTGCAATGGCTTGGAACCGTGCCCACACAGGGGGCAAACGCAATAACCAATAAAGCCTATTTGCTTGCGAGGGTAGTCAAATCTCCAAGTGATACCCGGCAGTTGGGTACATTGTTTATTTCCATCCCTGAGCGCTATTTTATGAAAGCGTTCGCTCAGTTAAGTGCTTCGAAGTTGGCTCTGTTTGATGCTGAAGGCATTATGATTGCAGGGAATCCGGACGTCTCTTATGGCATGGAAGCTACCGCGAAAAATAGCATTAGAAATGAGAGTCTTATTCAATATTCAGGCTGGAAGCTTATCAGTGAAACGCCGGACGAGCAAGCTACCGGTGAAATTACGAAGACATTTTTCATTACGTTGCTGCTGATCATTCCTTTTTTTCTGATCTTTTTCGTCGTCTCGATGTATGTAGCGAAGCGGCTTCATCGGCCTATTCGGCAGCTTCAAGCTGGCGTGAAGCAATTTGGTAATGGCAACCGACGAATTCGGTTTGAAGCAGATGGCAAAGATGAAATTTCGGATCTTGGCCGAACCTTGAATATTATGCTGGAGCAAATCAACCAGCTTATTGTGGAAAACGAGCAGGAGCAAGAGCAGAAGCGTGAATTAGAGCTTCAAGCGCTTTATTCACAGATTCGTCCTCATTTCCTGATGAATACGCTGAACTCGATTAAATGCAATTTAGCTTTAGATAACGAGATGGTCCATAGTCAAAAAATTAATTCTTTGATGAGCTTATTAAGGGCTTATATGAAGTTCAATGAACCCTCTAGTCTAGGAAATGAATGCAAATTGCTGTTTCATTATGTGGACATTATGCAGATGCGAAGTGATCTTGTGGTTCAGTTGGATATTGAGCTTCCTCCGGAGCTTGCTAACTTTGCATTCCCGAAGCTTCTGCTTCAACCCGTCGTGGAAAATGCTTTTGTGCATGGCTTTAAGAAAGCCGTTGGTCAGCCCCGAATCGTCATACGCGCTGAGCAAAGAGAAAATAGCGTGGAAATTGCTATCTCCGATAACGGACTAGGACTGAGTGAGGAGAGAATAGACCATCTCAATACCGAGCTGCAAAGCTCGCAGGATACAGAAGCCTGGCAATCGGATAAGCGAGTAGGCTTGTGGAACGTTTTCCAACGTCTGAAGATGACATATGGCAGCGGCTCATCTATAACATGTACACAGAGTGAGCTCGGCGGCTTGACCGTTAGACTCGGATTTAAAGAGAAATTAGATACAGGGGGATCTGCATGTTGAATGTCATGTTGGTAGATGATGATGTGCCGATGATCAAATATTTAACGAAACTGATTTCTTGGGAATCGTTGGGGCTGCGGCTTGCTGCGACTGCACATTCGGGAGAAAGCGCCATGCAGATTTTCCATGAAACGCAGCTCGATTTGGTGATTACGGATATTGGGATGCCGCAAATGGATGGCTTGGAGCTGGTAGCTCAGCTGAAAGCGCTCAAGCCTGAGCTTCAGGTCGTGTTTTTGACCTGTCATGAAGAATTTCATTATGCCAGAAAAGCTGTGCAATTAGATGCTGTCGATTATTTGATTAAGGATGAGTTAACCACGGAGCAGCTTGATGAGAGCCTGCGCAAAGCGATTCAACTGCTAACTGAGGCCAAGAATCAAGTAGAGGATATCGTATATAAACAAGATTTGATCAAAAATAAGGATTTGCTCAAGCAGACGTACTTTCAGCAGCTGCTTACAACGTCATCTGCCCCGGAGATGCTTAGTTACGGGAAGCGCTTAGGCATCAACTGGGGACATTCGCACTTTCTTATGGCGGTTGGTTCCTTTCATAGGGCTTCCGTCTATAAGCAATATAGATTTGAAGATATGAATTTGCTATTGTATGCGGCTGGGAACATAGCCAATGATTTGTCGCTGCAATCGCAGCAGCAGGTCACGTTATTTTCCGATGCTGACGGTCAATTGATTTGTATTTATAATTATCAGCCGAATCTGAGCTTGAATACGACAACCTTGTTTAAGGATTATTTATTATCTTTACGGGAACTAATTAAACAGTATTTGAAGATGGATATGTTCCTTCATTACGGGATTCCTTTCAAAGGTGTGGAGGGAATAAGAGCAAATTACAAGACGATGAAGATGTGGCAGAAGTCATCTTTTTATGAGGACGATACGTTTGGGGCGATAAAATCACGGGAAGTCCCCTTGTGGAATGTCAATCATTCTCTGGAGGAACAATGGGATCGGATCACAGAGGCTGTCAAAGATACCAATGCTAATGGGATTACACAATCCTTATGTGCGTTAGTATCTTTCGCTCGTGAAGAGCGAATTGAGTCGGGGATGTTTCTTGCAGCGTGCTCGCATCGAATTCGCCTGATCGAATTGGAAGCTAAGCATAAGAGCGAAGAAACATTTCATAGCTGTTTGCTGAGGTGCAAGCGGTTGAAAGAGAGTCTTGAATTAATCAGCTGCAAATTAGAAGAGCTGCATACGGCTTCTATTCATACGGTGATTGATAAAAAGCCGAAGCTGCAGCAAATCGACCGGTACATAACGGATCATTTGGCTGAAAATATTTCGATGGTGGATATCGCTGATTATTTATTTCTGAATCCAAGCTATTTTTCGCGGTATTTCAAGCAGGAAACGGGTGTGAATTTCGTTGATTACTATCATCAATTCAAAATGAAAATTGCCTGCGGCTTATTAAGAGAAAAACAGTACAATATTGAGATGATAGCGCTAAAGCTAGGCTATATGGAACGCACGTATTTTTCAAGAATATTTAAAAAGTATGTAGGGGTCAGCCCCAAGCATTACAAATGAGGCCGACTGCGTGACTTAGAGTGGACGATATCAGATGTAAGCGTGTACACTGGTAGATAGACGCAAAAAAGGCAGAGGCATCCATACGATGCATGCTCCCCTTTGCTCACCGTCGTCATTCCGTTTGAACAATGGAGGCTGAACATGAGGAAAACGCTATTTAATCGGCTGCTGCTTTCCTATATGCCGATTTTTATTATCGTGGTCACGTTTACGTTTTTCGTGTTTTTTCAGGTGCTGAGTGAACAAAGCCGCAAAGAAGCGCTAAATGCCAACAAAATGTTGTCTTTACAGGCGATGCGCCTGATCGACACCTCGTTGAAGGCAATTGACAACATGGTGATGATGGAAACGATTAATAATAAGGAATTAATCGATTTCTTCAATCATGAAGCCAAAAGTAATGTTTTCATCAATATTAGCGCGGTAAAGAAAATGCAGGATATGATTTCCTCGTACCCCATGATTGATTCGATCTATTTGGTGCGGTTTGAAGACAATTTTGTGCTTAGTAATGCAACTAGTGATCAGTTAAGCAACTACAAAGATGAACCGTTTATTCAGAGAGCTAGAGATCCGCTAGGAAGCAAAAAATGGTCAGGCGTAAGAAATTTCGAGCAATTTTCTGTAAAAGGCAGTAAGCCAGTGGTCAGTCTAGTGCGGGGTGCACCTTTCATCACAGGCGAGAAGGGAATGATCGTCGTCAATGTGGCGACGGATTCATTACGGACCAGTATCGCCGATCTGTACGATTCCAAAACAAGTTATATCGGCCTTAGGGACGCCGTGGGCAACGATTTGTTTCGTGATTTCAGCTCAAACGATCAAACAAGGATTTTCTCGAATTATGTATCGAGTTATACGGGATGGTCCTATCAAAGCGGGCTTGTTAACGGCAAGGTATTTCATGTCATTTCCTCGCTGTATAACGTTTGGTTCATTATCGGAATCGCGATGATTGTGGTTGGCTTTGTGTGGCTGCTTTATGTGACCAGACGCAATTCGAGGCCCCTAGAGCAGATCGTGGCGCGTATTCGTGGTTACCGTCTTCCGTTGTCCAAGGAGGGGGGAGATGAATTTTCGTTTATCGAATCAGCTTTGTCCAATATCATTGAACAATCAAATCAGTATCAGCAAAAGCATGAAGAAGACAGGCATCTCCGAACGAGGTACTTGTTCCATCAGCTTATCGAAGGCGACACGGGGCTAACGCATGATGAATGGGTAGAGGAAACAAGCAGCCTGCAGCTTCCCTACACTTCCGATCGACAAGTGGTGCTGGTGATCGAAATGGACAAATACAGTGATTTCTGCTATCAATACTCACGCCGAGATCAGAATCTTCTCAAATTTGCGCTGCGCAGCGTCATTCAGGAGCTCTCACCGAAATATGAGCTCGTGCTTTGGGCAGAGTGGACTTCCGCTTATCAACTCAGTGTTATGGTGTTCACCGATAACGAGGAGGAAGCCGGCGCTACCTCGATCCTTCAGCTTTTTGATCATGTACGTTTGTGGGCTCAGGAGAATTTGAAGTTTACGGTAACGGTTGGAATTGGTGAGCAGGTTTTACAGCTTGCGAGCGTTGCAACTTCGTATAAAGAAGCGCTAAGGGCGCTTACCTATAAAATTGTGCTTGGCGAAAACAGACTGATCACCAGTGAGCACATCGCCAATCACGGCCAGGCCGAAGTATTTTCACATCTAAATGCCATTCGCTCCATCCTGCAGTCGTTCAGACTTCTCGAAGATGAATGGAAGACCAAGTATGATGAGCTATTTGGCGAAATGAAGCTTGGGTTATTAACCAAGGATGAAATTACGAATCTGATGAATTATTTAATCTATTATTTGGGACGGGAAATGGCCGGGATGACCAAAGAGTCTCAAGACATATGGGTGCAGGACGGCCTGCCGAGGCTGAGTAAAGTCATGGATGACTGCCATTCTCTTGAACAAATGCGGGAAGAATCCTTCAGCGTGCTGAACAGTTTGTACACAGGTCTGCTGGAAGCGCAGGACAGGCGTCTACATGCAGCTACGATTCGTGATATGCGGAAGTTCATCGAAGAAGAGTATGCCAATCCGAATATGTCGCTTGATTACCTCAGCGCAACCTTCAAGATTAATAGCAAATATGTGAGCAAGCTGTTTAAAGAAGAGACCGGACAGAAGTTCGTCGACTTCCTGATCGATATCCGTATCCAGGTAGCGCAGCGATTGCTCGTGGAATCGCAAGCACCGATGCAAGAGGTGGCTGAGCAGATCGGTTATACAAGTGCAATCTCTTTCAGCCGGGTGTTTAAGAAAGTGGTTGGCTGTTCACCTAGCGAATTCCGCGAGGATGCGGTGCGCAAACAGATTGGGTGAATTTGGTTAAACCGTAGAAAATCGTTTGCTCAGCTGATTTGCCTAGCCCTAATAACCAGAATATCAAGCAGCAGCTCCGGAGAATCTCCGGGGCTGCGCGCTTTTTCAGGCAATGCGAAAACGGTTAAGAGCGCGATTCTTGTTTCTTGCAGCAGCCTGTGATCGCCTTTACGATGAAGGTGTGAAAGCGCAATCCATCCAGATGAAAGGAGGAGAAGGAGCCTATGTTAAGCATGCAGAAGGAATTAGGAACGTCCATGAAAAAGATGAAGCGCCACTGGCAGTTATATGTAGTCGTAGGTTTACCGCTGCTATATTTGGTCATCTTTAAGTACATTCCTATGGCTGGCGTCGTCATTGCTTTCAAAGACTACAACGTCATCAAAGGCATTTGGGGCAGCCCTTGGGTAGGTCTGAAATACTTCGAGCAGTTTTTCGAGTCCCCGAATTTCTGGCTCTATTTGAAGAACACGCTGGGCATTAGTATGTACGGTTTGCTTGTGGGCTTTCCAGCTCCGATTCTATTGGCGCTTGCTTTGAATGAGATTCGTAACGGTTTTTTCAAAAGCAGCGTGCAAATGATCACTTACGCGCCTTACTTTATTTCGACGGTCATCATGGTGTCTATCCTTATTGTCACTTTGTCGCCAAACGTTGGAATTATCAGCAAGTTTCTGCACGCGCTCGGTGTGGACAATACCAACTTCATGGGAATTCCCAGCCTGTTCAAATCGATCTATGTTTGGTCGGATGTTTGGCAGCATACGGGTTACGGCGCCATCATTTATATTGCGGCTTTGTCGGGAGTTAACCCTGAACTTTACGAATCGGCCAAAGTGGACGGCGCGTCCCGTATGCAGAAAATTGTAAACATTGATATTCCGAGCTTGATTCCGGTTTCCGTCATCCTGCTTATTCTCAATTTAGGCAACATCATGAAGCTTGGCTTCGAGAAAATATATTTGATGCAAAATCCACTCAACGTTAGCACTTCGGAGGTCATTTCGACCTATGTGTACAAAGTGGGACTGCTCAGTTCCAGCTTCAGCTTCTCGGCAGCGATTGGTTTCTTCAACTCGGTTGTCAATCTGATTCTTCTTGTAGGGGTCAATTACATAGCCAAAAAGTTGTCCAGTTCGAGTTTATGGTAACCGCTGGCGCCGTAATCCGTAGTAAGGAGGATCCTCTATGATAAAAACGTCCAAAATTCGCGAATCGCAGGGCGACCGATTGTTTCTGCTCGGTATTTATATCTTTCTGATCGCGGTGTTAATTGTCGTCCTGTTTCCGCTTATTTTCATCATCAGCTCATCGTTTAGCTCACCGCAGGCGGTCGTCTCCGGCAAAGTATGGCTGCTTCCTGTTGATGTTACGCTGGAGGGATATAAAGCAGTATTCCGCAATCCGCAAATCGTAACCGGTTACATGAATTCGTTCTTTTACGCCGTGGTGGGCACCATCGTCAACGTCGCATTAACCGTCATGCTGGCCTATCCCATCGCCAAAAAAACGTTCTACGGCCGCAATGTCATCATGGTGCTTCTTGTGATCACGATGATGTTCGAGGGAGGACTGATCCCGTTCTATCTCGTGGTCAAAAACCTGCATCTACTCGACACGCGTTGGGCGATGATTTTGCCGGGAGCCATGGCGGTGTTTCAAGTGATTATCGCCCGCACCTTTTTTCAAACCTCAATTCCTGATGAAATTGCAGAAGCGGCGGAACTCGACGGGTGCAGCGACATTCGATTCATTACGAGTATTGTACTCCCGCTCTCCAAACCGATTCTGGCCGTGCTGACATTGATGTATGCTGTGGGCCATTGGAACGCCTACTTCGATGCCTTGATTTTCCTGAAATCGCCGAATTTGTTCCCACTCCAGATCGTTCTGCGCAACATTCTTATTCTCAATACGATAGATCCAACCATGGTGTCCAAAGTCGATCAGATGCTGGCCCAGCAAGGGCTGAAGGACCTGCTTAAGTATTCGCTAATTGTTGTGGCAAGCGCGCCAGTCCTCATCATTTATCCGTTTGTTCAGAAGCATTTTGTAAAAGGTGTCATGATTGGCTCATTAAAAGGTTGAATTTACATGGTTTGTTAAAATGGGAGGAGTTGTCACTATGAGAAAATGGAAAAAATCATACAACGGCGCGGTAGGGGCCGCACTTTGTTTCTCACTCATCTTGAGCGCTTGCAGCACAGATTCCGGTACACCTGCGGATAACGCACCTTCAGGCAGCGCGCCAGCCGCAAGCGAGGATTTCACGCCTATTGGGCAATATCCGATTGTGAAGAAGCCGATGACGATCAGAATGTTCGCACCACAGCTGGCCAGTATCGAAAATATGGAGACAAACTCTTTTACCAAATATCTTCAGGACAAGACGAACATTCAAATTAAATGGGATCTCGTACCTGACAAAGCGCTGAATGACCGCAAACAGCTGATGCTCGCAAGCGGCGATTACCCTGAAGTGATTTTGCAAGGGGCATTAACCAAAGATGAGCAGATGAAGTACGGCAAGCAAGGCGTGTTCATTCCGCTGAACGATTTGATTGAAAAATATGCGCCTAACTTCAAGAAAGCAATGGCTGACCTGCCTTATTTAAAAAGTTCCATCACATCGCCTGACGGCAACATCTATGCCCTTCCTCAAGTGAACGAATGCTACCACTGTAACTATGCCCAAAAGCTGTGGATTAACCAGGCTTGGCTGGATAAGCTCGGGTTGAAAATGCCAACGACGACGGATGAGTTTTATGAAGTGTTAAAGGCATTTAAGGAAAAAGATCCGAATGGCAATGGGAAAAAAGACGAAATACCGCTGACTGGTTCAGACGACATGTGGGCGGGCAACATCGCGTCCTTCTTGATGAACGCATTCATCATTGACGATCAGATTGATAAAGACAGCGGCACTTTCCTTCAGTTAAAGGACGGCAAGGTGGATTTGGTTGCCAATAAGCCGGAATGGAAGCAAGGTTTGTTGTACCTAAACAAGCTGTACAAGGAAGGATTGATCGATCCAGCGTCCTTTACACAAAATTCGGATGCGATTCAGCAGTTGGGTAACCGTCAGGACGCAAATGTGATGGGCGGCATAACAACCGCATTGATTAGCTACGCGCACTCTCCGGATGAGAAGCACCCTCGTCACAAAGAGTACGTTAGCTTACCTCCGCTCAAAGGACCTAACGGTGTGCAGCAAGCCGGTTATTTTGCGGGAGTGGGCAGCTCGCAAATGGCGATTACCAACAAAGCGACCAAAGAGCAGCAAATTGCTGCGATTCGCTTGGCCGACTATTTGTACACAGAAGAAGCGATTGTACTGGAAGAGCGCGGCATGGAAAATGTAGGATGGCGCAAAGCGAAGGACGGCGAGCTTGATATGAACGGCAAGCCGGCGAAATATGCGGTTATTCCAAAGGTTGACAACAAACCTACTCACAATGATGGTTGGGAACAAATCGGGCCTTCGCTCCGTACGTTCCAATATCGCGATTCATGGGCAGCTCTGCAAGATCCGCAAGCAGAAGGGGCGTATGAAGTGCGTTTGAAGCGTGAATCAGCGAAATATGAACCCTTCCAATCCAAAGTCATGTATCCACCTAGCGTATTCATCGCACTGGAAGATGCGGAGGTTGCAGCGCAGTTGAAAACAACAATTCGTGATTACATCAAGTCCAACTCGGCGCAGTTCATTACCGGCAGCAAAGACATCGACAAGGAATGGGATAGTTATGTGAAGGGCTTTGATGGCCTGCAGCTTGGTAAATATATGGAGATTTATCAGAAGGCTGTTGCCAAAAAGTAGGAAATGAGAAAGGTCGGATGATATGAATCTTGTTCAGAAGCTAACCCCCACAGCCAGACAACTAGCTTATCAAAACTGGGAATTTGGATTGTTTCTTCATTTTGGACTGCGCACGTTCTACGAGGGTTATGTTGATTTCGATGAAAGAAGGATGGACCCGTCTGCTTTTAACCCCGCTCATTTGGATTGTGAGCAGTGGATTCGTACCGCCAAAGAGGCCGGAATGAACTACGCAGTTCTAACGGCGAAGCACCATGACGGGTTTTCCAACTGGCCTTCCCGCTACAGTCAATTTAGTGTGGCAGCCTCCGCGTGGAAGGAAGGGAAAGGGGATGTCATTCGCGAATTTGTTGATGCATGCCGCAAATATGATGTGAAACCAGGGTTGTACTATTCACCGTACGATGGTTCTGCGGATTTTTACACCCAGGATGCGAAAGCCTATGATGATTATTTCGTCAACCAAATAACTGAGCTGCTTAGTGAATATGGTGAAATTGACATCCTTTGGTTTGACGGTTGCGGCTCTGAAGGGCATTCGTATGATTGGAATCGCATTATTGGTGAAATTCGCCGCATGCAGCCTCAGATTTTAATTTTTAATATGGGCGATCCCGATTTCCGGTGGGTAGGAAACGAGGACGGCATTGCACCTGTGCCCTGTTGGAATGTCGTAGAAGCCACGGAGTTTTCCATTTTGACGGAGAAGAAAGAGCAGCTAGGTGATCGTCTGTGGCTGCCTGCGGAATGCGATGTCCAGATGCGGGGGAATTGGTTTTATAGCGACAGCGATGAACATACCCTGAAAAGTGTGGAAGAACTACTGGGCATTTATATGCATTCGGTTGGCAGGGGCGCAAACTTGCTGCTCAATATCGGACCGGATCGTAGCGGCCTGCTTCCTGAGAAGGACGCGGAAAGACTGCTTGATTTCGGTTCGGAAATTCGCAGACATCTGGGAAGCCCTTTTGCAGCGCTGGCGCAATGCGATAAAAGGGGCAATACGTGGGTTTACGAGACGGAGCAAGCGCACATGCTTGATCTTGTTGTCCTTGAAGAGGATTTGACTGACGGCGAACAGGTAAGAAGCTTTAGGATTAGTATCATCACTCACAAATCGAGAAGACCTGTAACCATTTATGAGGGACAACATATCGGTCACAAAGCTATCATTCGAGTCCCAGCCATTAAAGTCCGCGGCGTTATTATTGAAATCATTGAGAGTGATCAAGAAGCTAATCTTCTAGGGCTAAGCTTTCATCATGTTGGTAATGGAAACGACTACGGGAGGTAAGAAGATGAAAATCGGATTAAGTTCGTATAGTTTACTGCAGGCATTGAAATCAGAGAGAATGACAATTTTGGATGCTGTTGACTGGGTGAAAGAGAATGGGGGCGAACATCTGGAGCTTGTTCCTTACGGTTACACGCTGGTGGATAATTTGGAGCTCGCTGATCAGCTTAGAGATAAGGCGAAGGCGGTCGGCATCGACCTCTCCAACTATTCCATTCCCGCCAATTTCGTGCAGGATACGGAGTCGGAATTCGAAGAGGAGATGGATCGCGTCAAGCAGCATGTTGATCTTGTGCATCGGTTAGGCATTCGGCATATGCGTCATGATGTTACCGCTTTCACTCTGCCTCCTGAGAAAATGACGATCCAATACTTTGAAGATAGTTTGCCGCTCATTGTTCGGGGCAGCCGAGTCATAGCTGACTATGCGGCAGAATACGGCATTACGACGACGATTGAAAATCACGGATTTTCCGTACAAGCAAGCGATCGCGTGCAGCGTGTGCTGTTCGAAGTAAATCGGCCTAATTTTAAAACCACCTTGGATGTAGGCAATTTTATGTGTGTAGATGAAGCCCCGTTGGTCGGCGTGCGCAAGAATTTGCCGTATGCATCCTTGATTCATTTTAAGGATTTTTACTTCAGACCGTATTTCCAAGACCCCGGAGAAGGCAATTGGTTCCGGACGTCCAGCGGGAATTATTTAAGAGGCGCGATCGTTGGGCAAGGAGATATCGAGATTCGAGAAGTCGTTAAGCTGATCAAAAGCTCAGGTTACGACGGCTATGTAACGGTGGAATTCGAGGGAATGGAAGATTGCGAGTTGGGATCACGGCTCGGCATGAACAACTTGCGAAGATTGTGGAATGAAAATTAATATGAAACAATGGGCTGCCTTCGCTGATTCAAGCGATTGGCAGCTTTTTTAGGTGGTGGCAGCGGTAATGTGGAGTATGGAGCTGCGCCACGTCGCGCAATGGGGAACTACAGGGCACTATTTCACCGAAAATAGCTTTGGGAGCGGGTGGATGGGATCTACAGTCCTCTATTTCGCTATATCGGATAGTCATGGTTCCCATTCAGCTGAAATAAGACCCCACAGTTCCCCTCCAGCACCCAAACCTCCCATTTCCGCCGAATTAGCGGCCTGGAGTTCCCCTAAAAAGGGATTGCTCCTGCAGATTGCTCCTACCAATTGCTTCAGTAGGGCAAGAATGCTAGAAATTAGACTCTTCACGAAGATAGCAAAGACTTGTATAATGATGATGAAACACGAAAAACAAATGAAATACAACCGTTAAAACGTGTGTTTCCTTTGTTTAATATCCTTTTTTTGTCAGGATTTCTGGAATGACTGGAAGTCCATTTTGCGCAAAGAAAAAGGGGGGGCTCTATGTATAAAATAATAATCGTTGATGATGAAGCGGAGGTTAGAGAAGGCATCAGGGAGAGTATTGCATGGGAACAGCATGGTTTTGAATGTATGGGAGACTTCCAGAATGGCAGCGAGGCACTGGAGGCTATTGCTGATCTCAGACCAGACCTTGTATTGTCGGATATTTGTATGCCTTTTATGGACGGAATTGAATTTACGAAGCAAATTCAAATGAGCTATCCCTACATCAAGGTCATCATCCTCACCGGTCATGATGAATTTGACTACGCACAGCAAGCGTTGCGCTTGAAAGTTCATGATTTCGTCCTCAAACCGATTACGGCAAACGAGCTTCGCAGTCTACTGAATAAAGTGAAAGATGAGATGGATAAGGAAGCGGAAAGCCGCGAAAATCTATCCCATCTGAAGATGCAGCTTTTTCAGAGTCTGCCATTATTGAAAGAGCGGTTCTTAGAGCAATTAATTGGCGGCACGCTAAGTGAAGCGAATATTATGGAAAGGCTCGATTATTTCGGACTTACGCTGATTGCTCCGAATTATCTTGTCGTAGCGGTTGATATTGACGATTTGGACGAAATTAGCAGGGAAAAGTGGCATAATGACCCCGAGCTTTTTCGATCCGCGGCTTATAATATTGTGCAAGAAGTGATGGACGGAAAAGAAGCCATCGTCTTTCGAACGAGAGAAGAGCGAATGATCGTCATCTTTTATGGCGAATCAGATGATAAACTCGATGAAGCCGCGCTTAATTTGTCAGAAGTTATTCGCTACTGTATGAAGAAATATTTGCGTTTTACAGTGACGGTTGGTGTCGGAACGCTTTGCAGCGCATTAACCGATCTTCCCATCTCGTACAAAGGGGCCATCTCAGCGCTGGACTACAGGTTTTTGCTCGGTAATAACAGAGTTATTAGCATTAAGGATATGGAAGGGCATCGTAAACCTGATCTTCATTTGGATCTGGAATGGAACATGAGGTTATCCACGTTGGTGAAAACAGGGACTTTCGAGCAAGCACAGCTGCTAATCGAACAAATAATAAAGAGCTTGAAAGCTTCGATGATGCCGCTCGGGGCATGTTATTTGCAAATCCATTCTATTATTATTGCCATTGTCCGTACGATTCATGAATTTACAGGAGATGATATCGAGCAATTTAAAGGATATGAGATGGTGCACAAGGAGATCAGCCATTTCAAAACATTGGACGAAATTGAAGATTGGCTCAAAATCATTTGTCAGAAAGTCATGCAATATGCGTCAGAGCAACGAAGCGATCAAACAAAGATGCAAATTCTAAGTGTAATCGCATACATTGAGGAACATTATTCCGATGAGAACCTTTCTGTCGATGAAATTTGCCGTCATGTCCATTTGAGTAAAAGCTACTTCAGCTCCTTATTTAAGCAAAACAAAGACCAAACGCTAATGGAATATGTAACGCGTGTCCGCATGGATAAAGCCAAAGATTTGTTGAAGCTGACTTCCTTGAAATCATACAAAGTGGCGTCAGAAGTGGGCTATAGCGACCCTCAATATTTCAGTGTGACATTTAAAAAACATACGGGAACAACACCTACGGAATACAGAGAAATGCTGCTAAGGGAGAAATGAGTATGAAGAAAGAATGGTATATTAGATCATTTCTATTCAAATTCAGAAGCATTCAATCCAGTATTTCTGTTGTCTTCTCTTGCCTGATCCTAATACTTATTATTATTACAAGCTCTATGTCCTATCGGCTTTCGGCTGAAGCGGTAGAATTGAACTCCAAGCATTATATTTCAGAAATTGTCCAGCAAGTGAATATTAATCTTCAATCGTACATTACGAACATGGAGGATATCTCGATTCTGGCATCCACGAATAAGGATGTGAAATATTATATTACGGGAACGAGCTTTCTCAGCGATGAGGAGCGCAGGCCGTATGAGAAACGAATTTCCGATTTATTTCAATCCATTTTGATTACCCGTAAAGATATTGCTTCGATTATGGTATTTGGGTATAACAAGCGTTTCGTCTCAGACCGTAGAATTACAAGCCTTAATCTGAACACAAATTTCCAAGACCAGCCATGGTACAAAAACGCCGTGACAGAGGGAGGGAAATCCGTTATTTCCGCTCCGCACGTTCAGAACGTTATCCAGAATGAGTATCGATGGGTTGTTTCATTAAGCCGCGAGCTCAAAAGCGCGGACGGCATCACAGGCGAAGGCGTCTTCTTAGTGGATTTGAATTTGAGTGTCATTAACGAGATTTGCAAGCATATTAACCTTGGAAAACGAGGGTATCTCTTCATCGTGGATAAGGATGGCAACATCGTGTATCATCCGCAGCAGAAATTGATCAACAGCAACCTCAAGATGGAAATGATCGATAAAGTCAAACAATCCGGAAGCGGCAGCTTTACAACCGGAGAAGGCAACAAGAAACGAATGTACACGATTCAGGAGACGCATTTCGGTTGGAAAATCGTCGGGGTCGCTTATTCCAATGAACTCATCGCTAATCAGTATCAAATTAATGTCTCTTATTTTTTATGGACACTTTTCGCCCTAGCCATCGCATTGTTCCTCTCATTTTTTATTTCCCGCCACCTATCTGGGCCTATTAAACAGCTGCAAAGAAACATGAAACTAGTGGAAAAAGGAGACTTCAACATCCGCTCGGAATTTCAAAGTAAAAATGAGATTGGGCAATTAAGTCGTACGTTCAATATCATGGTTGGCCGCATTAAAGATCTAATGAATCAAATTATTCTGAACGAAGAATCCAAACGCAAGAGCGAAATGAAACTGCTAGAAGCGCAGATCAATCCGCATTTCTTATATAACACGCTGGATTCTATCATTTGGATGGCTGAACGAAAAAAGCTGGGTGAAGTCGTTTTGATGACATCTTCTCTAGCCAAATTGTTTCGGGCAATTATTCATAAAAATGAGGAGACCGTTCCCGTTCGAGTCGAAATCGAACATATTACGAATTATCTCTTGATTCAGTCGATGAGATACAAGGACAAGCTTGACTTCCAGATCGATGTTGATCCCTTGATTCTGGACATGCATGTTCCCAAAATTATTTTGCAACCGATTGTGGAGAATGCGATTTATCATGGGATCAAAAATAGTTTGGAGCCTGGTCTAGTAAAAATAACGGGAAAAGCGCAAGAAGATACGCTTGTTTTTGTTGTTGCGGATAACGGTGTTGGCATGGAACCGGACAAACTTGAGCAAATATTGAAAGTGCGAGACGGCGTCATCAAGGGAATAGGGGTCAGCAATGTAAACGAGCGCGTCAAATTATTTGGAAATGAGTTCGGTCTTTCCTATAAAAGCGAAAAGTGGGAAGGCACGGAGGTCAGCATCGTTCTCCCCAAAGACATTCGGAAAGGAGTTAACCATGCCCCTTAAAAAACCGGTTATTTGGGCCGTACTGCTTGTCATTGTGCTTGGTTTTATTGTTGTTACCAGCATGGAGCTGCTGCAAATCACGAATCCAAGAAGACTTGAAATCGCGGTTATCCTAAAAACGACAAATATACGTTCTGATTATTGGCAGATGATTAGTTCTGGTGTGAAAGAAGCAGCCAAGGAATACATCGTAAACATTGACATTACAGGCCCTTTAACGGAAACGGATACGGCTGCACAAATTCGCAAGGTGGACGAAGCGCTGCTAAAAAAGCCAAATGCGATCATTCTCGCAGCAACGGATTACGAGGGGCTTTCGGCTGCTGTTGAGAGGATCAAGAAGTCAGGAACAAAGCTCATATTGATCGATTCTCCTGTTCATGCGCAAACAGAAGCAAGCCTTATTGCTACTGACAATGCGGAAGCGGGGAGAAAAGCTGGGGAGTTTCTGGCAGGAGGACACAACGATCAATTTTCTCGCCTTATTTCATTAAGCGGTAGTAGTCAGGCCTCGAGAGCGGAGAAGGAGCGCCAGAGAGGCTTTCAAGAAAGGCTTGCTGCTTCCCCTGATATTGAATATGAAGGAAATTTCGAGCTTGAAGGAACCGTAGATGCCGCATATGAGCAGGTGAAGAATCTGCTGGCTAAATACCCAGATCTCCAAGGCATTGCGGCATTCAATGAAATTTCCACCTTAGGGGCTGCTAGGGCCGTCAAAGAGAATCAAAGAGGTAAGGGCATCAAAATCGTCGGCTTCGATAGTTCCGTGTATCAAATTAAGCTTTTGGAAGAAGGTATTTTACAGGCGATTATTGTGCAAAAACCATTTAATATCGGCTATTTAGCGGTTGAAACTGCGATTCAGGCTTCAACTGGCATTAAGGTAAAGCCGAAAGTGAGCATCAGTGCCCAGTTGATTACGAGAGAGAATATGTATACCCAAGAAAATCAGGAGCTTCTCTTTCCATTGGTGGAAAAGTAGAGAAATGATAGAAGGGGGTCAAACGATGTGTTTATTTGATAACAGAAAAAAGAGTACGGCAACGATCCTGCTCGCTCTTACGGTTTTATTTATCACGGGCTGCTTGAAAGAGAACCATTATACCGCTTCTACCGATCCCGAGGCTAGAGCGTCGATTACTTTTGTAGCTGCAGAGTATAGCTCAGCTACGAAGCCCTACTTCGAGAATCTGGTGAGGGAGTTTGAGACCATGTATCCGAATATAGATGTCGAGCTGCAGGTCATTAACTGGGACATTCTCGATAGCGCCTATAATACAATGATCAGCCGTAATCAACCTCCAGATTTGCTGCTCACGAATATTTATGCGCATTTTGCCAAGGATGGGCTGCTGAACAGTATGGAGGATATTCTTTCTAATGAGTTAAAAGACAAAATTTATCCATACTTACAGGATAGTACCAAAATGGATGGCACCCGATATACGATCCCTTATGCATCGACGATTCGCCAATTGTATTTTAACAAAGATATCTTTAATGAAGTCGGACTGACAGAATCGCCAAAAACCTGGAAAAGTCTTGAGGAAGATGCACGTAAAATAAAAGAAAGCAAGCAAATTGACGGCTTTGGTGTCGATTTAACGGATAATGAAATTTGGGCATATCTGTCTTATTTTTTTTATGGCGCAGGCGGAGGTTGGATGAAAAATGGGGAGTGGGCAATCAATTCTCCGGAGAATGTGGAAGGCATAACGTTCCTAAAAAATCTGTATGACAAAGATTTAACAGATAGCGAGCCAGCCGTAACAACACGGGATGAAAAGCAGCGCATCCTTGGAAACGGGCAGCTGGGGATGCTGATTTCCGGCAATTATTTTGAGACTGTCGTCCCCTATGAGTATCCCGGTTTAAATTGGGGCAAAGGGCCGATCCCGGTTAAAGAGGGGCAGACACCTCTCGTTCTTGGCGTACAGGATGTCCTTATGTCTTTCAAAACCAATCATTCGAATAAGAACGCTTTGTCCAAATTCCTCGATTTTCTGTATGAGGATGCACGATATGAGCAGTTTGTTGTCCGGGAAGGGTTTCTTCCAACCACACGTACGGTTGGCGATAAACTGGCGGCTACGGATCCATCCATGAAGCAAAATTTAGACGCGATTAAAAGCGCAAAGTTCTACCCCATTAATCATCCTGCTTGGTCGGCTGTTCTTAATGCAACTAGAAACATGGGGCAAACCGTCCTGCTCGGTCAGCTAAGTCCTAAACAGGCACTGGACCGGTTGCAGCAAATTGCTCTCGATAACAACGATTGAATTGTGCATGAGAACAAGGACAAGGACAATTTATCGGCGTTATTTTGTTTCTTTCGACAAGATGAGCATAAAGACAATACGTTTTTAGACTATTAATAGTTTTTTTCTCAATGGTTGTCTTCCGCGAAAGTCACTATGATTAAAGTGTAAGAACAGCTCAACAAAACACTTAGGGAGGTCATTTCAAATGAGAAATACACAAAAAGTTATGGCATTGGGTATGTTGTTGTCGACAGTAATGTTCACACTAAGTGGCTGCGGAGGCAACAAGGCGAATACGATATCGACGTCAGTCAAGCCTGCTGAGAGCGCCAAACCGGCTGACAGTGCAGCACCAGGGGGAGCCAAGCTTGCAGGAGAATTTGAAGTGCAATATTTTGTTGGCGGATATGGAGATCTCTGGTGGAAGCAAGCGATTGCTGATTTCCAAAAGCAGAATCCGGATTTGAAGATTAAAGAGTCTGCTGGAGCGAAAATTAATGATCAGATGAAACCGCGCTGGCTGCAAGGCAATCCACCTGATTTTGTTTACATCGACGGAGCTGGTTCCAACACAAGACAAATGGTAACAGATGACCAACTCATGGATATTACGGACTGGTTAAAGGATGCGAAAAACGTAGACGGAAAGAAAATACTTGATCTTCTGATTGCTCCTCCGGAAGAGTACAAGCAAGGAAAAGCTTACGCGGTTCCATTAGTCTTCGGATCTTGGGGAACGTTCTACGATAAAGCATTATTCAAAAGCAAAGGTTGGGAAGCGCCAGCTGATTTTGAAAGCTTCATGGCATTAGGCGAGAAAATTAAAGCGGATGGAAAGATGAGCGATTATATCCATACAGGCGTTTATCCTTACTATATCAATGGAGGTTTGCTGGATCCAACCATTATTGCGATGAACAACTATGATACATCCATTTTCAAGAAAATCAATGCTCTTGAGAAAGGCGTTTGGAAAAGTGAACCTGTTATGAAATCGCTCACAAAGATAGTTGAAATGAGAGATAAAGGTCTCATCGACAAAGGATCACCTGCTCTTAACCACACCGATTCCCAGTCCCAATGGCTGCAGCATAAAGCAGCGTTCATCCCGACAGGCATTTGGGTGGAAAGCGAAATGTCCAAGGACATTCCAGCCGGATTTGAGTTCGGATTCTTGCCTTCCATCGGTCAAGACAAAGGTGGTAAGTTCGTAGCGAATCCCTATACGGCAACTGTAGCTATAGCTAAGAAAGCAAAAAATCCTGAAGCGGCTAAAGCGTTTATGCAATTCATTTTTACGGAAAAACAAAGTAAGCTGTGGGCTGAACTATCCAAGGCTCCATCGAATATTAAGGCGGATCTAGAAGGAACGAATGCACCTGCACTTACGAAAGAAGCAGCGAAATTCTATAACTCACCTAATACCGTTGTTGCACCGGAAATCGTGATTCCAGAAGAGCTTGTTACAGCAAGAAACAACGCAACGATCGCACTTACCAAAGGTGAAATTACACCGCAGCAGTGGGCGGATCGCATGGAAGAAGCGACAGAAAAAATTCGCTCGAAAGAAAAGAAATAACGTGAGCATTGGAGTGGAGGAAACCATGACAGAGATAAAGACGTCCACAACCGTCATGAATGATCGGAAAACTGGTAGTAGAACCGGGACTGCAAGAATGAAGCGTAACCTCTTCATTCTTTCCTTTATCCTTCCGACTTTATTGCTCTATCTAGTCTTTACCGTTTATCCGATGTTTAAAGGGATTTATCTTAGTTTGTTTGACTGGTCTGGCGGCTCTGAAACCTATAACTTTATTGGTCTTGGAAATTTCAAGGATATGCTTCATGACGCTGTGATCCTCAAAACCATTCGAAATGACTATATTCTGGTTATCGGCAAAGTCGTTGGATTTATGATCTTATCTATGTTCTTCGCAATCGCACTAACTCGATTCAATCTGAAAGGCTCCAACTTCTATCGTATCGTTTTCTTCATACCAAATGTGCTTTCCGTTGTTGTTGTCGGGGTCCTCTGGCGCTATGTCTACAATCCGAACCTGGGATTCCTGAATTCCTTTATCTCCTTATTTACGGATAAAAAGTTCGAATTCGCTTGGTTAGGCGATAAATGGTCGATCTTCGCGCTTTTGCCGCCTTCGATCTGGGCTGGAGTAGGCTTCACGATTATATTGTTGGTCGCTGGCATTCTCAGTATTCCATCGTCGTTATTCGAGTCAGCTGACATCGACGGTGCGTCGCAATGGCATCAATTTTGGCTGATTACCCTCCCGCTTTCGTGGGAGCAGATCAAAACATCCGTGCTCTGGATTGTCATGACGACTCTAAATGGATCCTTTGTTATCGTGACAATCATGACTTTTGAAGGCGGCGTGGATAATGCCACCCAGGTTATGGGCTCCTACTTATATCTCAATGCCTTCAAGTTCGGCAAGTTTAGTTATGCATCTGCCATTGGCGTTCTTATTCTGGTCCTTTCATTGATCACGACGGCAACACTACAAAGGATGATGAAGAAAGAAACCATTGAATTAACGTAGAGGGGTAATTCTTATGAGTCAAACAACGATACATCCTGTATTTCGTTTATTTTTCAAAGTGTGCTTAATCGCCTGGTCCTTTTGTATTCTTTATCCGCTATTATGGACGGTTCTAAGTTCATTGAAGGATAATCAGCAGTTTTTCTTGGGAAAACCTTGGGATCTGCCGAAACTCCCCTTGCTCTGGTCAAATTTCTCCTTTGTTTGGGAGAAGTACAATTTCGGTCATAATTTTTTGAATTCTTTATTTGTAACCGTAGTAAGTACGCTTGTCGCCGTTCTTTTATCAGCGACGACCGCTTATGTGATTGCCCGATTCACGTTCAGAGGCAATGGGTTGCTGTATTATTCGTACCTTTCTTACATGATGATTCCCACATTCCTAGGTATTATTCCCTTATTTTTTCTTCTGAATGATTTTCATTTAACAAACAATTTGATTGGATTAACCCTCGTTTACACGGTTACAGCGGTACCATTCGCTGTTTTCGTCCTCGTTAGTTTTTTTAAAACGTTGCCAGGCGAACTCGAAGAAGCGGCATCTATTGATGGGGCTTCCCACTATGGCATATTTTTTCGAGTGATGCTTCCCCTCGCTAGACCGGGATTGATTTCAGTTGCTATTATCACGGTGCTGAATATTTGGAATGAATATGTATTTGCACTCGTGCTTATTAGTGACCCCGCGAAATATACGATTCCGGTTGCAATCGCTGTTATGCAAGGTGAAATGCAGTACAGAACGGAATGGGGCCCCCTCTTCGCCGCATTAATCATATCGATGGGGCCGCCGATTCTGTTTTACAGCATCTTTCAAAAACAAATTACTGGAGGTATTACGGCTGGAGCTTTAAAAGGTTAATAAGAAAACGATAAAATGGAGGAGTTCAACGTGAGATACTCTTTTTTAAAAAGAAGATCAGTCATAGCGCTAATGGTATTTTCCTTACTAGTTTCCTTATTACAATTGCCTTCTGTCTCCTATGCGGCCAATGCGGCTCCCAATGTGGTTCCCAGCTTGCGAGAATGGACAGGGGGAACAGGCGCTTTTCAATTAAAAGACTCCTCACGAATTGTTATTGATTCGTCCTATGGTGCAGAACTTGCGGACACGGCAGCGGATTTCAAGGAAGAATTAAAGCTGATTGCCGGCAAAGATGTTTCTGTTGTTCAGGCTAGTTCAGCCAATGCTGGCGATATTTTCTTGACACTGGATACCACAGATTCGGTAATCGGCAACGAAGGATACGTGTTGGAAGCAGCAGCCTCCATCTCAATTAAAGCGCATACATCCGGCGGTGTATTTTACGGGACTCGAACGATATTGCAAATTTTACAGCAAGATGCAGTGCGATCGAATATCCCTCGTGGTTTAGCCAAGGATTATCCGCAATATGCTCAGCGTGGAATCATGCTTGACGTCGGCCGGAGATATTATTCCATGAGCTATTTAGAAGATACGATCAAACGGCTTGCGTGGAATAAACTGAATACATTCCAAATTCATTTCAGCGAATGGAACGGATTCCGATTGCAAAGTGAGACCTATCCGGGTTTGGCTT
The DNA here is from genome assembly GCF_059692135.1 of Paenibacillus sp. J22R160. Classification (NCBI taxonomy): domain Bacteria; kingdom Bacillati; phylum Bacillota; class Bacilli; order Caryophanales; family Paenibacillaceae; genus Paenibacillus; species Paenibacillus sp. J22R160. The sequence continues at coordinate 127,618 of NZ_JCAUAU010000001.1, read as the reverse complement.
CTGCCAAATCGTACAGCAAGGCTGATATCGAACGATTGAATGAAATCGCAGAACGTTATCATGTATTAATCATTCCTGAATTAGAAATGCCCGGCCATGCGGCCATTCTCAACAAGTACAATCCAGCAATGAAATTCAGCTGTTCTTCGATGGATACAGATACGACGGGGTGGGATATTCCACAATTTACAGTCGATTATACGAAGCCTGAAACGCGTGCATGGATCAAAGCGCTTCTTGATGAGTTTGTTCCGTTGTTTAAAGGACCTTACTTCCATATCGGCTCTGATGAAATTCAATCAGAATCCAGAATGAATGCTTGTGCCGAGCTTGTTACTTACAAAACGACTAACAACTTGCCCAAGGTCGGAGACAGCTTCATACAGTTCATTAATGAAATGAGCGATCATGTGAAGCAGCTTGGGAAAATCCCTATGAACTGGAACGGGTTTGAAGATTATCATCCGAGCATTTCACTGAATACAGATAACGTGATAACGGTTTGGAGTGATGAGGCAAGCTCCTCTAAGCAAGCAATTGATTTTGCCAGAGATGGATATAAAGTTTACGCTTCTCCGGGTGATGTGTTGTATGTAACGGCAGGTAAGGGTCTTTTGCCTAAAACAACCTCCTTGTATGAGACGTGGGCTCCAGCTGTTCATGCCAATATGATGGGCTATTTCCTCTCCATTTGGTCTGATTATTGGAATCTGGTCAAGACACCGGATGGAAGAACCGGGTATGAAAGCGGAAGTGCGTTCAATGGCTCAGAAGTTGGGGATGGTGAATATATTATTCCAGAATCCAACTTTGAAGATGCATCTAGAAAGCCACGTCAAGCACTCTCTGAAAGAATGTGGGGAGGACCTAGGTCGGCTAGCGTTGCTGAGTTCTTCAACCGAGTGAGTTTAATTGGAGATGCTCCTGCTGTCGTTAACCCTGCGCAAGCAGATCCGTTAGGAGTCACAGTAATCAATAACGATGCTAGAGGAACAGATATCAATAAAATTAATTATTCACCCATCAGCACAAGTGGCAGCACAGGTTGGGTCGTTTCATCGGATAGTTATTCGGGCTTGACCAATAGCTATTTTGAAATCAAATTTATTGGAACACAGATTAAGTTGCTTGGCGGAATAGCTCCAGGGCATGGTATTGCAGCCGTATCTCTCGATGGCGGCAGCGAAGTTGATGCGGATCTATACGCTTCATCACGCCAAAATACGACGGCTTGGTATACATCGCCTGTCCTGCCGTATGGCGAACATACCGTCAAAGCCAGAGTAACGGGAAGAAAGAATAGCTCGTCTACCGGTATGTTCCTTTCGCTTGAACGCGCCGAAGTTTACAATCGGACAGTGATTGAGAACAGTACGAGTGGAATGAACAATAACGAATTCTATTTTACAGGTACGTGGAATCATGGCAATGAGAGTGCCAGCGCAACAACGAATGATGCTTATGAGATGAAATTTGAAGGAAAACAAATCATTCTAGTTGGCACGAAAGGACCTGATCAAGGAATTGCCGGCATTTCCATTGATGGTGGTGCAGAGCAAATGATTGATTTGTATGCTTCGTCTACCCAGAGCGGGGTTCATTCGTTCGTATCTCGGGCTTTAGGTAAAGGCTTGCATACGATTAAAGTCCGAGTAACGGGAACAAAAAATAGTGAATCAACAGGTAAAACAGTTTCAGTGGACCGAGCGGAAATCGTTCCGTTTGAACAAATTGCTGTCACTGGTGTCCGGATGGACCAGGAACAACTGCGTTTGAAAGCTGGAAAATCGGGCGAACTTGAAGCGGTTATAGCGCCGCTAAATGCAACGAACAAAAACGTTACATGGAGCAGCAGCGATGAAACAGTAGCCACTGTCGTTGACAGCGGAGATGGCAAAGCTGTTGTGACTGCGCTCAAAATGGGCAGTGCAACGATTACCGCCACTACGGCTGAAGGCAATTTTACGACTGTTAGTCAACTAACCGTAGATGCTGCAGACCCTGGAACTACGCTCAGCGGTGCAAGCTCCGTTGTCACAGGTCATACCTTCACAGTTCGTTTGGGCTTGAACAATGTGACGCATAGTGTATATGGTCAAGATATTAAGCTTACCTATGATGCGAATGTCATGGAATTCGTATCGGTTGCTTCAGTGAAAGCTGGAGTCAGCATTGTGGGATCGAAGGATCAGGCGGGTACGCTTCGACTTATCCTTGCAAGTGAAGGAGCAGCCAATGCAATTACAGGTACAGCGGATATCGCCGAGATTGTCTTTAAAGCGAAGAATGTCCAGCAATCGGCAAGCGGGCAAATCTCAGTCACCGATGCAACACTAGGCGACGAGAATGGCGTCGAATCCAAAGCAGACGTTTCGTCGATGACGGTCCAAGTAACGGTAGTACCTGTAGGAGTCCCAGGAGATGTGAACGGGGACAACCAAGTAAGTGTTGGCGATCTTGGCTTCGCAGCAGCCAATTATGGCAAAAACTCTTCAAGTCCGGATTGGAATTTAGTCAAAATCGTAGACATGAACAACGACAATGTAATTGATATTATTGACCTTGCAACCCTCGCACGCAAAATTGTTCAATAACTTAAAAAGTCGAAATAGCGCGCAACTCTATACTTTGTGGTACTGGGGGAAATTTCATTGAAAATTACATGTAAGCAAGTTTGCATATCTACGTTAACCGCAACTCTCTTGACGACAGCGGGGCTACCCTTAGGGGTTCCCTTCTTGGGACAAGCTTATGCGTCTGTCGTCGATTCGGACAAAGAGGTTCAATTGAAGTTTGAGGACAACGCTGTTGACAGCTCACCCCATGCAACGAGTGTTACAGCTCATGGGAATCTGACCTATGTACAGGGAAGAGACGGAAAAGCAATCAAGCTCAACTCTACCAGTTCAGATAGGCAATACCTGGATTTGGGTAAACCTGCGAATTTGCAGTTCGGCACGAACACCAACTTTACATTAGCATTTTGGATTAAATCGTCCGGTGTATCCAGTGATCCGCCGGTGATTTCAAACAAGAATTGGGATAGCGGAAGCAGTCCGGGCTACGTTCTGGCTTTATTGCCGAATAATAGTTTGAAATGGAACTATAACACAACGGGCGGCTCCCGCGCGGATGCCGAAATTCCGAATGTGGCGAATGGAAAATGGCATCACATCGTTGTTTCTCATGACAGAGCGACTGGAAGGGTAGATTTCTACAAGGATGGACTTCCCGTCGACGTTGCCGTGAAATCCGGAACTTTGTATCAAGGGATCACGAACAGTATGAACATTGCCGGACAGACAGGAACAATTGATGCAGGGCTAAAAACCATGATCGGTAACGACGGAACAGGTTCCTATGGGGTCGATACGTTTCAAATGCAAGTTGATGAAATGCAGATTATCAATCGGGCCGTAACCGAGCAAGAAGCTGGGGAAATGTTCAGCAGCGCGCCAGTGCAAGAGGATACGAATGACCCTTTTAAGGGTTCCTTGAACTTAATTAGCGCCGAGCATGCCGTGAAGGGAAGCACGTTCCGAGTTAATCTGGATCTTCGCACACCGCTAATGAGCACCTCAATAGATAAATCCGTCGTTGAACTCACCTTTGACAGTAATTTATTTGAATTTGTAAGTGCAACGAAAGCAGTTTCGGCTGATACATCCAGGCCAGGTGTTGTCAAATTGGAAATACCGGGAGGTAACATCTACAACGAGGCAGATCCGCTTGAGTTTGCCAAATCAAGAATTTCTGAAGTGTATTTCAAAACGAAGGCTGCTTCCGGTCAAGGGCAAATTCAAGTTAGTAAGGCAGAGTTCTATGCAGGCACCGCCAAGTTAGACAATGAGGTATTTCAGTCACAGCCGAAGACTGTTCAAATCCATCCGAAAGCAACAGAAGACTTGAATCAGGATGGCACGATCACAGTAGGAGATCTAGCGCTTGCGCAGAGCGCTTCCGAAGCGGTGCAGAGCCAAATTGCCGCAAATGCGAAGTATGCCCCCTATAAGAGGGTTGTGGTTATCGGGATGGATGGCGGCGGAGTATCCGTGATGCCGAACGCACCGTACTGGGAGACGCCAAGCTCGCTCAAAGAACAAGTTGGCAATCGACTGGTTGCGCCTGCTATACGAAACCTGATTGAACATGGAGCTGTCAGTTATTCGGTCAAAACGACGCTCCCTTCAAGCTCATCTCCCAACTGGGGGGCCATGCTTACTGGTGTTGATTACAGCAAGCATCAAATTGGCAATTCAGAAAGCGAGCTTTATTATTATTCGGAATCATCGCCATACCCTTCTATTTTTAAGAAGTTAAGGGAAGTTATGCCGAATAAGAAATTGGCAGCTTTCGCTGGATGGACTAATATTTTGAACGGGCATATCGAGCCATCCGTTGGTGTTGAGGTCGGTTCTGGGACTGATGAACAGGACACGGCTTCCTTCGTGGACTATGTCAACAGCGGCAAGGCGCTCGATACGTCGTTGATGTTCATTCAACTGGATAATATGGATCATGCAGGACATGACTTCGGTTTCTACACGAAGAAATACTATGAACAATTAACGAAGACGGATCTGAACGTAGGAGCGATCATGAACTCCCTGCGGGATAATGAGTTGCTGGACGATACGTTGATTGTCATGTTGCCAGATCACGGCGGAGGAACGGAGAATCCGAACACAACATTGGGAAGTGCTACTTCTCACGGTCAAGATTCACCTCTGGCGACAACGACTTTTATAGCAGCTAACGGCAGAACCGTTGCAACCGATATGGGTAAGGAGAAAATTTTGCAAGGCGGGACAACCAAAGATTTGAACGCTACTGTATTAAAAGCATTAGGTGTTAACGCGATGGGCGATTCCAATGTGATTAACGGCATGTTCGTCGATCAGAAGGATCAGAACAAAGCGGATGCCCCGGAGTTAACGTTGACTAAGGTGCTGGTTCCAGGTACGCAGGAGTTTAAGCATTATGAGTTGGCAATTAGCAGCGAGCAGTCGGCAGCGAAGGCGATAGACGTGGAGCTAGCGACTGTAGGGCTGAATGTCTACGGGGTCGAATCGCTTCAAGATGGCGTAAGGGTGGTTCGCAGCGAGTCGGCTAATGGCCGAACGAGAGTCATTCTGAACTCGGATAACGGGATTACGCCGGATGCAGCTTTATTGAAGATCCAAGCTACACCGCTGGGCGAGGATGCTTCAGCATCGCTCGAAACAGCCGTTGTTGCTGATTCGACAGGAAGAGAAGTATTGCCAAATCTGTTAAGTGAAGTGCGGGATGATGTGTCCGCAGGTCCGTATACAAGACTCAATAGTGTGAAGGCTGTGGACGCAGGCGAGGAGTTCGTTGTACATCTAGGGGTCAGCAGAGTGACAGATGCCGTTTATGCGCAAGATTATGTGCTAAATTACGATGCTAACCTGCTTGACTTCGTTTCGGCTAAGACTGAGAAGGATAAAGTAAGCCTTATTGAAACACAGGACACAGGAGGTAAGGTGCGCTTTATTCTGGCCAGCGAAGGCCCGGAAGGTGCAGTTACGGGCAATGAGCAGATGCTCGAAGTAACGTTCAGAGCGAAGACGATCTCACAGTCGGCTACTGCAGCGATCACGGTAGAAAGCGCCAAGCTTGCTAATGCAGCCGGTGTGGAAACGTCGATCGGCGCGTCTTCAATCGACGTCAATATCGAGGCTGCCGTCCTTGGCGATGTCAATGGCGATGACAAAGTTAGCATCGGTGACATCTCGATTACTGCCGCTCACTACGGTAAAACAACGGCTAGTGCAGATTGGCAGATTGCGAAGGCAGCAGATGTTAACAGAGACGGTAAAATTGACATCGATGACCTCGCTGCCATTGCGATGAAAATTTTAGAGTAACCGGAAGCGAGGAGATCAGATGAGGTTTTATATTGATCTCCCTCTTTTGGACACGAGAGGATGGATTAGGATGAGACGTAAGATCATTCTTGGTACATTAGTCTGCAATCTTTGTTGCTTCGCAGCCTTATTATCCCCTGCTTATGCGGAAAATGCTTCGCAATTTGTCCTAAAGACTTCGGCTACGGAATCGACAAGTGAATTTACCTTAACTTTGCAAGGTACAAATATTCAGGACTTATACGGTTACGAAGCCAAAATCAGCTTTGATGCAAGCAAACTAGACGTTGTCAAAGCGAATACGAAGATAGAAGGCTTCTCCATTTCTCCCATTGTCAAGGACAATGAAGTTACCTTTGCGCATACAAAAGTCGGCAATGTAAGTGGGGAGAAGGGAAACCTCGATATTGCCACGATCACTTTTAAAGCCAAAAAGCCAGGGACATCCCATCTTACATGGAGCTCTATGAAAATCGTGGATCACAATTTGAAAAATCAAACCATTGCACTTGATAATTCATATGATTTTACCAAAATTTTTAGTGACCTTGTTGGGCATTGGGCAAAATCAGATGTGATGTCAATGGTTGATAAAAGCATTGTGGAGGGTATGGACGACAATCATTTCGCACCAGACGCCACGGTTACAAGAGCGCAGTTTGCAACATTGATTTCCAGAGCATTAGATTTGAAAAGCAGTTCTGTACAGTCACCATTCTCGGACGTCGCAGCCCGCTCCTGGTACGAGGATACGGTGAAGAAAGTATATGCGGCAGGCCTAATCAACGGCGTTTCTGACCGTGAGTTCGCCCCAGAGAAGAACATTACGCGTGAAGAGATGGCAGCGATGCTGATGAGAGCGAAGTCGTATGTAACTGGGATGAGAATAGAAGATATGACAAGCAGCTCATCTCTAATATTTAACGATGAAGATGCAATCAGTGAGTGGGCGAAAAAAGTGGTTCAGCTTGCTGTTGATGCCGGCTTGATGAATGGTCGAACAACCGTGGAGTTTGCTCCGCAGGGACAAGCGACGAGAGCAGAAGCCGTGGTCGTACTGAAAAGACTGTTAGCTGGATCGAAATAAGCAAAACGATAATAAAGGCTGCCATCGCTTGATACAAGCGGTTGGGCAGCCTTTGTTAGGTTAGACGGCGATAAGCGCTAGGCGACAAACCGAACTTCCTTTTAAACAACTTGGAAAAGTGAAATTCATCGTAAAATTGCAAATGGGCTGCGATTTCTTTGACGGATAAGCTCGTTGTCTCCAGCGATATTTTGGCCGATTCGAGCTTTAAATTCAACATGTATTCGTTGGGGGATAAGCCTGTTATTGAGCGGAAGCGAGTGAAAAACGTAGTCCGAGACATGCCGCTTTGGGCAATAAGCTCATCAACCCGGATCACTTTGTCCAAATTCCGGTGGATGTAGATCATAATTTTATCGAGCTCTGTATGGCGGGTAGTAGGGGCTGCTGAATGCTCTCTAGCAAAGAGAAGCATCACTTCCTGCAGAAGGATATTGGAAGAATAGGCGAATCCAAATGGCTCAGCAATCAACAGATCAATGATTCGTTCACACAATTGAATGGCCTCAGCTGCTTTCCCCGTTGAAACCACCTCGTTTACGGGCAGCTGCAAAGCGTTCATGGCATCCAGGGAGCTAAATTCCAGAAAATAAAACTTCCAGTCATTGTCCTGACATCTGTAAGATGTGGGCTTCCCATCCGGAACGAAAAAATAAGTGCCTGCGTGCAAGTCATATTGCTGTTCCCCTTGCGTGAGAAGCCCCTTTCCTTCGTAGGTAATAAATAGGCCAGGAACCTCAAAACCATTCGCTTTCATGTTCGTGTAGGTGTCATTTGCTTGCACTTTCCAAATCGAACTGAATGATGCGAAAGGGATCGGCGTATTTCTTAAACTGTAAGGGATATTCATGAAGGACATAAAGCGACGCCTCCTTGGAAATCGTTCTACTGTACATTAAAATGAGGGATTATAGCGGAAACGATTCAGATATATGTACAATTATACATGGATTTAAACCATCCATCCATGGATGAAAACAGGTAATTCCTCTACACTTAAATCAGATGCCATAAGTAGAGGAGTGTATGTACAATGATGGTGAAGGTAGGAAATCGTGAATTAGAGATGGATGGCGAGCAATTGACGGAGCTTAGAAGCTCCAATGATATTTTGCATGATCAGCAGGCGCTGCGTGAACGGATGGAGGAAGACGGCTATTTATTAATCCGCGGGTTCCATAATAGAGATAGGGTGCTGGAAGCCCGGACGAGTATTTTGGAAAAAATGGCTCAAATGGGCAAGCTGGATCGCGACACACAGCTCGAAGACGGCGTTATGGCCGACGGCAGTAAAACCATTTTCATGGGGGGAACGAATGAAGACCTGCCCGCACTGTTGAATGTGTTAAATGGCGATCATATTATGCGCTTTTTCGATGACTTCATTGGGGAACAATCGCTTACGTATCATTACAAATGGCTCCGCGCCGTAGGCAAAGGCGATTTCACCGGAGCGCACTACGATATCGTGTATATGGGCAGAGGAACTCAGAGCGTCTACACCGTATGGTCACCTCTCGGAGACGTTTCGTATGAAATGGGTGGACTGGCTATATGCCTTGGTTCTCATCGTTTCGAAAAATTGAAGCAATCTTACGGCTCCAAAGATTCAGACCGCGATGGAGTTGGCCACTATACCGATGATCCGCTGGTCATAACGGAGAAATTTGGCGGCAAGTGGGCAACTACCGAGTTTCAGGCTGGGGATGTGTTGATATTCGGTATGTTTTTGATGCACTGCTCGCTTGAAAATACGACGAACCAGTATCGGATTAGTGTTGATGCGAGATATCAATCGGCCAGTGAGAAGGTTGACGAGAGATGGAGCGGCAAAAAACCGAAGGGCCATTATAAATAAAATGCGAAGAGGCTGTCTCAAAGTCAGAAATGACCTAGGAGATAGCCTCTTATTTTATTGATCGACTCCGTCACTTCTGGCGTCATTGGAATTGGATGACGATTGAATCCATAGTCGCTTCGTATCCAATTTGCCTATAAATATTATTCGATGTTGGATTGCTCTGATCTGCGTATAAGCTTGTTGTTTGGTAGCCACGATCCAACAGCTGTTGCGTAAATGCTGACACACAATCAGAGGCATATCCCTTTTTTCTTTGGATGCTAGGTGTATATACATAGGTGATGGTAATATTGTGCCCCGTAGGGCGAGTGGCATAGGCCATGGAAACCAACTCTCCATTTACTTCCCATGCTACTAAATTTCCTTTATTAATCAGAAAGGTGGCCTTGTTCGACGCGTCTTCTAAACTAAGAGGTTGTTTTGTTTCCATGCCGAAGCCATATACCCACTCTTGTATGAGGTGATGGTCTTTTTCAATGACTTGCCGTAGTTTTCCCTTCGTTTGCAACGTACTATTAACCTTCTCTAGTTTGTAAATGGTTTGCATCATGAGGACAATGGCAGAAGTCCCCTTTGCTTGGGATATATACAAGGCAAGTTCGGTCGTTATTTTCTTTTCACCAATAAAGCCTGGGATGGTTCGAACGGTATGCACCAGCTTTTCACCAAGATCGTGTACGTCCTGGGATGAAAGAGCAACGGGTTTTGATAAAATAATTTGTTTCGGATGTGTTTGAAGCAAGATCAGTCCGATCTCGTTTAATTTCCGAACTGTAGCCATCAACAGGGGAGTTTTATCCTGCTCGCTCAAAGATTGCAGAACACCTAATAATAAATTGTTGGCGGCTTCATCTTGTTCTAAGAAAGAGATCACATCTTTTTTAAATGCGGTCAGACTCTCATACTTGTCAATACGTATCAATGGCACCATCCCCTTTCGAAATATCAGCGATTACGAATAAAAGGTTAATACATCATAAGTTCCTACATATACTCAAGTATTATTTTGTAAAAAGCGGGTCGCAATTGACCTATCCGAAGGTGAGGCTGTACCCATGCAAAAGATGTTGGAATCTGATGCGGATCTTTTTATCGCAGCTTTGTCTCAAACGCCGGTTTCCGTGCTTCAGACGGACGCTGAGGGTGTTTATTGTGAAGTAGACCGCGGAATAATCGAAAAATTCACCAACAACACCGTCCGCTTAAGCACGATAATGGATGAAATTGCGTATTACTACCGAGATGATGGGACGATTTTTCGGGTGGAAACGACATAAATGGGGAGATATCTTTCGAATAATTTAATGTTAGGCGAAAGAATCCACAATATCAATAGGTAAATGGGAGAGTGACCATACATTGGGTAAATGGAAAGCGGGAACAGTCGGCTTCGTATGTGGCGCCTTATTCTTCTCAGGGCTTACTTACGCGGCGACTGATGCGGTTGGGATCGACGTTTATTTTCGCAAATTACAGTATTATTTCGATGGTGAGAACAAGCAGCCCCCGAAGGATTTACAGGGGTTTATCTACAAGGATACGACCTATGTACCGCTAAGATTTCTGTCTGAATCGCTAGGGAAACCGGTAAGTTGGGATGATGCAACAAGTTCCATCTATGTTGGGGACAAGCCTGTACAGAATCCAGCACCAGGAGGATCGGCTGCGTTGCAAGTATTTCCAAAGGATAACCCATGGAATACCGATATTTCTAGCTACCCTGTCCATCAGAAATCGGCGCAGTTTATCTCTTCGATTGGCTTAAATACGAGTCTGCATGCGGATTTCGGCACGATGTGGGAAGGCGCCCCAATTGGGATTCCATACACAATCGTTGACGGTAATCAGCCGAAAGTAAATGTGACGTTCACCGACTATGGCGATGAGAGCGATCCTGGTCCTTATCCGATCCCGCTGAATTCGCCCATCGAGGGCGGGCCTAACAGTGACGGCGACCGCCATGTTATCGTTGTTGATAAAGACAATCAGAGCCTGTATGAATTGTATAATGCGCATCCGACGGCAGATGGTTGGAAAGCTTCGAACGGCGCCAAATGGGATTTGAAATCAAACGCATTGCGGACCAAATACTGGACATCTGCTGACGCAGCCGGTTTGCCGATTTTCCCAGGTCTTGTCCGTTATGACGAAGCTTCTGCTGGGGAAATCAACCATGCCCTGCGGTTTACAGTCCGCAAAACACAAAAAGGATTCGTCGCCCCAGCCACCCACTATGCTTCGAGCAGTACGGACTCCAATCTTCCGCCAATGGGACTAAGAATGCGGCTGCGGGACGATTTTGATATTTCCGGTTACTCACCTACGAATCAAGCCATCCTTCGTGCCATGAAGAAATATGGCATGATCGTCGCGGACAACGGCAGTGATCTCTATGTCAGCGGAGCGCCTGATCCGAAATGGGATGACGATGACTTACGTAAGCTGAGCAAGCTGAAAGGAAGCGACTTTGAGGTCGTGGATACCGGTCCAATTGAAAAATAAGGATCAATAGAGTTGTGAAATAAAAAAACAGCTGTCCAAAGTAACCTTTGAACGGCTGTTTTTTTTGTTTCTAATTATTTCAGCACTTTCATCATTGCGGAGATAACGCCCAAATGATTGGCTTCATGCATAATATTAGTGTTGATTAACTGTTCAATCGTCGCAGCGTGCAGCATGTTCTCTTTGACTGGCACTTCCAGCTTGTCGTGAAAGGTATTGCGGATCTGAGAAGGTTGTTCCTTCAGTTGCGCGATAATCGCATCCCACGCAGGCGGTTCTTCGTGCCAATCCGCAGGTTTCGTACCATTGCCAAAAAAGGATAAATAGTTCGCTGGAAGTAATGAAGTTTGCTCGGAAAGAACGAAGACGATGCGATTCGTCACCGAAAGCACGTGACCGATCTGCCAATGAATGCTGTTGTTAAACCCTTCAGGCACGACATTTCTTTTGTCCTCAGGACATCCTTCCGCCAACTGCAGCAAGCGATTGCGGTACTTGTCCATTGCTCCGAATAAAAAGGTATCTCTCATTCTTATCAATCCTCCTGAAGTTATGGGATGGAACGTTATCGACTCCTATTGTACCATTCTTAATCCATGCTCTACATTAAAAATCAGCTTTCCCGCAGCAGCTTTCTGACATATTCCTTCGGCGTGCAGCCATTATAGCGCTTAAACAGCTCATAAAAATGAGCCATATTCTCGATCCCCACAGTTACGGCTATATCGGTGACAATGTCGGTTTTGGTGATGAGCAGCTGCTCGGCCTTTCGAATCCGCTGCCGATTCACATAGTCAGTGAATGAGACGCCAACGCATTTTTTGAAAAACTTCGAGAAGTACGTATAGCTCATTCCAGCGCTCCGGCTAACGTCTTCCATTTCGATTTTTTCCCCTAGATGGGCTTCCACATAATCGAGAATGGGCCTCATAACAGCCGCGTCCACAAAGCCGAAGGGCTGGAGCAACTCACGCCGGTCATGGCGCAGCAGCGTTACCAGCAGATGTTTGATGTGCATGCTCATGGCAATTTCATAGCCTTTGGTTTTGTTCATCATCTCAGCATGAATGTCGACGATGATTCGGCCGATCTCCTGTTTGGCGCGCTCATTTTCAAGGAACATATAGTTCAGATCTTCGAGTGGCCGCACCATTTCCGAAAAATGCCGGTAATACATCATCATCGCAGGATCAAAGTAGGGCTGAAGATCGACGTGGAGCACGATGTAGACGAGAGGTTCGTCTTCCGGCTTACAACTGTGATGAAGCTGGGAAGAGCCGATAAGGGCGACTTCTCCTGGTGAGAGGTGATAGAGATTGTCCGGCGTACGAATATCCAGTTTTCCTTCTTGCACGATAATCAGTTCAACCTCTTTATGATAATGCCATTGCTGCCCGAGCGGATGACTCTTCGGACTTGTATTGGTGAACTGCCAAACCTTCATGCATAGGTGTTCATTCTGATAATGAATGGGTTCTTTGAACGTTTCCATAAGTAACATCACCTAGTCCATCACGGCAAATTTGGATATAAACTAGACAAACCGCGTCATTTTTGAAAAGCTGTCGAATCGGTATGATTGCTTTAATTAGTATACAACAATTGAAAGGGCGAGTGAGAGATGAAAGTGGCAATAGTCGGCTGTGGCGGTATGGGTCAGTGGCATGCAAAGTGTTATGCGAAGATGCCCGGCGTAGAACTGGTTGGCGTATGTGATATTAATGAAGCGTATGCGGCAGAGGCTGCAAAAAAAGTGGGAACGGCAGCTTTCGCGACGTTTGAGGAGATGATTTCTACTGTCGAATTTGACGTGGTTAGCATCGCAGTTCCTACCTTCTTACATAAAGAGGTTGTTATTCAAGCCGCAAAGGCAGGGAAACATGTCATCTGTGAGAAACCAGTGGCGCTGCATTTGGAAGACGCCAAAGAAATGATCGCTTGCTGCGAAGAAAATGGGGTTCGTTTATTCATTGGACACGTCGTGCGCTTTTTCCCTGAATATGCGCAGATGAAGCAGCAAATTGATGCCGGTCAAATCGGCAGGGTCGGTGTTGCGAATGCCCGGCGTGTAGGTGGCCATCCTGGAGAGGCCAGGTCTTGGTTTATGGACGCAGACAAAAGCGGAGGCGTAATCGTCGATTTAATGGTGCACGACATCGATTTCATGCGTTGGACACTAGGCGAGGTCAAGTCGGTTTACGGGATGAACAAATGTGATGGAACGATGGATTATGCGCTCGTTACGCTAGTTTTTGATAGCGGCGCAGTGGCTAATCTCGAGGCATTCTGGGGATATCCGGGATCCTTCCGCTATGCGGCAGAGTTTGCAGGCTCCGAGGGACTTGTTCGCACTGACAGTATGAACGCGCAATCTTTGCAAATTCGCAAGGCTTCCCCTCCAGAGAGCGGGGGGAAAGTTGTTGAAATTCCGCAAAGCCCGAGCTTCTATGATCCGTATTACACCGAGCTTGAACATTTTCTGACTTGCATCCGCGACGGCAGCGATCCGATCGTAACAGCGCACGATGCATGCGAAGCACTAAGGATCGCCAAAGCTGCGCTTGATTCGATTCAATCTGGCAAAGCTGTGCTGCTGTAATAAGAGCCAAACATTCCGGGAGGGACCTATCATGGATTCATTGAAAATAGGCATGATTAGCTTCGCGCACGGTCATGCATTCAGTTATTTTAATAGTTTACTAGAGCTGCCTGATGTCAAAATCGTTGGAATTGCAGATGAAGTGAAAAGCCGGGTTGAAGGCATCGCAGAACGCCATGAAGTTCCGTATTATGCCGATTACCGCGACTTGCTCGCACAAGATGTGGACGCTGTGATCATTTGCTCGGAGAACGTTCATCACGCCAAGCTTGTAATCGACGCAGCGAATGCGAAGAAACACGTGTTATGTGAGAAGCCGCTCGGCACGACCATGGAAGAGATGGAGCAAATGATTGCTGCCTGCAAGCATAACGGTGTGCAGTTAATGACAGCTTTTCCTTGCCGCTACTTGGCGGCTGTGGTGCGGGCGAAGGAAGCTATCGAGCGTGGCGATATCGGTGACATCGTCGCGATTAAAGGGACGAATCACGGGGGTAATCCTGGCGGATGGTTCATCGACAAAAGCTTATCGGGAGGCGGAGCCGTTCTCGACCACACCGTGCACGTGATGGACTTGATGAACTGGTTTTTACAGTCGGAAGTGAAGGAAGTGTACGCTTATGCGGCTACGCTTTTCAGAGAAGATCTCGATGTGGAAGATGCCGGCATGCTGCACATCAAGTTCGAGAACGGCGTATTTGCAGTGCTGGATACGAGCTGGTCGCGCCCCAAATCGTTCCCAACATGGGGAGACGTGACGATGGAGATTGTCGGCACCCGGGGCGTCATCACGGTAGACGGCTTTGCTCAGAAAAATGACCTGTTCAGCAATGCTGCGGGGAAAGGGCAATACACCTTCTGGGGCGACGATATGGATGCGTTCATGATCCGTGACTTCGTCAAGGCGCTGCGCCAAGGCGAGCAGGTGCCGGTCACAGGTGAAGACGGTTTGAAAGCGGCGCAAGTAGCGCTTGCTGCATATGAGTCTGCCAAGCTTGGGCAGCCGGTCGCGATGTAGGATGAAAGCCCGTTTCATTTAGTCTTTTGGACTAAGTGAGCGGGTTTTTTTGTGTAGCGATGGGAGACACGCGTTGGAAGCTTCGCTTGGTGTGGGGTACTAGCGAGAATTCCGCTAAGGATTTACTGAAGGGAACTGAGGTCCCCTATTTAGAGAAAAACGAGCTATTTCCTCTCTGAACGGAACTAGAGGATCTTATTCGAACACCATGGCACGTTTTTCAGGTTAAATCGGCAAAATAGCGGAACCTAGTTCCCCTTGCAGGCGGAGAATGCGCCTTTTCAGTGGAATAGCGGCCTGTAGTTCCCCAATATCCATCCGGGAGAACGATCGCTCGCTGTTCAAAAAACATCATGAATAGAACAAAAAACATCATGAGCCTTCCTATCAGGAATCGCTATAATTTACTTGAGAACTTTCTTTTCCATCTATATTTGAAAGCGTTTGCAAAATTTGTCGAACGATAAGAAAGGATGAACCCAAATGAAAAATAACCTTATTCTGAGTGCCGCCGTATGCATGCTGTGCAGCACGTTTACCTTCACTAATGCGGCCCTTGCGGAGGAAGCATCCCAATTTACGATGTCGACGTCCGATACGGAATCAACGGGGGAATTTACAGTCACCTTGAAGGGGGAGCAGCTTGCTGATTTATTTGCGTATGAAGCCAAATTCAGCATCGACGCAAGCAAGCTGGAAGTGGTTAAAGCGGAAACGAATATAGAAGGTTTCTCCATCTCGCCTATTGTGAAAAACAATGAAGTAACCATAGCTCACACGAAGATTGGTAAGGTCAATGGTGAAAAGGGAGATGTCGTTCTTGGCACCATCACCTTTAAAGCCAAAAAAGTAGGCAAAACGAATGTGAAATGGACGTCTCTGAAAATGGTCGATCACAATTTGAAAAGTCAAACTCTCGCTTTGAATTCGTCTCAAGATTTCACCAAAATTTTCAGCGATCTGGCAGGGCACTGGGCGAAACCCGACATTATGGAGATGGTCGGCAAACAAATCGTGGAAGGAATGGATGACGATCATTTCGCACCGGACACGAATGTAACAAGAGCGCAATTCGCGACACTCATTGCCAAGGTTTTAAATCTGAAGGACAGCGCCGGCCCAATTCCGTTCGACGATGTTGCTTCAGGCTCTTGGTACGAATCTACGGTGAAAAAGGCGTATGCGGCAGGTTTGATTAATGGCATATCTGAGCATGAATTTGCCCCAGAGAAGAATATAACCCGCGAGGAAATGACAGCAATGCTCATTAGAGCGAAGGCGCATGCAGCCGGAACCAAAGTGGAAGCTATGCAAGCGACAGGCGCGATTCCATTCAGTGATGAAGCTGCCGTTAGCGAATGGGCGAAGCCCTTTGTTCAGCTTGCTGTGGAAGCGGGCTTAATGAACGGAAGAACCGACCAAGAGTTCGCTCCACAGGAGCATGCAAGCCGAGCCGAAGCCGTGGTCGTACTAAAGCGGCTTTTAAAAGAGGCTAGCCATTAAAAGCGCAACCGAACTGAATCGGCAGCTCAATCATGTCGAAATATAAGAATTTCTGTCGAATCCAAAAGAGAAAAAAGGACATTCTCTCAAAATGACCGAATGTAAGGTGAGAAAGTCATCTATCGTATTTTGACATGACGGGGTGCCCAGGATGAAGTTGTTAGCTAAACCGTGGACGTTTTCGGCGACGCTCCATGTCTTGTTAGTTGTGATGGTTGTGTTCCCCATCGTAATTATTTCGACCATGATTCTGCAAGTATATAAACGCGATCTGCTGCAGCAAACGACAGAACGTTCATTGCAAACGCTTCATGCGGTCACCTATTCCGCCCAGCAGGAGATCAGCAAGATCGAGTACGTGACGGCGGCCGTCGGCGTCGATCGGGATATCTTGTCGATTGCCACAGCGCTGCATCAAGCAGATGAAAGCAATCGCTACGCTTACATTTATGCGCTGGAGCTTGCGCTTAGCCGATATACCTACTCGATGTCGAGCCAGCTTCTGGCGATCCATTTTTTTTACAAAGACGGTGGTGTGTATTCGTTCCAACAAAATCTGTCCACGGATGAGCAGGAAGTTCGTGCGATGGAGTGGTACCGGAGGACGTTGCAGCAAACGGATAACGTCCAATTTCTGGGCCTCCAGCGGATGATGTTGTTTGGCCAGACTGTACCGTCAGGATTGTCTGCAGCCATTGCACCGAGTGCTTTTCATACGTTAAGCGATGTTGAAATGGTTTGTTTTACATTGAACGAAGAAGCGTTCGACAAAATTTTCCTGCAGCAGCCCTATGATAAATCCGCTTTTGCTATTGTGACGGGAGAGGGTCAAGTCATTTCTTCCAGCAGCAACTGGAACGAGACGAGTGAGAGTCTTGCCAGGCTTGAGCAAATAAAATTAACTAATGAAGGGCATTTTATCGACAAATTCAGTAAGACTGAGATGCTCGTTACATATGCTGCCGTTGGTCAAACAGAGTGGAAGGTCGTACAGGAAATTCCGTATAGCGAGCTTACCGCCAATTATAACCGAATTTATAAAATCGTCCTGTTTGCTACACTTGCTGTTATTGCGGTATTTTTGCTTATCTCCTTCTATTTGGTAAAAGGTCTGACCCGGCCCATTCATGTGTTGGTACGTAAAATGTCCCTAGTTATGGAGGGGGATCTGAATGCCAAAATCGGCACATCCGGTATTGCAGAAATGGCTACGCTTGGCCGCACGTTCAATCATATGCTGGATCAGATTAAGCTGTTGATTCGTCAACGTGAGGAAGAGGAGCAGATGAAAAGAAAGGCGGAGTTCGCTGCCTTGCAATCGCAAATTAACCCGCATTTCCTGATTAATACGCTGAATGCGATTAAATTGATGGCGCTCATCAGCAAGGTGGATAACATTCGAAACATGACCAATGCCTTGATGCGGCTCGTTTCTTCTTCTTTTAACAGGGGAGGCATTCTTACACGTTTTTCCGATGAAGTTGAAAATTTAAAGCATTATTTATACATCATGGAAATCCGCTATGGTCATAAATTTGAAGTAGAATGGCAGATTGATCCGCAGACGGAGTCGAAATATTTGCTCAAGCTGTTGCTTCAGCCCATTCTGGAGAACAGTATCGTACACGGGATGGCCGGTAAGGAATCGCAGGGTAAAATCGTGATAGCCGCCAATGTTCATGAAGGCAGTCTATACATCGTGATAGCCGACAATGGCGAGGGGATGAAGGAGGAACAGCTAACGCAGTTCCGAGCGAAAAGCAGTCCGCATACGTTTACGGGGATGGGGTTTGCCAATGTGCACCACCGTATTCAGTTGCACCACGGGGAAGATTACGGCTTGACACTTGCAGCCAATGAGCCGGAAGGAACGAAAGTTACCATGAAAGTTCCACTCATTTTCAAAGATAAAGAAGATAAATCATTCTAACGGTTCAAAAAAGATCAACTCTACAGCCGAAAAGATCATTTGGATGCGTTTACATCGCGGGTATGATGAAAGTAGCACAAATGATTATTGAATCAATCATTGGAGGGGTAACGAAGATGGGAAAAAGAAAATTAGTAGGCACAGCATTAGTCAGCGGGATCATGCTGCTTAGCACCTTGACAGGTTGCGGCAAAGACACGGCTACACAGCCGGCGGCATCTACCAAGCCTGTAGAATCCCAAGCGGCAGCAGCACCGACACCGAAACCGGCCAATCCTGTTAAGCTGAAGCTGGCGATGTGGGACGCAAAAGGAGATTTGACATTTTGGCAGGAGAAAGTGAAAGAGTACACCAAATTAAAGCCGAACGTAACGGTTGAAGTGGAAAAAGTCCCCGACAATGGCGGTCAGTACTTAAAAGTGCGATTAGCGGCAAACGACTTGCCAGATCTCTTCTACTTGAAGCCAGCGCATATGCAGATTTACAAGCAGTCACTTCTGACTCTCGATGAATTAAATGGAGCAAAAAATAATAAATTCCCGGCCAAAATTGATGGAAAAATTCTTGGAGCGCCTCTCGTGTCATTCTCTGAGTTCGTTTATTTCCATCCAAGTGTGTTCAAAGAACTGAACTTGGAAGTGCCAAAGACGATGCCTGAGTTCATGTCTACGATGGAGAAAATTAAAACAAACGGCAAATACACGCCGATTGCCATTGGAGGCAAGGAAGATTGGACGTTCTATCCGTTTATGGAATTCGGACCGCATATTCTTTCGGGCGATGAAAACTACCTGGGTACGTTAGCCAAGACACCTGAACCGTTTGGAGACGGCAGCACATTTGATAAAGTTGGCAAAGTAATTAAAGAAATGTCGAGCAAAAAGTTAGCTGGACCCGATGCACTTTCGATCTCCTTCGATCAGTCTACACAGCTGTTTGAATCCAAGAAGGCAGCTATGATCGCTGCTGGCCAATGGTACTACGGGGATTATGCCAATCGCGTGAAAACGGATGAAGATTTGGGCGTGTTCCCGCTTCCTTTCCGAAACTCGGAGAGCGAGCCGTTGACTGCCATGACGCTGTCCGATATGAACATCGGCATCAATAAAAACAGTAAAAACGTAGAAGAAGCAAAAGCGTTCTTCGAGTGGATGTTCAGCAAAGACGTCTACCAAGGCTATATCAATAGCGCCCAGCAGTTCTCCACGATTAACGGTGTGAACTCGGAAATTCCATTCTTCAATAAATGGACAGAAAAATATCCGTTTAAACCGTTCATTTACTCTGCGACGGATGAAGCTTTTGCGAAAGTAAGCGGCGCAGCACAATTTGATTTTAAAAAGGCGGCGCAAGAAATCTACTCTGGCAAACCAATTGATACGTTAGAGAAAGAGCTAAACAACAAGTGGAAAAAAGCGGTTGAATCGAACAAATAAGTTTCGAAGAGAAGGCACTACCTAGGCGACTGGCATAGTGTCTTCTCTTATATACAGGAGTGATGATATGAATTATCGCATGCAGCAAAAAGTCGTTATTTTCTCGTTTCTGTTCGTTCCGGTTACCCTCTTGCTATTGTTTCTCATCTATCCGACCCTGCAGCTTTTTCACTACAGCTTAACTAGCTGGGACGGCTACAGCCCGAGCTTCAAGTACATTGGCTTCGACAATTATGTCCGCATGCTGTTTGATTTCCCAGAAGCTTGGCATGCGATAAGGAATAACGGGATCTATTTCTTGCTCCATAGCGTTGCAATTCCGCTTGAACTGGTGACGGCTGTGCTGCTAAACAGAGTGCTGCGAGGGAGCGCATTTTTTCGATTCTCAGTCCTAATGCCTTACATTATTAACGGAATTGCAGTCGCCTATATGTTCAGCTACATATACAATCCTATTAATGGCCCACTTAATGAGTTGTTAAAAGCTATCGGATTAGAGTCATGGATTCAAAGCTGGCTAAGTGACGCAAATGTCGTCAATTATTCCTTAGTAGCAGTTTCACTATGGCGCTACAGTGGTGTCCATGTCGTCCTATTTCTAGCCGGACTGCAGTCGATTCCAAAGGATCTTTATGAAGCGGCCGAGATTGATGGGGCGAACTTTTGGCAGCAGCAGCAGTTTGTAACTTTGCCTGGTATTCGCCGAGTGGTGGAAATTATTTTGTTCATGAATGTATCTGGAGCCCTTCTGCAATATGACATTCCGCTTGTCATGACGAATGGCGGTCCAGGCAGCGCAAGCTCGACATTTGGTTTATATTCGTTGCAAACGGCGTTTACGTATAATAACTACGGTTTGGCCTCGTCAATGGCGGTGATGCTTTTGTTCTTAATTATTGTTTTTTCAGCGCTGCAGGCATGGATCGTGAAAGACAGGAGTGAAGCTTGACATGGAACGTACTCAGTTATTGAAACAAACGTATAAGCCGGAGGTACCGAGCCGGACTCGTTCGATGAGCTCACAGCGATTAATAGGCCATATCGTTTATTATGTGCTTTTTACCTTAATGGCGGCGATTGTTTTCGTACCCATTCTGCTGGTTGCATTCGGTTCGTTTAAGACGAATTTGGAGCTGGCTGAAACGTCGCCTTTTTCTCTGCCGAGAAGCTTTCTGCATATCGACAACTATGTTAGCGCCTTGAAAGAAGGCAATATGGTGCGTGGGCTGGGCAACTCAGTGCTGCTCGTTGTGTGCAGCATGCTCGGGAATATGCTGCTCGGCACGATGACGGCTTATGTGCTGAATCGCTTTCAGTTCCGTCTGAAAAAAGTGATTCTCATTATGTTTATGGCTGCGATGATCATTCCGGCCTATACGACGGAAATTGCCCGGTTTCAGCTTATTCATGCTCTTGGTGTCTATAATACACTGGGTGCACCACTGCTCATTTATATCGGAACGGATATTATGCAGATCTACATTTACATGCAGTTTCTCGAAAAGATTTCCGTACAGCTCGACGAGAGCGCGATGTTGGACGGAGCTTCTTACGTGCGAATCTTCCGCTCTATTATTTTCCCGCTATTGCTGCCAGCAACGGCTACTCTAGCTATACTAAAAAGTGTTACAATAATGAACGATATCTTCGTCCAGCAGCTCTACATGCCAAGCGCGAAGCTGGCAACGCTCGCGACTTCATTGACGGCTTTTGTCAGCACGCGCAGCTCTGATTTATCTCAGCTATGCGCAGGAATTATGATTGTTTTGCTGCCAAGCGCCATTTTTTACATCGTTTTTCAACGTTATATTTTCAAAGGTCTCATGGATGGGGCTGTTAAAGGATAAGGTAGAGTCAGTCAACTTGGCCATTGGAGGATGAATCGGTTGCTTAAAATGATGATTGTTGACGATGAACCGCTTGTTCGCCTTGCACTTCAACATATGATTGATTGGCCAAATATGGGGATTGCGGTCGAAGTCGAAGCTGCCGACGGAGCGGAAGCGCTTGAGATTCTGAAGCAGCGTGACGATATCGATCTCATGCTGCTGGATATCGAGATGCCGAGGCTTAGCGGAATCGAACTGCTGCGGGCCTACCCGGCCGTTATGGAAAAGCGGAGACCCGTCACGATCATGCTAAGCGCCTATAGCGATTACAGCTATGTTAGGGAAGCTTTTTTACTCGGTGCCATCGATTTCATCGTCAAGGCGGATATGGATGAGGAGCATCTTGTGCCTGTCGTTCTCAAAGCGATCAGCGAGCTTCGTAAGCAAGAACCTCCGTTAAAACCGCTGCCGACTAGTGAGGCCCAAGACGACATTGACGCGAAAAATGAGATTCTTCGTCAGCTCATCACGTTTGATCCGAACCAGCAGGAGGATGCAGCAGCCGTTGTGGCGACAGGCACTCAGGAATGGCTTGGTGAATCCAATCAGTTAGTTGCTGTTATGACCATCGCGCATGGATCAGCGAATAGCAGGCTGGAACGCAGCATAAATGATGCCAAAACGCAGCGTTTTATTAGACAATCGATGCAAACGGTGCTGGACGCCATGTCGATTCGGCATTTTATTTATCGCAAAAGCCAAACGGAATACGTGCTGTTTTGTACGCTGGCTCAGTATCGAAGTGAAAGTGTAATCCGCGAAAAAGTGCAATCCGCCTTTGCCATGATGCAAACTCGGCTTATTCAGTATGTGAATGTGTCGATATCTATCGGGGTGAGTGAGCTGGCCAGCGGAACGAAGCATTGGTACCGCCTGCATCAGCAGGCAGCGCATTTGGCAGCGATGAGCTTTTTTGCCGGATGGAACAAAGTGTTCTATCCCGAAAGCTGTATGGATCAGGGAAGAGCTGGGTCTGGAGCGAATGCTGGTCAGGATCATGTTCGCATGCTGCAGCTGACGCTGAAAGCAAACGGTGCCGGGATCGCTCAGCTGCTGGAGCAGGCAAACCCGGAACTGTGGAACAGGGAGTTTGAGCAAATGCAGCTGCTGCTGGGACAAACATGGGGGTGGAAACCCCAGGAAGTCCAAGCTGCACTTGAAAATTTGCTCTGGGAGCTCGGCGGCTTACTGTATCGCAAAGGCATAAGTTGGGATGAGCTGGAGGAAGAGCTTCAGCATCCATTTGACTATATGAGAAGTCTCGAGACTTTGGAGGAAACGAAAAACTGGCTGCATCGGCTCTGCACAAAATTGTACAGCTGGCTTCATGGCAATCATAAAACCGAAGTCAGCTACAGCACTGTAGTGGCAACAGCTAAACAATTCCTTGATCTTCATTACATGGAGGACGTAAACCTGGCGTTAATCAGCGAGATGGTTGGCGTCAGCGAAAGCTATTTAAGCAAGCAGTTTACGAAGGAAGTCGGCAGTAATTTCATCCAGTACTTAACACATTTGCGCATCGAGGAATCCAAGCGATTAATGAAGAAGAAAGGCTTTAAAATTACTGACATTGCCGAGACCGTAGGTTATCTAAATGTCGAGCACTTCAGCCGGATGTTCAAAAAAACGACGGGATACAGCCCCAAGCTGTATCGGGAAAGTTTGCTGAAGTGAGGCGGGGTGTGAAAAGGAACTGTGGTCGGGGCGCAAAGTGCGAATAAGGGAACGCTAGGGCGCTATTTCAGCGATATTAGCCGTTTGAGCGAGCGAGAGGGAACTGAGGTCCGTTATTTCGGCATTTTCGCTGAAAATGGGTCCCATATTGCAGAAATAAGTCCCTGTAGTTCCTCTTAACCGCCTGAAGCTCCGCTTAACGGCAAAATAGCGCCTTGTAGTTCCCCTTGGGAGGGAATGGAAGGGAAGATCTCAAAGAAAACGCTCGTCCTACGAAGAGGACGTTTATTCTTGCACGTCCTCTATGATACAAGTCGTATCGTGTAGTAATGAGTCATATTTTGTAGAACTGAAAATAGGAAATAAATCAACTTTTTAACAGGCAAGGCAACTCAAAAACAGAAAGGGTGATAGATTTGCGTAGATTATTGAAGACGCCTTTCAAAAAGAAAGCTGTACTAATCGTCATGATGACAGCTTGTATCTCTTCCGGCTTTACAGGCATTACGAGTGTATTCCCGCTGAGTACGGCTCATGCGGCAGCAGCAGTTACTTACACAGGATCCGCCCCGGCCCCGGCTCATAACTTGTCGTTATGGTACCGGCAGCCAGCAACGGATTGGGAAACACAAGCGCTTCCGATTGGAAACGGTTACATGGGTGGGATGGTTTATGGCGGTGTGGAACAGGAGCATATCCAATTTAACGAGAAAACATTATGGACCGGAGGCCCGCGTTCTAAGGCTGGCGGCGGAAGAGATGGCAACCGGGATGGTGCAGCCGATCATTTAGAGGACGTGCGGCAGAAGTTGGCGAGCGGGGATGTATCCGGAGCGACAGCGATTGCTGAACAATATTTGACAGGCACCTTAAATGATTATCCGCAATTCGGAAATTATCAAAATTTCGGCGATATTTATTTTGATTTTGCGCTGCCTGCTTCTGTGACTGTGTCTGACTATCGGCGTGAGCTTGATCTCGAAGATGGCATAGCACGTGTGACATACAAGCAGAACGGAATTGACTATACACGTGAATATTTTATGAGTTACCCAGATCATGTGATGGCGATGCGGCTTACGAGCAGTCAACCGAATCAATTAAACTTTGATATTAAGGTTACAAGTCCGCAAACGTCCCCTTCTATCGTGGCGAATGGCAATACGCTGACCCTAAGCGGTAAGCTGGCTGATAATAATATGGCTTATGAATCGCAGTTTCGTGTGCAATCGGATGACGGCAGCGTAACGGCTGGCAGCGGAAAGCTGACGGTATCGGGAGCCAGTTCTGTGACCATCCTTATGTCGGCAGCAACGGACTATGCCAATCATTATCCCGATTATATGGGAACAGATCCTCACATTACCGTAAACAACACCATGGCAGCAGCCTCGTCTCAAACGTATGAGTCGCTGCGGACGCGTCATTTGGCTGATTATCAGAAGCTTTTTAAACGGGTATCACTTCTTTTAAATGATCAGATCGCAACGATGCCGACAGACCAGCTGCTGGCGAATTATAGGAGCACTCGCACCAGCGCGCTGGAGTCACTGTTCTTCCAATACGGCCGGTATCTGCTTATCGCCTCATCGCGCGAGGGTTCGCTTCCCGCCAATTTGCAAGGTGTCTGGAATAATTCAAAAACACCCCCATGGGGAGCGGATTATCACACCAATATTAATCTTGAAATGAACTATTGGCCTTCGGAAGTAACCAATTTAAGCGAAACGGCGATTCCTTACGTGGAATTTATCGATTCCTTGCGGGAGCCGGGCCGGGTTACGGCCCAGAAGCATCATGGCGTAACGGGCCCAGGTTGGACGATTCATACGTTTACAAGCGTGTTTGGTTATACAGCGCCAGGCTGGGATATCAGCAACTGGGGATGGCAGCCGGCAGCCGGCGCTTTCCTTTCTCAGCAGCTGTGGGAGAAATATTTGTACACTGGCGACAAGACATACTTGCAGAATAAGCTGTACCCAATCATGAAAGAAGCGGCACAATTCTGGACAAAAACGCTCGTAACAGATACGGACGGCACCTTGGTATCTACACCAGGCGTTTCGCCTGAGCACGGTTCCTTAAGTATTGGAGACTCGTATGACCAAGAATTGGTTTGGCAATTGTTTACGAATTGCATTGAGGCGAGCGAGGTTCTTGGGATTGATACGGATTTTCGAAACGAGCTGATCGATAAACGAAGCAGGCTTTCTATGCCGAAAATCGGGAAATATGGTCAAGTGCAAGAATGGAAAGAGGATATTGACGATCCGAATGATACGCATCGCCATATCTCTCATCTTGTAGGCTTATATCCCGGTAACATGATCAATAACGTGGCAACCCCTGACTTGTTCAGTGCTGCGAAGGTGACATTGACGCAGCGCGGGGATGAAGCAGAAGGTTGGAGCCGAGCCAACAAACTGAATATGTGGGCTCGCACGCTGGACGGAGATCACGCAGAGAAGATTCTCCGTGGACATCTTGACAGCAGCACATACCCGAATCTATTCAATATTGGTCCGCCGTTCCAAATAGATGGTAATTTCGGGGCAACGTCAGGGATTGCGGAAATGCTTTTGCAGAGTCATACGGGAAGTATCGATTTGTTGCCGGCTCTACCCATGGCTTGGTCCAAGGGGGAAGTAATGGGCTTGAAGGCAAGAGGGAATTTTGATGTGGATATGAGCTGGGACGGTACGATTTTGAAGAGTGCGTCGATTACTTCCTTACAAGGAAATACCGCCATAGTGAAGAGTAAGACCTTTACGCATACCGGACAGTTTCAAGTCTTAAAAACGGACAATACACCAGTCAGTTATACCGTTAGTGGAGATATGATTACGTTCAATACCGAAGTTGGACAAAAGTATGTCATTATCTCCAGTGTTACACCACCGCCACTTCCACCGACAAATGTAGAGTCGCCTGCGCATACGGATACCAACGTTGATCTGAAATGGACGGCTCCGAGCAGCGGCGCTGTCGTAACGGGTTATGTTGTTGACGTTTATCAAGGTACGAGTAAAGTAAAAAGCATTGATGTGGCGGCAGCTAGCACGAGCCTTCAAGTAACCGGACTTAGCGAGAAGCAGCTATACCGTTTCGTTGTATGGTCCAAAGATGCGAGCGGGACCTTATCTGCAACAAGTGCCGAGACTACTGCCTATACCTTTATAGGCGACGTTTATTTGCAAAACTTTGATAGCGGAGAGGTTGGAGGATGGAAGAAGACGTCAACGACCGGTAGCGCTACGTTCCGTGTAGAAAGTAACGCTTTGAAGGTTGTCTCCGCCCCTGTAGCTATTATGGTGGACGATAACTCGCCTGTGTATAAAGATGCTGATTTGGCTATGAAGCTGAAGATCCAGACAGGAACGGGCAGAGTCGGGATGCTGTTCCGGTACAATGACGTGAACAACTATGCTGGCGTCATCTATGACTTGGGCAAGTGGCTGTGGTATTACGTGAAAGACGGAACCGAGCATTATGGCGATCTAGCTTCAGTTGCGATGACGAATGGCCAAACCTATGACGTTAAAGTGAGCTTCGTTGATACCACGATGAAGTTGTGGGTGGATGGTCAGCTTGTAGGCACTGCGACTGTCGGAGATATACTGAATGTGCCAGGTAAAATTGGGCTCAGAACGTGGTTCGATAGCAAAGTGATGTTCATCGATGACGTCACGTATACGAACACTAGGCCGGCCTCCAACATCTCAGTAACAGGCATTACGTTGGATAATCCGGTTGTTGCACTAAAAGAGAATGAAACGGCCCAATTAACCGCCACAATTCAGCCGGCGAATGCGACAAATCAGAGCGTTAGCTGGGCAAGCAGTAATCCACTCGTTGCCAAAGTTGAGGTTGTTGGTGGCAAAGCCGTTATCACAGGTTTAAAAGAGGGAAGCGCCGATATTACGGCTACTAGTGCAGACGGTGGCTTTCACGCGACTGCTCAAGTGACTGTGGCGAAAGCGGGCAGCGGCGTACAATTAATAAAAGTCGATGATCGCGATGCGGCTGTTGTATACACGGGTTCGTGGAACAATTACAGCGACGGCGGGGATTATAACGGTACTGAGAAATATAGCAGTACCGCTGGCGATTCGGCACAATTTACGTTTACCGGCACCTCCATTCAGTTGATCAGTATGAAACAGAGGAATATGGGAAATGTCGATGTGTATGTGGACGGCTTGCTGGTTCAAGCGGATATTGATAGTTATGCGCCTAGCACCATCAAGCAGGTAGTCCTCTTCAGTAAGACAGGGCTTCCGGCTGGGCAGCATACGATAAAGGTTGTAGTCAAAGGGACAAAAAGCGCGCAAGCCGTGGATAAAATTGGCGCAATCGATGCCTTCGCTTATACGCCGGCAATAGCAGCACCGAGTGTAACGGCTGACGACGCAAGCAATGTCATTATTGGCGCAGACGAAAACATGGAATACTCCGTAGACGGCGGGCTGAGTTACACCACGTATCATGCCGCTCAAATTCCAACGTTTAGCGGAAATCAAACCGTATTGGTTCGCGTTGCAGCGAATGAAACAAACGCAGCAGGTTTGACGAAATCGCTTACGTTTACAGCGAATCCAATCGAACTGGCAGCTTCTTTGACAGGCCCGGGCTCAGTTGCAGCAGGTGCTCCATTTACCGCAGTGTACGGACTGAATCATGCAGGGGAGGTATATGCACAGGATGTAACGATTACTTATAATCCTGAACTTGTGACTTTCCTTTCCGCAGAATCTCTCAAAGATGGTTTGGTCATTGTCAAACAAGCAGGAAAGACTGGCCAGATTCGATTTATTACAGCAAGTACGGGTGTAAATTCGGCTAATGCGAATGGCGACATGCTGCAGCTGCATTGGAAAGCCCAAACGATTTTACATGCGCAAAGCGCAAATTTCACACTATCTAACCTGAAAATTGCAAATGGGGACGGCGTAGAAACTTCCGTGCCTGTCAGCTCTCTTCGTGTTCAAATTACCGTTAATTCCATCGTCGGCGATTTGAACGGAGACAGGAAAGTATCGATCGGAGACTTAGCTATGATAGCTGCTGCTTATGGAAAAACAGATGCAGATTCGGATTGGAATCAATACAATTCAGCGGATATTAATCATGATCACAAAGTAGATATTGATGATCTTGCGGCAGCAGCGGCCAAAATATTAGAATAATCACCCAGGCTGCCCGCTCATTATGGGGAGGGTAGCCCGGTTCAAAAAACATCAAAACTTAAGCAAAAAAGATCATTTGTATGCGTTTCCATTAGAAGTATGATGGAGACAGGCCAGAGAAGCAAATAAGCGGTACCCCGCGACCGACATGATACATGTCGTATCATGTCGAAAGTTCGCGAATGGAAACCTATTTAGAAGGGTGGTTGCAGGAATGAAATCCAGTAGTCCCAAGTTGAAAAAAGGTGTCACGGTATCTTTAGCTTTACTAACTGCTCTCCAAATGTATACGGTCATCCCAAGTGGAACAGCTCTAGCTGCTGATGGAGAGGCTTATTTCCAAGACTATAATAACGGACAGATTGGCGGTTGGAAGAAAACCTCCGGTAACGCCACTTTCAGCGTAGTGAATAATGCGCTCAAAGTTGTTACATCCGGGGTGACATTGATGGTGGATGACAATTCGCCCTCCTATCAGAACGCCGAGCTAGAAACGAAACTGAAGGTCGAGAGCGGGCAAGGTCGGTATGGCTTTTTGTTTCGGTATGTTGATGTAAATAATTTTGCCGGGATAGTCTATGACAACGGTACCTGGCTCTACTATTACTATAAAAATGGGACGGAATCCTATGGCAACATCGCTTCCAAGACCATGTCGACCAACCAAACCTATGATATCAAAATCAGGTATGTAGATTCGGATATTATTTTATGGATCGACGGGGAGAAGGTTGCAGCCGCAACGGTTGGAGGGATGCCATCCGCTCCCGGCAAAATCGGAATGAGAACGTGGTTCGACAGTAAAACGATGTACCTCGACGATACCAAGTACACACCCTACACGAAGCCAACGCCTCCACAGCCAGATCCGAATGCGGTTAACTACATCATTGAATCGGGCACCTTGAAAGCGGAGTTGGACAGTACATTCCCACGCGTAGACAACTATATATGGAAAGCAACCGGTGCTGTCATGAACGGGCAGAAGAATTATCTATACGCAGTGAAAATAAACGGAGAAGAATACTGGCCGAAGACAACATCGGAAAAAGTAGGCAATAGCGTTATCTATACGCTGAATGTGGAAGAGCTCGCTGTTCAAATGAAGGTGAAAATGGAAGTGGTGGACAATACGCTCGACCTGAAGTTCACCGAGATCCAGGAGAACGGAACGACGAAAGTAAAAACCATTGAATTCCCGAATCATAGTTTGGTCTCCGTTTCTTCGACACAGCCAAAAGCACAGGAGACAGCAGCGTGGTTTACTGGCGAGTGGAATAAAGTTTTTGAGGAATACAACGATTTGAAAAATGGGGCGCAGAACTTGAATCCGAGCGGACGTACCTTCGGGTTCGTCAATTCCGATAAATTGGCGGCAACGATTGTCAATAATGTCATCAATGGCAACGATAAAGTGCGCACCAGTGTATCAGATGCAGCGCCAGGCGAGAAGGTTGCAGCGCTCGCGAACGGCGCGTGGACGTACCGTGAAAGCATGGTCGCTCCAGCGCCAGAAGCGCTGCCTTGGTCGAAAGTCATTATTACCCCTGACGCTAATCAAGACGGTGTTTTGGACTGGCAGGATGGTGCCATTGTGTACCGCAGTCACTCCGATATGCCGCATGGCAGCGATATGATTAAAGATAACATTTCATGGATCAGCATGAATATCGCAACGACAGCTATGCCGTTCCTTCGCTCGCTGGACCATGGCAAGAAAATCGCTCACTTGACCGACGGCTTCGGACAGATTGTGCTGCAGAAGGGTTATCAAGCGGAAGGACACGATGACTCGCATCCCGACTATGGCGGCCATATTGGTATTCGCCAGGGCGGGAAGGATGATTTCAACTACTTCCTGACGGAAGGCAAGAAGTATAACATCAAGGGCGGCGTGCATATCAACGCCACGGAGTACCATTTGGATGCCTTCCAAACCAAGATGGCCAACATGATTGCACCGCTGAGCAAAGGGTGGGGCTGGCTCGATCAGGCCTACTATGTGGATCAGCGCAAGGACATTGAGTCCGGCGAACTGAAACGTCGCTTGGATATGCTGAAAGCAGATACAGGAGACAATCTCGACTTCGTCTATGTTGATGTTTATACAGGAGCAGGATGGAATGCGAAGAAGCTGGCCGATTACGTTAACGGCAACGGCTGGATGCTCGGCACCGAATTTGCCGGTCCGCTGCAAGAACAAGCGGCATGGGTTCACTGGGGGACAGATCCGGGCTACCCGAATGAAGGGGACAACAGCAAAATCGTTCGTTTTATTCGAAACAGTAATGTGGACGGGTTCATGAGCGATCCGCTTTTGAAAGGCAATAAGCAGTCCGGTGTCGGTTATTGGCAGCCTAACTCACAATTCTACAGCTATCAAGAAGTGACGAAAACGTTTTTTAACCAAAACTTGCCGACGAAGTACATGCAGTATTTCCCGATTATGAAAATGACGAACGATCGTGTGGATTTTGAAGGAAATGTATCCGTGGCACGAGCTGGGGATGGGAAAATTCATTTGACCAAAGACGGCAATGATATTGCGATTATGACAGACTCTAGCAATGTGAGTAACAGTACGGTATTCATCCCTTGGGATCCGGTGAAAGAAGATAAAATTTACCACTGGAATCCGGCTGGCGGCAGCACAACATGGAAACTCCCTGCCTCATGGGGCGGCGTACAGACTGCGAAGCTGTATAAGCTTACTGATGTAGATCGTCAGTTCGTTGGGGACGTGAGCGTATCGAATGGGCAAGTGACTCTGACAGCCGAGTCCAATGTCGGTTATGTGCTGTACAAAACAGCAGCGCCGCAAGAGGCGGAAACGATCTGGGGCGATGGCAGTCCGGTCAAAGATCCAGGCTTTGACAGCCATAAGTGGGGGACTTGGAACAAATCGTCTTCCGCTGGAACAACGGATCACATCAGCTTCAAGAAAAATAGCAACGCTGACGATTATCTGGAAATAAAAGGCTCTCAAGATGCGAAGGTGGAGCAGGTTATCACAGGACTTGAGCCCGGAAAGACCTACAGCGCATCCGTCTGGGTGAATGTATATGGAACGGATCGCAAATCCGCCATTAGCGTGAAACAAGGTGACAAGGAAGTTTCTAATTACTTGGAAGATACGAAACTGAAGTTCTTCGCTCCGCAGCATAAATATTACAACACGAACTTCCAACGTGTGAAAGTGAATTTTGATGCCGTTAGCGATTCGGCAACCCTAGCGCTTAACGTAGCACCAGGTGACGGAGTTGTTTCCTTCGATGATGTTCGGATATGGAAGAATCCGGGGAAAACCGATGGAGCGGGCATGGTACTTAATGAAGATTTTGAGAATGTCGATGAAGCTTGGGGACCTTTCGTCTACGGGAAGGCAGGAAATGTTCAAACACACATGGTTGAAACAAATGGAAATCAAGTGAAATCATACGTATTGGATGGCAGCTTCTCATTGAAAACAAATGAAGGCGGTACTGGTGAGTGGCTGCGCACATTGCCGCAAACACTGCGTTTGGACACGAATAAAACGTATCATTTGACAATGCAGGCGAAAGCGGATGCGGCGAATCAATATACGGTTGCCGTTCGAGTGAACGATAACGGCACGGTCCGTGATCTGGCGACCAAAACGCTGCCAGCTGGAGCAAGCACAGTTGACTTGACGTTCGCGACAGACAATGCCAAGAATGCTTATCTGGCTATTGTGAAAGGCGCAGATAACAGCAGTGCCGAGCTCGGAGGCCAGCTTGTTGTAGATAACATCCGTGTGACAGATCAGACATTGACTGCTGTGACAGGTGTTGTGCTCGATAAAACGGCGGTTTCCATCGCTGAAGGCGGTACTGAGGAGTTAAAGGCAATGGTGCAGCCTGAGAATGCAACCAACCAAAATGTGACATGGGCCAGCAGCAACGCATCAATTGCAAAGGTTGAGGTTGTGAATGGCAAGGCGATTGTTACAGGCCTTAAAGCGGGGAGTGCGAAAATTACAGCGACAACAGCGGACGGCAGCTTCCATGCGACAGCACAGGTTAGTGTCACGAAAGCAGTGACCGTACCAGCGACTGCGTTACTGGCACCGAGTTCGGTTCAAACGGGTCAAACCTTTACGGCGCGTCTAGGCTTATCAGATGTTACCGAAGCGGTCTACGCTCAGGACTTAACGATTACCTACGATACTTCGCTGTTGGAACTTGTTTCAGCCAAGTCCGCTCAAACGGGGATCAGCTTGGTATCTCAATCGGAGTCCACGCCTGGCAGTGTTCGCTTTATCCTTGCGAGCCAGGGCGCTGGTCATGCAATCAGCGGTAGCGGCGATGTGCTTGAGATGACCTTTAAAGCGAAAGACATCACGCAACCAGCAACAGCTCTTCTTTCCGTTAAACTGGCGGTTCTTGGGGATGCAGCAGGGAACGAGACGAACACAAAGCTTGGATCGGCGAACGTTTCGATCACAACACCTCCTCCTGGCACGCCTGGCGATATCAACGGCGACAACAAAGTGTCGATCGGCGACCTTGCCATGATCGCAGCCAACTATGGTAAAGATGCGAGCAGCCCAGATTGGATGCTTGTGAAGAAAGCCGATGTTACTGGTGATAACAAAATCGATTTAGACGATCTTGTGAGAGTGGCAAGTCAAATCATCGAATAACGCTTATGCCGTCAGGATGGAACTTCATCCTGGCGGTATTTTTTAATATAGATGTTTTGGGGATAAGCTTCGCTTACCTTTATTGATGTTCGCTGGCGGAGTAACTGGAATTTCTACTGTTAAAAATGGCGCGGAGTGAAACTTTAATGAAATAACTGGAAATTGTGCAGTAAATTTAGCCGATTCGCCTCGTTTCTGACGGAATTTGAGGAATTAGAAGGATGATTTCCATTTAATGGATCGATAGCAGCAGATATGAACAAATTAGCAGTACATTTTCCCGTTAAAGTTTAAATGATGGGAGTTGGGGGGATGAGAGAGGGTGATGAGCGATAAATGGTGTGACGGGATGAGAAGGTGATGAGTAGTAAATGGTGTGACGGGATGAGAGAGGGTGATGAGTAGTAGATGGTGTGATGGGATGAAATTGTGTTGAGTAGTAAATGGTGTGACAGGATGAGATGGTGTTGAGTAGAAAATGGTGTGATGGGATGAGATGGTGTTGAGTAATAAATGGTGTGATGGGACGAGAGAGGGTGTTGAGTAGTAGATGGTGTGATGGGATGAGAGAGGGTGATGAGTAATAAATGGTGTGATGGGATGAGATGGTGTTGAGTAGTAAATGGTGTGATGGGATGAGAGAGGGTGTTGAGTAGTAAATAGTGTGAAGAGATGAGAGAGTGATGAGTAGTGGTGTGATGGGATGAGGAGACGAGGGGACGTCTGAGTAGCATGTTCAAATTCGAAGGCTTATGTTGCATTTAATACAACATATTGGCGTGGCTTGACCGCGAATGCGGTTTTTCGTTGCACAATATACAACCATTTGTAGCGAAAAGGTGAGATTTAAGCAGTTTAGTGCTTAAATGGTTGCACAAAGTACAACATAGGGCTTACAGAGGCCGAATTTTAGGCAAATGGTTGCACAAAGTACAACATAGCATGTGGTTGCTATCGCAACTTGACTATGAATGATGATTCTTATATATGACGTAATATATAATCACTCTACTCTCATCCATACGTTAATAGCCTGTTTTAACCTAAGTCAGCAAATATATATTGTGTATTATATTAATATATGATACATTTATGACGTACTAAATGAGGTGAGGGGGATGGAGATGCGAGTTGGACTCAGCGGTACTGGAAGAATTGGAAGGCTCGTCTTGAGAAAAGCTTTGACTAGTTCGCAGCAGGATTTCCACATAGCAGTAGTAAACTCAACTTGTCCCATTCACGTATT
This sequence comes from Paenibacillus sp. J22R160, assembly GCF_059692135.1. Lineage (NCBI taxonomy): Bacteria > Bacillati > Bacillota > Bacilli > Caryophanales > Paenibacillaceae > Paenibacillus > Paenibacillus sp. J22R160. The sequence goes on along the minus strand of NZ_JCAUAU010000001.1, from coordinate 93,133 downwards.
GGCCCATTTGTTGAAATACGATTCCGTGCACGGCACTTGGGACGCCATCATCGAAGTGACTCCAGATAACCTGCTCAGCATTAACGGACAATTGATTCGCGTTATTTGCGAAAGAGAGCCAGATTTGTTGCCTTGGAGAGAATTGGGCGTCGAAATGGTTGTCGATGCCACGGGGAAGTTTAATCATCGGCATGGATCAGAGCGCCACCTATTCGCAGGTGCCAAGAAGGTTCTCGTTACGGCTCCAGGAACAAATATGGATCTGACGATGGTTATGGGGGTCAATGAAGATAAGTACGATCCATTGCAGCATCGCTTGATATCCGCAGCCTCTTGTACAACGAACTGTATAGCGCCTATCTTGCACCTCTTGGATCAGGCTTTTCAAGTCAAAATGGGATGGATGACAACGGTGCATGCCTTCACGAATGATCAGAACCATTTGGACAATCCGCATAAAGATTTACGCCGTGCCCGTGCTTGCACGAATGCCATTATTCCGACCTCTACCGGGGTGGGGAAAGCGTTAGTCGATGTTTTGCCGCATCTTGCTGAGCATATTCAAGGGGTTTCGGTTCGTGTGCCGACACAGGATGTTTCACTGTTGGATCTTCAAGTGGTAGTTGGTCGCAACGTACAAATCGAGGAAGTAAAGCTGGTCATGAAACAGGCAGTTGCCGGCCCAATGGGGGACTTTGTAGACTACAACGAGTTGCCTCTAGTTTCAGCAGATTACATCGGAAATGACAAATCCGCTATTATAGACGGTCTTACGATTATGACGAAGGATGATCACATTAAGCTTTTGGCCTGGTATGACAATGAATGGGGCTACGCTTGCCGAGTCATAGACGCAGTAGCCTATATCTCTCGTGCAGAACGCACGCATGAAAAGGAGGGAACGTCATGTCTCATTCAAACAGTGTAACAATGGAAGCGGCGATAGCTGCGTGGCGAAATGAACTTGGCCTTATTATTTGTAAATCGTGTAATGAAGTACTTGCAACGCTGCCTACTGATGGCTACAAAAAGTTTTATGTGGTGTGCCAAGCATGTGCATGTAAAGAAAACAATAAGGAGGCAGCGAAATGACAACGCAGAAACAAGTGGTCCCCTTTCACGAAGGAGATGCCTCAATGATAGCTCTTCTTGGCGGAAAGGGGGCCAATCTAGCGGAAATGACGCGCGCCGGCCTTCCCGTTCCTCCTGGCTTCACCATTACGACGGAAGCATGCTTAGCCTTTTTTGAAAAGGGAAATCGGCTATCGGATGCACATCTTGAGCAAATCGAAGAATCGCTTAATCAGCTAGAGAAACAGAAAAATCAGACATTTGGTGATGCAAATAATCCGCTGCTTGTTTCTGTGCGTTCCGGTTCAGTAAGCTCGATGCCAGGTATGATGGATACGATATTGAATTTGGGATTGAATGATAGAACCGTGCAAGGATTGGCTACGCTTACAAACAACGAAAGGTTTGCTTATGACTGTTACCGGCGCTTGTTGCAAATGTTTGGCAGCGTCGTGTTTGGCATAGAGCCTGGTCATTTCGAGAGTTTGCTGCATCGTCTGAAAGAGAAAGAGGGAGCTCACCTGGATCAGGATGTGACAGCTAACGGGTGGAAGGAGCTAATTGAGGATTATAAGGCGTGTATGTTGAGCAGAGCGGGCCGAGCCTTCCCGCAGAATGTTTATGAACAATTGAAGCTGGCGATTGAAGCTGTTTTCAAATCGTGGAACAATGCAAGAGCTCAAATTTATCGTAAAATGAATCGGATTCCGGATGAGCAGGGAACGGCTGCCAATGTGCAGAGTATGGTTTTTGGCAATATGGGAGGCAATTGCGGCACAGGTGTCGTCTTTACGAGAAATCCGTCCACAGGAGAGAACACGTTTTTTGGTGAATATTTAATCAATGCACAAGGGGAAGATGTAGTCGCTGGGATCCGAACACCGCTCGCAATTGCCGCACTTCAAGAGGAAATGCCTGCTATTTATGAGCAGCTTGTAAGTGCCTCTAAGCAGCTTGAGATGCATTACAAGGATATGCAAGATATTGAATTTACTGTGGAAAATAATAAGTTGTACTTGCTTCAAACGCGAAGCGGCAAAAGGAATGCTCAGGCTGCGCTTAAGATAGCTGTTGATTTGGTGCATGAAGGCGTGTTGACAAAGCAGGACGCCGTCAATCGTATTGAGGTGCTGCATTTGGATCAACTGCTTCATAGAGGAATCGATGAAACGGCAGTTGGCGATGTGTTGGCGGTTGGGCTTCCAGCTTCGCCGGGCGCAGCGGTTGGCCAGCTCGTATTTGATGCCGATACGGCGGAAGAATGGGTTCGGGCCGGCAGGGCAGTCATCCTGGCCAGAACCGAGACGACGCCGGAGGATATTCATGGCGTTATCGCTGCGGAGGGCGTGCTTACAAGTCGGGGCGGAATGACGAGCCATGCGGCAGTAGTTGCTAGAGGGATGGGTAAGCCATGCGTGTGCGGCTGTGAAGAGATTCGAATCGTCCCAGAAGAGAAGCGCATGTTTGCGCAGAACAGGCTTCTAGAAGAAGGGGAATGGATCACGCTGGACGGCGCCACCGGTCGCGTCATTACTGGGGCCATGCCTTTGCAAGAAGCGCGAATGACGGATGAGCTGCTCGTAATTCTAAAGTGGGCGGATGAGATTCGCACGCTGAAGGTATTTGCGAATGCGGATAATCCGCACGATGCCGGTATCGCAAGACAGCTTGGCGCCGAGGGAATTGGGTTATGCCGAACGGAGCATATGTTTTTCTCCCCGGCTCGCCTGCCTGTTGTCAGGCGCATGATCCTTGCAGAAGATAAGGAGGAGCGCATGAAGGCGCTTGCCCAACTGCTTCCCATGCAGCAGTCTGACTTTGAGGGTATTTTCGAGCAGATGGATGGCCTCCCGGTAACGATTCGCCTGCTTGATCCACCGCTGCATGAGTTTCTACCTAACCTTGATGATTTGCAAAGAAAGCATGCGCAGTTGACGTACGAGCGTGACGGTTCCATCAAGGAAAGAGACGAAGTCGCCTGCCTGCTCCGTAAAGTGCAAGCGCTGCATGAAGCGAACCCCATGCTGGGACAGCGGGGCTGCCGATTAGGCATTGTGTATCCAGAAATCTACGATATGCAGATTGAGGCTATTTTCCGCGCAGCATCCAAGTGTATTGACGCAGGTGTCCGAGTGCACCCGGAAATCATGATCCCACTCGTCGGCCATGCCAACGAATTGAAAATTCTTAGAGAACTAGTTGACTTCGTTGCACAGCAGGTGCTAGGGAAAGATAAAGTGCGTGAATGTCCTTACAAAGTAGGGACGATGATTGAAGTGCCACGAGCCGCATTAACTGCACGCCAGATTGCAGCTCATGCCGATTTCTTCTCATTTGGCACGAATGATTTGACGCAAATGACGTTTGGCTATAGCCGAGATGATGCGGAAGGGAAGTTTCTGACCCATTATGTCAATCACAAGCTGCTGCCGCATAATCCGTTTCAGGTGCTCGACACCGAAGGCGTCGGTCAATTAATTGAACTAGCGGTGAATGTAGGTCGTCTAGTGAAGCCGTCGTTAAAAACAGGCATTTGCGGGGAACATGGTGGAGACAGGGAATCGATATTTTTCTGCCATCGGATCGGATTAGATTATGTAAGCTGCTCGCCGTACCGGATTCCTTTAGCTCGGATAGCCGCTGCTCAGGCGTTTCTCTTGTATGGCGAGTCTGGAGCAAGTGATGTCGCTAAAGCGATATGACGTAGATGGGGAATTGGAGTCCGCTATTCAGCTGAAAGCAGCCATTTGGCCAAAATAACACCCTGTAGTTCCCCAATCGCACATTTCATAGCACTGAAAAATAAAAGACCATCCTTTTGTAGAAAAATCTACTCGGGACGGTCTCTTTTTTATTACTTCACAAGTTTGAATTGTTTCAGCAAGCCTGTGATTGTGTCTTGGTTCAAGTTCATTGTGCCCATTTGACCAAGCAAAATAGCTTCAATTTGAGAAGCAAGTCCGCGAAGTGCTGCTAAGTCTGCAGAAATCGATTCTGGAGTTGGGTTTGTTACATTGAGTTGCGCTACGAATTGACGAACGGCTTCAAGCACTGCGGGAATGGCTGTTCCTGGCAAAACGTTTGTACCAGCAAAACTTTTGACTTGATCAAGAATGTTTTGCATGTCTGTCATAGTGCCTTCGCCTAAATTCAATTTGCTCAATTCGGCTTGAAGCTGGTTAAGCCACTGGGAGCTTGTTGGGTTATCCATGTTTGCATCCAAAGCAGCTTGGACTTCACCGAGTTTTTGTAAAACCGCGCCAACAGGGCCTTCCGTTACTCCACCTGGAAGTTGTTTAAGCATCTCTTCAAGTTTTTCTAAAAGTTGACTCATCTGCTATCCCTCCTCTCTAGTATCTATCGTATGTATGTTGTAGCTGATGTGATTGGATGATAGCTTATTATTTTTATTTTCATAGACTAGATTTTTGTCTCTTTCGGGTTTGTTCTAGTGAACATACGATATTTTGATATGAAAAACATTTGATAGAAACTGTTTCTCTATCAAGACGACCGAATTGGGAGGAGGGACAAAGATGCCAGATAACCGGATTCGGATTAACTCCGACTTCTGGAAGGGCAAGCGTGTATTTGTCACAGGTCATACAGGGTTCAAAGGAACTTGGTTAAGCTTATGGTTGCAAGGCATGGGAGCTAACGTGACCGGATATTCCTTACAGCCGCCTACGGAACCGAGCTTGTTTGAGCTTTGTAGAATGAAGGAGATCGTATCGTCATACACCGCTGATATCCGCGATATGTCGGCGTTATCCGAAGCCATCATAGAAGCAGCCCCGGACATCGTTTTTCACTTGGCTGCTCAACCGCTGGTTCGAGCCTCTTATTTAAATCCCATAGAAACCTATGAGATTAATACGATGGGTACGATTAATTTACTAGAATCGGTGCGCCAAGCTAAGAGAAACGGTGTGCCAATCAAGGCTGTTATCCATGTTTCAACCGATAAGGTTTATTCACAATTGGATGAGGCGAGAGGATACCGTGAAACAGATCGTTTAGGCGGCGGTGATCCCTACTCGAACAGCAAAGCTTTAACGGAATTGATCGTAACCAGCTATCGGCACATTTATGCAAAGGAAGAAAGAGAGTGGAGCGAGCCTGTTGCGCTTGCGTCGGTGAGAGCCGGCAATGTGATTGGCGGCGGGGATTGGGCAGAGGATCGGCTGCTTCCCGATTGCTTTCGAGCTATCCTTCAAGGGGAGCCGGTTAAGCTGAGATATCCGCAAGCCGTTCGCCCTTGGCAGCATGTGCTTGAGCCGCTGCATGGCTACATGTTGTTGGCCCAGCATGTGTATGAAGACAAGCAATATGCACAGGCGTGGAATTTTGGCCCCAATGAGGAAGATACGATTGCAGTTGAGCAAGTAGTAAGCAGCTTGTGCAAGAAATGGGGAGATCAGGCAGCCTATCAAATCGATTCAGCGGAGCATCCGCATGAAGCGCATGTTTTGCGATTAGATTGCACGAAATCCCGCAATCTGCTGAAGTGGTCACCTCGCTGGAACCTCGATATGGCGATTTCCAAATCGATTGAATGGGTCAAAGCCTACGACCAGTTGGGAGATTGCAGGGAGCTTTGCAGCAAACAAATACAGGAATATGTTGAGGGAAGTGAATCTCATGATCATTAAACCTGGTAATCTCCAGGGGATTTATGACATCACATTAGCTCCCAATACCGATCATCGCGGTTATTTTACCCGTCTGTATGATGTCAACACCATGATGGCGCATGGCCTTCACCGCAATTGGGTGCAAGAAAACCGCTCTTTTTCCAAGCAGAAAGGTACGATTCGGGGGCTGCATTTTCAACGCGAGCCACATGCAGAAACGAAGCTTATATGGGTAAGCAGAGGATCGATCTTAGATGTGTTTGTAGATGTACGACAAGACTCCCCCACCTTTGGCTGCTATGAAAGCAGGGTGTTGACGGAGGATAATTTTGCAATGGTATATATTTCTCCCGGTTTTGCGCATGGTTTTTGTACCTTATCGGACAATTGCGAGGTTGTCTATAAGGTAGACAATGTTTATTCACCAGCGCATGAAGGTGGCATTATGTGGAATGATGCTTCGCTTCAAATTCCATGGCCTGTTGATCAGCCAATTATTTCGGCTAAGGATCAACGGCTGCAAGCGTTAGATACATTAAAAAGGAGAGATTGAGATGAATCCACTTGTTAGTATTCTAATTCCAACCTACAACAGGCCCCATTATTTCGAACAAGCGCTGCAGAGTGCGTTTAACCAGACATATGACAATATTGAGATTATCGTTAGTGATAACAGTGACAACACTCAGACGGAGCTTGTCGTCCAAAAATATCAAGCGATGCCGGGCGGTACAAAGATCAAATATTACAAAAACCCTCAAAACTTGGGTCCGATCGCGAATCAGCAGCAATGCTTGGACTTGGCAACTGGTGAGTTTATTAATTATCTCATGGACGATGACTTGTTTCACCTGCAAAAAATAGAAAAAATGATGGCTTACTTCATACAGTATCCCGATGTCACGATGGTCACATCGCAGCGAAGAGTGATTAACGCTGCAGGCCGTCAAATCTATGTTCCGCCTTTTGGAACTTTTAAACAATTGTACATGAAAGATACGGTAGTCGACGGCCGAGTGCTTACAAAGAGAATGCTGGAAGACCGAATCAATTATTTAGGCGAGCCGACAACGGTTCTATTTCGAAGAAATGCTTTGGCGGAGCCCTTTGGCGTGCTGCTGGGCAGACAGGCCTATTTTGCTGTGGACATGGCGAGTTGGCTGAGTTTGTTAAGCAAAGGAAAAGGCGTCTACATGGTCCAGCCGCTCAGCTATTTGCGATATCACACAGAGCAATTGTCGCAGCATGAGATGGCCAAAGAGGTGGCCCAAATGGATATCGAAACCTTTAAGTTTTTTGCCGTCAATCAGGGGTATGCGACACAACAAATGATCAAAGACTTTGAGAAACAGCAAGGGAAGAAGAAACAGAATAACAATCAGAGAACGAACCAACAGACGCTTCAGCAAATGAATCAGAAACTGCTTCAAGGTGCGAATAAGAAACCGAACCAAAAGTCGAACCAAAAGCCGATTCAGCCATTCAATCCTTCACAGCTTCAAGACACGATCAATAAATTGATCAAGCAAACGAATGTGAAAAAGAAAGGGTGATTAATCGGTGAAATCGATTCTACGGGAATATAAACAAGCGCGTAGCGATCAAATCTCGTCGTATTGTTTGCCCATCATCGTCGATGGCAAGGTGCTTGGCCAACTTAAGCCGCTAACGATGGAATCCATTGAGAATGAGGAAGTCATTAAAGCGCTAATGGACTGGAGGCTTGCCGCCGGCCAGTGGTTTGCCACACAATTCCCTGCGAATGAGGAAGGCACAAGGGCATGGGCACAACATCAGATCCTTGAAGTGGATGACCGGATTTTATTTATTCTAGAGGATGAGGAGCAGACGCCAATCGGTCAAATTGGTTTAATGCACTATGATGAAGTGGCCAACACTTGTGAGTACGATAATTTACTAAGAGGCCGTAAAGGACGATATGGCAATATTGTGATGCATGCTCTGCTTACTTTAGGCGCATGGAGTTTGCGTGAGTTAGGCTTACAAAAAGGATATCTGAATGTACTTTCGGATAATGTTCGCGCGATTCATATTTATGAGACTTTAGGAGCTGTGGAAGTGAAGCGTACACCGCTGCGCAAAGAAGTTGTGGGCGAAGTGATTCGCTGGGTACCCGTTGAGGGTCAATCGACAGGTGAGCCTGAACGTGAAATGGTCACGATGGTCGTTACCCGGGCAGCTTTTATGAGCAGATTCGGTAAAATGATTGAGCTCGGTATGGAGGTGGGGAAATCGTGGACATAAGGCTGTTCAAGCCATCTGTTGGCAATGACGAACTGGAAAGCATTAAGCAAGTATTTAATAAAGCATGGCTTGGACTAGGTCCCCGAGTAGGCGAGTTTGAGAAAAAATGGAGCGACTATATCGGCTGCGCTGAATCGGTAGGGGTCAATTCCTGCACGGCTGCGCTGCACCTTGCTCTATCTGCTTTTCAATTCCCCAAAGGTAAAAAAGTGCTGGTTCCTGTCGTCACATTTGCGGCAACCGCGATGGCCGTTCTATACAATGGGCTGGTTCCAGTGTTTGTGGATGTAGATGAAACGACCTTTGGTATCAGCTTGGAAGATTTGGAGCGGAAATATGATCCAGATTGCGTAGCGGTCATTCCCGTTCATTTTATGGGTCATCCTGTCCCTATGGACCACCTGATGCCGTGGGCTAGGGCGCGTGGCTTGAAGGTTATTGAGGATACGGCGCACTCGGCCGGAGGGAAATATTTGGGCAAAGCCCTTGGAACTTGGGGCGACATAGGATGCTTTAGTTTTGAGGAGAAAAAATGTATGACAACCGGTGATGGCGGGATGATTTCGTCGGGCGATCCTGAGCTGCTGCGGCCTTTGCGGCATTCACGCTGGGTCGGGATCAACAAAGATACCTGGGAGCGTTACGAAGAAAACGCTTCGTATCATGCGGATGCCAACAGCTGGTACTATGAAATATCCGACATTGGCTACAAGTACAATATGAATGATCTTATGGCCTCCATTGGCCTCGTTCAGTTGGCAAAGCTCGATACGATGAACCGCCGAAGAGAAGAGATTATTCGTCAATACGTAGCCGGTCTTGCAGGCAACAACCTTGTCCAGCCAGCCATTCCCTACAACTTGAACGACTCTTCCTATTGGGCATTTGTTGTTCGTGTGAAGGAGAGAGAGCAGTTTATTCTGCACATGAAGAAAAAAGGTGTTTCGACCGGCGTGCATTATATGCCGCTGACGATGCATCCGCTCTTTGTTCCTTATAAGGCAGAGACGCCGGTAGCGGATACGCTTTGGCGAGAACTCGTTACTCTCCCTTTGTTCCCTGACTTAACGGATGAAGAGATTACGTATGTCATTGAGAGCGTACAATCTTACACGCCTTAAGTGAACAGTTGAATCCAGGAAACTTAGTATAGACCGAATGCCTTGTGCAGGATCGGTCTATTTTTATGAGCATTAGCTGAAATTCGACTGCGCATACTTAAAAGACCTGCAACTTTAGCAGGCCTTAGAGCTTGTTCTATCTTGAGGCTGCGATTCTTACATCGCAAACCTCGTTTGTTATTAAGCCGGTTTCTTTCTATTTTCGAGCTGTTGAGCGAGTTTCTTCAAGTCCTTGGTGAGAGAGGATAGTTTTTTGGTCTTCTCGCTTACAGTTACTAGTTGACGCACTCTTATCAGCAATTCATCCAGATATAACCCATTGGTGGCTTCATTCCACTTTGAAAAATTGTCCAGCACAGTTTTTCCTAGTCGGTTTACGATCTTGACAAACGTGGAAGAGTCGTTAAAAATGTGCTGTTTTTTTGCCAAAAGGGTAGCGTCTATCCAATCGCATTCACATCCCATTTGTGACAAAAGTGTGTTGGTTAATTGTGTAGGATGTTTGCGGAAGGAGCTCAAAGGTTCTTCAAGAAATACGGCATCTTTATTGACTAGCAAAGCGATCCAAGAGGCTACATCGACGTTGTTATACGCTTGTTTTCCGGCAAAAGTGCCAAAAGGCTCAAGCAGATCGGCTTTTCTAAAAAGAACCGTTGTCGGCTCGCCAATGAAGTTTTTGGTGTCAGTCAGCATACTTTGGATCAAGGCTTGCCCGTTGATGGCAGGCTTTTTTGTCGTGGATAGTTTAAATGGGGGAGCATGAGAGATTCTAACGGGTTCCCCAACTTGATTAATAATTTGTTTCAGCGAGGTGACGAGTCCAATTTTGGGATTAGCAATCAGGTAAGGAAGCATGAGCTCGATTTTTCTCGGATGAAACAAGTCGTCATCCATTAAGTAGTTGATATACTCGCCATTTGCAAGTTGGAAACACTTCTGCTGGTTTGCAGTTGGACCGATGTTTGTTTCGTTTCTAACGTACTTAATCTTGCTGCCGTTCGGTGAGGTCAAGTACGAATTCACCACTTGCTTAGTTGCATTATTTTGGCTATTATCGCAAATGATAATTTCAATATGGGAATAAGTTTGGTTTAGTGCGCTGACTAACGCTTGCTTCAGAAACTGTGGACGATCAAAGGTTGGCAGCAAAATACTTACAAGTGGCGTCATCGTACTCCTCCTTTTTCACCGGTATTAGCTGGTGCTCGGCGAATTACCAAATTTTCCATGGAGCTTGGCCTGAGTCCCAAAGCTTTTGTAACTGTTGTTGATCGCGAAGCGTATCCATGGCATACCAGAAGTCATCATGCTTATATGCATGCAGTTGCCCGGAGGCAGCTAACTTCTCCAAAGGCTCCTTTTCGAAATGGGTCGGGTCACCGTCGATATAATTGAAAACCTGAGGCTCCAAGACAAAGAATCCACCGTTTACCCAGCCGCCTTCACCTTTTGGCTTCTCTTGAAATTTAGTAATCTCTGTGCCTTTTCCAAAAATAAGCGAACCAAACCTAGCCGTAGGCTGAACCGCTGTCAGTGTGGCAAATTTGCCGTGATCTTGGTGAAACTTCACGACTTCAGGAATGTTCACGTTGGTCAATCCGTCTCCGTACGTTAAGAGGAAAGGCTCATCACCGATATAATTCTGTATTCGCTTAATTCGTCCGCCCGTCATCGTCTCGTCACCTGTGTGCACGAGTGTAATTTGCCAGGGTTCTGCTGGCGATGTAAGATACTGAATGGTGTTTGTTTGCAAGTCAATCGTTACATCGGAAGCGTGCAGGGGATAGTTGGCAAAAAAGTCTTTAATAACTTGCCCTTTATATCCTAGGCATATAATAAACTCATTAAAACCATAAAAGGAGTAGATTTTCATAATATGCCACAGAATTGGCTTTTCACCGATGAGAATCATAGGTTTTGGCTTGGAATGGGTTTCTTCACGAAATCTGGTGCCAAGTCCGCCAGCTAGAATTACAACTTTCATCCCTCATTCCTCCTTTCTATGTTTCTAAAAACTAGCTTGCTATATCATATGTAAATCTCGTTGAATTGACAGAGACAACTATAAATAGATATGTATAAATGGGTGTATATGTAACGGAATTATCAAATTGGATGGTTGAAAAAGCGCAGAAGTGGAGGATGAAAGCACGACCACTTTTCGCTATAATGAGGACAACAGGGCATCTAATAAACTAAAATGGGGTAATCACTATGAACATGTATATCTACTATGCGATTTTTTCGCTTATCTTGCTATTTGGATTGGTTACAACGGTGATGATTGGCTTTTCTCGTAAAAACAGGGAAGGCGACACCACATACTTCCAGAAAACGGGGATAAAATGGGCGCGTCTCACCTCTTTGTATGTGGTGTCGATCGCAGCGGGTTTGTTGGCGTTGGTGGCATATATTTGGTATTTAATTCAATAAGAAGGACCGCATCTTTGCAGCATGATGGCAAAGATGGTCTTTTTTACGTCTGCCGCTGAGGACTGGGCAAGGGAGTGGACGGACTACTTGCTTCTGAATAACGCCGATTACTCCTGCTAATTTCCGCAATTGCTCCACTTTTGGGGAGCTAACTGGATATAGTACCGCTAATTTCAACACATCTACCAAATTTCAGGTAACTACCACCGATATAGATGGAGTTATTACCGCTATTGCCTTTCCAGCCACTGAGCTGCGCTGATTAACGGTAGTTTTTCCATTTGTTCGACTGGAGTCTTTGGGAATCATTCTCTCAGTGAGCAAGTTAAGTAGCTAACACCATAGCCTGTCGGAGTTTCATCCGTCAGGCTTTTTTGTGATGTTGCAACGCTTCGAATAGCTGGGCAAGGCCCGGACGGATCTCGTCTTGACGCGGTCTTGCAAAGCTGACGCGCATATGCCCTTGATCCGAACCGTAAACGCTCCCCGGCACGAACAGCACACCTCGCTTGATCGCTTCATCCAACAGCTTGAAATCATCGACCTCGCGATTGAATTTACACCAAAGATTCAGCCCGCCCTGCGGTTCCATGAAGGAGACGGAGCTGCCCATGATGTCTTGCAAGCCGGACATAAGGACATCGCGTTTATACGTTAAGCTTTTACGCAAAAGATGAATTTGATTCTCGAAATGACCATCGGCAATAAAATGGTTGGCGACCCACTGTGGGATGCGGCTTAAGCCAAAATCCATTTGCTGCCGCGCATCCGTTAAACGGCTTACTACGGCTTGAGGAGCTAGTAACCAGCCAATGCGCAAGCCGGATGCAGCAATTTTGGATAATGAGCCAATGTATAAGACATTGCCGGTTTTATCTAGTGATTTTAAAGTCGGCGGCGGAGTCCCGTCAAAAGCTGTTAACGTGAACGGATCATCCTCGACAATTGGGATGCCAAGCTCTGAGGCAATGTGGAGCAAGCGAGTTTTGCGTTCAAGCGAGAGGACGCTTCCGGTTGGATTTTGAAAGTTAGGGTTAACAAATAGCATGCGGATTCGGTGCTGCCGATGCAAGGCGATAATATCATCCGGATTCATCCCCTCCTCATCGACAGGCAAACGAAACAGCCGAAGTCCCGCTGATTGAAACATCGGTAACGAATAACAGTAGGAGGGATCTTCAATAGCAACAGCGTCCCCGGGACTCAGCAGGCACTGTGTAATTAAATAAAGAGACTGCTGCGAGCCGGAAGTAATCAGAATGGATGATTCCGTGCTGTGGATATCCAGCTGCGTCTCAAGAAAGTGAACGAGGGTTTCCCTAAGCGGGGAATACCCTTGCGGATCATCGTAGCCGAGATCCTCCTGGAAAGACTTTGTTTGCAGGAGCTCGCGGATGATGTCATTCGGGAATAAATCGGTCGAAAGTTCGCCGCTTGCAAAATCGATGGCTTCAGGGGCTATCCGCAGCTCTTCGCGAATTCGCCGGATGAAGGGCAGATTCGGCAGGAAGGTGCCGCCTTCCACATATGTTTTCCAATTGGGGGTTTGTTTCGGCGTAATTCCCCATTTATGCTTAGTCACCCTAGTGCCGCTTCCTTTGGCGCTTTCAATAATACCGGAAGCACGCAGCTCTTCATAAGCAAGGATAACCGTACTGCGGTTTACCCCAAGGTTGTCCGCTAACTTTCTTTCGGAAGGCAGCGAACTGCCTGGCGGGAATTCTCCGAATGTTATTCTTCGTTCTATATAGTCAGCGATTTGCTGATAAATTGGCTTCTTAATGGATCGATCTGGCTTCCACATCGCGGTGTCAACACCTTCACTTAAAGTATTTCCTAGTTGGAGAAAATATTGCAAACCAATTATATCATCTCGGGTGCAGGCAGATTGGTGCCAAGTTATCCTAGAATGTTCCAAAATGATGAACAGGAAGAAACCTCTTTCGTACTACCATACTTGTATGGTAGTATGGTAATAGCGATTGAATCTGGGAGGTGAATCTAAACATTGTATATCAAACCAATGATCAGTACGACCCGCGATGCCGTCTATCATGCTCTTAAGGAGCAAATTCTTATGCTGGACTTGCTGCCGGGAACAGGTATTTCAGAGAAGGAAATCTCGGTGCAATTTGGTGTGAGCCGAACACCGGTTCGCGAGAGCTTCGCTCAGTTATCCCAAGAAGGTTTGCTTGATATCTACCCGCAGCGAGGTACGGTTGTTTCCCTGATCGATTTGGAGCGAGTGGAGGAAGCTCGCTTTATTCGAGAACAGCTCGAGCGGGCTGTCATTTCCTTAGCATGTGTTAATTTTCCTGCGGATTCGATGCAGCAGCTTCGATCTAATCTCGCCTATCAGCAAGTTTCCATGCGGGAGAAGGATTTTAAGAAGATGTTTGAATTGGATGAAGCGTTCCACCGGACGATCTTTGAGGGATGCAAGAAGCTGAATACCTGGGCAGTCATCCAGCAAGTGAATGTTCATCTGAACCGGACTCGCATGCTCAGACTGGCCGCGGATCATAGATGGGATGAGCTGTATGAACAGCACGAACAGATGTTGGATGCGATTGAACATCACGAAGCCGGCAAGGCGGAACAAGTGATGAACACCCATCTTCACCTCACGATTGCGGATCAAACCGTATTGAAGGAGAAATTTCCGACGTATTTCAAATAAGGAATGGCAGGAGGCGCTAACGACAATGAAAATGGTATTTCGCTGGTTTGGCGAAGGCAACGATACGGTAACACTTGAGCAAATCAAGCAAATTCCTGGTGTAGAGGGCATTGTTTGGGCGCTACACGATGTTCCGGCTGGTGAAGAGTGGCCGATGGATAAAATTTTGCAGATCAAAGAATCAGCTGATAAGGCTGGTCTTCATATGAAGGTCGTCGAAAGCGTTAACATTCATGAAGATATCAAGCTTGGGCTGCCTAGCCGCGATATCTACATAGACAATTATAAGAAGACGATCGTGAAGCTGGCTGAGGTCGGCGTGAAAGTGATCTGTTATAACTTTATGCCCGTTTTTGACTGGGTAAGGACTGATCTGCATAAGGAATTGGAAGATGGATCCACAGCGCTATTTTATGAAAAAGAAAAAGTTGCCCATCTGAACTTGGAGGAACAGGTGCAGCGGATTAACGCCAATCCGAACTTCACAATGCCGGGCTGGGAGCCGGAGCGTCTAGGACGTCTGACTGAACTATTCGATGCCTATCGCGATGTGTCGGAGGAGCAGCTATTCGACAATGCCAAATATTTCCTTGAAGCCATCATTCCTTTCGCAGCTAAATATGATATTCGCATGGCGATCCATCCGGATGACCCGCCTTGGCCAATTTTTGGACTACCGCGCATTATTACGGGCCAAGCCAATATTCGCCGTTTCCTAGGACTTGTGGATAGTCCATACAACGGCCTTACAATGTGCAGCGGATCGCTCGGAGCGAATCCGGCGAATGATATCGTTGCGATCGTGAATGAGTTCGCGGATCGTATTCCATTTGCGCACATCCGCAATGTTCGCGTGTATGACAACGGTGATTTCATTGAAACTTCGCATCGGACAACAGATGGCACAGTAGACATCGCCGGGATTGTGAATGCGCTTCATGAGAATAATTATGAAGGATTTTGCCGTCCGGATCATGGACGTCATATTTGGGACGAGCAGTGCAGACCCGGTTACGGCCTGTATGATCGGGCGCTCGGTATTATGTATTTATGGGGATTATGGGACGCAAACCGCAGAAAATTACAATCAGGAAGGATGGGGGACTAGATATGAAAGGCATTACGAATTTTCCAGCATTGCAAGGCAAAGTTGTTGTTATTACAGGAGGAGCCGGCGTATTGTGCCGGGTCATGGCATTGGAACTCGCGCGTCAAGGCGGACGAATCGCCATTCTGAACCGCAGCGTGGAAAAAGGGCAGGAGGTTGCGGATGAGATTGCCGCAGCAGGCGGTGAAGCCATTGCATTGTCCTGCGACGTAACGGATGCAGTGAGTGTAGCGCAAGCGGCAGAAGCGATCATGGAGCAGCTTGGACCGTGTGATATCTTGATCAATGGCGCCGGAGGCAATCATGCCAGTGCGAATACGACGAACGAAACGTTCAAGCTGGAGGACTTGGCGAATCCGGACATCCAGACCTTCTATGATCTTAGCGTGACAGGCTTCCGCAATGTGCTTGACTTGAACTTTGTGGGAACGTTGATTCCGACGCAGATTTTTACAAAGCAAATGATCGGTCGACAAGACGCGACCGTCATCAATATTTCGTCGATGAGCGCGCCTTCGCCGATGACGAAAGTTCCGGCTTACAGCGCTGCCAAAGCCGCCATCGATAACTTCACGCAGTGGTTAGCTGTGCACTTGGCGGAAAGCGGCATTCGCGTCAACGCGATTGCGCCGGGGTTCTTCTTGACGAAGCAGAACGAGAAGCTGCTGTTGAAGGAAGACGGCACGCTTACTGAGCGCTCGCACAAAATCATTTCCCATACGCCGATGCGTCGTTTCGGGAAACCTGAGGATCTGCTCGGCACGCTGCTTTGGCTAACGGATCCGAACATGTCCGGCTTCGTAACCGGCGCCACCATTCCGGTGGATGGCGGATTCATGGCTTACTCGGGCGTATAAGGGATGGATGGGATGGGCTGCCGTGAAAACGGCAGCTTTTTGGCTAATTTGAGGCGCATCTGCTCCTTATTAGCGTAGTTCCGCGATGGTTTTCACCATGTTACATAGCTTTTCGAAAAAAAATTTCAAACGCGTGCAACCTTTTTTGAAACTGCTCCGTTTAATAGGTAACTCGAAAGGGTAAAAAAAATTACTTATTAAAAGGAGAATAGTTACTGTGAAAAAATTAGCTACTGCAGCATTATCGACTGTTTTGTTAGGAGCACTATCATTCAATACCGCATTTGCCTTCTCGGATGTTGAAAGCGGACAAGCCGAGGCGATTAATGCCCTGCATGATCGAGGGGTTGTAAGTGGTGTGGATCACGAACATTTCGCTCCTAAAGGACAAATCAGTTATGCGCAATCTGTACAGATCATTGTAAAAGGTTTGGATCTGAACATGGACTTGCTCCGTTTCGTCAAGCAGCCGCTGGCTTCTGACTTCTATACAAATATCCAAAATGACTCGTGGTATGCCGAGGCATTCATCATCGCTCATTACAACGGCGTAGATCTTCCGAAAGATGTGAACCCGAACGCAACAATTACACGTGAGCAATTCGGGGCGCTCTTGATGCGTGCACTTGAGAAAAAAGGCAATTTCCCTATGATTAACATCAAACCGGCGGATATTAAAGATGCTGACCAAATTACACCAGAGTATCAAGGTGCTCTGCAGCGTATGCTCGCATATAAAATTGCCGCGCTCGACAACAATGGCAAGCTAAGCCCGAAAGCAGTAATTACACGCGGCGAAGCAGCAACTTGGGTTTATAACGCTAGCAAAGTGTTGGACGCACATACACAGGTTCCAGTACCAACAGAAACCGTTGCAGTTAATGTTGAAAAAGTTTCCGACGATGTTAACAAAGTGACATTGTCTCGCGAGTCCAAACCTACTGCGGGCTACAGCATTGAAATTACTGGTATCCAATTTGGAGAGGACGGCAATGCCGTTATTTCTTACAAGCTGGTTGATCCGCAACCAGACTCCATGAACGCTGAAATGATTACTGAACCAAAAGCTGTAACGTATGTTTCTTCCAAATACAAAGCGGTAGCTGCACCAGCCGTAAAATAAGAACCAAAAGTGCTTCCTCGTCATGAGAGAAGCACTTTTTTTATTGCGTATTAACGGCCTGCGGAGTTTGTCGGAGAGTTTCTTTCCGAAACGTTCCTGGAGCGTACCCCGTCGCTTTTTTAAACAAACTTTGAAAGGCTGTGACACTCTCATATCCGACTAATCCTGCAATTTGCTCCACTGAAAGCGCGGTTGTCGTCAAATAACGGCGGGCAGCATGAATGCGCTGGCGAATAGCAAATTGAATGGGACTCTCTCCGTAGGCGTCTCGAAACAAGTGGCTAAGATGCGATGGACTTAGATAAACGTGGTCGGCAATTTGTTTGATCGTCAGTGGTTCATGATACTGTTCTTCAATGTATCGTCTTGCCTTTGTTATGGCAGCTCGTGTGGGCAAACGCGCTTTTTGTCCAGAAGGATGCTGTTTCGTTCGGTGTACTTCCAAAAGTACCAGCTCTAGCAGCAGATCGGCGGAAGTTAACGTCTCCGACCAGCCTTCGTTCACCTCATCGCAGAGCTCTTGAAAGAGACGCTTTATCCGCTCATCATTGGAACGCACAGAGAACACGGGCTGTTCGTTGTCCTCCAAAAGGCAATTCGCCGGCAATCCTTCGATCTGCAGAGAGTGAAATCCCGCATAATAAAAGGAAAATGGTGTATGCGTACGAGACCTCTCCTCATGCCAGACAAGTGGATGAAATATGACGAAATCCCCGGCTCGCGCTTCATAATGCTTACCGTCAATCCAATAGTCCGCTTCTCCTTCGGCTACAAAAAGAATCTCCATCATGGCTTCATGACGGTGAAGGGGAAAATGACAGCTTTCTCCTATTCTGCGATGAAAAGCAATCGCGCCTTCCAAGACCGGGCGCTTTAAGAATATAGTGCTCATTCTCCATCCCCTTTTGCAAGAATGAATAGGTTTACAGCAGCTCTCAGAATCGATTGTTCCACAAGATTAGCTTAGCATATAAGTATCAAATGGAACAATGATGAGGGAGGAATATGCGTGAATAATACCGCGACTATTCACAAGATTGAAGAGGCTTTGCTAGCTTTAGGCGCTACAGATGACCTATTAACGGAGGAGGAGAAAAAGAGTCTCGATGAGAGAGGCTTCGTCTTGTTTACCGGCATGTTGAACACAGATGAGCTTGAAACGTTTCGTGCCAAGTACGAGGAGTTGATGGACAAAGAGGGGATGAACGCGGGGAAAGAGGTGCATCAGGAGGAAGGGACACGGCGGCTCTCCGACCTTGTGAATAAAGGTGAATGCTTCGATCGCGTGTATACACATCCGAAACTGCTCGCAGCCATCTACCATGTGTTGCAGCGGGAATTCATGCTATCCTCGTTGAATGCACGTGATGCTATTCCTGGCGCTGGATTGCAGGCACTGCATGCAGATTGGGGCGCACGCATAGAGCACGAGCCTTTCCACGTATGTAATTCGATCTGGCTTATTGATGACTTCACCCCAGAGAACGGAGCTACCCGAGTCGTACCCGGAACGCATAGACTGCCCGGCAATCCGCGTGAATATGACATCGATCCGCTCGCGCCTCATCCGCAAGAGGAGCTGATTGTCGCGCCGGCCGGCTCAGTCGGTGTCTTCAATTCGCACCTCTGGCATGGCGGCACGCTGAACCAAACAGCCAAGACGCGCCGAGCTCTGCATGCATATTTCTCGGCGAGAGAACACAAGCAGCAGCTCGATCAGGCCGCGTATATTCGCAAGAGCACTTATGACCGAATAAGCCCGGCCGCGCGCTATATATTGAATGTATAAGTTCATTCAACTTAAAAAGACCTAGCGGATAATCATCATCCGTTAGGTCTTTTTAACAATCTGCCGGCCTTCCCAATTACTGCCGATGTTCGATGAGGTCAATAGCCCCTAAAACGACATGAGCCAGGCCAAATCCCAGCACACCAGTTGCTGCAAGCTTATACTTGCTTCCGAGTAGTGAAGCAGCAGAAGCCGTTACGACAGTTCCAAGAACAGCAGGGATCAAACCTTCGCGCATGTGTATCACTCCCATTGGTTTATTTGGAAAGACAAAGCTTATTTTAGAACAAAAGAGCGGAAATTATCCGTCTACAAGCAAAGGCGATCCTCGGAGCTAGCCGTTCGAAAAAAACGGTTGCAAAAGCCAGAGGTTCAACTTATGATAATAAATGAATTCATGAAATTACTTACTGATTAATAAAAATATTAATTTAAGGAGCGAATTTCTGTGACCAACCGGATAACAATTAACGCCGATCGGGCGAAAGGCACGATTAATCGCAATATTTACGGACATTTTTCTGAGCATCTGGGTCGATGCATTTATGAAGGTTTATGGGTTGGCGAAGATTCAGAAATTCCGAATACGAATGGCATTCGCAATGATGTCGCCGCTGCGTTAAAAAAGATGAAAATCCCGGTATTACGCTGGCCTGGCGGCTGTTTCGCAGACGAATACCACTGGAAAGACGGTATCGGTCCGAAAGAAAACCGGAAACGAATGATTAATACCCATTGGGGCGGCGTGGTGGAAAATAACCATTTTGGGACACATGAATTTATGATGCTCTGCGAGATGTTAGAATGCGAGCCGTATATTAACGGCAATGTAGGGAGCGGAACCGTTCAGGAGATGGCCGATTGGGTCGAGTATTTGACCTTTGAGGGTGTGTCTCCAATGGCCGAAATGCGTGAGGCAAACGGTAGACCAAAGCCGTGGAAAGTGAAATACTTCGGCGTGGGGAATGAGAATTGGGGCTGTGGAGGGAACATGCGGCCTGAATATTATGCTGATCTGTACCGTCAATTCCAGACCTATGTCCGTAATTATGGCAGCAATCGTATACATAAAATTGCTTGCGGACCGAACACAGACGACTATCACTGGATGGAAACGCTAATGAAGCAGGCTCATCGTTTTATGGATTCAATTACGCTGCATTATTACACGGTACCCGGCGATTCCTGGCAGGAGAAGGGGGCAGCAACCGGATTCCCTGAAGAAATGTGGCACGTAACTTTGAAAAAAGCCTTGTTCATGGAAGAGCTGATTAGCAAGCATTCCGCTATTATGGATCAGTATGATCCAGATAAGCGAATCGGCTTGCTCGTTGATGAGTGGGGAACGTGGCACGATGTAGAGCCAGGAACGAATCCAGGCTTTCTATATCAGCAGAACACGATCCGCGATGCACTCGTCGCAGGGATTTCGCTGAACATTTTTAACGAGCATTGTGATCGCGTCCAGATGGCGAACATCGCTCAGCTGGTGAATGTGCTGCAGGCTGTTATCCTCACTGAAGGGGAGAAAATGGTGCTTACGCCAACCTATCACGTGTTCGAGATGTACAAGGTTCACCAGGATGCGCAGCTGTTGGATGTTCATCAGTCCATTATAGAGCTTGGCGAAGGGAAACAAGCCATTCCGCAAATCTCCGTCTCGGCTTCCAGAGATGAAGAGGGCCGCGTACACATCAGCCTTTGCAATCTGGATCATCAAGCTGGCGCAAACGTGGAAGTAGAGCTGCGCGGCTTAGCCAACAAGTTTGTCTCTGTGAAAGGAACTACATTGACCTCAGACACAATCGACGGCCACAACACCTTCGAAGAGACAAACAAAGTAGCGCCAGCGGAGTTCACAGCGTTCAGTTTGGCTGATCAGGTGATCCATGCGGAACTTCCTCCGATGTCCGTCACTGTAATGGAATTGACCACGGAGTAGAACGTGATGCTTGAGAATCGCCAGTGCAAAGGATGCCGCGAGGAGTTCAAGATTACGGATGCGCAAATTGACAAGATGCTGCAAGCACCCATGTTTCAGTCCGAAGACGCGTGCGTGCCTGATTCGGTGTATCACGAGCGGTTAAGCCAGTGCAGCGAGTGTCCTAAGCTCACTTTCGGGCATACATGCTCGCTATGTGGATGCATAGTGCGAATTGCCGCCAAGCTGCGGGACAAAAGCTGCCCGTATCCGGGCGCAACGGGATGGCAGCGTTATAGGGCGTAGTGGAGGTGTACTACTTCTCACGCAAAATAGGCACCTTACTTCTTGATCAACTTCAACTGGATGGCTTGCTCTTCTGTCAAAATGAATTCCTCTTTGGGCCATATTTCCTCGTTTTTATCTCTACCAAAGAGACGCAAAATCTCATTCCATACGCCTTTTTCAATGGCTTCCGCGGCTGAAATCATGATTTTCACATCAATCGCCTCCAATTGTTGTTTCTAGACTTCTATGAGCTCGTTTTGCTGGATATGCTGCTCTCCCCAAGCACACATGGCATCCAGTATAGGTTTGAATGACCAACCATACGGTGTTAATGAGTAGACAACTTTGGGCGGTACTTGCTCATAGCTCGTTCTTTTCACCATGCCATCCTGCTCAAGTTCACGCAGCTGTTGGGTAAGCATTTTCTGGGTAATATCAGGCATCAATCTTTTTAATTCGCTTGTACGTTTGTCGCCTTTATCCAAATGGCATAAAATGACGACCTTCCACTTGCCGCCAATTACATCAAGCGTAGCTTCAACGGGAACATTATAGGGCATGGTCTACCTCCGTATTAAGAATAGGAACTTTTAAGTACCTATAGTACTTTGGAGTATCTATAGAACTTCAAAGTGCGTACTTATCAAATAGTTCTTGTGATCCTATAATAACACTCAGGCATCAAAAGTAAAGTGTTGCTGCAGGTCACATTCATTCAAATAGGAGGAAATTATGAGTCAAACTATCGCACCAACTGCTTCTATACAAAAAGAAAAGCTGCATACAGGGAAGTGGGCACTCCTTGCGCTGGCCATCAGCGCATTCGGTATTGGAACGACAGAATTCGTTCCCGTTGGTCTACTGGCATCTGTCGCAGATGATTTGCATATCGGGATTACGCTTGCTGGACTTCTAATCTCCGGTTACGCCATTGGGGTTGCGCTTGGCGCTCCAATCCTTACTGCACTCACAAACCGGATGAACCGCAAGACATTGCTGATGCTTCTCATGGTCATCTTCATTGTTGGAAATGTCGCTGCCGCGCTTTCCGCATCGTTCTCATTATTGCTGGTCGCTCGCTTTATAACCGCATTCTCACATGGTGTCTTTTTCTCCATAGGCGCGACGATCGCTGTCCAGCTTGTTCCGCCGCAGAAAAAAGCCAGCGCCATTGCCTTAATGTTTACAGGATTGACGGTCGCAACGGTCACCGGAGTACCTCTTGGAACGTTTATCGGACAAACGTTAGGTTGGAGAGCAACATTTTGGGGAGTTGCTTTGCTTGGTGTTATTGCAATCATCGCGATCACAGCGTTAATTCCCAAAAATCTGCAACAGTCGGCTCCTGCTAAATTTTCGGATATGCTTCGTCTTGTTACGAACTCTCGTTTGATTCTGGGATATGCCATCACAGCGCTTGGATATGGAGGAACATTTGTTGCATTCACATATTTAACCCCAATTTTACAAGATGTAACAGGGCTTAATCAGCATGTGATCTCTATTGTTCTGCTTGTCTATGGGGTTGCAGTAGCGATCGGTAATTCAGTCGGCGGAAAATGGGCCAATCATAATCCGCTTCGCGCTTTATTCTGGATGTTTATTGTTCACGCAGCTATTCTGATCGTGCTTACTTTCATGCTGCCGTTCAAAGTGGCCGGTTTGATTGGGATCTTTCTAATGGGGCTGCTCGCGTTCATGAACGTGCCAGGTCTTCAATTAAATATCGTACAGCTCGCCGAAAAATATGTGCCATCCGCCGTAGATGTTGCTTCTGCCTTGAATATCGGGGCTTTCAACGTCGGGATTGCTTTAGGTTCATTGATTGGCGGGTTGATTGTTGACACTATCGGACTAAAGCATACACCATGGATTGGTGGTTTGATGGTCTTGGTTGCTGTGATTCTCACGGGAGTATCTGCCAAGTTGGAAAGAAGAAAAGCGCAGGGATGAATCTAATTAATCAGGGAAAAATAACCATAGAACTCACTTGTAAAGGATGAACTCTGTGGATCAAACAATGTCATTATACGAAAAAGTTGGCGGAGAGCCCGCAATCGCTAAAGTAGTCGATTATTTCTATGAACTCATTTTAGCTGACGATACGGTGAATGAGTTTTTTAAAAACACGGATATGGAGAAACAACGCAAGCATCAAACCAAATTTATCTCGTTCGCTTTAGGAGGACCGAATCAATATTCGGGTTTCTCGATGGCCAAAGCTCATAAGGGAATGAATTTACAACCGGTGCATTTTAATGCCGTTGCCAACCATCTCTCGGAGGCTCTTGCGCATTTTCAAGTGTCGAAACCAGATATAGATCTAGTGATTACGCACGTTGCTTCGCTCAAAGACGATATTCTCCATAAGTAAGCGGCCATTGCGGTAAAAAGAGAGGGGACTGTCCCGAAAGTCATTTAATGACCGAGGGAAAGCATGTATTGACCTTGTGGGAGCGCCTCTTTAGAATAACGGGATATATATACTACCACTAGATAGTTGAATATCACACTACAGGCATGAATAAATGGAATTTCTCCTGTTAATGCGGATGATTGAGATAAGAAACAGGGTTAAAGGAGAGAAGTAACGGTAATTTTTCCAGTTATTAGATTTATCTGGCGGATACATGCTTGAAATACAGGGAGTTTTTCCAGCTATTCGATTCGGTTCCATAAAAAAAGAGGCTATCCCAAGTCATCCAATGACCGAGAGAGGCCTCTTTTTTTAACCTTTTGGGATATTCCCCTGTTTTTTTCATAAGATTCGCATTATGTTACCTGTGATCTTACTTGTGAATCCAAATCAAGCCAGCAGAATTATCTTTCGCTTCGCTAATTACCCGGAATTTCAAACCGAATTTCGGAACTAAGCGGCCTGCGTCTGGAATTAGCTCATTCGAATACAACTTGGCATCCGAGAATTCCTCTACGCCTGGTAGTGGTTTGTAGTTATACTCGCCTCGCGTCTCATTATTGACGTACCACGCAGGTGTTTTATCCAGTGAAAACGCCGCATCCGCGACTTGGTAACGGGTTGTTTGAGACACCGAATCTTTTCCGTCTTTCTTGAACACCATTGCTGCAGCATGAGAATCTACAACACCGAGGAAGCCTTGACCTGGATGAACACCAACCCAGTTATCTAGATAACTGTCATCGGCATACCAAACGACGAGACCCGTGTTGTATTTGACACCGCGGCTGAACGCCAGAGCTTTATCGGCTCCTTCGTAGTTTCTCCACTCCAGATAATAGTAGTGCTTCTTGAATTCCATCCCATTGGATTGCACGAATCCGTCCAGTTTAAAAGCAGAAGCTCCTTCAGCGTCATCAGAGAACGCTACTTTTCCATCCACGGTTAGTTTGGCGTTATCCATGGCAAAACCATTTAGAGCTAGGCCGCCATCGGTCACATAGTCGAAGTTCAGCGTCACTTTTTTGCCAATGAATGGCGCTAAGTTGTAGGACTTATCCACCCAAGCCCCATTCGAGGTTTCCGCGCGTGCGTCACCGTTGGTGTCATTGTCTCCAATAACATCTAGCGTTACTTCTTGTCCATCGTAGGTAGCCGCAGTCACCGTCATATAGTCGTATTCGAATTCAACCTCATACAAGGACTTGAAATCAAATGTAGCGGTTTGCGCATGAGTCAAATCAAATTCTGGCGTAGATAGTGTCGTATGCAGATTATCGCCTTTTGTACTGTAATAGTAACGGGAGCCGAAAGCCGGTTGAATGCCTTGGACGGCCTTATCCGGCAAATTGACTTTGACGATGCCTGGATTTTTCGATTTCGTTACGCTTTGATCAATGATAGCCGCCTTGCCTAATTGGTTAATGTCAGAGGAGCTAACTTCAGTGACATTTGCCCAATTGCCGCCCATCGTTTTCTGGAAGAAATCTTTATTTTGCGGTGAAAAAGAGCTCGGTGTCGTGCCGGCAATATTCCCGTTCCAGCTGCCGCCGCTCATAATGGACCAAGAAGCAATCGGCTCGCCTTGCCCCGTGTATTGGGTGTCGTATTCATCCGGCAATCCCAAGTCGTGCCCGAATTCGTGAGCGAATACGCCGACTGCGCCATCTTCAGGCTGAATCGTATAATCGTAAGCGGCCATTTTGCCGCCCCAATAACTGACTGGGGTTGATGTTCCCGCAATCGGGTACACGCCATCCAGTGTCCAGCGGTGAGACCAAACGGCATTGTCGCCTAAGGCGCCGCCGCCAGCTTCTTGACCCGTACCCGCATGGATGACCATTAAATGGTCGACTAGCCCGTCGGGTTCATTTTGATTGCCATCGCCATCTAGGTCATACAAATCGAATTTATCATAATCGGCTAAGTTAATGCCCTTGGCAACAGCAGCATTAAGCGCATCTTTCACGAGATCGCGAGGACCAAGCGGGGCTAAGTTGTCATGACCGCCAGCGGGGTTATCATCTCCGTACTGAGCGGCACTGCCGGGAACTGTCAACCAGTCGGAAACGAAGCCATTAACCGTATAGCTGCCACCGGATTGCTCTTCGTAGTACTGCTTAAAGGTTTGAATTTTCGATCCATCGAACAATTTGAAATCTTTATCGCCAAACATGAGTTTACGATAATGCTCCGGACTGAAGTCCTTGGCGTACATGAAACCTGGTTCTTGTTTCACGTTGTTATGTTTTAAGTCCGCAAATTCTGTCAAAAGGACGAGTACTTTGTCCTCGCGAACCGGGCCGTTATAGCGATCTTGCCGTGCGGATGGGATCGGGATGCCGTTGCCGTTTCCTATTTTGAGATTATCCATGCCGTGGTTCATTTGCGATAATAACTTATCCTTTTGTTTGGCGACGAAGTCCTTCGACTTTTTGTCCATTTCATCATGCAGTTTGTTCTTCTGATCAGCTTTGGAGTTTGCTAGTTTTTTATTTTTGACAGATAAATAGCTTTTTACTGCTTTGGATATTTGTTCGGGTGTTGCGCTTTTGTTTAAAAGCCCACGGTCCATTAGCCCCTTGGCCAGGCGCTCGTCGTCCACGATCATAGCGTCAATCGGCGGTGCGTCAAGAGCCTCTAGTGCTTCCGAGTAGTCGGTTTCTGCGGCGGATGCGGTGGATGCAAAAAGTCCTACCGTCAAACTTGTTGCGAAGAACAAGTGAGTCATTTTAAAAATGGTCTTATTCAATAATCAAACCTCCTATTAGAAAATTTAATTGACCGTAGTACAGTTAAATTAAATAATAGATTCCCAAATCTAGTAAGTGCTGCTAGACCTGCACATTCTGACCTACCACTTATTCCCTATTTCGACTTTTCCTGCTTATTGGAAAGGTGAATATGTAGAATAAAAGGGGATGAAAGAGGTTAATTTATCCAAAAGGTGTATTTCAGGAGGTTGTCATTATGTCGTTCGACCTAAGTAAAGACCCATTTCCACAGTTTCCAAAATCGGTTTGGCTTAGCGAAACAGCGATGCCATCTTATCCAAAGCTAGCAAATGACATCCAAGCTGACGTGGCTGTGGTAGGAGCAGGACTAACGGGGATGACAACCGCTTAGTCAAGTGGAAGCATTCGCTCAAAAAAAATAACATTCATCCTCCCTTTGTTCGGTATAATATAGGCAGCAAGCTATTTGATTCCAATTACTGGGGGACTGATATGAACATCGCGAAGAAAGTAACGTGGTTGGAGCTTTTTTATGACTTGCTGTTTGTAGCGGCCGTTTCTAAGGCTACACATGTGCTGCTGCATGCTGACCACGGGACGATTTCACTCGAATATATCATCAAATTTATACTCATTTTTATTCCCATCTGGTGGGCATGGGTAGGGCAAACGCTGTTTAATAACCGATATGGGCAGGATGTGTTCACTCACCGCATCTACATGATCCTGCAATTGTTTTTTGTGCTTATCATGACATTTAGTTTATCTACGGATTTTGATCGGTACTACGTTCCTTTTTTCATAGGATACATAGGATCGAGGGCGTTAACAGCTATGCAATATTTGGCGATTCAAAAAGGGGAAGTATCCCACCGTGCTGCGACAGCGCGATATCTGGGAACACGGTTTTGGATCGGAATCGTGATTTCGAGCGCATCTTTATTTTTTGACTCCTGGGTCAGATATTTGATTCTTTACGCGGGAATTGCGATAGATGTTCTACTGCCGGTTATCGGCAGACGATTCTTGGTGCATACGCCGATTAATACGCATCACTTATTAGAGCGTTTTGCCTTGTTTACTCTGATTCTCTTAGGGGAATTAGTTGTGAGCACGTTAGCTGTTTTACAGAATAGCAACGGTACGTGGGCATCGATTTTGTTTGCCGCACTGAGTTTTATTCTTGTCATTGGGATTTGGTGGCAGTATTTTGAGAATATCGAGAGAAAAGTGGATAAAGCGCTGCAAACGGCTGGACAAACGATTATTTATGTACATTTATTCGTTTACTTATCTCTGAGTACAATCGCGGCATCGATTCAGTTGCTGTATTTGGATCAATTGGAGTACCACTTTATATTGGCGATGGTGTTTCTTTCCGTTCTGTTGTATTTCATCTCTACGACGATCATCTTTCATCGGTATAGGCATAAGCACCTTCAGCTGAGACCGATTCATCTGGCCGTATTTTTAGGAATTTTAGGCGTTTTTTTTGTAATAGATTTGTTTGTTGTTGTGCCCAACTATGTGATTCTTGCTGAAATGGCGCTGTTTTTTCTGGTTTATGCGAGATTAGCCACCCGTTAGTAGTCCAAGAATGTAAGTATTCAAGGGAGGTACCGATCAATGATTTCATTTCCGAAAATAACGCAAGAGAAGCTGCTGCAGCGACTAACTCATCCGGGCAAAAAAGTCCGCATGGTGCTTGATACGGATACCTATAATGAAATCGACGATCAATTCGCTGTCGTATATGCGTTGAAATCCCCTGAGCAGCTGCAAATTGAGGCTTTTTATGCGGCTCCATTTCATAATGAATTGTCAGACGGACCAGCAGATGGCATGGAGAAAAGCTATCTAGAACTGCAGAAAATTTCTGCGCTGCTGCCAGAAATGTCTGAAATCCCGATTTATCGCGGATCGACGGGATATTTATCTGGAGCGGAGTCCCCGCAAGAAAGCGAAGCGGCGAGAAACTTGGTAGAGCGGGCGATGGCCTCGCCTGAGGATGATCCGCTTTACGTGGTGGCGATTGGCGCCATTACGAACGTCGCTTCGGCGATATGGATAGAGCCTCGTATCATCGAGAAAATTGTCGTCGTCTGGTTGGGCGGACATGCTCTGCCTTGGCCTGATACCAAGGAATTCAACCTTGCGCAAGATTTGCACGCATCTCGAACCGTGCTTAATTGCGGTGTGCCGCTCGTATTAATTCCGTGCATGGGTGTCGCTTCGCACCTGCTCACAACGCTGCCGGAGGTGCGTGAGTATGTGAAAGACCAGGGAGAGATCGGTAAATATCTCTATGAAACTTACGAGAATTGTGCAAAAGACCATTTTGCCTATTCCCGTGTCATTTGGGATATAGCGACGATCGCTTACCTGATCGATGAAAGCTGGCTGCCGAATGAGCTGGTGCACAGCCCGATTCTGTCGGAGGATTTCCGTTACAGCTTCGATGCTTCGCGGCATTTTATTCGTTATGTTCACTTTGTTCGGCGTGATCGTGTGTTTAAAGATTTCTTCAGCAAGCTGGAAGGCTGAGACAAACAAGAAAATAGGGAATCCCCCATCCTTTGGATGTGGGGATTGTTTGCGTTCCTGAAGCGAGAATAGTGGTATCGGTGAATATGCAAGCGTCCCCATATCGCTCAGCAAAATGTGGTATTTAGAGGTTTGTGTCGTACAAACCCCACACTAAAACAAATGTAAGCGTTTAAAAAATGATTGACAACGTGGTATTTGCGAGTATTATATGGATATAGGCTTCAAAAAGCCACATTGTAAGCGTTTTACCTTGTGGGGTTGTTAATCCTTTGTGTGGAGTTCTACGTCCGCAGTGTGGGATTGATAGTCCCAATAGCGAGGCCTCGTAAATCAGCTATGTGGCATAGGTTGTCTAATCATTTTATAGGGGGAATGAAATGTATGAAGAGAGCAAACAAATCCTTGTTGGTTCTAATGAGTACAGCACTTACAGCTGGTATAGCGCTGACAGCGTGCAGTACTGATAAAAGCCCGAGCGCAAGTACGGGTACAACGACAGCACCTGCAGCAAGTACGGCCGTAGAGAAGCCGAAGGGTAAAGTGACACTGGATTTTTGGACTCACTGGGGTTCCACGACGCGTCGTCCAATCATCGAGAAAATTATTAGTGATTTTAATGCATCTCAAGATCGCATCACGGTTAAACATACTTTCTTACCTTATGGAGATGGTTGGACGAAAGAACTGGCTGCTATTGCTGCTGGCAATCCGCCCGATGTCATTATCCACGATATTACCCAAGTTGCGCAGCGCGCCAGCAAAAAGCAAGTAACGAACTTAACGCCTTTTTTGGCCAAGGATAATATAAAAGACCGATTCTTCCCGCACTTATACAATGCGATGACGTACAAAAATGAAGTGTATGCGCTTCCTTTTGTAACGGATACACGTGTATTGTTCTACAACAAGGCGATTTTCAAAGAAGCTGGACTAGATCCGGAGAAGCCGCCAACAACTTGGTCACAACTGGAAGAGTACGCCAAGAAGATTGATAAAATCAATAATGGAAAAATCGAACGCTTAGGCTTCCATCCCAGGTTGGCGGGCGGACAGGATATTTTCCTGAACAACGCCGATGGCGGAAGACCATGGCTGGACGATAAAGGCGTATACATCAACTCGCCGGCACGTATCGCTGCCCTTGAGTGGTATAACAGCTGGGATGCTCGTCTAGGGAAAAAAGAAGTCGATGCCTTCAAAGCAAGCTTTGGCAGTAAAACGAATGACCCGCTTATCGCTGGAAAATTAGCTATGAAAATAGATGCGGGCACATTCTGGACGCAAATCCGTGATTTTGCGGCCAAAAAAGAAGATTTCGGCATCGCACCAATGCCTGAATTCAAAGAGGGAAGCGGACACTGGAGCATTGGCGGAGGATTCACGATTGAAATTCCATTTGGCGCCAAGCACCCAGAAGAGAGCTGGGAATTCATGAAGTATATGACGGATGTGGATGCGCAGAAATATTGGGCTCAATTTAATTTTGATAACGTTTCCAATATAAAAGCTTCGAACGATCCGGAACTGATTAAGGATCCGGTGTACAAATTTACGGTAGATAACTTGAAAGATACCGTACTAGGGCCGGTTCCTGTAACAGCGCCAGACTTTTTCAATCTGCTGAACCCGCAAATCGATGAGGCTATTCTGGGCAAGCAAACACCGAAGGAAGCCTTGGATAAAGCACAGAAAGCAGTCGAGGATTTGGTGAAATCGAATACGAAATAAATAAGAGCTCATAAGGGTGGAGACATGATGGTTGACTGCTCCACCCTTTACGCATACGAAGATAATGTTTAGGAGGGACAACTGTGAATCCCCAATTGCATGAAGCGAAGGTTACCCAGCCGAAAAAGAGAAAATGGTCGCTGGATAAAAGAGAAGCATTAGAAGGTTATGGTTTCGTGGCCCCGTGGTTTTTTGGATTTCTGATTTTTACGGCAGGACCGTTGCTGTTCTCATTGTACGCCAGCTTTACGAACTATGACATCACATCCCGCATGGACTTTATTGGCTTCGACAATTATAAACGCATGTTTACGGAAGACCCTTTGTTCTGGAAATCACTCCGGAACACGTTGTACTACGTTGCGCTCGCAGTACCTTTATCGACGATAGGTTCTGTCGTTCTTGCAGTTCTATTGAATGTGAAAATTCCCGGCATGCGTTGGTTTCGGACGATTTATTACCTGCCAACTGTGTTGTCCGGTGTAGCCGTTTATATGCTCTGGATGATGCTGCTTAACCCGGATTCGGGTCTCATTAATACCGTGCTTGGTTGGATTGGCATTGAAGGACCTTCGTGGCTTACGGATCCTGCCTGGACCAAAAATGCGATTGTCATGATGAAAATGTGGGCGGTTGGCGGAGGGATGCTCTTGTTTCTGGCAGCGCTGCAAGGGGTATCCGACCATCTATATGAAGCGGCTGAAATTGACGGAGCCTCTAATCTACGTAAGCTTTGGCACATCACGGTGCCGATGATTACTCCGGTCATTTTCTTTGATGTTGTGACGAGTTTAATCAGCGGTTTTCAGATTTTCCAGGAAGGTTATGTCATGGCCGACGACCCAAGCGCGCCGGGTTCTCCAGCGAACTCGTTACTATTTTTCAACCTGCATATGTTTCTGAAAGCATTCAAAGTCTTCGATATGGGTTATGCCATGGCTATGGCCTGGTTCCTCTTCGTTATCGCCATTATCGTGACCATTATTAACATGGTGATGTCCAAATACTGGGTTCACTACGAAGGAGGAGATTCCCGATGACGGTTGCTGCAGCAGCTCCTAAGAAATCGTACTATCAAAGCCGCCGGACGAAGCAAAGGATATCCAAGTGGATCGTGACCCTTATTCTAATTGCGGGAAGTTTGTCCTTTCTGATGCCCTTCTGGTGGATGATTCAAACCTCATTGAAATCGCTGACGGAAGTCGTAACCTACCCGCCAACCTGGTTTCCGAAGAAATTTGTTTGGACGAACTATAAAGAAGCGTGGGAAGCCGGCAATTTTGCCAGATATTCGGCAAATTCACTTCTCATCGCGGTTGTTGCGGTGTTTGCGCATGTTATCTCTAACTCTTTCATTGCTTATGGCTTTGCCAAGATTCGGTTTCCGGGAAAAGGGCTGCTATTTTCAATTATTCTTGGGACGATGATCATTCCAGGCTTCGTAACGTTGATTCCGCAGTATATTTTATTTTCCAAATTACACTGGGTGGGGACTTATTTACCGCTCGTTATTCCTGGTTTCTTCGGAAGCGCGTTTCACATTTTCCTTATTCGTCAATTTTATCTGGGTATTCCCAATGATCTCGTAGAAGCAGCAAAAATCGATGGTGCCAACCATTTGTATATCTGGCGATCCATTATGCTTCCTCTGGCTAAGCCTGCGCTTGCGACGGTTGCGATCGGGACTTTCACGGGGGCTTGGAATGACTTTCTTGGACCGCTGCTTTATGTGAATGATGAGTCCAAATATACGCTTCAGCTTGGTTTGCAAGCCTTTAAGGTCAGCTCTGGCGTCAGCCAATGGCACTTATTGATGGCAGGATCTGTGATGGTGATGATTCCGGTCATCGCGATATTCTTTATTTTCCAAAGATACTTTATTGAAGGCATGAACATCAGTGCAGGAACCAAAGGGTAAAACAAATAAAAACAGAAATTAGGGAGAGATTACCATGACGACTGGATTAAGACCGAAGAATGTACTTACGTTAAAACAAGCCTTAGAAGTTGCTGAGAAAAATGGTTTCGCTATTGGCTCATTTTCACCGAGATATACGCCGATGATTACACCGGTGCTGCGAGCAGCCCAGAAGATGAAATCACCAGCTATTGTGCAAATTTCTCATAAAGAACTCGTTCGATACGGCATTACACCGA
Source organism: Paenibacillus sp. J22R160 (assembly GCF_059692135.1). Classification (NCBI taxonomy): domain Bacteria; kingdom Bacillati; phylum Bacillota; class Bacilli; order Caryophanales; family Paenibacillaceae; genus Paenibacillus; species Paenibacillus sp. J22R160. The sequence goes on along the minus strand of NZ_JCAUAU010000001.1, from coordinate 60,260 downwards.
ACGAGTTCGCAGATGAATTTTATAAAAAAGTAACAGATGAAGGGATTACGGTGCCTCTGGTGCTGCATTTGGATCATACGAAGGAGCTTGGGACGATTGCCGAAGCCATTGAAGCGGGCTTCACCTCGGTGATGATTGATGCTTCGGAGAAAAATTTGCAGGACAATATCGCGACTTCCAAAGAGGTAGCCGATTATGCACGCGCGAAAGGCGTCTCCGTTGAAGCAGAGCTGGGGATGATCGGTACAACGGATTTCGTAGAAACGGATAAGGACGAGGAGCTGTATACCGATCCGGTAGAAGCTAAGCGTTTCGTTCAAGAAACCGGCATTGACGCGTTGGCTGTTTCCTGCGGAACCGCACACGGTGTGTACATGGTTAGACAACCTAAAATCGATACGGAACGATTGCAAGCGATTCGCTCGCTTACACCCGTACACCTTGTCCTGCATGGTGGATCTGGTGTTCCAGCGGACATGATGGCAGGAGCGATTCGCCTCCCAGGAGGCGGAGTCAGTAAAGTGAACATTGCTACAGATCTGGAACTTGCTTTCTTGGGTGCTTTGGGGAGAGAAGAAAGACTGACGAACGAGGAATGTCAAGCACTAGCGCCTGAGGCCATGGACAAAGGAAGAAAGGCCGTCGAAGACACGGTCATGGATAAAATAAGCCATTTCTTGGGCAGCAAAGGGCAAGCTGTGCATTTTGAATAAAACTTCAAATATCTAAGAAAGGCAGGAGAACATAATGAAACAAAAAAAACTTTACATGATCGGCAACGCCCATCTGGATCCTGTGTGGCTCTGGCAGTGGCAGGAAGGTTTCCAAGAAACAAAAGCAACCTTCCGTTCGGCCCTCGACCGTATGAAAGAATATGATGATTTTGTTTTTACATCAAGCTCGGCTGCCAATTATGAATGGGTTGAAAATAACGACCCCAACATGTTTGAAGAGATTAAGGAGCGCGTACGAGAAGGTCGTTGGCAAATTGTGGGCGGTTGGTGGATACAACCGGATTGTAATATTCCCGGCGGTGAATCGTTTGTGCGTCAAGGATTATACGGTCAGCGTTATTTTAAAGAGAAATTGGGAGTTACTGCGAAAGTCGGGTATAACGTCGACAGCTTCGGACATCACGGCATGCTGCCGCAAATTTTGCTCAAAAGTGGAATGCCTTACTATATTTTTATGCGTCCAATGCCTAATGAGAAAGGCTTGCCGGGACGTCTGTTTCACTGGGAATCGGACGATGGCAGCCGCGTGCTGACTTACCGGATTCCATTTGAGTACTGTACCTGGGGCAAAGATCTTGAAAAACATGTTCGCCGCTGTATGGAAGAACTGAAGGACCCATTTGGCAATTTGATGGTCTTTTACGGGGTTGGCAACCACGGAGGCGGTCCGACGAAGGAGAATATCAACAGCATTAAGCGGATGAACGCCCTGCCCGAGTTTCCGACGATGGAGATGGCGGCTCCGAATGAGTTTTTTGCCGACATGGAAGCTTTGGAGTTGCCTGTTCCGGTTGTTCATGACGACTTGCAGCACCATGCCAGCGGTTGTTATGCGGTTCATTCGGGTATTAAGCAGTGGAACCGACAAGCGGAGAATACCTTGATCGCCGCTGAGAAGTGGTCATCGCTCGCAGAGCTTGTAACTGGCCAGAAGTATCCGGAAGACTATCATCGCGCATGGAAAAATGTTCTGTTCAACCAATTCCATGATATCCTTGCCGGCACCAGCTTGGAGGCAGCATATGCGGATGCAAGGAATATGCATGGAGAAGCGATGACGATTGCAGAGCGCGGTTTGAATTATGCGATTCAATCGTTCTCCTGGAATATCAGGATTGAACAGGAAGATGGCTTGAAGCCGATTGTCATTTTTAATCCTCATTCGTGGGAAAGCCGTGTGAACGTGGAGCTGGAAATCGGAGGTATGAAGGATACGACGATCGTGGTCGATGAGTCCGGCAAGCAGATTCCTTTCCAGCTGGTCCAGTCTCAGGCAACATCCGGCGGCAGATTCCGCCTAAGCTTCGTCGCTCAACTGCCTGCTATGGGATATCGCGTGTATAAGGCGTTGGCTGCTTCTCCGGAGCCGAAACTGGCTGTACAGCCAATCAAAGCGAATGACTATGCGCTGGAGAATGATCGGTTCCATTTGGAATTTGATCCGAAAACGGGCTTCATTTCCAGCCTATTTGATAAAAAGGTGCAATATGACGTCTTCCGCGGACCAGCGGCAAGACCTGTCGTAATCGAAGATAAATCGGATACGTGGAGTCATAATGTTTTTCATTTTAACAATAAAATGGGAGATTTCATCGCGACAAGTGTACAGCGTGTGGAACATGGACCCGTGAAGTCCGTGATCCGAGTCAAAAGCGAGTACGGGAAATCCACGATTGTTCAAGATTTTGCGATGTACAAAGAGTTGGATTACATTGATGTCAAGGTGACCGTGGATTGGCGCGAGACTTTCAAAATGCTGAAATTGGTATTCCCAATCAATCTGGTATTTACGAAGCAGACGTATGAAATACCATATGGCTTTAAGGAGCGGGAGCATAACGGGGAAGAAGAGCCAGGGCAAACCTGGGTCGATTATGGCGGGATTTTACGTGATGTCGGCGAGCATGGAGGTACCTCCTACGGTGTTTCTCTCATTAATGACGCCAAATACAGCTATAGTATCATGAATAAAGAGCTGGCGATGACAGTGCTTCGCAGTCCCATTTACGCGCATCATGATCCGCTAGTTCCAGATCCTCACGGTCATTATTCGTTCATTGACCAAGGAATTCAGACATTCCACTACAGGCTTCTGCCGCATCAAGGCAGTTGGGAGCAAGCTGGCACGGTGAAGCGTGCTTTGGAGCTGAATCAGCGTCCAACAACGATCATCGAGTCTTATCATGAGGGGAAGCTTCCGCAGAAAGATTCCTATCTGTCGGTGGATCAGGATAACATCATCGTCAGCGTTGTGAAGAAAGCGGAGGAAGGGGGCGACCTCATCATCCGAGCCTATGAGACAACACGTGAAACGACGCAGGCCGTCATTCGTTTACCTCGAATGAGTCGCGAGATTGCTGCGCATTTCGGCCCTTGTGAAATCAAAACGTTCCGTGTTCCTGCCGATCCAACACAGCCAGTAACGGAGACGGATCTTATCGAGTGGTAAAGTGGGCTGGCGATATCCGCTAGGAACAGCCAGATTCAGCACACATAGGGGGCTCTATTGACAACTTTTCCAAGAAAAGAGATAGTAGAGACTGAAGTAATCCCCAGTCAGAAAACCCTTTCTGATACGGAAACTAGCAGGTGAATAGGTATTCGAGGATTTGAGGGGGACCCAGCATGATTGCCGTACATCGCAGAACGAAGATCAAAGAACTGCTCTTTCAGGAGCGCAGCGTTAAAGTTGCGGATTTGGTTAAGGAGTTTAACGTTTCCGAAGAAACGATCCGTCGGGATTTGAATCAATTGGAGCAGGAAGGCATCATCCAAAAAAATTATGGCGGCGCCATTTTACTTGAGGAACTGCACAACAATGCGCAAGTCATTCCTCCAGTTGAACAGCGGAGATTTCAATATTATGAAGAGAAGGATGCCATCGGAAAATTGGCTGCCTCACTCGTGGAAGGCGATCAAATTGTCATCCTGGACTCCGGTTCGACCACTTGGTGCGTTGCCCGGCACCTCCGTCATCTACCGAAACTGATGGTGGTAACGAACGGCATGAATGTAGCGGAGGAAAGCAGTCAAAATGAAGAGGCTTCGGTCTTTGTTATCGGCGGAAAGCTCATTAAGAAATCAATGAGTTTAGTCGGTCCACAGGCTGAACTGGAGCTCCAAAAGTACAATGCAGATTTCTCTTTTCTAGGTGCAACAGGAATTTCCATTCGTAAAGGATTTACGAGTTCGGATCTCTACGAAGCTGAAGTGAAGCGGGCTATGATTTCCGCAGGTCAGAAGATCGTTATGGTTGCAGACCACAGTAAATTTGAGCGGCAGGGACTGATCTCTTTTTCGAGCTTTCAGGATGTAGATATCCTGGTTACGAGCGATTTGGTTGATCCGAGCATGCTGGATGAAATTCGAAACAGCGGCGTAGAGGTTTTGGTTTGTGATGTGAAGCAAATGCTGCAAGCGCAAGATGAGTGAGTGGTTGTAAAAAGAGCAGGAGTTTCGGATGCGGCAGTGCTTCCGGAGCTCCTGCTTTTTGTTGCTGTCTATGTGCAGACAGTCCTGTGCGCTGCTGAGGAAGTCTGGATAGACTTCTCTAGCTTTTTCAGCTGCAGCGCTCCTAATGCATCGTCCCGCGGAGGTGGGGGAATGAGTGAAGTCGGTCGACCACGGCGGAGGAGGGCGAATAGGTGATGGCGGACTACTTGTAAGTAGCGCCGATTTCTCCCGCTAATTTCTGCGATTGCTCAACTTTTGCTCAACTAGCTGGAATTTCTACCGCTAATTTCTCCGAATCCGGGAGATTTCGTGCAGCTACCGACGACTTAGATGGAGATTCTACCGCTATTCCATTTCTTTCCACTGAGCTGTGCAGATTAACGGTAGATTTTCCATCTATTTCAGCTGTGGCACCATAATGGATGGTCCCGCGGAAGTGGGCAAATGGGTGAAGGGTGGATTACTTATAAGTAACGCCGAATAATCGCTGCTGTGGCGAATAGGGTGCTACATTTACGAAGAACGGGTGACTAACCGCGGTGTACAATGTCTTTAAAGCATAGCAGTTGTAAGCTAAAAAGAACGTTGACATTCTTCTCTGTAAGCGGTAACATAGAGAAATAAGAAACAGTAGTTTTTAATTTTGGGAACGATCCCAAACGTTATTCAGTCATACTTACCATCCGTTTGAAGGGCTTTCATGTGAAAGACCTAGTGGCAATGTCTCGCGCACAGCGAAGGGAGAACAGGTCGCTGTTTCAGCGACAAGTTAGTCCGATCAGTTGAAACCGGGACGGGGCTAGTCTAAAGAATCACAAAAGGGTCCATGCAAGGAATGCGGCTAATTCAAATTGGGAACGATCCCAATGTTGAACTTAACCAAGCCGAACGATTCGAACTTTCCTTTTCAAAACAAATTGGGAACGTTCCCGAAAGTGTGAGAAATCGAAAGCTATAAATATAGTGGGGGAAGATACATGGGGCCAACCATACACGATGTGGCTAGGGTAGCGAATACATCGAAAAGTACCGTTTCGCGATACTTAAATGGGCAAAAAGTGAAGAAAGAAACGCAAGACGCGTTAGAAAAGGCAATCGCGGAGCTAAATTATCACCGCAATGAAAATGCGAGAAGATTAGTAATGAGCCGTACGAATACGATTGGTATCGTCGTCGATAATATCTCGAATATATTCTACTCGGGCATCATTAGAGGAATTGAAGAGGTAGCGAATAGGAAGGGTTACAACTGTATCTTCTATAGTGGAACATCGAATTCAAAAGATGAGGCTTCTTTCCTCCATCTGCTTTTCGAAGGCCATGTGGACGGCATTATTCTTCTGAGCTTCCAGAAGCGAGACCCCAAACACCTAGAGAATATGTTGGATATTCCGTATCCGCTTGCTCTGATCGGTGATCATGGGGAGTTGGACGGATTATTCTCGGTGGACATTGACAACGCAGCGGGGTTATCGGATATCGTTACCTATTTGCACGGATTGGGGCATCGCAAAGTTGCTTATATTTCGGGCCCGACGCATATGGCACCTGTCAAATATCGTCTCAAAGGCTTGCAGCAAACGATGAGCAAACTGCAAATGGAGTGCCGGCCGGAGTGGATCGTGAGCTCAGATTGGACCAATCAAGGCGGCTATGAGGCGATGCAAGAGCTTTTAAAAGAAGAAGGATATACAGCCGTCATTGCTTCAAGCGATGAAACAGCCATCGGCGCCCTTCGTGCAATCCAAGAGGCAGGCATCCAAGTTCCTAATCAAATGTCAATCGTCGGATTTGACGATATCACACTGTCGAGCTGGGTGTTACCACCTTTGACAACGGTTCGTCAACCGCTCAAACAGGTCGGTATGACGGCGGCTGAAGGTCTTTTTGCCCAGATCGAAGGTTCAGAAGAAGTTGAACTTACCTCTCATTTATTTAAACCTTCCCTCATCATTCGTCAATCCTGTGCCGAACTGTAGAAAGGAGTTGTGCCCGTTGAATTCCAAAATCAATAAATCTAATTACGGTTATCTGTTCATAGCACCATTTTTCATAGGTTTCGGTATTTTCGGATTAATTCCAATTCTATATACGTTCTATTTAAGTTTTACCAAATGGGACGGATTTACGGATCCGATTTATATCGGTGCAGCCAATTACTCTCGGCTCCTACATGATACTTATTTTTACCAGACGATTGGAAATACCTTGATTATCTGGCTCATGTCGATTATACCGCAGCTGACGGTTGCTCTCGTTCTGGCTATTGTGTTGAATGAAAAGTTTATCCGAGGGAAGCATTTCTTCCGGGCTGTGTACTACTTTCCACATATCATTACTCCAATTACGCTTGGCGTCATGTTCAGCCTCATGTTCGATTGGCAAACCGGTTCGGTCAACAAGGTGCTGATGAATCTAGGTATTGTAGATGATCCTGTGAACTGGTTTAGCAGTCCTTGGTGGTCGCGGGCCATCGTATCTGGCGTCATTTGCTGGCAATATTTTGGATTCAACCTGATTGTATTTATCGCAGGCTTGCAATCGATTTCAGATGAGGTTTATGAAGCAGCGAAGATGGACGGGGCTAGCAAATGGAAAAGCACGCTGTACATCACGCTCCCGATGCTGCGCCCAGTCTTCTTGTTTACGTTTATCACGTCGGTTATCGGCGGCCTTCAGCTCTTTGATGCACCGCTAATGCTAGGTGACGGACCGAATAATACGACAAGAACGATGGTGATGTACTTGTATCAAACCGCGTTCAAAAATTTCGATTACAGTTACGGAGCTACTGTCGCGTATGGCATTTTCATAGTTGTAATGATCTTGACCGCAATTACGGCTAAAGCTTCAAAGTTCAATGAATAGGAGGTGACGATTCTATGGTTGAAACAGAAAAGAAAGCGCTTGAATTTAATCTGCTTGTTTTGAAATTGATCATTTATGTGGTGCTGATCGCGATTGCATTGACTTGTTTGCTTCCTTTTTACAGCATGCTCATCACGTCTACTCATACCAATTCCGACATTGCGCGTAAGCTGCTCCTTGTGCCCGGCAACCAGTTCATGGTGAACTACCAGCGGTTAATGGATACGGTGAACATATGGAGAGGGCTTGGAAACACGGTATTTATCACCGTTACGGCCACGATCATTAATGTCTATTTCGCTTCGCTGGCGGGATACGGTTTCTCCAAATACAACTTTAAGTACAAAGGCGTTCTATTCATGATAACGCTGGGTACGATGATGATTCCCGGGCAATTGGGCATTATTGGTTTCTATAAATTAATGGATGTTTTCCATATGCTCAACACGTATTACCCGCTTTTGCTCACCTCTTTGTATAATGCGTTCGGCATTTTCCTGGTCAAGCAATTCGCTGACACCTCCGTTCCTTCGGAGATCATTGAGTCCGGCCGAATTGACGGATATGGGGAGATGCAGATTTTCCATCGCATCATTTTGCCTTTAATGAGTCCGGCGCTGGCCACTTTAGCGATTTTTGCTTTCATTGGAAAATGGAATGATTTCCTCGTGCCGATGATTATTTTGTTCGATGGCGATTTGCAGACCCTGCCGGTTATGATTGCGAGCGTGAAATCGCAATTCTCCTCTGATTTTGGCGCGCAGTATGTAGGGATCGTAATCTCCGTTGTTCCGATTCTAGTGTTCTTCTCCTTCATGTCGAAGCGAATTATTAGCGGCGTTGCAGCCGGTGCTGTAAAAGGCTAATCAGGCGAGGCTTGAGAGGAGTGATGCGCGTAAGATCACCTGTTGTCATTAAGTCACCTATTCGAATTCATATCTATAGGATTACTGCTGTTTTTCAGAATTACTCTACTTTAGAAGGGGCGATAGATCTTGAAAGCACAAAAATGGACTTCACTTTTAATGACCATGGTACTTACTACAGGCGTTTTAACGGCTTGCGGCGCGAAATCAGATACGAAAAGCACGCAGGCATCCTCCCCGGCTGCTCCGGCTGCTTCGGTGGACCCGGCCAAACTTTCCGGTACGCTTTCCCTTTGGACATTCTTCGATGGAACGAAAGGCATTGCGACCGCTTTTGAGAAGAAATATCCGAATGTCAAAGTGGATGTGAAAGTTTTCCCTGGCGATCAGTACCAAATTAAATTGCTGTCAGCCTTGCAATCCGGCAAAGATGTGCCTGACGTGATTGACCTTGAAAGAAGCTATGTGGGGAAATTTATTGAATCTCCTTTCTTAATGGATCTTGGGTCAATGGGTGCAAATGACTTAGTGAAAGGCTATATTCCCTACGTTTCTGAGCTTGGTAAATCATCTGACGGCAAGATGAAAGCGATCTCAGATCAATCTTCACCAGGCGGTTTCTGGTATTTAAAAGATAATGCCAAAAAGGTTCTTGGCACAGATGACTCCGCCAAAATCAGTGAAATGGTGAACAGTTACGATAAGATCATCGAGCTTGGTAAAAAAGTGGCCAAGGATAGCGATGGCAAAGTTCATCTCATTGCAAACGCTGGGGACTTGTTTGATATCGCCAGCTACAATACGCAGCCTTTCTATGTGAACGGCAAATTAAATGTGGATCCGAAATGGGAAAAAGTATATAACAGCCAAAAAGATATCCGGGCCAACAACGTGGACGGCAAATTGCCTTTCATGTCGGCAGGTTGGGGCAATGCTTTGAATGACGGCAGTGTCGTCTTGGTGGCGATGCCAGCGTGGGCAACGTTCATGATCGGCAACAAAGATAATAAAGCTGCCGGCAAGTTCGGCGTTGCCAAAACACCGGAGGGCTTCTACAACGGCGGAACTTTCCGTGGGATCTATAACAAAACGGCGAACAAAGATATCGCAGCAGAGTTCATCAAATTCTCCGCTAGTGCAGAATGGCAGTCTTCAGATTTGGCAGCGAGAGGGAACATGCCAGCACTGCAAAGCGTATATGAATCCAATTTGGATAAGTATACTTCGCCTCTGACTGGTGATCAGAAAGTGCTTCAGCCTTACTTTGAAATGATGAAAACAATGCCGGTTATTAAATCCGACAAATATAGTGATTCCATTCTTAGCCTTTGGAGAAAAACGGCAGGTCAAGGAATTACAGACAACAAAAGCTATGCGGATGTTGTAGCAGCCTTTCAAAAAGAAGTGAAAGCGGCGTTCCCAGAGCTTCAGTAAACTCAGTAGACTTACACAAAAATGGCGGCTGCTTCAGAGAGAAGCAGTCGCGTATTTAGAAGGGGAGAGACCTCCAAATGAGCATTCTTCATGATTATATTAACGCAATCCGCATCATTGACGGTCATGAGCATCTGGCAACACCGCAGATTAGGAAAAGAGAAAATCATGATTTATTTTCGCTGCTGCATTACTTGGACTCTGATTTTTATAGCGCAGGCATGAAAGCTGGAGCTTTAGGGAGACAAAGTCATCTCGACGTGGAGCAGAAGTCCGCTTTGTTTATGGCCTATTGGGGAAAAACGAAAAATACGACCTATGCCCGGATGTTTCGGACAGCGATGGAGGATTTGTACGGACTCAGCGATTGGAATGTTAAAGGCCTGCTAGAGGCTAATGAAAAAGTCGTACAAGCCACGCATAACCCGAACTGGTACGACCATGTGATGGTGGAGAAATCAGGAATTGATCTTGCTTTTACGCTTATTCAAACAACGAACCTGGCATACGAACGCTTTCGGCCCATTATGTTTATGGATTTTACCTTCAAATTACGAACATTAAAGGATATCGCAACTGTCCAAAAGATGTCTGGCGTTACGGTTCACAGCCTGCGCCATTATTTAGATGCTGTGGATACCTTATTGCATAAATATGTCCAGGAGGGCATGGTTGCAACCAAGTTCGGGCATGCGTACTGGCGTTCACTACGTACTGAAAAACCGACATTTTATGAGGCGGAACTGGTTTTCAATCGGCTGCTCGGATGCACGCTGGAAGAGTCGCTGTCCCATAATGAGCTGCTTGCCTTGCAGGACTATTTGATTCATTTTATTATTCAGCGCTCAACGGCTTATGGACTTCCGATTCAGATTCATACCGGTCATCATGAGGTCAGTGTTTCGTCTAACGGCAATACGATTTCGAACTCGAATGTGGAATTGCTCATCCCTCTGCTGCTTGAGTATTCTGATGCCAAATTCGTGCTGCTTCACAGCGGCTATCCGTACTACTTACCGTACTTAAGCATCGTGAAAAATTTTCCTAATGTGTATGCTGACATGACTTGGGTCTATATTATCTCTCCGACTGCGGCGAAGCAAATTATGCATCAGTTCATTGAAATGGTGCCGATGACGAAAATTCAAGGCTTTGGCGGCGATTATAACTACATTGAAGGGACTTATGCCCATCAGAAGTTGGCGCGAAAGGTGGTTGCGGATGTTTTGGTGGAAAAAGTAGCTGACGGTGCGCTGGATGAGTCAGAAGCGATGGTATATGCCGATCATATTTTCCGCAAAAATTTAATTGACATCTATCAGCTAAAAGACTTGGAGGAATAACGATGCGGGAGATGATGGTCAAAAGCGGCGAAGTTGATGGGAGCAAAGTGTTTCAGATATTTCAGTCTGAAGCTAATCATCAAGGGAGCCTGGTTTTTTCACATTTGCTATTGGCAAGCGATCGTAACGGAAACAAGGAACTAATCCCTATAAGTCAGCTCGTGGAGACTTCCGAAGGGTTTCAGCTATCTGGGAGCTCAGACAACTTTCAAGTGCGTTCAACATGGAAGATGAGGCATGAGGTTTGCAGCTATTATGAGGTTTTTGTTGATATCCACTTCACAGGGGAAGCTGATGCAGCCTACAACTTGCAGTTCGGTTGTGTACTGGAGGGAACAGGTAAGCCGGATTGGATGATTCCGGGTGCCTTTTACAAAGAGAATCGTTTTGAGAAAAACTTACGGCCTTATCCGCGTTATGACTTTAAAGGCGGCGACCCGCAGCAAATGGTGTCCGATTACTGGTCCTTTCGGGCCGATCGTGCAGCCCTTCCCGCTGTATTCGCTTGGAATGACGCCCTATGCGGCGCATTATGTACGGACGAGACATCGCCGCTCGGGCTTAGCGGTTTAGGCTTTCGGGGTAACGCCGCAGGCACAGAAATATGGTTGAACTTTCCATATAAAGAGGAGCCGGTTACGTTCATCGGGAATGCTGTGCCGGCTCCAGCTGATCTCCATATGCATGTCTTCAAACCAGGCGAGAAGGTACAGCTTCATTTGTATGTGTATGCTGGTACTCCTGATGCACACAGCTACAATCCGTTCGTTCGACAAATGTATGCCACTCATCGCGAGGAGCATGGTCTTAATCCGTGGATGGGTTTGGAACAAGCAAGTGAATTAACGGCATATGGTCTGTACCAATGGCATTATGATAAAGAGAACGATATTTTGCGGGAGACGGCCGCTTTCGATCGCGAGTTTAATCAAAATGTCAAAGGAATGGGCGACCGCCCGCACATGCATGTGAGTTGGGTAAGCGGTGTTCCTTATGCCTACGCACTGCTCACGTATGGCAGGAAGCAAGGAATAGCCGCTTACTCGGATGCCGGCATTTCGGTCTTGAACAAGATAGCGACAGGGCTTGCTCCATGCGGAACCTTCTGGGCTTCGTGGGAGTTGGGACGTGGCTGGACGGCAGGATGGAATCCAAAGAAGACTTGGCTGCAGGCTAGAACGGTATCCGAAGCGACGTTATTCCTTATCCGAGCTCTCGCTTTTGAAAAAGAAGCGGGGAATCCGCATCCGGAGTGGGAACATGTTGTGCAATCCAATCTTCGGTTTGCTGCTGAACATCAGCGCGATGATGGCAACTTTGGCTCCTACTACGATTGTGAAACGGGAGATGTGCAGGAATGGGATGGCGCTGGCGGCATGCTGTGGATTGCAGCGCTGCTGGAGGGAGCTGCCTACTTTGGCGAAGATAAATTCTCCGCGGCAGCGGTTCGTGGCGGCAGTTATTATGAACGTTTCATTCGCAATGAGTATATATATGGCGCTCCAGAAGACGTTCATTTAACGCCGACTTCCGAGGATGCTTACAATGCTGTCGTCTCCTATGTGCTGCTTTATGAGTATGACCGTAATCCGCTGTGGCTTGAGCTTGCGTCGAGCTCCGCAGATTGGATGATGACGTTCCGGTGGACATATAACTTGCAATTCCCCAAACATTCACTTCTGGCACAGTATGGATATTGCTCACGCGGAGCCGATCAGGCCTCAACTTCCAACCAGCACTTGCACAACTATGGATTGTTTGCCGTACCGGAAATGCTGCGCTTATGGACGTACACGGGTGATGATTATTATCTGGATCGAACGCGCGATCATATAGCCTGCTTTCTGCAGTTTATTGCCAGGGAAGATGGGGATTTCAATGCCTATAAAGGCATGGTGACAGAAAGATTTTATAATACCAACTGTTTCCAGCCAAAGGGAATGATGCTGACGTTGTCACACTCGTGGTGCATCGGCTTAATTTTATATGCGTCGCAAGCTTCTCTTTCTTATGCAAAAGAATTAGGTTTGTAAATCGTTTGAGAGGAGCAGACTCATGTACTTAGCGGGAATTGATATAGGCACGACATCCATTTGTCTCATCGTGACGAACGCAGAGGATGGGCGGGTCGTACGAATTGTTTCCAGTAACAATGATGCATCGCTGCCTTCGAAGGTTTTTTGGGAACATGCCCAGAATTCGGACAGAATCGTTCAGTTGGTCCAGTCATTAATCGAAGAATGTCAGGATGTCTGGCATGATGTGGGGGCAATCGGGATCTCCTGTCAGATGCATGGCGTGCTCTATGTAAACAAAGAAGGGCAGGCAGTCAGCCCGCTTGTGACTTGGCAGGATGGCCGAGGTGAATTGCTGCTGGAATCAGGTTCAGGCCGATCTTACGCCTCTGAGTTAAGTGAACTTACAGGCTATGACTTGCATACCGGATATGGTTTAGTTACCCATTTCTATTTGACGAATCAGGGAAGCCTTCCGAGCGATGCGGTGAAGCTGTGCACGATAGGCGATTATATGGCCATGCAGCTTTGCATGGAAAAGACACCTCGCATCGACAGTTCGAATGCGGCAAGCATAGGTCTTTTCGCATTACGGGAAAGACAGTTTAACAAAGATAAGGTCATTGCGGCTGGGATGGATGCCGAATTCCTTCCTGAAGTGGTCCGCCATAACCCTTTAGCGGGAATTACGGCAGATGGGAAAAAGGTGCTGTGGGCAATCGGCGATAACCAAGCCAGTTTCTTGGGGGCGGTTCCGTCATTCGCAGGAACGCTGCTCGTTAATATTGGAACAGGCTCGCAAGTATCTGTCTATTCGCCTAATTATATCGAATGCCCGCATTTAGAAACGCGTCCTTTCATGGATGATGGGTACTTGCTTGTGGGGGCTTCACTTAGCGGAGGGAAGTCGTATGAACTGCTTGAGCAATTTTTCCGTGAGGTTTGCAGCACATTCGGTTTGCTAGATGATAGAAGCCTCTATGAAACTATGAATCGGCTGGCGGAAGAAGCTCTCATAGATTCAGCGCCTCCGCTCAAGGTAGGGACCCAGTTCTACGGAACAAGAGAGCACCCGCATAGGACCGGAAGCATTGAAGGGATTAGCCCGAATAATTTGAATCCTCGGCAGCTGATTGTTGGGTTTCTTCATGGCATCTTGGATGAATTGGATGGGTTCACGAAGTGCCTCCCAGATGAGCTCATTGGGCAGTTAACAAGGCTGGCGGTATCCGGTAACGGGATCCGAAAGAACAGGGCTATGCAGCAGTTGGCCAGCATCAAATGGCAGCTGCCGCTTAGGTTCGCAAGCGTGAAAGAGGAAGCCGCGTTTGGCGCTGCTGTTCATGCCGCAGTTGGCAGCGAAATATATAGCGATTATGCAGAAGCACTGCAAAGGATGCAAAGGAGCGATTAGGATGACAACTAAGCTGGCCATTATTCATACGACGTCAGTCACTGTAGACAGTTTAAAAGCTTTAGCGGTCGAACTGCTTCCGGGAGTCACGGTGATGAACTGGGTAGATGACTCCATTTTGCCGCAGCTGATGGAGAATGGTGCGCAGATCGACGAGATTGAGGAGCGTTTCCGCCACTATGCGTTATTTGCGGAAAAAGCAGGAGCTTCCTGCATTTTGAGCGCATGCTCGTCGATTGGGGAGCTGGTAGCTCGTGTACAGCCTCAGCTCCAGATTCCAATCATCCGCATCGATGATGCGATGGCTGAATATGCGGTTGCCTCCGCACAAACGATCGGCGTGGCGGCAACGCTGGAAACGACGCTTCAACCAACGCAAAGACTCATCATTGGGAAAGCCGAGCAGGCCGGTAAAGCTGTGCAGATCGAATCGGTCGTGGCCAATTCCGCCTACCAAAAGCTGCTTGCCGGAGATAAGGAAGGCCATGATGAAGAACTGGCTGCCATACTGCGCAGCCTTGCAGCCAAGACGGATCTTGTCGTGCTGGCACAGGCTTCTATGGCAAGAGTTATCGATCAATTTGCTCCAGAAGAACAAAAGCAATTCCTCAGCTCACCGCGTCTAGGTATGCTGAGGGTCAAACAAGTTTTAGATAGAAAATAGATAGATAATACAAAGATAGATAAAACAAAGGAGAGCAAAACCATGCTGAAAACAAATAGGAATTCACCTGTAATGACATTAAAACAAGCCCTTGAGGTCGCTGAACCGAACCATTTTGCCATCGGATCCTTCTCACCTCGTTATACGCCAATGATTGCCGCCGTTCTAAAGGCAGGTCAGCAAGCCAATTCTCCGCTGATTGTGCAGATTTCGCATAAAGAACTGATTCGTTATGGGATAACGCCGGCGGAATTCGGTGAAGAGTTCTACCGTCAAGTCGAAGAACAGAACATTTCGGTGCCGGTCGTGCTGCACTTGGATCATACGAAAGAAATAGAAACGATTAAAGAAGCGATTGAAGCTGGATTTACATCGGTAATGATCGATGCTTCGGAGAAGCCTTTTGACGAGAATACCGCCATCAGTAAGGAAGTTGTTGAATATGCCCATCCCAAAGGCGTTTCCGTTGAGGCTGAATTAGGCATGATTGGCACAACCGACTTCGTGGAAACGGATAAAGACGAAGAACTGTACACAAATCCGGAAGAAGCAGAAAATTTTGTTGCGCTTACAGGTGTTGATGCGCTTGCTGTATCCTGCGGCACCGCGCATGGCGTGTATGTCGTGAAACAACCCAAAATCGACTATGACCGACTCATGAAAATTCGGCAATTGACGCCGGTTCATCTTGTTCTGCACGGCGGTTCCGGCGTGCCTTCGGAAATGATGCGTAACGCGTATCAACTCCCGGGCGGAGGCGTTAGCAAAGTAAACATTGCGACAGACCTGGAGCTTTCGCTGCTCAAAGCGCTTGGGCGTGAAGAACGGATGACGAATGAAGAGTGCAAAAATCTGCCGCCGGAAATGCTTCAAGCGGGGCGCGATGCCGTCACACAAACGGTCATGGAAAAAATGAAGGAATTTTTAAGCAGCGCCGGCAAAGCGGATCTTTTTAACCAATAATCGAGGAGGCTTCTCGTAATGAAAGATAACAAGCTATATATGATAGGCAATGCGCATCTAGATCCGGTTTGGCTATGGCAATGGCAGGAAGGCTTCCAGGAAGCGAAAGCGACGTTCCGTTCTGCGCTAGATCGGATGAACGAGTCCGAAGATTTCATTTTCACGTCAAGCTCGGCTGCGATGTATGAATGGATTGAGAACAATGAGCCTGCCATGTTTGCGGAAATTAAGAAGCGTGTGCAGGAAGGACGCTGGAACATTGTTGGCGGTTGGTGGATTCAACCGGATTGCAACATTCCAAACGGCGAATCTTTTGTTCGCCAAGGCTTGTACGGCCAACATTACTTCAAAGAAAAATTTGGGGTAACGGCTAAAGTTGGCTATAACGTAGACAGCTTCGGACACAACGGCATGCTGCCGCAAATTCTGAAGAAAAGCGGTATGGACTATTATGTGATGATGCGTCCAATGCCAAACGAGAAAGGTTTGCCAAGCCGTTTGTTCATGTGGGAATCCGATGACGGCTCTCAAGTGATGACTTTCCGCATCATGTACGAATATTTGTCCTGGGGCAAAGATTTGGAGAATCATGTGCGCCGTTGTCTCGGTGAGTTCAAAGAGCCGCTTAATGAATTGATGCTTTTCTATGGCGTTGGTAATCATGGCGGCGGCCCGACAAAGGAAAATATCGAGAGTATTCGCCGGATGAACGAGGACCCTTCTCTGCCGAAGCTCGAATTTGCTACGCCAGATGCTTATTTCAAGGAAATGGAAAGCAAAAACATAAAGCTGCCAGTCGTTCACGATGATTTGCAGCATCATGCCAGCGGCTGTTACGCAGCCCATTCCGGGATCAAGCATTGGAATCGTAAGGCTGAGAATCGTTTGGTGGCCGCAGAGAAATACTCAGCGCTGGCCTCATGGATTACAGGTCAGCCCTACCCGGCTGAGTTCAAGCAAGCATGGAAAAATGTGCTTTTCAACCAATTCCATGACATTCTAGCAGGCACCAGCCTTGAGCCTGCTTATGAAGATGCCATGTATTTGTATGGGGAAGCGATGGCGATTGCCGACCGATCGCTCAATTATGCCGTGCAATCTCTTTCTTGGAACATCAACATCGAGCAGGATGTAACGATGAAGCCGATCGTTGTGTTTAACCCGCATGCCTGGGCTAGCCGAGTGAACGTGGAGTTAGAAGTTGGCGGCATTAGGCCAACGACCGTTCTGCAAGATGACCAAGGAAATCATGTGCCGTTCCAAACGGTACAATCCCAAGCGTCTGCCAATGGCCGTTTCCGTCTAAGCTTCATGGCTGATCTGCCTTCAATGGGTTATCGTGTGTACAAATTGGTAGCGGAATCCCCTTCGTACAAGCCAGTCGGCGAACCTATTCATGCCAGTGATTTGGTGATGGAAAATAAGCGTTTCCGGTTGGAGTTCGATAAAGAAACCGGTTATATCAAAAGCTTGCACGATAAAGCGGTTGATCATGAAGTGTTTAAAGGAGAAGGCGCGAAGCCGATCGTACTCGATGATAAATCCGACACGTGGAGCCATGATGTGCTGCATTTTAACCAGGCGGCAGGCGCCTTCAAAGCGAAGAGGGTATTCCGCGTCGAGCATGGCCCAGTGAAATCCGTCATCCGCGTAGTGAGCGAATACGGAAACTCCAAGCTCGTTCAGGATTTCGCGATGTATCCGGACCGCGATCAGATCGATGTTAATGTGATGGTGGATTGGCGTGAGTCCTTCAAAATGCTGAAGCTGGTATTCCCGGTGAATGTCATCTTCTCCAAGCAAACGTACGAAATCCCTTACGGTACCATCGAACGGGAGCACAACGGGGAAGAAGAGCCGGGTCTAACATGGATCGACTATTCCGGCGTAACGCGCAAAGGCAATATCATGTACGGCTTGAGCTTAATGAATGATGCCAAATACAGCTACAGCATTCATAACCACGATATGGCCATTACGGTATTACGTAGTCCGATCTACGCGCACCATGTGCCATTTGAGCCGGACCCGAACGGAGAGTACTCGTTTATCGATCAAGGTATTCAGCGCTTCTCCTACTCCCTGTTACCGCACGAAGGCAATTGGGAGCAGGCGGGAACCGTGAACCGCGCAGCAGAACTGAATTGCAAGCCAATTGCCGTTATTGAGTCGTTCCATCAAGGGCCTCTTGCGCAAACGGATTCGTTCGTGAACGTGAACAAAGACAATATCATTGTCAGTGCGATTAAGAAAGCTGAAGATAACGACGATCTCATCATTCGTGTCTACGAAACGAACAAATCAGCGACGACAGCCACCATCGAGCTTCCGAGATGGAAACGTGTAATTAAGGCGGATTTCAAGCCTTGTGAAATCAAAACCTTCCGCGTACCGCAAAATCAGGAATTACCGATCAAGGAAACCAACATGCTGGAATGGGATGTGGAGTAAATGGAAGCGTCGGTTTGGCAGCAGCTGCAAGAAGTCGGAAGATACATGCTGAATAACAGCTTGGCTTGGGGAAACGCCGGCAACATCAGTGCGCGAACCAAAGATGACCATTATTTGATTACCGCGAGCGGGACAGACCTTGGAGAACTAGGGCAAGAAGATTTTGTTGAGTGTTCCATAACCAAGGGGGGAGCAACTGCTGGCGAAGGGAAGAAACCGTCGAAGGAAGTGCCCATGCATCAGGCGATTTATGAGATGCGTCCCGATGTAGGTGCCGTGCTGCATGCTTCGCCTTTTTACAGCACCATGCTGGCTTGCTCGGAAGAGAGTTTACCGTCTGAATGGTTCGTTGAAACGATGTACTACCTTGAACGCATTGAACGTGTTCCGTATTTCCATCCCGGCTCTCGCGAGCTGGGAGAAGCGGTTCGGGAGAAAGCGCTCAAAGCCAATGTACTGTTTCTTGAAAATCATGGTGTGCTCGTTTACGACAGTAATGTGAAGGAAGCACGGATGGCCATGCATACGCTGGAAATGGCTTGCAAGATGTATGTAACTGCAAAAAGCTCAGGTATCTCAATGCGCAAGCTGCCTCAAGACGTCGTTCAAAGCTTCTTGAACGATTCGGGTTACCGGCCAAGAAGGAGGTTATCCGAGTGATCGGTATTATCGCTGACGATATCACGGGGGCTAACGATATCGGCATCATGTACGCCAAAGCAAATATGACGACGCATGTCTATCCGATGGAAGCTTGGGCAGTAGAAAGCCTGAATGGCGTTAACGAGCCTGATGTGCTGATCCTTGATACGCACTCTCGCTTGGATCCCCCAGAAGAAGCTTACCGGAAAGTATTTGAAATGACGAAGAAGCTGCAGGAAGCGGGCTGTTCACGATTTATCAACAAAACGTGCTCCGTTTTCCGTGGCAACATCGGTGCAGAATTTGATGCCATGTTAGATGCCATAGGGGTATCTTTTGGTATTGTGGTGCTTGGGTTCCCAAAAAACGGGCGAACCACCTTGGATGGCATTCATTATGTACATGGAAAGAAACTGGAAGAGTCAGAGTTTCGCAACGATCCTGTACATCCGATGCACCAGTCTAATTTAGTTCATATTTTGCAAGATCAAACCAAACGTCTTGTTGGACTTATAACCATTGATACGGTCGAAATGGGCGCTGAAGCAATAAAGGCGCGATTAGCTGAAATGAAGCAAACCGGCTTCCATTATGTCATCGTAGATGTGCGTAACCAGCAATCATTGAAGATGATTGCGAGGGCCGTGCACGATGAACCTGTTCTTTGCGGCAGCTCGGCTTTAGCGGAAGAATTAGCCTTGCTCGATAAGCCGTCTACGGCTGTGGCAGGGGCAGAATTTCAGCTGCCGGAGCTGGGGAAAACAGCTGTGTTATGCGCAGCAGGAAGCTTAATGCCGCAAAGCGCCGCCCAAGTTGCCTATGCGAATAAGGCGGGCGTAGCGACATTAGAGCTGGAATCCTTGCTTTTATTTGATGCCGCAGACAAGGAGAATCACTGCTCCAGCATCATCGAGGAGGCTTCAAGAATCCTTCATGAGGGGCAAGACGTTCTCATTCACGCCTCGAATAACCCCCTCATCGTCACGGAGACGAAAGTGAAGGGCAAGTCGCTCGGCCTCAGCAATACAGAGGTATCCAAGCTTGTTTCTGACACCTTGTCAGAAGTGGTACGCTCCGTTGTTGCTGCGACAGGTCAGCAGCGTCTGCTAATCGCTGGCGGGGAAACGTCGGCTGCTGTTTGTGACAAGCTGGACATCGGAGGTCTGCGTATTTGGCAAGAAATTGAACCAGGTCTTCCTTCCTGTCTAACCCTCCAAACCCCGCAGCGGTTTTTGGTATTGAAATCAGGCAGCTTCGGCAGTGAGCCGTTTTTCATAGACGCAATTGCGCATTTGAAACAAACCTAGCCAGTAGAGAGGAGATTGGTTATGAGCAACACGTTAGAGCAGCTAATCGTGAAATACCCTGATTTGGAGCCTTGCCATTGCAACATCCAAGAAGCATTTGAGGCAATCAAGTTATCCTTTGAAAAAGGCGGCAAAATGCTGCTTGCCGGCAACGGTGGAAGCGCCGCAGATTGCGAGCATGTGGTCGGCGAATTGATGAAAGGTTTCATGTCCCCTCGCCTGCTTTCGAAGGATCAAAGGGATAAATTGATGATGCACGGAGAAGAGCAGGGTGCTTATCTGGCCGATCATCTGCAGGGAGCGCTTCCAGCGATTTCCCTGGTCAGCCATACCGCTTACGCAACAGCGTTCAATAACGATGTGGCCGCGGATATGGTCTTTGCGCAGCAGGTTTTCGGTTACGGCAGGCCGGAGGATACCCTCGTTGTTTTTAGCACTTCAGGCAATTCAAGCAACATTGTGCATGCCGTACAGGTAGCCAAATCCATAGGGGTTACGACCATTGCGCTTACGGGAGAAGGCGGAGGTCGCTTGAAAGACCTTTGTGATGTTATGATCCGCGTACCCTATCGCTCTACACCGGATATTCAGGAACGCCATCTACCGATCTACCACGTGCTTTGCATGATGCTGGAGGAGGCCTTCTTTGCATGAGTCTCTTATTGGGCGGCATTGATATCGGTGGCACGAAATGTGCGGCTGTACTCGGAACGAGTTCGGATGAAACGGTCACAATTTTGGACAAAATCAGCTTCCCTACACCGGCCACGCCTGAAGATGCACTGGCGATGCTCGGAGGCGCGATGGAGCAATTGCTGCGGCGCAATCAAGCGGGAACTCTGCATGCCATTGGCATATCTTGCGGTGGACCCTTGAGCAGCAAGGATGGCCTTGTGCTGTCCCCGCCGAATCTACCGGGTTGGGACCGCATCGATGTTTGCACGCCTTTTCGCAAACGGTTCGAGGTTCCTGTTGGTTTGCAAAATGACGCTAATGCCTGCGGACTAGCGGAGTGGAAGTGGGGCGCCGGCCGTGGCTCGAGGAACATGGTGTTCTTGACCTTCGGCACAGGAATGGGCGCTGGTCTTATTCTAAACGGCAGGTTATATGCGGGCACGAACGATATGGCCGGTGAAGTCGGACATATTCGTTTAGCGGAGGACGGTCCCTTTGGTTATGGCAAGAACGGCTCCTTCGAAGGTTTTTGCAGCGGAGGCGGAATCGCAAGATTGGCCCGGCAAATGGGAGACGGAGGGGACGCGGCTCCCAAGCTATCGGCCAAGGAAGTTTTTGAAGCCGCTCATGCTGGAGATGAGCTGGCCATGGAAGTTGTCCGCACGGTCAGTAAGCAGCTAGGCAGAGGACTGGCCATCCTTGTCGATATCCTTAACCCGGATACGATCGTGATTGGCAGTATTTATGAGCGGCAGGAGTCGCTGCTGGCCCCGCTTGTGAAAGCGGAGCTTCAGCGTGAGGCATTGCCGATGGCAGTCGATGTTTGCCGAGTTGTTCCATCCGGTTTAAAAGACAATGTCGGAGATGCAGCAAGTCTTTCAGTTGCGCTTCATGAATATGAACAACAGCGGAAATAGGGGAGTGGCGCTAATGTTAAAAGAAAATCAGACTGGTTTGCCGGCAGTATTAGGACGTATCGGCATTTCGGTGACGCCGGATTCCGGTCCGGCTATGCCGCTTCCATGCCAAGCGAGTGAAATCACTTCAGGAACGGATATACACGGTGCTTACCAAGAAACGAGCCACGCATTCGCGAATGACGAGAATTCGGCTGTCGTTAAGCTGCGGCTGCGAGCGTATGACTCGTTCGTACTCGCTTCCGTAGAGGGGCAATTTAACAATGCGAATGATTTCGGCAAGCAGCTTTGCTTCTCCGGGCATAATGGGATTATCCTGCATGCTCAGGAAATGGCGCAGCCCGATGGTTTGATGGCCAACTATCAGCATAAAGACTGGTGGACACGCCCGCATTTTAACCGCGAGTGGGCGACGCTGCCCGAGAGGACGCAATCCTTGCTGTGGAGCCAAGCCGGCAGGTATTATCACTTGCTTCCGGTATGCGGTCCTGTGTTCCAAACCGATATCAGCGGCGGGGATACCGGCCTACAGATCCGTGTGTCTTCCCATCAAGGAGGAAGAACCAAATGTGAAGCTTTGTCGTTTGTCCTAGGTATAGGGGCAGATCCTTATCAACTTGTTGAGCGGCATGTGCATGCCGCGCTGCAGGAGCTTGATTTTCCAACATTGCCTCGAGCACAGAAGCCTTATCCGGAGATTCTTGACTCCCTCGGCTGGTGTTCCTGGGATGCCTTCTATCATCAGGTTAACGAAGAGGGCTTGTTAACAAAAGCAGAAGAGATGAAAGCAGCGGGACTGCCTGTCCAGTGGGTGATGATTGACGATGGCTGGTCGCAAACGGTGGATAAGAAGCTGAGCAGCTTCCAAGCGGATGCCGAGAAATTTCCTCAAGGACTTGCTGAGACGGTTCAGCAGCTTAAAACTCAGCATGGCATCCGTTATGTCGGCGTGTGGCATACGATTGCCGGCTACTGGGGCGGCATTCACCCGGAATCTCCGCTTGCCAAGACGTATAGCGATTACTTATATAGCAATGCCAAAGGAAGCTTAATTCCGTACCCGGATGCAGGCCGTGGCTTTGGTTTCTGGCATGCTTGGCATTCCTTTTTGGAGCGCCAGGGGATCGATTTCGTTAAGGTAGACAGTCAGAGCGCTGTACGGAATTTCACGAAGCATGAGTGGGCTATCGGAGAAGCTGCAGCTGCGGCTCATCAAGCATTGGAGGCTTCTGTATCGTTGCATTTTAACAATACCATCATTAACTGTATGGGAATGGGCGCGGAAAATATATGGCATCGTCCGAAATCCTCCGTTTCTCGCAACAGTGATGATTTCGTCCCTCAGGATCAGTACGGCTTTGCCGAGCACGCCTTGCAAAACGCCTATAATTCGTATTATCACGGTGCTTTTTATTATGGCGACTGGGATATGTACTGGACGAAGAATCATGATGATATTCAAAATGCCGTACTTCGCTCGGTTAGTGGAGGTCCCGTCTATTTCAGTGATGCCCCGGGCAATACTGACGCGGCGAACATATGGCCGCTAATTTACCGTGACGGCCGAATCATTCGCTGTGAGCAGCCGCCAAGTCCAACCGCAGACTGTCTGTTCCTTGATCCTACGCAAGAAGCCGTGCCGCTTAAACTTTGGAACAAGGCGCAGTCCTCGGGCGTTGTTGCCGCACTCCACATCGGAAAACATAGGGATGCTGTTCAAGGAACAGTCGGTCCGTCCGATGTTCCAGGATTGCTCGGCGATCACTTTGTCTTGTACGAGCATTTTTCTGGCGAGATGAAGAGCTTGCGTGCCGATGATAAGATTGCTTTTGAACTTCAACCAGGACAATGCGCGCTGTATTTGATTATTCCGGCTGCGGGTGCTGTGACTCCGATTGGATTAACGGATAAATACATCGCCACTGATGCGGTTCGCGATATGAAGTTGGAAGGAGATTCCGTTTCCTTTCAATTGAAGGAAGGCGGGGTGTTCCGTTTCGTATCAGAAAGCAGTTCTGTTTCTGTAATAGCAAGCGGCAAGAATCTTCCTGTCACATCAATCAGCGAGCAGTTGTATGAAGTGAGCGTTCCGCAAGAGGGCGACCATCTGCCAATTG
Organism: Paenibacillus sp. J22R160; assembly: GCF_059692135.1. NCBI lineage: Bacteria > Bacillati > Bacillota > Bacilli > Caryophanales > Paenibacillaceae > Paenibacillus > Paenibacillus sp. J22R160. The sequence continues at coordinate 36,397 of NZ_JCAUAU010000001.1, read as the reverse complement.
TCATTTCCGTTATGAAGTGAGGTGGCTTCCTTGTTTTTAGCGCTGGATATCGGAACAACGAATTGTAAAGCCGGAGTTATTGATGAAAAGGGGAAGCTGCTAGCTACCGCGATCAGAACGAATCGGAAGCGGGAACACGAAACGGGCTACGTTTATTATGATCCGCAGGAGATGTGGAATACGATCAGCTCTTTGATCCAGGAAGTCGTTACTACCACGGCAGGTTTGAAACAGATTCAAGCCATTGGCATTACGAGTATGGCGGAGAGCGGCTTGCTTGTGGATCGTCATTCTGGTTCGGCGAGAACGATGATTATTCCTTGGTTTGAGACATGCGCAATCCCTCAGGAAACCCGAATCAAGCAGGAGATTGACTCGTATGAACACTTTTGCCAAAGCGGTCTGCATCCCTCATTCAAACAAGGGCTGTCGAAGCTGCTTTGGATTCAGGAGACACAGCCCGAGTTACTTGAAGGAAGCGTGTGGTTATCCGTTTCCTCGTTTGCAGCTTACCGGCTTACCGGGAAGTTCGCGGAGGAGGAGACGCTTGCGGCACGGACATTCGTTTATCGGATGGATCAACGGGAGTGGAATGTGCCGCTCCTGCGACATTTCGGCTTGGAGGAAAACCACTTTCCGCCAGCTGTTGAAACAGGTTCGGCCGTAGGACGGGTGATTCCTGATGTGGGCAGGGAACTAGGTTTAAGAGCTGGCATATCCGTCTGTCTTGCTGGACATGATCATGTGTGTGCCTCTTTAACCGTCGGTCAATCTGAGCAAGGAAGCGTATACAATTCGATGGGGACTGCTGAAACGCTCGTTGGCAGCTTCGGTGAAAGGGAACTGGGCATGTCCGACTACCAATCGGGACTCGTATTTGGAAGGCATCCGCTGCCTGATCAGCTATTTTGGATGGGCGGTCACTCTGCTTCCGGGGGATCGATCGAGTGGTTGAGGACACTTTTGGATGCCGGGGATATGTCATATGATGACATACTTAGTCTTCTTGAACAGGTTGCTCCAAACCCAACGGGCATACTGTACTTCCCGTATTTATCCGGCTGCGGGGCACCTCTGGCGAATGCGATGGCGAAAGCGGCATGGATTGGGTTAACTGCGCGTCATCAGCGCGCGGACTTGTTCAAGGCGATTCTTGAAGGAAACGCCTATCAGATGGAATGGCTGCGTCAGCAAGCCGAAACGACCGTCGGGGAGCCCATCCGCAAACTGGTCGTTGTTGGGGGAGGCGCCAAAAACAGCCATTGGCTGCAAATCAAAGCTGATGTTTCCGGCATTGCGCTTGAGCATCCCGACCTCCCGGAGGCGACGCTGCTTGGTGCAGCATGGACAGCTGGGGTCGGTTCCGGCGTGTATGCCTCGTATTATGAAGCGATAAGTACGCTTTCTCCAGCTCGATTACAGACGTACACGCCTGATCTGGAGAAACATAAGGCGTATCGCGCCCTGTATGAACATGGTTTCTCTCAGCTGCGTCCGATGCTGCTTGACTATGATCTGTGGCTTCATCGAAGTAGACCGAAGAAGTAAGTTTGATAGGGGAGGAGGGAGCATGAGCATGCTACTGACTCCTCTTTTCTTTTTTAAACCGCGTAATGATAAGCATCACGGGGAGGAACACGACAAGGAAATATATGCCTGACATGCCATAAAGATCATTCACCCAATGCAATCGGTCACGATCCTTGACAATCATCTGACCGACAATGAAAAACAGAAGAATGATGATCAAAGAAATGCGAGGGTTCGCACGGATAGAAAGCTTTAAACTGTGCGTAGCAGACCATAGACTCATTGCAATATTTGCGAGCACCTTAATAAACCAAACGGAGATCACCAGATACTCCACTCTCTGCATTAAAGGAAATTCAATGATGGAAAGCATACTCAGCGTCGGCCAAATGGTCTGAAGAATCTGGCCTTGGCTGAAGTACATGAAAGCAACCAGGCCAATCAGCATGTACATCGTGCATGCGGCGATGATAGCCCCATGTGTCCATTTTTGCGATTTGGACTGCTGCTCGATGAAAGGATACATGATCAACAGCACTTCAAATCCCAGGTAGTGCGGCAGCATGGTAACGGTAGACTTGAGAATTTGTTCAGTCGAATGATTGAGAACTGGCAGTAAATTTTGCAGTCGCAGATAAGGGAAAAGCATGATCGACAGCGGTGCAATAAATAGAAAGATGCTAACAGCACCCCAAAAGCTTAACCCGGTAACCGTTCGAAAACCGCCGGACACGGTATAATAGACGAGTACAAGTACAACGAGTGCAAGAGGTAGCATCTGCATGAAGGGAAATATCCAAATTTGAACGACCTCAATAAAAATTCTATAGGTGCAAAAAGCGCCAAGAATGTAATATAACGATAGGATCAGGTTCAGGCCAGTCCCCATAATCTTACCGAAATAGTTGCGATTTAGAGAGACGATAGTTGTATCTGGCCGTTTATTGCTAGATAGAATCTTGTACATCATCCAAACGATAAGATGCATGGCAGCAGCTGCAAGCAAGATCGAAAGCCAAGCGTCATATCCAGCATCTTTGACCACATCGATCTGAAAATACATCATCCCGACATCGACCACACTGGAATAAATGATGAAGAAAAGCAGATAAGGGGAAACCGTGAATTTCTTATTTACTTCTTGCTGCATACTAGTCGTTTCCCCCCTGTCATCCAAGCCTCGCTTATAACTCCCCAACACCGCTTTGCTCAATAGACAATTTCACTTTTACTTGAGTTCGCAGCTGAGGATAAGCGGCATAGAAATCCTTCTCATTCCAGTTCCGTGTCTGGCTTCTGACAAAGTCGCCAAGTCCGATTGGATCAACCTTCTTGCTCTGGCAAAGTGCAATGAAGTCTTCAATTTCTTTTTCTAAATAATTGCCCAACTGCTGCTCAAATTGGTTCATTGACCCCTTGGTATTGATATGGAGCCAACTCGGGATATCTTTGACCAATACTCTGATCTTCACCCCAATGTCAACCACAGGCTCAGGGGTTGATGTATCGTAATGATAGTGCACCGTTGAGCCGATGCTATTCATCAAAACAAAATCGTGAATCGTCGAATTGCCGCCTTTCATTGGCATGAGTAAGTTTCCGTGTCGAGAAGATTCTGTCAATAATTTAAGCATAAAGGCTTCTCTGATACTCACTTTGGTTTCGAATTTATCCGCTTTAAATAGCGCTAAACCATCAATTTTCACAGAACCGCTTTCGACGATGAAGTAGGGCAGGTAAATATCCCGCCCCTCCCCGTAATAATTAAATAAGATATGTTTAAAATTCATTTTGGGCAGGTTGCCTGATTGGATATTTTGCTCAACCATTCGCATGAGATAAAGTGACTCCTGTGCCTTCAAGGCGACAGCCATCAGTTTGGATGTTTCTATATCCGTTACGCCCATCTGAACTCTGCTTGCGATCTTCGGATCTCGGCAGAAGCCGCCAATGACAGGGCCAATTCCCATGTCCGCATATGTTTTTGAGAAAAGCACCATGCCCATCTGTCCGTATTGAATCGTCTTGCTTGTTTTGGTATTTAACCGGGCTATCATATCAAAACTGGAGTCAGATTCGGTTAGCAGCAGCTGTGACTGGGTTTTTCCTTTTTCTGTATAGCTGGATGCGATGACCGAACAAAGTGAGCGATCACCAACCTTATCGTACCCAGCCGTTTGCACAAGCTGAATTTTATTAATAATCTGCTGGTTGCTGCTGCATCCAACGGCAAGTACGCATGAGATCAGAGCCATAGCAGCTTTATAAACCATTTAGGCTCATTCTCCTTTCCAAGGCATTCATTCTTGTTCCCAATCCCTCTTCTTTTTCCTGGGCTTAGGAACATATCGGAAGATCGACTCCGGTTTTAGATAGGATGGTCTTTTATTCGTATATTGGTACGATGAGCGTATAAAGCTGTCTCTAAGATCTTTAGGCTGAAATGGATACAAAGGCACGGTGTAAGGACTGCCTAACGACGTTAGTCTTGTTATATGAATAAGGATAAAACAGATGCCGAAAATCAATCCGAGACCTCCCCAAAACCCGGCCAAAATAATGACGGGAAATCGAAGAAATCGGATCGTATTTGACATTTTGTAAATTGGTGTTGCGAATGAAGCTAGCGCGGATAAAGACACGATGATGATTAAAATATTACTGGCTAAAGCGGCTTCAACGGCCGCTTGTCCCACAATAATACCGCCGACGATGCCTAGCGTCTGACCGATCTTGGTGGGCAGCCTGGCTCCGGCTTCGCGCAGAAATTCAATCGTGATTTCCAAAAAAAGCACCTCCAGTACCGGGGAAAACGGCACATTCTGCCTGGAGAAGATAAGCGGCTGCAATAAATCCTTTGGAATTACCTCGTAATGGAACGTTGTAATTGCGATATACAAGGCAGAAGCAAAGAGTGAAAAAATAACGCCAAATATGCGGATGATCCTAAAAAACGAGCCTAATATCCAGGGTAAATAATAATCTTCCGGTGAAATGAAGAAATCGTACAGCGTCGAAGGACCTGTAATGAAATAAGGAGATCCGTCGCTGATCACGGCAACCTGGCCGGAAATTAAAGAATAGACGACACGGTCTCTTCGTTCCGTTGATACAAATAACGGGAAAGGGGACAGTGAATTGTCAGAAATGATCTGATCCAACTGTGAAGTATCGAAGACGACTTCAAAATCGATGCTGCTTAGTCGCTGCTCAATGATTGCCACGTTTTCCTTGCTTGTAATGCCGTCAATATAAACAATAGCCACTCTGGAATTGGATAAACTGCCGATCGTCATTGTTTTTACGATCAGGTTAGGAACCGTGAACTGGCTGCGAAGCAGATGCAGGTTGATGTCGAGGTCTTCGACAAAGCCAACTTTCGGTCCCACCACACTGAATTCGTTATCGGTATCATTGTTTTTGCGCAGCCCTGCTTTACTGATTAATGGAATTAGCGCACATAGAGCGTCGTGTTCGTTTTTTTGGATAATGGCATATCCCTGAAAAAGTTTAGTTTGGATTTCCGCTATTTGGTCGGTAATTTGGATACCTTCAATGGTTATTAATTGTTTAATGTCATTCAGATGTTGAATGTCAGTCCCTGCCGCGTTGTTTTCAATCGCACGAAGGAGCTGATCTTGCAACAGCTGTTCATCGATCAAAGTCTTATAATAATGAATGATGAGGGGAGGCTGGGTGAATGCGATCGTGCTGCTGGTAAAGTCGCTGGACCTTTGTGCGAGCAGGAGTAATTGTTCAATGTCTTCGGCCGTCGTATTCAGCATTGCGCATGTCATCCATTCTTCCTTTTTGTTGGTATTTTTTGCTATTTGCCGATTTTTATGCATCTTTCCGGATAAACGTTTTGGCCACGACCTTAACATACGCTAACTTCCAAGTAAGATAAGATGAGTCCTCACCCGGCATCAGAAGTATAGTTAATAGGAAGGCATTATGAGGATTGGGAGGCATGTTGCGATGAGTCAATTAACGAACGAAGAGGTAGCTTTTTATAAAAAGAATGGGTATTTGCTGAACCATAAACAGCTATTCTCAGCGGAGAAACTAGCTGAATTGACGACTATTTTTGAGGATCAACTGGCACAGAAAGGCAGCAAGCTGTCCGATGAGTTAGATACGCCGCATTTTCGCGACGAGAGACTTCTGAAGTTCCTGCTCTCGGACGAAGCGCTAGATTTGGTTGAACCGCTGCTGGGGCCTAATATCGGACTATGGTCCAGTCATTTTATATGCAAAGATCCTTTTGTCGGCAGAGCTACGCCTTGGCATGAAGATTCCGCTTACTGGCGTGGACGTGTAGACCGACTGGACAAAATCGTGACCATTTGGCTAGCCATCGACCCTAGCAGCAAGGAGAACGGGTGTATGCAGGTTATTCCTGGCACCCATCGTAATGGATTTTCCGAGTATGAATCGGTTGATAGCACGAAAAATCTCTTTAGCACGCAAATTAAAAATTTGGACACCTCCAAAGCCGTTCACTTTGAACTCGGCCGAGGCGAGTGCTCGCTGCATGATGCGCGGATCGCACACGGAGCTGACCCGAATAGGAGCGCTGACCGACGCTGCGGATATACGATGCGCTATTTTGCAACGGATACGAAGGTCTTTCAAGAGAAAAACAAAAACTTCAAAGTGTGGTTGGCTAGAGGAAAAGATTTAGCAGGAAATCACTATGCCAATGTGTAATAGAGCTTAATACGAGAGGAGCGGGAGCGGATGCGTAGAAAAGATCAGCCAGAGCGATTGACGAGCGAGAAGTTTATTCATCCGTCCAAGTCTTTTCAAATATATACCCAGCAGGTTGATCGACTCTGCGAGCTGCATTGGCATGAATTTTATGAACTTTGCTTTGTACGTGCGGGGAATGGAAGAAATATCGTCAACGGTGTTTCTTATGAGCTGCGTCCCGGCAGCTTGTTTCTGCTGACCCCAGCTGATTTTCATGAGATCGGTCCTCTTGCCAATGAAACGCTGCATTTGTACAACCTCGTCTTCTCCGATGATTTATGTAGCGGGGAGATGAAATCGTTATTCTTTCAAGAAGCGGGAGACTTTTGGAATGCAGATATGAGGGAGAACTTTGGAACCATTGAAGCTGAGTTTCGCCTGATTTGGGAAGAATCCCAGCAACAAAAAATGGGTTACAACCACATTGTGAAGGGCTCTCTGGAACGTATTCTCCTCTACGTCGCCAGATTAACCTCCGCAGCTAAGCGAGATGAGGAGAAGATCGTTCACCAGAAGCACCCCGATGTGCAAAGAGCGCTGCTCCATATCCATCATCATTTCCGGGAAGGGATCTCCCTGGAGGAAGCTGCCAAGCAAGCAGGTCTTGCGCCGAATTATTTCTCACACGTTTTCCGCAAAACAACAGGTATTCCCTTCCAAACGTATTTACAGGATCTCCGCTTGAAATTTGCCAAATCCCTTATGATGTCTTCCGACTATCCGATTACAGAAATTTGTTATGCCTCAGGTTTTCATACTTTAACGCATTTTGAACGCGTTTTTAAGCAGCGCTTTGGTCAGACGCCGAGAATGGTCCAGAAATTGCGAACAACGAATTTTGACTAGTTTATTTAGTCAGATGTTACAATTGATAGCCCCAATAGCCTGTGCTATACTCTAGGCAACTTTTGGTAATTTCAAAAGGATCAAGGGATAAAGAGGAGGAAACATTCACATGTCAGCATGGATTGGTCAAGGGGATGTCGTTTTATTTCAAGGGGACAGTATTACGGATGCAGGGCGTGTTCGTGACAACGGCAATGATTTGGGAAGAGGCTATGCTTTGATGGCAGCAGCTCAATTTTCGGCGAAATATCCGGAAAAACAGGTGCAATTCCTTAATCGGGGAATATCAGGCAATCGTGTTGTAGATTTGCAGCAACGCTGGAATCAAGACTGCTTGAATTTGAAGCCTAATTTAGTGTCTATTTATATCGGAATTAATGATACGTGGAGACGTTATGACCGTAATGATCCGACTTCGACGGAGAGCTTCGAAGCGGGATACCGTAATTTGCTGACGCAAACCGCAGAAACTGGCGCAAAGCTTGTACTTATTGAACCTTTTGTGCTGCCTGTACCCGAAGATCGCAAACAGTGGAGAGAAGACCTCGATCCCAAAATCACGGTGGTCCGTGAATTAGCCAGAGAGTTCGATGCACGTCTTGTGTGTTTGGATGGTCTATTTGCTCAAGCTTCTACGAGAGCCGAAAGCGCATTCTGGGCGCCGGACGGTGTACACCCATCTCCAGCTGGACATGCTCTTATTGCCAAAGCTTGGCTGCAGGCTGTCGGTGCTACCGAGTAAACGGGAGCTTACTCATTCAGCCATAAGCCGTACTGCTGGCGATATTGCAGCGGAGTGAGACCGGATTTGGCTTTGAACATCCGGGTAAAATAGTTGGCATTGTCCACGCCAAGCTCATAAGAGATTTGAGAGATCGGCTTCACGCTTGTAGCGAGGAGCCTTTTTGCTTGCTCTATTTTTAAACTATGTACAAAATGGAGCGGTGCTTGGCCAGTTTGTTTGATAAACAATTTGCGCAAATGTGAATCGCTAAGCTGTATAAGTTCTGCCAGTTCTCTAATCTCAGGCATGCGACTCGGATGAGAAAGCAGATAATGAATGATTGTATGAATTCGGTTATCCATGTGTGTATAGGGCGAAATCGGCTGATCGGCCATATCACGATTCATTAGCTCATAGAGAATACGCAAGAGAGAAGATTGCATGAGCAGAGAATTCACCGGGGAGGTGTCCCCGATATGGGTTAGCATATCACGGATTGGGGATTGTACATTGTGCAGGGCTTGATCGAATACAACAGGTAAATTAAGCACATGCCCCCAGCTTCGATTGCTTAAAAGAGAGATTTCAGCGTCAAAATTAATGCTCGTTAGCGCAAGCTCACTAGAAATCGCATGGTAGTTAATATCGGTATGGGCGGGCAGGATGCAGATTTGACCTTCCTTACAGGTATACCGGATATGATCGACTTCAAGCAGGAAACTGCCTTGCTGCACAATCCATAGAACGGAATGGTGAAGCGTGCGGTGGCTGGCTTGCCATTTGTAGTCCAGTTCGTACTGTTTTATATGCAAGAAACGAATGTCCAGAGAGTCAATAATTAATTGATAAGAGTTCATTGTACCAGCCACCTCGCTTTGCGTTCCGCTTGTCTTTTTTAGCCCATTGTAGCATGAGGGTTTCCATGAAAAAAGAACTTCTTGTCAGCTATTCCTAACTGCCCCGTTTATTTCTGCGGTATGATGCCTCGAATGGCTTCATTCCGATTAAGTTTGTCTTCCCCATGTACCAGATATGTGCGGATACGCGTTGTATCGCCTCCCCACTCCTCCATCAGGAACTTTACTTCAGGTGTTGTATAGCGCACAGAGAAAGCTACGCGTGGTATGTTTGAATTATTTTTTTCCGAGCCATGGAACGTTGCCTCGTTAAAAAAGGCTATTTGACCGGGGGACATTTCGAGGTCAACAGCTTTCGACTCGTCGATTGCTTCCGGAGGCAAGCCTTCGGAGAAGGCGCTTTGATTCGTCCCTGTGGAGACATGCGCGACATGAGCTTTGTGAGTTCCCGGAATGACCCGCAGACAGCCGTTCTCACGGATGGACCAACCTAGGCTTACCCATGCGGTTGCATTAATCGCAGGCTCCATTGGCCAATAATTGATGTCCTGATGCCAGGGAATAAATTTATCATTATTCGGTTCCTTGTACCAGAAATGCATTGCCCATAGAACCAGGTCTTCACCAAGTATTTGCTTCATTGCTGCAATAATGCTAGGGTGTGTGGCTAATTCATAGGCCCAATGGTGGTTTTGATGCCAGGCGGATAAGTTCATTTTGGTCGGACCGGGTTCATACTTGGACTGAGCTACGACATCAAAAAAACGATTATAGTACATATCGGCTTCCTGCAGCGATAGACCTTGCATAGGACCGCTGTAGCCTTCCTCGCGAAATTGATCGATAGAGAAGGGAGTTCCTTTGGTAATCATTCTCAAAACCTCCAGTAGGATTAGTTTGGAATTACTTATAACCTTATTGTAAGGCGACGACCAAAGAAACATAAGGGATGAAAACGATTATGAATAGCACAAAACGATTATTTGTAATGGTTTTTGAAGTTTGTTATTGTCAGGTGAGGTGAGGTGGCTGTGTGGCCGATAGCTAAATAAAACACAACAGGACCTAGAAATATCCCTGTCCATCTGGAAGAGGTTGGTTATAATGAAGTTGTTCACATTTGTTTTATATTGTTTGAATTGGGTTCGTTTCAATCAAGGCAGGATGGAGGCGTTGAGCGCAGCGTTTGAAAGTAGTTTAGCAGGAAGCAGCTTTATACAACATCTAGAAAGCGCATACATAAAGTGGAGGCTCGTGTAGATATCGTATTATACAAATAACTTATACGTTAGGAGCATTCGATGATGAAAATGTTAAAATCGAAAAAAGTCATCCCATTTGCCTTAAGTGCTATGCTATCTTTCTCTCTGCTCCCCCTGGCTGCACCTGCGTTTGCGGCAACTCTCTTAACCGATAACTTTGAGTCTTACAGCAGCTTTCCCGCTGGAACTTGGACGAACGCCTCTGGAAACGGTTCATGGAGCATCGCAACAGACGGCAGTAAAGTAGCTTCTCAAGCGTCGACTGCATCCAACACGTACATTGTTACCAACGGTACCTCCTCATGGAGCAATTACACATACTCTGCGAAAGTAAAAGTGGGTTCTACTAGCGTACGCAACGGAATTGTTGCTCGTTATACGAACAGTAATAACTACTATTTCTTAATTTTGTATAATGGGAATCTACTCTTAAATAAAAAAGTAAGCGGTTCCACAACGACGATTCAGCAGGTGTCTTTTACCGCAAACACTTCTACCTTTTATAATCTGCAGCTAGTAGTCAATGGAACATCTGTGCAAGGTTACGTGAATGGCACCTTGATGGTTCAAGGCACGGATACCAGCTTGACGAACGGCGTTCCTGGCTTTTATGCCAACGGCGCTGCCGAGTTTGACGATGTTTCCGTAACAGACAGTGCCGTCAGCGACACGCAAGCGCCGACAGTGCCTACGGGCTTGTCTGCATCAGCGGCTTCAAGCTCCCAAATTAATCTGACATGGACGGCCTCAACCGATAATGTAGGTGTAACAGGATACGATGTTTATCGCGGAGGATCGCTAGTCGGCTCTACAGCAACAACGACCTACAGCGATTCAGGCTTAAGTGCTTCAACTACCTACAGCTACACGGTAAAAGCGAAAGATGCTGCAAACAACATATCCGCAGCAAGCTCCCCAGCCTCAGCGACAACGCAAGCGAGTGGTGGAGGCACGGTTGTGAATGTTTCAACGTCTGCTCAGCTGGTTTCCGCGATTAGCAGTGCGACAGCAGGAACGACCATTGTGCTGGCTAACGGCACCTATACGAATGGCGGTAATTTCAGCGTAAGCGGTAAAAATGGAACAGCAGCGAACCCGATTACGATCAAAGCGGCCAACCAAGGACAAGCAGTCATATCCGGAGGCGCTTATTTCATCGTATCGAATTCTTCCTACGTGGTGATCGAAGGGTTGAAATTTACGAACACCGGCAATACCGCGGTAAAGTTGGATCAAAGCAACAATGTGCGAGTAACGCGAAATACATTTGCCTTGACCGAAAACGGAAATTCGCTCAAATGGGTGTACATCGGCGGCGCCAACAGTCATCATAACCGAATAGATCACAACGAATTTGGACCTAAGCATGATTTGGGCAATTTCATCACGGTCGACGGGTCTTCAACGCAAATTTCGCAGTACGACACGATCGAGTACAATTACTTCCATGATATCGGACCTCGTGCAACGAATGAAATGGAATCGATTCGGCTCGGTGTGAGTACGCTGTCGATGTCAGATGCATTTGCGACGATTCAGTACAATCTATTTGAAAATTGTGATGGCGACCCGGAGTTTATTTCGGTAAAAAGCGGTCATAACACGGTTCGCTATAATACATTCCGCAACTCCCAAGGCGTCCTATCCTCCCGCCATGGACACGCGCAAAGCTTTTACGGCAACTTCTTCCTCGGCGACGGGGTGAAATCAGGTATTGGGGGCATTCGCTTGTATGCCAACGATCATAAGGTTTTTAATAATTACTTTGAAAATTTGACAGGCAGCGGCTTTGCGGATGCGATTAACGTGGACGGAGGGGATTTTGACGGCGGTCCGAACGGCGATACGTTCACCAGCTCAGACCTCAGTAAACACTGGAGAGTTTACCGGGCCCAAATTGTAAATAACACGATAGTAAACAGTACAACGGGTATCGTAATCGGCGGTAATTATACGCAAGCTCCGGTGGACAGTACGATTGCCAACAATATTGTGAAAAATGTCTCGGGAACGCTCTACAATGAAGTGAAAACAAGCAATACGGCATTCTCAGGTAACATTGGCTTTGGCTCCACATTGAACAATAAGTCCAGAACAAGCGCTGAAATCAACAATGTGAATCCATTGCTGACCGCATCCGGGGGATTGCAGAAGCTTAGCTCGTCCAGCCCGGCGATTAATGCTTCAACTGGCTCGTACACGTTCGTAACGACCGATATGGACGGTCAATCCCGAATAGGTGTGAACGATGTCGGCGCGGATGAATACGCCACTAGCTCGGTTACGAATGTTCCGCTTACAACTTCGAATGTGGGACCGCTTGCACCATAGTCCCTCCTATTTACGCGAAGTTAACTTAGTTACCTCGAAGTAACTCATTTTCTAACACCTGGCAATCAGTTATACTCATGGAGGTAGGGCATGTACTGATTACAAAGGAGGCTTATCAAGTGGGTACCAATGAGAAAATAGGCGGCGGAGGCTTTCACCACCTCGCGTTAAGAGCGAATGACTTTGAAGCGACGGTCAAATTTTATACCGAAGGCTTAGGTTTTACAGTAAAGACAAGCTGGGGCGAAGGCGATAAAAGAATTATATTGCTGGACTCCGGGGACGGTAATTATATGGAAGTTTTTGCTGGAGGAACAGGTGAAGTGAAACCCGAAGGTTCCTACTTCCACGTTGCTTTCCGCAGCAATGATGTAGACAAAGCTGTTGCAGCGGCGGTTGCCGCTGGCGCGATTGTGACTGTGGAACCGAAGGATGTTGTATTAGGCAGCAATCCGTCGACACCGGTTAGGATCGCCTTTGTTAAAGGCTTGAATGGTGAAATCCTTGAATTTTTCCAAAGCACGGGAGAAAACCCGTTGTAATATAGCGAGCTCTCCTATTCAGATCTACTGAATTGGAGAGCTTTTTTTTGCAATAAAGAGGGGGTATGATACAATTTTGACGAAAGATGAGCCTGTTGGAGGGAAACGATGAAAGCATTAATATTTAAACAATTTGGTGGGCCGGAAGTGCTTCAGTATGAAGAAATCCCTGACCCAAGTTTAACGTTAGGCCATATTTTAGTGAGAACCAAGGCGATAGGACTCAATTTTGCAGATGTTTATCGTAGACGCGGAAACTATCATTTGGCTGGAAAGCCGCCTTTTATACTAGGATATGAGGGAGCTGGGGTCGTTGAACAAGTCTCACCGGATGTGGAGCATATTCAAGTTGGTGACCGTATCGCCTTCTGCGACGTTCCTTTCGCGAACAGTGAACTAGTCTCCGTGCCTGTTGACCGCGCAATACCAGTGCCATCCGATATTACATTCGAACAAGCCGCTGGCATTCTTCTTCAAGGCATGACGGCGCATTACTTACTCAATGACAGCTATCCGGTGAAGGCAGGCGATGATATTGTCGTTCATGCTGCGGCAGGTGGCGTGGGACAAATATTGATTCAACTCGCCAAGAGCAAAGGGGCAAGGGTCATCGGTTTGACCTCCTCGGCAGCCAAACAGGCCGCCGCGCTACAAGCTGGCGCGGATGTCGTATTCGGCTACGACACGGAGTGGGTGCAAGAAGTGATTCAATTCACGGAGGGTAAGCAAGGTGCTGACGCTGTTTACGATTCCGTTGGCTCCACATTAATGGACAGCTTTGCGGCTGTGAGAACGAAGGGGACGGTCGTTTTCTATGGCATGGCCGGAGGAGATCCGCCGCATGTAGATCCAAGAATGCTCATGGATACTTCCAAGACACTAACAGGCGGCGATTTGTGGAACCATGTGACCTCTTTGGCCAATCGAATTGAGCGTGCACAGGCGCTATTTCAAGCGCTGCGTGAGGGAACCGTTCAAATGGGCGGCCTGACGAGCTTTCCTTTGAAGGACGGCGCTGATGCGCATCGATTCATTGAAAGCAGACAGAGCACCGGGAAAATTTTGCTCATCCCATAGATCATAGGGCCATCGCATCGCGAAGTGAACGATCATCTTCGCGATGCGATGGCCCTAATTGATTAGTCTCATTCAGCACCTATACAGCACCTCGAAATAGAGGAACTGTAGGACTCTATATATAATTCCCTCTGCGAACCTCCAGCCCTTGCTCGGAATACCTCGCAACAAGTTCATCGTCGGCTTCAGCATCCGTGATCAATAGATCAATCTCCTTCAGAGAAGCAAATGAAATCAGCGCAGTCTGATCAAATTTCGTATGATCGGTTAGAAGAATCTTTTTCTTCGAAGCTTTGATCATTCTCTTCTTCAGCTCCGCTTCATCCCGGTGAAATACGGAGATACCCCGTTCCAAGTCAATGCCCGTGCATCCAAGGAACGCAATATCCGCATTCAGTTCTTCCACCATCTGAATGGCACTAGGCCCGATGATCGAATAAGTGCCTTTGCGGCGGTATCCGCCTAACAGGCATAGCTCGATATGATGGCTTTCGGCTAAGGTGCCGGCAATCTTGGTATCATTCGTAATCACGGTTAAAACGCGGTGTTGGATGAGCTTCGCAAGCTCCAATGTCGTTGAGCCTCCGTCGAGCAGGATGATTTGGCCGTCCTCAATCCATTGATAAGCTTCTGCGGCGATCTGTTCTTTTTCAGCCTGCTGCCTGACCCTTCGTTTATGAATGGGCAGCATCGAATTCGAGCTTTCTACGAGAACGGCTCCACCGTGCACTCTTTTCAAAATACCGGAAGCCTCTAATTTCTCTAAATCCTCGCGAATCGTCTTTTCAGTTACCTGGTAGGCTTTGCTCAGCTCAGATACCTTTATTGAACCTGCCTGATTCAGCAGTTCGATGATTTTGGAATGTCTAACCTCGGATAACATCATTCTCCCGCCTTCTATCTTTTTTTCAAAAAAGTTGCAACGTGCATTTGTGTTTGTTCTTGTTTGTTTGATTGGTCATTTGAGTATATCAAAATTGGCAGCAATAATATACCCAAGTCGACATAAAGAAAGTCCCTAGGCAATCCGCTCAGAATCAGGTATCGTGTTGAGATTGACACATCGGAGGGCGGAAGCGAGGAATCATGATGATGCATCTTTGGACAAAGCTTACGGACATTAAGCTGCCCTTTTGGGTCATGTTTATGAATACGTTCAGCATGGCGGTTGGCTTTTATATGATGATTCCGCTGCTCGCTTCGTACTTGCTGCACGATTTGCTGCTAAGTGTGACGATCGTTGGCGTGATTTCGGCAATTCGCAGCCTTAGCCAGCAGGGTCTTTCTGCCTTTTGCGGCACATTGGCTGATCGGCTGGGGTATAAGCGGACGATTCTGATCGGGTTGTTTATTCGGACGTTTGGTTTTGGGATGTTCGGCTTCGTTGATCATGTGCCAGGCTTGATTATTGCTTGTTTTTTTTCCGGTTTGGGGGCAGCACTGTTTCAACCCGCTAGCTATGCGTACTATGCAGCACTTTCGACACCACACAATCGGATGACCGTGTATGCCATTCGTGAAATGCTGAGCAACATGGGGTTTGTTGTGGGGCCTGTGCTAGGCGCACTTTTAATGGGATTTCATTTTAAATATGTGAGTTTGACGGCGACGCTGATTTTTGTCTTTTCCTTTTTCTTAAGTCTACTTTTATTGCCGCAAATTACAAATGAACAAAAACCGCAGGACGCACGAATGCTGCCGCAGATGAAGAAAGTGCTTCAAAACCGTGCCTTCCGCCGCTTTATGGTGTTCACCATGATAGCGTGGTCGCTCGTCGCACAACTCTATATCGCTGTCCCGTTCCGCGTGAATCAGATTGCGCCGAGTGCCAATATCGGACTGATTTACTCATGCGGAGCCATCGTAATGGTGCTGTTGCAGGTGCCATTTGCCAAGCTCGGCCAAGCGAAAATGCAGCCTTTCGGCGTGCTGTCACTCGCAACATTGCTTCTTGCTGCAGGGCTATTCACCATCGGGATGACGGGGTCTATGATCGGGATTTATGCAGGGGTTATCGCGTTCATGATCGGACAAGTGTTTCTGCAGCCAATGATGAATACGATGGTATCTGAATTTGCAGGGAGCGGGAGCATAGCCAGCTATTTCGGTTTCAATAGTTTAGCGTTGTCCATTGGCGCTATGCTTGGTAATGTAGGAGGCGGTTATTTGTACGATTTGGGGACGGTGCTTGGCTGGCGCGCTCTTCCTTGGATTTGTTTCTTACTATTTGGCCTGATGAATATATGCTTTATGCTAAAAGAGCAAGGGCGCCGGACGGACTCGAAAACGGTGTCGACGTGAGTTAAGAAATGGACCTGGCGCAGCTTTCATTTGGCGCGGGGTCTTTTTTATTTTGAACAAATAGTCCATGCACTTGCTCATCCTATACATTCAACCTAGGCAAAAACCATGTTATTCTAAGGTTATAAGACAACCAAGGGAGGCAAGAAATTGCTATGAGCATGAACAAGTTGAATATTGGTGTAATTGGAGCAGGTTCGATTTCCGAAATGCATTTCGAGTCCTACGCGAAACAGGCAAATGCTAATTTGTACGCTGTGTGCGATCTTAACCGCCAGAGAGCTGAGGATAAAGCAGCAAAGTATAACGTGGAGCACATCTACACGGAATATCGCGAATTGCTCGCTAACCCAGAGATAGATGCTGTTAGTATTTGTACATGGAATAATACACATGCTGAGATAAGTATTGCGGCCTTGCGCGCAGGCAAACACGTTCTCGTAGAGAAGCCGCTTTGTAAAACCGTGGAGGAAGCGCTGCGTATTCAAGACGCTGTCCGCGAAACAGGGAAAACGCTGCAAGTAGGCTTTGTCCGTAGATATGATGCCAATGCTCAGCTGGTCAAATCATTCATAGACAAAGATAATTTAGGTGAAATTTATTATGCAAAAGCATCCTGTCTTCGCCGTTTAGGCAATCCTGGTGGTTGGTTCGCGGATACGGAACGTTCTGGCGGCGGACCTCTGATCGACATCGGCGTGCATGTCATCGACTTATGCTGGTATATGATGGGCAGACCGAAGCCGGTTTCCGTCAGCGGGAATACGTATAATAAGCTCGGGAACCGCGCGAATGTTCGCAATCTCTCCTTTTATAAAGCGGCTGATTATGATGTTGATCACAATACGGTTGAAGACATGGCAAATGCATTGATTCGTTTTGAAAATGGCGCATCGCTGCTGGTTGATGTCAGCTTCACGCTGCATGCCAAAAAGGATGAGATCGCTGTTAAGCTATATGGGGACAAGGGTGGCGTGGAAATTGAGCCTGAGCTTGTTTTTGTAACGGAAATGAACGATACGATTCTGAATATGTCCCCACAAACAGATGCGAAATCAATTAACGTGCCGCAAGCTTTTCAAAATGAAATTAATCACTTCATCGAGAGCTGCCAAACGGGCAGTACACCGATAAGTCCTGTTGAAGACGGCGTTAACATGATGAAAATGTTGTGCGGCATTTATGAGTCGGCTGCAAAAGGCCAAGAAATCAAATTATAGTCCGGTAGAAACTAGCATGGAGGTACTCACATGAAATTGGGCGTTAGTACGTATAGTTTATTTCAAGCGCTGAAGTCCGGCGAAATGGATATTATGGCGGTCATCGATTGGATTGCAGATCAAGGCGGTGAGCATGTTGAAATCGTGCCGCTGGGCTATGATTTACCCGGTAATTTTGAATTGGCGGATCGCATTCGCGAGAAGGCGGAATCACGCGGCATCGAAATTTCCAATTACGCGATTGGCGCTAATTTCCTAACGGATTCCGAAGAGGCTTACCATAAGGAAATTGAGCGGGTAAAAGGTGAAGTTGATCTTGCGGCGAGACTTGGCGTCAAAAAGATGCGGCACGATGTCGCGCAAAGCGCGGACCGTTCGATTGCAAATTTCAATAAGCAGCTAGATCGTATGGCGGAAGCCTGCCGTCAAATTGCCGACTATGCCCTGACTTACGGTATTACGACAAGTGTTGAAAACCATGGGTATTTTGTTCAGCACAGTGACCGGGTTCAAGCTTTAATCCAAGCCGTAGACCGTCCGAATTTCCGGACGACATTGGATGTGGGTAATTTCATGTGCGCTGACGAGAACTCAGTTGCAGCCGTGAAAAATAACATATCCTATGCATCAATGGTCCATATCAAAGATTTTTACTTGCGTCCGTCTCACCAAAATCCAGGTCAAGGCTGGTTCCAAACCTTGCAAGGTAATTACTTGCGCGGCGCTATTGTGGGACACGGGGATATTGATATGAGAGCAGTGCTCCGCGTTATCAAAGACTCTGGTTATGACGGTTACATTTCCTTGGAGTTTGAAGGCATGGAAGAGTGCAGAACCGGAACGTTAATAGGGTTGCAAAACATTAAAAGATTATGGGAAGATATGGAATAGGTAGAGATTCATAGCTATGTGAAAGGTGTTGACAATTCGAATGAATCCAATTGGTATCATGGTGGACAGTCTCCGACTTGGCGTGCGGGACGGTTTGAAGAAAGCGAAAGAGCTTGGTGCAGATGGCGTGCAGATTTACGCAGTCTCAGGCGAGATGGACCCGGCGAATCTATCACCCGGAGCACGCAAGGAGCTGAAAGACTACATCGCCTCGCTTGGGCTTGAAATCTCAGCATTGTGCGGGGATTTGGGTGGGCATGGTTTCCAGGACGCTTCTGTGAATGCGGAGAAAATCGAGAAGTCGAAGCGTATTCTAGACCTTGCCGTTGAGCTTGGGACCAAAGTTGTCACAACGCATATCGGTGTCGTGCCTGATCAAACGAACGATCCGATCTATGAGACGATGCACCGGGCATGTGAGGAATTAGGGGTATATGCCAAAAGCTTAGACGCTTACTTTGCCATCGAAACGGGTCCAGAACCTGCTGCGCATTTGAAAAGCTTCCTGGATTCCCTGTCTACCAACGGAGTTTCAGTGAACTTCGACCCTGCGAATATGGTCATGGTTACAGGCGATGATCCTGTTCAAGGTATTATCACTCTGAAAGATTATATCGTCCATACGCATGTAAAAGACGGTGTCCGCTTGCGTCAAGCTGATCCGCGCGAAGTATACGGCTCATTAGGCTACAAGCCGATGAGTCATGAGCAAATCGCCGAGGCTGCAACGTCCGGGCCGTATTACCGCGAGCTTGCGCTAGGCGAAGGGAATGTTGATTTTGCGCGTTACTTCCAAACGCTGCGTGACATTGGCTACAAAGGCTACTTGACGATTGAACGCGAAGTTGGGGAGCAGCCGGAGAAGGATATCGCTAGCGCCATTGCATTTATACGCAAATACCAAGCATAAAAGATGGGACCGAGGATGGGACTGAGGATAAGATATTATCTTCGGTCTTTTTTTTGATCTAAGAATGTCTTTTTGGGGTAACCGAAGGTTGCCTTTTTTGTGTTTGGGAGGTTGTGGGGGATGGGATTTTGAGCAAGCACGCTTGAGATTAGTGTGGTTTGATCACCCAGCGAGAGATAAGCGGCGAAAAGCACGCGTTAGCGTTGAAAAACAACGTTACAGCGTTGGAAACAACATTGCAGCATTAGGAGTAGCTTAGCCCCATTGGACAAAATCCAATGAAAACGCCAATCACGCACCTAATTTGCTCATTTCATTGGAAGAAATCCAATGGGACTGCCATATTTGGCGCTACAGCACCACGATTCACTGATCTCATTGGATTTCATCCAATAAGATCGCTAATCGAGCTTTCAAATCACTGTGTTCATTGGATTTCGTCCAACGAACCAATCCGCCAACCGATCCAACCCCAAATAATAGGGGACTTCTGGACTTTTCCCCACTTTTTTAAGACAGAAGCCCAAGCCCTTATGCGTTTATAGATGGTAAAGTGGTTCTATAAACCATATTCTTATGGGCTTGTGTATATAAAAAGGAGCTGAATTTTCTTGACGATCTCAAACACTGCGCAAAAGGTTTGGCAGGAAATGATACAAGATCACAGTGGGAATTGGGGCATGGATATCCAACATTGGGATTGGGTGCCGGGTGTAGGTTTGATCGCGATGCTTGAGTATTATGAAGCCGCGGGTAAACCCGAAGTGCTGTCTTATTTGAAGGATTGGGTCGAGCAGAATAAGGAGAAGGCGAAAGGGACGAAGGTTATTAATTCCATTGCCCCGTTTGCTATTTTCCCTGCACTTAGCCGGCTTCAGGATGACGTATGGTACAGGGATGAAGCGATCCGGATCGCCGAGTGGATGATCAACGAAGCACCTCGTACGCGAGAGATGGCCTTTGAGCACACGGTGACGGAAAATGCGGTATTCTCAGAGCAGGTGTGGGCAGATACGATTTTTATGGCTGTATTGTTCTTGGCCCGGACCGCTTCGCTTGTTGGGAGCACGAAATATGCCGAGGAGGCGCTGCAGCAAGTGCTCATTCATCTCAGCGTGCTGCAAGATGAGAGCAGCGGTGTGCTGTTCCATGGGTGGAACTGCGACTCCGCCGACCATATGTCAGCTGCACGATGGACACGAGCGAATGCGTGGGTTGCGGCAGGTATTCCGCTGATCGTGAAGGAAATCGCCCCCCTCGTTCCTATTCCTGATGAACTCACAATGAGATATGAGCGCTTGATCGCCGGTCTTATTGCTTATCAGCAAAAAGATGGTTTGTGGAGCACAGTTATGGATCATCCGGAATTTTACCGGGAGGTTTCCGGCAGTGCAGGAATCGGCTATGGCATTCGGAAGGCGATGGACCTCGGTCTCATCGAGCGAAATGACCGATATCAGGCAGCAGCTAAGCGGGCGTTGGCTGCAGTACTCTCCTCCGTTTCGGAGGATGGTGTAGTTGCTGGCGTATCTGGTGGCACTCCTGTGATGAAAAGCATTGCAGCTTACCAGGAGATTCCGCAGTACCCGACTTTGTACGGGCAAGGACTTGTGCTCATGCTGCTAGCAGACACATGTCGGAATCAAGGAGATAGAGATCATGAGTAAAGCAACCTTGATAGAAGATTTGCAAGTATGGGAAAACGCATATGTCCCGGCAAAAAAATTGGTACAGATGCCTTTGACGGCGACTTATCATACAGCCTTGAAAAGAGAGTCGCATCCAGAGGTGCTGGCTTTGTATCCATCGATGAGCTATGCGTTTGCTTTGCTGCAGCACGGGGAAAAGGCTGGAATTGAAAGGGCTGCTGATATTTTGCGAGTCCTTCTTCCATTGCAGGACAAAGATGCATCGCGTGGTACGTATGGGATTTGGCCTTATTTTTTTGAGGAAACGCTCGATGAAATGGATCGCCCGGATTGGAACATGGCGGATTTCCACGGGAAAAAGCTTGTTTTAATCTTGAAGTTGTACGCGGATCTGCTGCCGACAGATGTGGTGGAGCAAGTTCGCGAATCCGTTTTTCATGCGTGCCAAGCGATTATTAAACGTAATGTAGGACCGCACTACACGAATATTGCCATTATGGGAGCTTTTGTCACGCTAGGAGGCGGAGAAGCACTTCAGGATGAAGAGATTCGGGACTACGGTTTGCAACGTTTAAAGCGATTTTATGAGTTCACGAATGGTATCGGTGCATTTTCTGAGTATAACAGTCCATGCTACACGCCGATTGCCATTCAGGAACTATACAGTATATATAAAAACACCAGTACTGCTGAAGCCATCACGATGGCAAGCGAGCTGCTAGATCTTGCTTGGCGCATGATTGCTAGACATTACCATGCTAGCACGCAGGAGTGGGGCGGCCCGTACAGCCGTACGTATAATACGATGTTAATGGAACGGGATCGCAAGTTTTTAAACGCAGCACTTAGCGAAGATCAAAGCGGAGACATAGAGGGCATCAGCTGCCCAAATCACTATAAGGCGTATTTCAAAACAGCGGAGGAACGCTACTTCACAGAGCCTACGCTGATGGAGTCTGAGACAGGTTATCAGTGCTATGCGACAACGTATCAAAATGAGAGATTTACCTTGGGCAGCTATACCCATGGGAGTATGTGGAATCAGCGGCGGAACCTGATCGGCTTTATTGATGCCGGCAGCGGAAGGAAGGTTTCCTTATTGCTGCAGTTTTTAAAAGACGGCAAAGATTTCTGTTCGGCGATCTTCACAGGGGTCCAGTCTCGCGACGAGATCCTGTACGGGTTTAATTTAGCCACTGATAATGGCGCTTGGCATCAGGATCTGGACATCATTAACGGAAGATTCCAAGCGAGTGACCTGCGAATCCGAATCGCCTTAGGCGGCGATGTGGAACAATTGGAGCTGCCAACCGTTCAGGAAGGGAAAAGGCTGCAGACCGTTATCGGCACGACTAGGTTGAACTTGGAAGCGATTCTTGAAGAATCGGATTATGGGGCATTAGAAGCGAAGGTGGAGCGAGAGCCAGGCGCTTTGAATTTAGACTATGTGATCTATGCGGGGATAACGCGTGATTTTGATTTCCACGAGCTGCAAAAAGCCGTGTGGATGTTCATGCTCTCCTTAGGCGAGGAACAGCAGCCGCCTAAGGTCGAGCTTACGCCGCAGGAGGGAGCTATTACGGCAGAGACTGGGCATGGCGAGAACCGCATGTCGATTACACTGCCGACCAGACCAGGGAAAACCGGCGAATTGTACCGAGGCACCGTTGCACAGCTTCCTAACTCCTTGCTTCGGACACTCAAATAAAATAAACAAGTCAGAAGGTCTGAGCAGACTTTCTGGCTTGTTTTGTTTGATGTTGTAAAATTACCCTCGAACAGCGCTTACTGTTTCCTTGCGATATTGCTTGGGAGTGCGAGCTGTGCCTTTTTTGAACACGCTAAAAAAATGCGAGATATCGCCAAAACCCGTAGCCGCTGCGATTTCGGTGACAGGGAGGTCCGTTTCTGCCAGCAGCCGTTTCGCCTTATTCAATCGATAATCAGAGAGGAACTGTTTCATCGTGCTGCCTGTGGTTTCCTTGAACAAGTTAAACAACCGGGAGCGCGAAACGGGAAAAAGCTCAAGCAGGTCGTCGACATGCAATTCCTCTTGATAATGCGCAATCAAATAGGAAAGCACATTACCGATCAGCTGTTCATCCTCCGACCTATGGGAGCCAGAATTTGCAGCCTCGTTATGCAGGCCAAGCAGCAGGAGGAAAAATTCTGACAGACATTTCAGCACATTTAATTCGAAATGCGGCTCCTTATCTTTGAGCGTTTGTTCTAGTTCAGCAAGCAGCATTTGAAGCTGATCCAGCTGCTGAACAGTTAAGAAGTGATGGCTCGATTCGGGATGCATCGCTTTTAATAATCTGGAGATCGACAAGTCTGTCGTTCGGCAAAGCGCGTGGAGCCCTTCCACATAAGATTCATCAATGGAAAGGACGTACCTGTGGAAATCCTTGTCTAGCATATGAAATGAACGATGAATAACGCCTGGTTGGATGACTGTCAGTGTGCCGGCATGCAATGGATACAATTGATCGCCGACAATGTAAGAACCCGTCCCTTGGAGCACAAAGTAAAATTCGTATCCATTATGAGCATGCAGCAGGTGTTGATGAAGCGGCGATTTGCGAAGCTCACAATGCACGGGATAATTCGCCAGAAAATGATTCGTAAAGTCGTCAATGGCGTAAGCACGGACTGTCGCAGTAATCGTTTTGCTCACGAATTTCGCCTCCTTGTTGTCACTAACTGCACTTACTATAAGAGATTGGCTTGATAAAAGACAAGCTTTTAATGAAGTGATCAATCCTTCTCCTGCAGGCTAGTTGGGAACTACAGGCCGCTATTCCCCTGAAATAGCCTGTATTCCACTTCCAAAGGGAACTACGGTCTGCTATTTCACCATTTTTCCACGATAAACGTGCCGCGGTGGCCAGATAAGACCCCACAGTTCCGCTCGAAGAAGAAAAGGCTCGTTTTCCTCTGAATAAGGGACCACAGTTCCCTTAAGAAAAGCCTTAGCGGAATTGTCGCTAGGTTATTTGATCGGTCATCGGAAGCTACTAGCTGCGCGGCCGCCAATAGTTCCTGCAGCCACACCCTTCAGCCCGCCAAAAAAATCGCAGCTAGATAAACAAGCTGCAAAACCGTGCGGACCAGCAGAGTAGGCGTAGGCGCGCCGCCAATCGTTAATTTGTTGCGGGCCGCCCGCACATTGGCAGGGAACATCGCGACGAGCAGCGCCATCAAGCAGATGGAGGCAGCCCGGGACGCAGCCGGAAACAGGATGCCGATCGCAGCCGCGATTTCCAACCAACCCGTGACGGTGACAATGAGGTCAGGTCTCGGGAATGCAGGAGGAACCATGCGGATCAGGTCAGGCCTTCTTTTCCCCCAATGAGCGGAGGCAGTTAGAAGCAGCATGACGGCGACAGCTCCTTGCAGAGGCGTATGCCAGCCTTGGAAATGGGATAATCCGAGCAATCCGAGCACCGAAAATATCACATAAGAGACAATCAAAGCATACAAAGGAATCATCTTAAGTCCTCCTTCTATTTCTTCAGTAATTGCGTCATCAACCCGGCGAAATCTTCGATTTGAAACCCAGCCGTGACCATCGGGATTGTAGAACGGACGCGTAATCCAAGGGAAAGAAGAACAAATAAATCGGCTGTTTTATCGGCATCCACCGAATCCGGAATGACGCCGTGCGATTGGCCAGTAACGATCCATGCTTTAGATACCTGCACGGAGCGTTCGTAATATAGCTTGAGTGTCTCGGCAACGGCTGTCTGCTCTTCTTTTCCAAGCAAGTAAATCAAAACTTTGTTGGTCACTTCGTGCGCATCATCCAATGCTCGGAGGTTTTCAAGAATTTTCTGCATAGGCCCTTCGAACGTAGCGCCGCCTTGTTGTACAACATCCTGAAAACGTTCATTGGTCGCATCCAGCCGCTCCTGAAGCACCCAGGCGAAGATTTCATCTTTGCTTTTCACATAATGGAAAATGGCACCTTTGGACAGGCCGGATCGGTCCATGATGTCCTTCATAGTGATAGCTTCACACCCTTTTTCCCGGATGAGCTCTTTGGTTGATGTTAGCAGAACTCCCGTTGTTTGCTGTCTGCGCTCCTCTTGTTTCAACAACTTCACTCCTTTTCCAGCTCAATGTGATATCTTCATTATAAATACCGACCATCGGTTTGTAAATAAATATCTTTTCCACAAATTGGATTGATCTTGCAGCATGTCGGACGGACAGAAATGTTGGACAAACTCCGAAGAGTATACGATGTCAGGTCTAAACAACATACTGCAGCATATAGGGGTCGTACATCTTGCAAAGACGAAAAGCAATTCGTGGTAAATTAGAAAAAATGCTGTGGTTCTGTCCTGTACTTATTATCGCTATTGGGAGTCTTCCAAACGTTGTGGGAAGCATGTGGTGGGATGCGTTCGGGGTGCTTTTATTTGTGACTATCCTCATCATTTGCGGAACAGGTTTGCAACAGGAAGAAGAAAATTAATATGTTTATAATAAAAAATTAATGTTTATGCTCTATCATTGACTTAAGGGAGTGATAGATTATGACATCTTCTTACTTCGATCAATGGTTAGACGAGTATAATGATTATATGAGGCTCTATGAGATTTTTGGTGATAAGGAATATTTGGATGAAGCTGTAGAAATACGCAATAGTTTGCAAGTGATTGTAGCTAGGGCCGAAAAACATAAATTAATCGTTTCGCAAGTGATGAGCAGCCAGATGCATGCATATGGCAAAGCTTAAAAAAACAGACTCTAGCGCTTTCTACTGCGCAGAGTCTGTTTTCATTGACACATTTATTCGGCAGCTGCTTCTGCTTGTGCATCAGCCTCAGAGGCCGTATCCAATTTCTGTATGCCGAGAATTGTGACAAGAACGGTCTCAGGATCGGAGAGAACCTCAACGTTCTTGGGTGTCTTGAGGTCGGCAACGGTGAGATGTTCACCAATGCTCAGTTTGCTTATGTCTAGCGTAAGGGATTCCGGCAGCTTGTTTGGCATGCATCGTATCATAACTTCATGCGATTCCACTTGAAGAATGCCGCCTTCCTTCGTGCCTTTGGCTTCTCCAATAAAATGGACAGCTATCGCTGTATCTAGCTTTTCCTTCATATCAATTTGCAAAAAGTCAACATGCAGCAATTGACCTGTCAGAGTATCCTTTTGGACGTGATGGATGATAACCGATTCCTTGGATTTCGAGGGCAAGGCTACATGCAAGATGGCATGCGGATTGCGTTTCAATGATGCTCGGATTTCTTTTTCCGGGACGGTGACATGTTCGGAATCCATACGAGAGCTGTAAACTACAGCGGGAACTTGACCTTGTTCTCTCAGTTTCTTCACGGGACCTGTTCGTTCAGATAATAAAATCGTTGTACTCATGTTCTGCACCTCCGTAGCGTAGTTAGAGCGGCGTTCAGCCCTATATTCATTTACCCGCTATCGCGATCTGTGAAACAGGAAATAAATAGGAAGATTTTTTTTATTTTGGGCTTCTTTATCTTACCATTTGAGAGTAAAATAGAGGACAAGAGGAGGATTGATAAAGGATGAGTACACTGAAAAGTTTCACTGATTCTGATCAACATATTTCGTTGGAGTTGAGAGATGATCATCTGACTGTGCTGCGTTTACACGGTGAAACGTCTATTTACCCTTTCAAAAATATTACTCTTGCCTCTGAGCCGATCCCAGAATACCCGTTGAACCGCGTGGCGCTCACCGTTATTGATTTCAACACTGGTGTAACCGATTTCAAATTTTCTTCTAGTAAAAATGACTTTGAGATTTTCGTCCGAAAATTGATTGAAGTTCATAGTGAGTTTGTACCTAATCATTAAAATCACAAATAAGCGATGTATCCTATGGGATAGGCGAGGCGACTCGTTCTATCCTTTTTCTATTTGATTTTTACTATATTGATTCCGGAAAACGTCAGGAGTTAAACCAACGGATTTGCGAAAAGTTGAAATGAAATGCGAAGCATCAAGAAAGCCCGTTGTTTCCGCGATCTGCTTAATCGTCAAGTTATGTCCGGTAATGAGCAGCTCTTTCGACTTCTGAAGCCGAAGCTGCAGCAGATATTGATAAGGGGAAAGGCCAAATGCTTTGCGGAAAAGCGTATTGACGTGCTGCGGACTGAGGCTTAACTCATCCGACATCCAGGTAAGACCGACATCGGCAGAACCGAAGTTTTGCTCCAATTGAAATAAGAGCGGCAATAAGCGCTCATGGCTTTGGGAGAAGGAGGCGCTTTTGTTGACGTTTCCGTGCTTTTTGAGCAAGGTGAGAAATTGATAAACTTCTAACGAGCCGTTCATGCCAGTGAAGTCATAGCTATAACGATATTTTTCGTAGAAATATTCGTGTATGCCGGCGAGAGGAGTATCCATTCCCCAGCTAATCTGGGTGGATAGCGGGAGCTCCAAAGCATAAACGATGGAGGCGGCGAGTGCGCCGTCAAAGGTTAGGTACCAAGTCGACCACTTGGGGGAGAGAACTCTGTACTCATGAGGAATGCCCGCGGCAAGCAGCATGCCTTGATACTCGCCGAGTTTGATCGATTGATTGTCGAGGATGATCTCTCCGGCGCCTTCAATCGTCTGAAGCCAGTGAAAGCAGGGATAACCGTCCTCGCGCTTGTAATAGAGCTGCTGGCGCTCATAGCCGACCGTTTCCAGGATCAGCGGCAGCTTGCGGTCTGATTCGGTGATGACGAAAAACTTCCTGTAATCAATAGCCATATTAGCGGAGTCATCTCTTTCATTTTTTAATATGTCATGCGTAGTATCTTATATTTTAAAAGAGTTTATTGTCAGTTACAATAAAGACATCGTTGATGATAATTATACAACACCAACAAAGTGAGGTACTAATCTATGGCTAATAAGTATGTCTACACACCGCCTGTGAACGGTTTCCCGGAATGGAATAACAATCCGCAGATTTTTCAATTAAACAGGTTGGAAGCGCATGCAACATTGATACCTTTCCGCTCGGAAGCTGAAGCGCTCGCAGGAGTTCGGGAAGCATCCGACTTCTATCAATCTTTGAATGGCACGTGGAAGTTTCATTTTGCTGAGAATGCAGAGGGACGACCGCAGGAGTTCTTCAAGAACGACTATGATTGCAGCGGATGGTTCGACATTGCTGTGCCATCCCATTGGCAGCTGCAGGGCTTTGATTTTCCGCAGTATACAAATATTATTTATCCATGGGTAGGTCACGAAGATTTGAAGCCTCCTTATGCACCAGTGAAATATAACCCTGTCGGTTCGTACTCCCGCAGCTTTACGATCCCGGCATCTTGGGCGGAGCAGCCCATTTACTTGAGCTTTCAAGGCGTTGAGTCGGCTTTTTATGTATGGGTGAACGGCGATTTGGTGGGCTTTAGTCAAGATTCCTTCACACCCGCGGAATTTGATATTACGCCATACTTGGTTGAGGGCGAGAATAAGCTCGCTGTCGAGGTTTATCGGTGGAGCGATGCAAGCTGGTTGGAGGATCAGGATTTCTGGCGGTTAAGCGGGATTTTCCGCGATGTCTACCTATATGCCACCCCTGTCACACATATTGCGGATTTCAAAGTGTTAACGGAATTGGATGATGCTTTTGAACATGCGGAACTGCGCATTCAAGCGAAGGTTACGAACTACGATGGCCTTGGAACGGGATCGCGCCATGTAGTAGCTGTCTTATATGACAGCGACCAAAAGCCGTTGTGGACTGCTCCTTTATCCGCAACAGTTGAAGTAAGCGGTAATTTGAAGCAGGATGTGGAGCTATCCGTTAAGGTGGAGAATCCGGCACTTTGGAGCGCGGAAAAGCCTAACCTTTACACGCTGGTTTTGAGCTTGAAGGACGAGAGTGGAGCCCTGCTAGAAACGGAGAGCTGCAAAGTAGGCTTCCGTAAGTTTGAAATTCATGATGGATTGATGAAGATCAATGGCGAGCGCATCGTATTCAAAGGCGTTAACCGCCATGAGTTTGATACAGACCGCGGCCGCAGCGTCGACAATGACAGCATGGTTGCTGACATTTTGCTGATGAAGCGTTTTAATATCAACGCTGTGCGTACGTCTCATTATCCGAACAATACTCGTTGGTATGAGCTATGTGATCAGTATGGTCTATATGTGATTGATGAAACGAATCTTGAAACGCACGGGTCGTGGAGCTATGCCCAAGAGGAAGAAGGAGATACAGTACCAGGCAGCAAGCCTGAATGGACGGGGGCCGTTCTGGACCGTGCGAATTCCATGTTGCAACGAGACAAGAACCATCCTTCAATCGTGATTTGGTCACTCGGGAATGAGTCATGGGGCGGGGATAATTTTATTAAAATGCATGACTTCCTTCGTGCGGCTGATCCTTCCAGGATCGTTCACTACGAGGGGATCTTCCACTGCCGGAGCTCTGAAGCGTCCTCTGATATCGAAAGTCAAATGTACTCCAAAATTGAAAAAATTGAAGAGTATGCGAATAATAAACCGAAGAAACCGTTTATTTTATGTGAATACAGCCATGCGATGGGAAATTCCTGCGGTAATTTATTTAAATATTGGGAGTTGTTTGATAAGTATCCGATTCTCCAGGGCGGCTTTATTTGGGATTGGATCGATCAATCCATTCGTACAACAACGCCTGACGGTGTGACTTATCAAGCCTATGGAGGCGATTTCGGGGATACGCCGAATGATGGCAATTTCTGTGGCAACGGGTTAATTTTCGCCGATCGTACGCCATCACCGAAAATCCATGAAGTGAAGAAATGCTATCAGAATGTGAAAATTGCAGCGGTTGATTTGTCAAAAGGTCAAGTAGCTGTAACCAATCAATTCTTGTTCACGGATCTTAACGAATTCAATTGGGCGTGGACGATCGAACGCAATGGTGTCATTGCTGGTGAATCAAGGAGCGGTCAATTTACGGTTAAGCCTGGTGAAACGGCAACAATTGAGCTCGATTTGGATCAACATGAAGCTGTCAGGCCGAATGACGAGTATGTGCTCACGATCAGCCTACAATTGAAGCAAGATACCTTATGGGCTTCCCAAGGGCATGAGATTGCATGGGAGCAGTTCTTGCTGCCTGTCCGTCAGGCGTGGGCGCATGCCGACATGGTCGCGCAAGCAGAGTCAGCGGCAGCGGTATCTGAGCTCGACGCTGTGCAGATTGCCTCCACGACGCAATCAATTACGCTAAAAGGAAGCAATTTCTCGCTTCAATTCCATGCTGCAACCGGCAATATCACTTCCTATCTGTACGAGGGAAGCGAATTGTTCCTGACAGGCCCGGCGCCTAATTTCTGGCGAGCGCACACGGATAACGACCGCGGCAACAAGCATCCTATGCGATGCGCGCCATGGCAAGAAGCAGGCAGCGGAAGAAAGCTGCAATCCTTGCAAGCGAAGTCTGCTAGGGATGGCCGCGCAGAGGTTCACGTTTATTATGAGCTTGCTACAACGCCAGCTTCAACCGTGAAGTTAGTGTATACGGCATCACCGGATGGGGAAGTGGAGGTGCGCATGGAACTTGTTCCTGGCGCGAACCTGCCTGAAATTCCGGAAATCGGCATGATGCTGGAGCTGGATCGTTCCTTCCAGCAACTAAGCTGGTATGGCCGCGGGCCGCACGAAAATCACTGGGACCGAGCGACAGGAGCGAAGCTGGCACTGCACAGCGGAACCGTCCGGGAGCAATTCGTTCCATACTTGCGCCCGCAAGAATGCGGAAATAAAACCGATGTCCGCTCAGCAACATTAACGGATAGCGCAGGTCGTGGACTCCTTATTACGGGGCTGCCGACCGTCGAATTGAATGCTCTGCCGTATTCGCCTTCGGAATTGGAAGCGCATGACCACCCGTATAAGCTGCCAGTCAGCGAGAAGGTAGTGCTGCGTGTGAATTACAAGCAGATGGGTGTTGGCGGAGATGATAGCTGGGGCGCAAGAACGCATCCGGAGTTCACCTTGTTCGCCAATCGCACGTATGCCTACTCGTTCAGCTTTAAAGGGATCTAAATTGTAAAAGAGAGAGTCGCCATAATAACCGTGATTCTAAACAACTGGAAATCCTCCCGTTATTTCAAGCAAATTCAGGCTTTGTTTGCCAAATAACTGGAAAAACTCCTTTTATTAGCGCTGAATACCATGCTTCACAAGCTCAATAGTCCCATTAACAGGAGAAATTCCAGTTAATCAAATTTGAGAAGCATTACTCCAATTAAACAACGGTAGTATTTCCCGTTAATTTGAAAAAGGCTGCCCCAAAATTCAAAAAAGCCGCTGGCTCCTTCGTCATTAAATGACTTTGGGGCCAGCGGCTTTCTTCACGACTTTTAATGCGATACCGCGCCTTGTTCCTGAGTTGGATCGAGTTTTTCTTTGCTCATCGCGATGGCACAGAGGAAGGCGATTACTGCCGGAACGATGGTCCATGCGAATGTGAGAACGATCGAAGACGATAGCGCGCTTGAGATTTTTTCTAAAATAGGCCCTGGAATATCCATACGCTTGGTAGGATCAAGCAGGGTATGCGGGTCGCTTGTAGCCATACCAGCAGGCATCTCACCTTGACCAGCGAAGGCGTCTGTCAGCTTTCTAGTAAATGCGTGACTTTGGATAATACCGAATACGGTAATTCCCAGCGTCATTCCTAAGGAACGAAGGAAATTCAGTGTTGAAGAGGCCGAACCGCGCTGCCTAGCATCAAAGAGATGGATCGCAGCATTGCTCAAAACAGAGAAGGAAGCTCCGATACCTAGACCAACGATAATCATATAGATCGTCACGAGCCAGCGCGGCGTCTCAGGAGTTAATGTCGTTAATAGGGCGATTCCTCCAGCTAGAATGAGGGTTGTAGGAATCATGATGGATCGATAGCTCACTTTTGTCATTAAGAAACCGCCGCCTGTTGCCGTTACAACAGAACCTAACATCATAGGCAGCAGAACTAGGCCAGAGTTGGTCGCCGTTCCGCCAAGTACGCCTTGAACAAAGATTGGGATATACACAGAAGCTGTAATGAAGGCAGCGCCGCTAAAAATAGCAACAGCATTGCTGGAAGCATACAACCGGCTTCTGAACATTGCAAAAGAGATAATTGGCTCGGCAGCGCGGCGTTCTACGAAAATGAAGATGATCGCTAACACGGCGAAGAGGGCAAATAATCCAAGGATAACCGATGAATCCCAAGCATATTTCTTGCCGCCTAATTCAAGCGCGAACATGATGGAGACGATGGCCCCGACGAGCGTCAGTGCGCCCCACCAATCGATCTTTTGCTTCGAATGCTCAACGGATTCACGGTAAAAGAATGCGATGAAGATGAATGCAATCAAACCGAGAGGCAGGTTAATGTAGAAGACCCATTTCCAATTCACATAATCCGTAATATAAGCGCCAAGCAGGGGGCCGAAAATACTGGACATACCGAAAACAGCGCCGAACAATCCGCCTAATTTGCCGCGGCTCTCAATAGGAACGGCATCGAACATGATGGTAAAAGCAATCGGTACCAGCGCACCGCCGCCAATCCCTTGAATGGCGCGATAAATACTGAGCTCAATAATGGAATTTGCCGTTCCGCACAAAATGGAACCAAGCATAAACACGACAATCCCGAAGATGAAAAACTTTTTGCGTCCATACATATCGGACAATTTCCCGAAAATCGGCATACCGGCCATTTCTGCGACCATATAAGCGGAAGTGACCCACACGAATTTATCCAATCCGCCTAATTCCCCTACGATGGTACCCATAGCTGTAGCTACAATGGTGTTATCCATCGCCGCCATCAGAATGCCTAGCAGAAGCCCGGCAAGCACGATGCCTATTCCTTTATTTTTGGTTGGAGTTGACATGAAGTTGGTATTCCCCGCTTTCTAATTAAATGATGGTAACGTGAGTGAGATTCGCTTTTAAGCCTTTTAATAAGGCATATGTGCCTTTATCCATCTTAGCCCCGTCAAAAATTGTTTTTTTGACATCGGTTCTAAACGAACAGCTTTGAAAAACGGTATTGCGGAAAGAAGTTCCTTTTAAACCCGTATGATGAAACGTAGTTCCGGTAAATGTTAGGTTATCCAAACATACCCCCATTAACTCCGAAGAGCTGAAGTCTGTCTGGTCAAACAGGCAATTCCGAAAAGAGGCTCCCTTAAGGTTGGATTTCTGAATCTTAGCTTGGGTCAAATTAGCGCCATCAAAATTACAACGGTCTAAATTGCTGCATTTAAAAGAAGCATTCGTTAAGTCCGAGTAGCTAAAATCGGAGTCCTGCAGGTTACTGTAATTAAATTTCCCGTCATGGACCTGAGTGGCTTTCAAATCCGACTTTTGCAAATTTTGTTTGGAAAAATCAAGGCCAACGATTTGCTGCAGCTTCGTTGTGTTTGCATGGATGCTTTCGATGAGCTCAGAGATTTCGCCGATGGAGGCGATTGTCCGCTCAAAAGCAGCTTTTTCATCAAGGCCATCCTTTTGCAAATCGCTGAGTCTTTCCTGTAAATCATGATATAGCTCTTCTTTTAACTCCCTAATTGGTTTAAAGTCCTCATAGTTGGAGAAAACTTCGTCTAAATAAACAGAAAGCTTTGTAGGCAAGGATGATTCCACCTTTCTTAAATGAATAAATCGAGTATGCTTTTTGCATGTTCCCAGTTCCGTTTGTTTGTATCAAATGTGTCCTTGCCTTTGTCGGTGAGCCGATAATACTTTCTTCTGCCGCCTTGCGTTTCGTCTCCCCAGTAGGATGTAATGTTCTCCTCCTGCTCTAGACGTTTGAGACTGGCGTACATGGTAGCTTCTTTGAGCTCGTATTCTCCACCAGAAGTTACTTGCACAAGCTTTGAAATTTCATAGCCGTATTTATCTCCTGACATCAAAAGCTTAAGAATAATGCTATCGGTATGTCCTCGAATGAGCTCGGATGTTATTTTCAAGTCAACGATGACCCTCACCTCCTGGTTTACATTATAATCAAGAGTACTTTGTCTGTCAATGTAGTCCTGCGGATGTTATACATCTTTCATTGACCGCGCTGAACGAGGATGATAACTTAGAAGTAGCATTGGGAAAAATTGCGCAATATTCGGTTGGAAGTGCGTGTTTATTTAGAGAGGTGGTTATTATCGTGGCAATGAATCCGGCGCAAACCGTAGTAGGACTTGTAGGTACGGGAGTTATGGGTAAAAGTATGGCAGGTCATTTTATGCAGGCGGGGTATCAAGTCCATCTGTACAATCGGACACAATCCAAAGCACAGGAGCTCGTGGATCGAGGTGCACATTGGCAGGAATCCCCTGGACAATTAGCTCAGCAGTGTGATGTGATTATTACGATGGTAGGTTTCCCAAGTGACGTGGAAGAAATCTATTTAGGCGAAAATGGTATTTTGCAAAATGCCAAGCCAGGAAGCTATGTCATCGATATGACAACGTCCTCTCCTAAGCTTGCCAAACAAATTGAGAATGAAGCGCGTTCCCGCGGGTTATTCTCACTCGATGCGCCTGTTTCAGGCGGAGATGTTGGGGCGAAAGAAGCGAGATTATCGATCATGGTGGGAGGCTCGCGCGATGCATTTGACGCCGTTTTGCCGCTATTTGAGAAGATTGGCACGAATATCGTCTATCAAGGGAAAGCGGGAGCCGGTCAGCATACCAAAATGTGCAACCAAATCGCCATTGCCAGCAATATGATGGGCGTAGTTGAAGCGCTTGTTTATGCGGATAAATCAGGACTAGATCCTGCTACTGTGCTTAAAAGCATTGAATCAGGCGCAGCGGGCAGCTGGTCATTAAGCAATCTGGCACCGCGGATGATTGCGGGTAATTTCGCACCTGGTTTTTATGTGAAACATTTTATTAAAGATATGAAAATTGCACTTCAATCGGCTGAAGAAATGAATGCGAAGCTGCCTGG
Source organism: Paenibacillus sp. J22R160 (assembly GCF_059692135.1). Classification (NCBI taxonomy): domain Bacteria; kingdom Bacillati; phylum Bacillota; class Bacilli; order Caryophanales; family Paenibacillaceae; genus Paenibacillus; species Paenibacillus sp. J22R160. The sequence goes on along the minus strand of NZ_JCAUAU010000001.1, from coordinate 1,576 downwards.
ACTTGCCTTGGCCAAATCGCTCTATGAGCAGCTGGCTGCCAGCGGTGAAGAAGACAGCGGCACACATGCGTTGTACAAGCTGATAAGCAAACTTTAATAGAATAAGCTCGGGGGAGAGGGACGTCCGTGAAAATTGTCATTGCACCTGATTCTTTTAAGGGTAGCTTAAGCGCGAAAGAGGCTGCTCTTGCTATAGCGAAAGGCATTCAAAAGGCTGCATCCTATGCGGATTCGGTGCTTGTTCCGATGGCTGACGGCGGCGAGGGAACCGTGGATAGTCTCATTAGCTCGACACAGGGGACGAAGATCAACGTTACCGTAAGCGGACCCTTGTTGGATAGTGTGACTGCTGAATACGGCGTTCTTGGCGACAATGAAACCTGTGTCATTGAGATGGCTACAGCTTCAGGGCTCTATTTAATCTCGGAGGAACAGCGCAATCCATGGCTAACGACGACCTACGGAACAGGGCAGCTCATCAAACATGCGCTGGATAACGGGTATCGCAAGTTTATTTTGGCGCTTGGCGGCAGCGCAACCAATGACGGGGGAAGCGGCATGCTGCAAGCGCTTGGGTTAGCGCTTCGAGATGCTGAAGGACAACCAGTTCCGCATGGTGCGCTAGGTCTCTCGAAGATCAGCCGCATCGAGGACGCGGATTGGGATGCTAGGATAGGTCAATCGAGTTTTACGATTGCCTCTGATGTGGTTAATCCGTTCATCGGCCCGCAAGGAGCGTCCTATGTGTTCGGCCCTCAGAAGGGGGCGACCCCTGAGATGTTGCAAGAGCTGGATGAAGCGCTCCGTCATTGGGCGGATATCATCGAGGCGCATACGGGCATAGCCGTTCACGATCTGCCTAGCGCAGGAGCAGCGGGTGGGCTTGGTGGCGCGTTCCAAGCCTTTTTCCCATCAACCGTTCAGCGCGGCGTTGAGATTGTGATGGAGCAAAGCAACCTGAGCCAGCACTTGGAGGGAGCTACTCTCGTATTTACGGGAGAAGGTCGGACAGATGCGCAAACGGCCTCCGGCAAAGCTCCTATGGGCATTGCTCAAGCTGCGAAGAAGCTGGGCGTTCCTGTTTTTGTGTTGAGCGGTTCCATTGGAGACGGTGTGGAATCCCTTTATGACCATGGCATCACGAGCATCCATAGTATCGTCAATGGTCCGATGTCGCTGCAAGAAGCTATGGAGAGGACCGAGGAGCTGCTGGAGCAAAAAGCGGAGCAGGTTATGCGAACTTATCTTGCTGCGAAGATGGAAACGTGTACAACGTAAGCTTGTGAAAAAATAAAGAGTCTGCCCAACCTTCCCGTGCGGGAGGTTGGGCAGACTCTTTTTGTTTGGCTAGTGAGGGGGAACTCACTGCTAATGGAGAAACAAGGCGCACTCTAGTTGACCTATTCACGAGAAATCCGCAAAGGATTTACTTGAGGGAACTAGAGTCCGCTATTCACAGGAAAACGAGCTATTTCCTATCCGAGCGGAACTGTAGGGTCTTATTTGGCCAGCGCGGCATGTTTCTAGTTGAAAAGTGGCATAATAGCGGACCGTAGTTCCCCCTGCAGGTGGAAAA